>SVTF01000022.1 GCA_015063905.1 Oscillospiraceae bacterium | reverse complement strand
AAATAACGGTTGGAGAAGTCTGCGAAGGTTATTTTAACGATGCAGAAGAAGGCGTTGTAGGATATAATGAGCGACTTGATATTAGACCTAAGTATCAGCGCGAGTTTGTTTACAAGGATGCGCAAAGGGATGAGGTTATCCGTACCGTTCTTAAAGGACTTCCGTTAAATGTTATATATTGGTGCAAAACCGGTGATGATACATACGAGGTGCTTGACGGACAGCAAAGAACAATATCTCTCTGTGAATACGTTGACGGTTCTTTTTCCGTTGATGATAAATATTTCTACAATTTACCTGCCGACATTAAGAAAAAGATATTGGACTATCCATTGTTCGTCTATGTATGCGACGGAACCGATAGTGAAAAGCTTGATTGGTTCAGAATTATCAATATTGCAGGCGAGCAATTAACAGACCAAGAATTACGCAACGCGGTATATGCCGGCTCTTGGACGTCTGATGCAAAGAGATATTTTTCTAAAACGGGATGTGCGGCAGATTCACTTGCTGGAGATTATTTGAAGGGTTCAAGTATCCGTCAAGAGTACCTTGAAACCGCAATACTTTGGGCTGCTTCGGCAGAAGGCAAAAGTATTGAAGGATATATGTCGGAGCATCAACACGATCCGAGCGCTATAACACTTTGGAATTACTTCCGTTCTGTTATTGATTGGGTACAAGCTATTTTCCCGAAGAAGCGTAAAGAGATGAAAGGTTTGGCTTGGGGTTTATATTATAACGAGCACGGCAAACGTACCGATCTTGACCCCAAAAAGCTTGAGATTGAAATTCAGCGTCTTATGGGGGATGAAGATGTTACCAAGAAGTCCGGCATTTACGAGTACCTGCTGACGGGAGAAGAAAAGAAGCTCTCTATCCGCGCTTTTGACCGTCGTGATGCTCTTGCCGCCTACGAAAAGCAAGGACATAAGTGCGCAATCTGCGGCGAAGAATTTGAGTTTGAGGAAATGCACGCCGACCACATTAAAGCTTGGTCTAAAGGCGGTCATACAACACCCGAGAATTGCCAAATGCTGTGCCGTGATTGCAATCTCAAAAAAGGTAGCCAATAAAAACAAAATTTAGTAAAACAAAAGAGGTAACATTTTGAATATTACATTTTTAATTGGAAATGGTTTCGATAGGAATCTGGGACTTGATACAACATATTCTGATTTTGTTAGTCACTATAAGACATCCACTCCCAAAACAGAAACTCTTGGGAAATTCCATGAATACATAAAGGATAATGAAGAACTTTGGTCTGCGGCAGAAATTGCAATGGGAGAATACACAAATCAATTTGAAAAAGGTTCCGCAGAGACGTTTTCTGAATGTCATACCGATTTTTGTGAGCAGTTGGCGTTATATTTGAAAGGTCAAATGTCACGCATAGATTATGACGAATCCAAAGAATCTATATTGAAAGCTTTTGCAAAATTAAATCAGCTAGTTCAAATTTTTCCTACGCAAGAACGGGAAATACTAAATACGGTATATAAAAATAGAATCGGCGAACAAATTACGTTTAATTTTATTTGCTTCAATTATACGGATACATTAGATCAATGCTTATCTCTCGTTAAAAAAGCTCCTACTATACTGGGGAGCCATAGGTATGGTAATCAAGTTCTTAACCATTCAATTGGACAAATATGCCATGTACATGGTACTGTAGATAAAGAGATGGTGTTCGGTGTAAATGACGATTCGCAGATATGTAAACTAGATGTTTTTGATTGCGAGGATGGCGATCTTTACAAAAATATGTTAATAAAGATTCAAGCAAACGCTTCTTTTTTGGAAAACACAGACACAAAAGCGGCACAGATAATTCAAAACAGTCAACTCATATATGTGTACGGCATGTCAATTGGAGATACGGACAAACTTTGGTGGAATAGAATATGTGAATGGTTGACTGCGAATAGTTCTCGTCATTTAATTGTTCAAAAATATTCAATGCCTATTAAATCAGTTATCCCAATTGGATATCAACGGGCTGAACGAAAAGCAAGACGCGAAATAACGAGGCATTCTTCTCTCGCAGAAGACAAAAAATCTAACATAGAAACACGAATTCATATTACTGGCGAAAATATTTTTAGCGATATTACAGAAATTGCTAAAGATATTGATTATAAAAGCAAAAAATACTTAACTGTATTGGATCAAATTAGAGCAGAAGAAAAAGAGTTGGATCCTGTATAAAAATTGGAGATTCGGCGATGACAAAACAACAATTCTTTGAATACTACCTAAATATCTACAGCACATCGCCGGACTATCCGTCTGACGAGGATTTTGAAATGAAAAAGCATTGTCAGTAAATTTTTATTTTCGTTACATCATTTTATACCTTCGAACATATATTTTCCTCCGCTTTGGGAAATAATAACGGTGAATACAAAAAACGGAGGTATATATGTTCAAACACGAAAAAATGTTATTTCATCCCGTAGAGGTGGAGAGACCGAATCCGCAGTATGCCGTTTTGCTTCAAGAGCAGCTTGGCGGCGGAAACGGCGAATTGAAGGCGGCAATGCAGTATATGTCGCAGAGCTTTCGCATCAAGGATCCCGAGATCAAGGACTTGTTTCTTGACATAGCCGCGGAGGAGCTAGGACACATGGAAATGGTGGCGCAGACCATCAACCTGCTCAACGGTCACGATGTGGACGCCACGAAGGTACAGGCGGGCGAGGTGCAGACCCACGTTCTGCTTGGGCTCAATCCCGGACTGATCAATTCCTCGGGTTACTCTTGGACGGCGGATTACGTGACCGTCACGGGCGACCTGTGCGCCGATCTGCTCTCCAACATTGCGTCTGAGCAGAGAGCTAAGGTTGTTTACGAATATCTCTACCGTCAGATCGAGGATAAGAAGGTCAGAGAGACCATTGATTTTCTTCTCAATCGCGAGGAAGCGCACAACCAGATGTTCCGTGATGCCTTTAACAAGGTGTAGGAAACGGGCTCAAACCGCGATTTTGGAACGACCAAAGCGGCGAAGATGTATTTTTCCATGTCGAATCCCGGACCGAATACGTTTGCAACGGGCGAGACCCACGCGCCGTCGTTTAAGTAAATCAAGAAAGTCACCGTCATTGTTTGGCGGTGACTTTTGTACTTTGAGAAAACAGCTTGTCCTTATCGATTTTTTAATAAATTAAGCTAATTTTTGGTAAAATTACGTGTTGTTGCTCTTATATGATAGCAGGGTGGCGATTTTTGAGCGTTTTGCCGAAGTTTGAAAAATCCTTATTTTACAAGGGCTTTCAGCGTTTTTTTGATAAAGATTGTTCTTTGGTGATTGCAGCATCTGCTGCCAGATCTTCATTGAGGTCGGCTATTACGTCGCCTTTGACACCTATATATTTCATATCTGTAGGCACGCCTGCGGCGGCTACGGGGTAGATGCCGGTGGTGTGATCGACGAAATATGGCGCGAGGTTGGATTTGCCTATCTCCTCTGCGTCAACGTTTCTTGTCAGCTGATAGAGAATGGACGCTATCATCTCAAGATGCGCCAATTCCTCTGTTCCTACATCGGTCAATATTCCAACGACCTCGCCATAGGGCATAGAGTAACGCTGGTTAAGATAGCGCATTGATGCGGCAAGCTCTCCGTCAGGACCGCCGAGCTGACTGACTATCAGAGATGCAGTGTTGGGGTTGGGTGTCTTTATCTTGACGGGAAATTGCAGTTTTTTCTCATATATCCACATAAGATATTCTCCTTTCAATTAAAGCTGCCAAGGCCACGGGGTCTTGGTCCAGTCCCAAGAACTCTTGCTGACATTGGAAAAAGCGGTTAGTGGACCGTGCTTGTGCTCATATTCCGAGACAAGAACAGCACGGGTGTCAAGAAGGCTATGGTAGTAGTTAAGCGCCTCTGCGCAATTGGGATATGCGTCGAGATAAAGAACTACCTCGTAAAGAGAAAAATCTATCTCCTGTATTTTCCTCAAAAGCACGGAATCGTTATGGGAGCATCCGTTTCTTGCGGCGGGTGAATTATTATAGCTTCTGTTCATTATCTGCAGCCTCCTCTTCTGTCCGCTGCCTCAAAGGGCAGGTCGAGATCCTTAAACAGCGTTCCGCGTTCAAGTGCTATCTCGGGCTTGTAAACGTTGTTCCAAGGCTGGCAGGGAGAATAAACCATGGCTTGAGGATGACCGTTAAGCCCCCAGCCTGTACATGATATTCCGCAGCTATTGGATGCGGTACAACCATGCTCATGCTCAACGTTATCAAAGCCGCTAACCGCATCATTTCTTGCAAGAGAACCGTCACAGCGACGGCGAGCTGCGCAAAGGTTTGTCAGTTCCTTGTGCGGAATGTCGCCGCGCAGACCGTTGGTTGCCTGATTTATTCGCGCGCGAGGCATGCTAAAGCTCGACATGTCCCGTCCCGATGAATTATTGTTATACATTTTTTGCTCCTTTTTACAGTATTTGATGTTCGACGTACATCATTAAAATTATATGCTCTTCGACACGTTTTGACACAATGCGCGCGTTGATATGGAACAGGTTTAGGGATTTGTGACATTAAAAAGGGTCCTAATTTTGTTTATATTGCCTATTACTTTTTGATTAAAAATATGGTATAATTATTACGTGATCGATTTATCTGATGAAAGGGGTAAGAGTATTGTTTTCTATTGGAGATAAAATTGTGTACGGCTCTGAGGGCGTTTATTACGTGGCAGAATATACCACGTCGCCTATAGACAAGAGTGATACAAGACAGTTCTACCTTTTAAAGCCCGTGCATGGGCCTGCAGGGAACGTTATACTTACGCCCGTTGACAACACCAATGTGAAAATGCGTAAGGTGATGGATAAGGCCGATGCGCTCGCGTTTATTGATAGGATCCCCTCTATCGATATACTTACAGTGGAAAGGGAAAAGAATCGCCGCGATCTTTATAAGCTTACTTTGGCTAACGGCAGTTGCGAGGACTACGTTGCTATCATAAAGACCGTGCACGCGCGCAGAGAGGAGTTTTTGAAGGCGAAAAAACGCCTCGCCGAGTCCGATAACGACTATGAGAAAAAGTCCAAATTCTGCCTTTACGGCGAGCTTGCGGTGTCGCTTGATATTGCCTTTGACGACGTTGAAAAAAAGATCGAGGAGATTTTGGCTCCTCAATCGGTGTGATATATTAAAAACGACCTGTTTTCAGGTCGTTTTTTGTGTCAGATTTTGCTTTATCTATAATAAAGGTTAGGTTCGATAATCTATCAATATGAAATGGATCAACAGGTCGCTTTTCGTGAGGCGAAAAGCAACGTCACCCCCAGTCTAGTTAGAGCTTGAAAACCCGAAAGGTTTTTGCGGAGCAGAATTTGCTCTGCAAATTCGAGCAAATCTCGCTTGCGAGTTTGCAATTTTTTCTAAAAGCGACCGCGCCTCCTCGCATAGCACGCTCTATCTCCCCCATAAATCACAAATCGCACATATATTATTCATTTAGTAAAAGAAGAAAAATTTTAAAAAATCTATTGACTTAACGTTCGATTTATGGTAGAATAGACAAGTGCAAAATAGTATGCCGGAATGATGGAATTGGCAGACGTGCTGGACTCAAAATCCAGTGGTAGCGATACCGTGCGGGTTCGACCCCCGCTTCCGGCACCAAAAAGGGCACGAGGACAATTGTCCTCGTGCCCTTTTTGACGTTGGAGTCGGCTTTGGTCGAATCCGCCGTTTCGGCGCGAGTGCCGAAATAATGGTTCAGACCCCCGCTTCCGGCATCCTTTTTGACGTTTTTTGTTTATACCGAGGTTGCGAACGAAAAGTTGAAAACAAATCCGTTGACATTTTTCGCGCGGTATGTTAAAATTATTTCGCAAGCAATTTAAACTTAACAAAAGCAAGATATTTATATCGTTTACCGTGCAGTACTGATATAATCATAGATAATAAGATAAAAAGGAGCTTTTACTATGTTGATAACCGACAAGGAGCAAGTTAAGGATTTCCACGCGGGCAACCGTGTCTGGCAGGGAATACCCTCCATCGCTCGCACCCAAGGTGGCAGAATGTTCAGCACCTTCTATACAGGCAGCACTCGCGAGGCGCTTGGCAATTATTCCATAGTTGTTCAGAGCGACGATGACGGTCAAACGTGGACTGACGCCATTGCCGTTGCGTACGGCGGCGAGCAGGTAAGATGCTACGACCCTGTTGTGTGGGTGGATCCCTTGAACCGTCTTTGGTTTGTTTGGAACGTGATCCCTCCATTTGGTGTTTACGCCTCGATATGCGAGAATCCCGATGCGGACGAGCTCGTTTTCGGCGAGGAATTCTTTATCGCTAAGGGTGTTATGATACAAAAGCCCACGGTGCTGTCCACGGGCGAATGGCTTTTCCCCATAGCCGTCTGGAGCTATGATATCGCATACAATTTCCACAACTATTTGGGAATTGGTTATTTGAACAGCGATCCCGAATTTTTGGAATACAACCGCAAGAACACTGGTGCTAACGTTTACCGTTCGCTTGATTGCGGCAAGACCTTTGGATTCCTTGGCGGTTGCGCTAACATAGTTGCCAGAAACTATGACGAGCATATTATTTACGAAAAGAACAACGGCACGCTCGTGCTTATGTCGCGCACCAATTACGGAATGGCGCAATCCTTCTCGTACGACCGCGGCAAGACGTGGACGGTGGCGGAGAATAGCGGCATAAAGAGTCCCTGTACCAAAAATTTTGTCAGACGCTTGAAGTCGGGCAGACTTTTGTACGTCGGTCACTATGAATACACGGGCAGAAATAACCTCACCGCCTTCCTTTCGGACGACGACGGTGAGAGCTGGCCATATAGAATATTGCTCGACGAGCGTGATTACGTATCCTATCCCGACGCGGACGAGGGCGACGACGGATCGATCTACATTATTTACGACAGAGCTCGCGGCGCGTTCCATAACACGCTCGCTAAGGCGGAAAACTCGGCTCGCGAGGTGCTTATGGCAAAGCTTCGCGAGGAGGACATTATAGCGGGCGAGATCGTTACCGAGACAAGCTTTATGAAGCATATCGTCTCAAAGCTCGGGAAATACACGGGCGAGAAGGACCTTTTCAATAACACCTTCACCGTTGACGTCATCGACAAGGTGACCGACGGCACGGTAACAGATTATTATAACGACATCCACGAGCTTGACGTTGACGAGATGTTGGCACGCTTTGACAGTGCCGCTGACGCGCTTGCGTACGTTTGCGACGCTTATCCTGTCAGATGCGATAGTCTTGGCTGTCTTGATGTAAAGAAGATGAATGCCATTACCGCTCGCATCGAAGCGGGCGAGGGCGACGCAAAGCGCAATTTTTGCGAGCTTGTCGCGCTTTTGGCGGGCACTAACGACGAGGCGACGAGAATTTCATTTACGCCCACCGTTAACCGTATTATCGAGTGCATCCAAAAGGACGTTAAGAATGTTCCCGACCTTGCCACCATGGCGGACGAATTCGGCATAAGTCTTTACTATATGTGCCACCTCTTTAAGCGCAGAACGGGAATGAGCATTATGCAGTACCGCGACGAATACAGAATGATGTTGGCGAAATCGCTGCTTTTGAACACGCAAAAGAGCATTACCGACATTAGCGCCGAGTGCGGCTTTAGCGACTCAAGCTATTTTTCGGGTAAATTCCGCGAGCGCGAGGGAATTACACCTACCGCATATCGCAAGAATAATAAAATTTGATAAAGTAAAAAGGCACCCGAGGGTGCCTTTTGTTATTGGTGGATCTGAGGGGAAACTCAGCCACACTATATACAGGTATTTTTTCCTCTTAAAACTACTAAATGTAGGGCGGTTTTGGAAAGTTGGCACATTTTAGGCGCAAAAGGTTTTTGTTTTCGGGATTCGGTGTGCTACCTTTTGCGGTGCGACCGTGCCTTGTTTCCTTAACACTATTATTATACCACATTTGTCGGATTTTGTCAATAGTTTTTAGAAAAAAAGTTCACTATTTTTTCAATAAAACCCTTATAGAATAAGGGTTTTATTGGTGTTTTGTTATCAGCTTGCCGACGTTCTGAAGCTCCGTGGCTATTCTTTGCTTATCGTCCGGCATTAAGTGCGAATATGTGTTCAAGGTTTGCTCAACATCGGTATGTCCGAGGTGGTGAGAGACTCCGACGATAGATACGCCCTTTGATATAAGCAGGCTGGCACAGGAATGGCGAAGGTCGTGTATTCGGATCTGCTTGATGCCTGCTTTTTCGATCGTATTCTTAAAATATCTATCGGTTGACGTTGGTGCGAGTGGACGGCTGCCGCCGAACACAAAGTCCGTATCTTCTGTAAATTCCGTTTTCTGCTTTTTATATTCCTTGAGCATATCGCGCAGAAATGCGGGCATAGTCACGATACGGTTACTTCCTGCGTTTTTCGGTGTGGTGATCTCCCAACCCGTTTTTTGCGTTTTATTGGTTATGCTCTTTGATACCTTCAACGTTGATTTTGAAAAATTGACGTCATTCCACATCAGAGCCTCGCATTCTCCGCGTCGCAAACCCATTGTATACAGCGTGAGGAAAAAAAGCTTATACGTTTCATTTTCCGCAGCTTCATAGAATTTATTGAACTCCTCGGGGGTCCAGAAAAGCATTTCCTTTTTGGGTGACAGGTTGCGCGGCTTATCCACCTTATGCATTATATTGGTGACGTCGTGATATTTCTCACCATATCTATATATGGCGCCGAGCGCCTCCATAAGCTTGGACGTTGTTGCATAGCTCATACCTGCGAAGGTCTTTTTTTGCCAATCGAGTATTGTGATCGGCTTGATATCCTTCATCTTCATTCCTTTGAAGTAGGGAATGAGCTTGGCGTTCACGCGGGAGCGCATAGAATAATACGTTGAATATTTGACTCGTCCTTCCTTATAATTGAAGAATAGCTCTGTGAGTGTTTCAAACAGCATATCGTCGGGTGTTTCGGGCGTTTGCGCCGCTTTTTTCTTTGCCTCCTCGGCTTTTGCGGCAACGTAATCCTGATAGCCGTATTGGGCTTCCTTTTTGGTCTTGAAGCCCGACAGCCTTCGCTGATGCTCTATGCCGTTTTCGTCGGGTTCGCGAAAGCGCACGCTCCACAGCTTACTGTTTTTATTTTGTTCGTATGAGGGCATGGGTTTACTCCTTTTCTTTGATGTTTTGTTTTTTGGTATCCCGTGCCTCTATAAGCTCCTGCTTTCTTTTTTGAACGAGAAGCTTTTCTTCTTTTGTGAGTTGGTTATAAATGGCTTTAAGCTCGGCTTTGGCGGTTTCAAATGCTTTTGACATAATTAGCTCCTTTCAATCGGCTCTTTTATTTGAGCCGTCTTTGATGATAATAATGAAACTTTTTTGCCGGCAAGACCATTGTAGCATAGAGGCAAGGTCATTTTTTGTAGAAATATGGGTTAATAAGAAAATTTTTTATATTTTTGTTATATTTTTGTTATATTTTTTCGTATTTTGTCACATTGAAGCGCGTTTTATATAAAAACAAAGTACCGAACGGCGCGTTTGCGTGCCTTTCGGTACTTTTGTTCACTATTTGTTATGTCGGCTTCTGAGGTACTCCGCGTACCGCTTCAGCTCGGTTACTTCCTCGGGGGTGAGTCCTTCGGTTATATCGTCCGTAGGTGTATCTGAGGAGCGTGTTTCGGGGGTGGGGGTGTCCGTTTTGCCGATGAGGTAATCGACGGAGACGCCGAAATAGTCGGCGATTTTTCTGAGGGTGGTGTCATTTGGCGTTGCACCTTTTTTCCACTTAGTTACAGAACCCGATGACAAGTTCAAGACTTTTGCTACCGGATTGGGTTTTGTATTGTGCTTGTTACATAATGTAATAAAATTATTCCAAAACATAAATTTTTCCTTTCAATATTGACGCGGTGAGATTTATGAGATATAATGTATGTGTAAATAAAATTTTGGAGGGGAGACGTTATGATGAATTATGAATTAAGTTTTATTACCGGGAGACCTTGGGTCTATGAGAAGCATAACCGAGATCACAGGCGAATACTCAGAGAGACACGCGAAGAAATTATTGAGCTTGCTGATGAAATTTGTTTGACGAGGGGCTTTGAACTCATAGAAAGCTTAAGACTTTTATTGAATGAAAACGAGGGAAAGTGGGAAACGGTGTATGACACGCCGTTAGTTTATGTAAATATGTTTCTGACGAGATACGACATGCATATCAGCGATTCGTTCATCCCGTCATACGTATATCACGATTCTAAGTATTCACAGTAACCGAAAGCGGCAGTGAGTACGATCTTCATTTTTGGATTAGCTTTGAGGTAGTCCTGCTGTTCGTCAGCGTGCCATTGGTGGTAATCTTTGCGAACGGTGTAGGGATATCCGAGAATGAATTTTTCGGGGATGCGATACATGATATGTATTTTTTTAATTATTTCATAGGGAATATCGGTTGAGTCCAAAGTGTTTTCTGCCATAAATAGCCATTCGGGATCAATACCGAGCAATCTGGCGAATTTCTCCGGCGTTTCTTCTTGTGCTTCGCGTATGAGTTTGATTCTACTTTGCATATAGTGTTTCCTTAGTAAAATTATTTATAAGCCTGCCGGGAACGGCGGGCTTTTAATTTTTGGAGCGCTTAACGTTGGAGCGCTTACCATTGGAGCGCTTACGCGTGATGACGGAATGCTCGGCGGAAGCCTGCGTTTTCTGCCTCTTCGGCGGTCATAGCGTAAAACTCGCCTTTTTCCGCCTCTATGCTTATTCGGTCATATTGCTGATCGAAGGGAAGATGATATATTTTCTCTCCATCCTTGGATACGTTGCACTTGATACACGGATAATCTTCATATTTCTTATGCTCAACAACCGAAACGCCCAACTGCTCGGCGCAATATGCTGCGACCTCGGACAGTTTAGTTGTTGTGTATAATATGGGCTTATAGGTAAGCTCGGGATTTTTATATTTGAACTGTATTGTGGAACCGAAAAGTTGGAATACATGCTTTTCGTGAATGGTTTTATGCACAGACCACCGTTTACACTGGATGACGAGTATTTCATCATCCTTTTGGCAGATAAGGTCGCGCCCCATATCCTTCAGATAATCGATTGCGCCTGTGTAGCTAACCTTATATCCTTGGGTTTCATACAGATATCCGATATAGCGTTCGTAATCAATTCCTATCTCCCAATCAGATTTACGATGCTTTTTGTATCGATCAAGTGCAAGTTGACTTTTCTTAGCTGAACTTAGCGTCTTATATTCGGCAGGGGAGAGATAATCGCTGATTCTGTCGTATTCTTCGTCGGAACGCGTTTCGTTGACATATTTGACTGCTTTATCAATATCGACCTTTTTGAATTCCTCAAGCCAAGGAAATAGCGATTCGTATACTGTTAATTGATTCTCATATAAAGATTTTTCGTATCTTAATTGTGCGTTTTTCTTCTTCAGCTTCTTGACGATATCCTTTGAGGTGGTGGAACGGTTTGAGAGCAAATACGCGTCATGGTTATCCTGCTCAATCTGGAAACGCTTATACATACCCGCAAGCCACGGGTACGATTGGTCAAGCTCTTTTTCCAAGTGATCCACGAGCTTGACGGTCTCTCTCTGCTTTTTTAGCGCGCTTTCTTTAAGTTTTTTAGCTTCACGCCCCAAAATAATATTAGACCTTATTTCATCATTTAGATCATCTATTTTAGATATTGCAAAATCGGAGAGAGCTTCCTTGTTTAATAGCATCAATCCTGAGGTATACGACAAGAACAACATGTGCTTGCACGGAGCGCGTCTGTTGAGATAATCCTGGCATGTGCAGCCGCGTAAGGAGGTTTTATAAAAATTGTTCTCTGAGCGCACTGTTGCTTCAATATTCAAAGCCCCGTAAATTGATAGGGAAGTGGAGTCAAACGCTTTTGCCAGACGTCCGCTTAATATGCTTTCCTTGAAATCGTCGGGAATTTGGGCGAAGGAACACGTTTGCAAAGAATCGATCGTTTTGCAGATTCTCTCAATAGACTGATAATCAAACTCTCCGTGTATATAGTCCTCGTATTGATCTTTGTACTCGTCGTATTCATCAAGTAAGTCGTCATAATCAGCTTGCAACTGCTCTAATTGATTTTTACATTCGTATAATTGGTATTTAAGTTTTTTGATTTCTTCGTCGGAGCTTCTTTCTTGCAGATGGCGTATTTCGTCGTTTTTGGAGGCAATAAGATGGTGCAGATAGTTTAACTCTTTTTGGAGCGCTTCAATGTTTGCAGACTGCTCGTCTTGAGGAGTGCTATCTGTGGGAGCTTGTACGGGGGTGTTCTGTTTTAATAGCCTTATTTGTTCTCTGTAATTTGTATTTTCATCAACGAGTTTGTTTTTGAGAGCCCAGAGCGCGTCATATTTATTTTGATCGTCATTGATAACAGATCGAAGACGGTCGTTTTCTTTTTGGAGTTTTTCGGTTCTTGCTTTGACTTGATGTTCTATCTGTTCGTTTTGCCTTGTTGTGTCGGTCAAGCTTTCTTTAAGCTGTATATATTCTGCGCTTAATCTGTAATATTTATCTTTCCAAAGGTCTGAATTGATTTGTTTTGATTGATTATTATTGTAGTAAATTTTATAACCCTTGTTCTCGTTTATTAATTTTTGGTTTTCATCCTTAACTCTTTTTAACTCTTCATTTCTTTCGATTATAGTGTTAATTCTATTTTTGGATGTAACCCAAAGAATAATGTTTGCTAACAAGGAAATGACTAACGCTACTATCAGATATTTCATATAAATGCCTTTGTATAATATTTGTTATTTTTAACAAAGCGATGCGGTGAGAATTGTGAGAAATTACAAAAGTGAGAAAAATCACACTTTGCTATTGACTTGGTGAGAAAAGTGAGTTATAATTACATTGTAAAGACTAACCGAGTAAATTATAACACGGTTAAGTCGAAATGTCAAGAAGGAGGGAAATTTTATGGTAAACGGTGAAAAAATCAAGGCGATGATGGAGGAAAAAGGAATTACTCAGAAGGCAATGGCGGCTTCCATTGGTACGAGTGAGCCGATGGTCAGCTTCATTATTGCGGGTCTTCGCGAGCCGAGCCTTACCAATCTGTCACGTATTGCGCACGTGTTGGGTTGCAAGACATCGGAACTTATTATTGATTGAGGAGCACTTATGGAAAGCTATTGCAATCTTACGGGTGAGCAGCAGGGAAAGCTTTTGCGAACGATTGGGGAGATCGCTCACATGGACGGTGACGATTACGCCGATCAATTTGCAAGGGAGCTGCGCGAATTTATTGATTCGCTCGTTCGCTTCGGGTTTACAACGCCTGTGATGCGTCAGAAGTATTACATTTATATTGATGACTCGTTGCGAGACCGCAAAAAGAAAAAATAGCCGTTCGGACCGGCTGGCAACTGATTCCGAACGACTATCGTCAATATGATACGCGAGAGGCTTTCGCCACTCTTGTGTATTCATTGTAACACATTCGGCGGAAAAAATCAAGTCTTTTAGTAAACAATATTAAAAAAAGGAAGGTGTTATTATGAAAAACGCTAAAAACAAAAAAGAAGAGATCTTCGATCATCTTACCGCGGACGATGCGCGGCGTGTAAAGGAGCGCTTGGAGCGCAACCGTCTGACGCAAAAATGGTTGTCGTTCAGGCTTGACCGCGATTTTGGCATTGTGATGTCCAAATCCCACATATCCGAGATAATCGACGGCAAGCGCGCTATGACTCACAAAAATCGCCGCGTGGTTTGGTGCTGTCACAAGGTGCTTGACGAGTATGAGCATTTTTACTCGGGAAGGTGAAGATATGACGCATGAAGAATTCTTAAAGCAACAGATTGCGGAGCGCTTATCTCAGCTCGATCTCGAAATATTAGAATTCAGAGCGCAGGGCAGGATCGCCCTTACATACGAGGATATGAAGGTACGTTACGGTGTCGGTACCAACAAGGCTCGCAGCATCATTCGCGGCATTCGCTCTATTTGCGGCGGCGGTAAGCTCGGCGAGGGCAAGGTGCTTCCAAGCGAGGTTCGGTATTGGGAGTCGCAGGTGGATATGCGCGTTGTGAGGTTATAAGGATGTTGAAGGCAAGGATACCCAAGGCGTGGGATGATCTTAAGCCGTCCGAACAGGACAAGCTCCGTGAGTTTGCCAAGACTATCGCCTTTGAGGCGGCTGAGGATCAATTCAAGAAGGATATGCGCCGCGCGTTTGACTCGTACATAAAGATGGCTTGTATCGTTTTACACGATGCCATGGGTTTTGATGAGGAGGATCTGATGCTCTTTCTCGGCAATCACAGAAGCACCTTTGCGCGTCAGGCGCGGAGGGTGAGAGAAGCCGAGCAGATAGAATATCTCAATCGTCGAATGGCTGAGATATTTACAAAGAACGGTTTCCCGCAGGAGTTCTTTGACAAGATGTTCGAGGATGATGGGGAATAAACTAATATTATATTAAACCAAAAGGAAGGAATTTTTATGGAACAGGGAATGAATGTAAGAGTGCTCAACGAACAGGAAAAGTGCGAGCTTATAAGCGCGCTTGCAAACGCGAGGGTAAACAACAACAAGAAGGCGAAGGTCTTCAAGACGGCGGCGCAGGATGCGCATCATCGTGAGGATGCGGCTGATTTTTCGGCAACGGCGGAGCGCTTTGAGCTTTGGGCGCAGCTGGACGAGTCGCTCATCGAGGCGATCCGCGAAAATAAGATCGTCATTTTTGACGAGGACGCGGAGGTGTGATATGCCCGAGACGAGAGAGCTTACGTTGCAGGAGCGCGGCGCGCTTATTTGCGCGTTGGCGGCTGAGAGAAGCAACCATTTTCGCCGCGCTAATGAGCTTCGTGAGGCGTCGTGCAAAATGGAGGATGATGGAAAGTCCGGTTATCTCGCTCTTGACATTGAGAGCGAACAGCACGAGATATTCGCAGACGTTTGCGATCTGCTTTTGGAATTTGCCGTGGAGGGCAGGATACTTATAGTTGATAAGGAGGACGTCGGAGAGGATGGCTGATAACGTTGTATATGTGAGAGATGGGTATAGCGAGAAGTTCAACTGTTGGTTCGTTAAGGAAATTAAAAACGGTTTGGCTACATATCTTTTTCGCGCGTATATTCGAGGAAATAAGGTTACGCTGTACCCACACAAGGCTCTATATACGACGCAATTTAAAAGAGATAAGATAGTGATGTCGATTTTTGATTTGAAAGGATAATGACAATGGACGAAATAAAAGATTTATTGAGCGAGGCGGACAAGCAGGATGATGTGTCCGCTCGCGCTTACTCGAAGCTTATGGCTCAAATGACCGAGGTGGAGCGCGATAAGAGTTTCAAGGGATTTGAGGCGACGGCGGTCAAGTGCCTTTGCGAGCCTATCGGGCGAATGCTTATGAAGTTTTGCTATCAGAACGAGGAATTTGCGCTTGCGGTGGAGCGAAACGAGGGCTCTTTACTTGATCTTCTCCGAGGCATCGTCAAAATGTCTACAAAGGACAAGCCTATGGTTTCCGACGTGGAGGCGTACGCCAAGGCGGTCAAGTTTTATCTGCCTGCGGGTGAGATAATTTGTTCGTTCCGCGTAAATCTCCCCGAGGAGCGCGACGACGATCTTCTCGATCTTGAATCGGTGACGTCGGCGCCCGAACAGAACAGCGCGATAATTCTCGACGTGTTCGGTGTGGAGGATCTCTGATATGGGAATGTACGTTTATAAGATGTTCGATAAGGGACTCAAGTGTCGTGGGTATAAATTCAAGATGGGTGTTAACAAATGCGATCACGCGACCTGTGTCAAGGAGGGCTTTCACGCGGCAGAGAATCCGCTTGACTGTCTTTCGTATTATCCGAATTGGGACACGAGCGAGTGCTACGTTTGCTACGCTGAAGGAATTCACGAGGACGGAAGCGACTCCAAGATCAGCTGCACCCATCTCGAAATTCTCAAGCGTCTGGATATTTTCGAGTTTATATACGAGGCGGTCAGATACATACTTGAGCATCCCAAAAGGGAACTTAACGGCAACGTTTATCACGACAAATGCGAGACCAATAAAAACGGTTTCGCCATAGTTATCGGACGCGAGCCCGAAGCTCTCGCCAAGAGCGACGGCGCGGTCATTGCATTGCTTGCGACGGATGAGCGCGGTAGGGTTGCCAAGGTGTTGTTTCTCCACGGCGACGAGGTCAAGCGTGGCGTTACGTATTCGACTAAATATTTTCCCGAGGAGGATGAGAACGATGCTTGATGATAAGATGGAGGGGGCTCTCCCCTCTGAGCCTATGGAAAACGGGGTTTCCCACAGGCTCATTCACCCCGCACCCGCGGGGGCCGTTCCTTCTGAGGAAAAGCAGATTGACTCATTGGAGAGGCTTATATACGATGCCGAAAATAGTCATTATGATATTTCAATAATTTGTGGTTATAGATTAATTGCCGAATTTCTTTATAAAGCAAATTACCGCAGACAGATCCAAGCCGAATGGAAGTTTGGATATGAAACCGGGCAAGGTGGTTATTTCTGTACCAATTGCAAAGCCGGATTTGTGGGCGAAAATGCCGAATGGATAGCAAAAGAACACGACTACTGCCCTAAGTGTGGTGCGGAAATGAAAGGTGGTGCGGAATGATGATTTCTGTATTTAGACCACCTATACACATAAGGCGTAAGGAGAAAACATCAACGCCACCGAAGGAAAAAATATATTCGTACAGCGAGGTTGAGGACATTCTTTGTCGAGCCATAGAAGCTTTTAATTTTACCGAGTTGATAAGGCGAAACAGTATTTATATAGGGTGTATTCCCGATTGTAAAGAACGAAGCGTGACGGTTACTATCCGTCAAGGAAACGAAGCTTGTAAATTCTCAATGAAAGTAGGTGAGTGATATGGATGAGGTTGTAAGGATCGATCCGTGTGTGGATATCAAATATCCGTTCACCGAGGAGGGTAAGCCTGCGTGCTTGAGCAGGGCTTGTCCCAAAAATAACGATTGCAAGGTATGTTGCAAGGATTGGAGCAGAGAATGAGTGAAGCACGGATGCAGAGGGCGGAAATGTGGGAATATTTCTGCGCAAGGAAGGTGCCTGCGGACAAGATCGGGCGTAAGAAGGACGACAAGGACAAGGCGCGAAAGCACATCAAATACGAATGCATCGTCAACGGTGACAGGCTTATCATCGGTCAATGGCGCAGCCTCGGTCTGATAGACACCAAGATCGACTCGAAGGGAAAGAAAAAGTATTGCAAAAGCCCTGATGCCGAGTTTATCGGCGTGTATTATATGACGCCTGCCGGATCAACTAACGTCACCCGAGATGGAAAAGAATGGTCGCAGGGCAAGGTGCAGTACGTTGCTCTCGGCGGTTGGAATTATTACACGGCGTGGAATACGTACGGATACAACTACCAATGCATCGGCGGCAAGGATGAGGCGCTATCTTGGCTTCGCAAGCATTGGGGCGACTGTTCTTGGTATTACAACTACAATAATGATGTGTTTGATACCGTGGAGCGCGTTGAGGATCATATCTCTATGCAACGGCGAATGAATGCCGAGCAGAGAAGAATAAAAAAGTGGAGCGATTGGGCTAACGGTGCGCCTCCGCTTCCCGACGATTTCGAGGCGTGGGCAAGAGAAGTGGCGTTCGGAGGTCTTGAATACGCTTTCGGGAATAAAGACAGCGATACATATTACTGCACGGCTTGCGGAAAGACACACAAGAGCAAAACGTGGAAGCATCGTGGTCGATATGAATGTTCGCGGACGGGAAAAAGGATCAAATGCGAGAAGGTCGAAAAGCAGGGAATTGAGAGGCGGGAGCGCTTGATGATAATTCAAAGCTACAAGACCATTCTTGGTGAGTGTTGCTCTGTGGCGCGTCATTTTACCGCGCAGATGTCTTGGGGAAGATCGGGCTCGACGTTCAAGCTATGGCACGACGAAATGATCGTGCTACGCTTCGACGGTTCTACTCCTTACGGTGACGATATCGTATATAACTTGGGAGTTGGCAAGTGGGACGTTCGAAACACTTGCGGATATCAGCACGGCAAATGCTACTGTTATCCCGACGTTTCGGCTCTTGCGGGCACGGTATACGCGGGCATCGGTATTGACGTCGCCGCGGCGAAGGGCTGGCGGCTTCACTACAACAATTTGATGCGCGGAAACTACGACGATCCGCGTATGGAGTATCTAATCAAAGGGAATTTCCGTCAGCTCGTTTTCGACATGACAAGCGGTAACGGTCACGTCATCGGCATGCTCAAGGGCAACACGGTGCAGGAGGTGCTGGGCATTGACGGACAGAGCGTTGCGCGCTTGCGTCAAGCCGACGGCGGTACATATTATCTCGATTGGCTCCGTGCGGTCTATATGAGCTACGGTATCAAGAAGGATTCCGACAAGGGCGGTTTGAAGATTATACACGGAAAGATCTCCGAGGAGACGATAAGGTTCTTCTGCGACAAGAAGATCTCTCCGCAAAACGTGGCGTTCGCGCTTAATCTCGGGATGTCGCCCGAGCAGATCGCAAACTATCTGAAGAAAAAGCACGGGTACACGCTGAAGGACTGCTCGTGGGCGGGTAGCAAGGAGCACGTCGTTATACGTCAATGGCAGGATTATCTCTCTATGGTTGACAAGCTGAAGCTTGACAAGACTCGCGAATCGGTATACAAGCCGAAGAATCTGCGCGAGAGACACGACGAGCTTACCGAGCTTATAAACAAGGAGCGCTCGAGGCTTGAGGCGGAGCGCGTTGAGGCAGAATATCCCGCGATCAAGCCCGTGTGCGCCAAGATCCGTGAGCTTTACGAATGGGGCGACGGTGAATATCTCGTTATCGTTCCCGAGGGTGCTGCAGAGATCCAACGCGAAGGACGTTTGCTCCGTCACTGTGTCGGTACGACTGACCGATACTTCGACCGCATTGCCGAGGAGGAGAGCTATATAATGTTCCTTCGCAAATCATCGGCGCCGACGTCGCCCTGGTACACGATGGAGGTCGAGCCCGGTGGCGCGGTCCGACAGCTCCGCACGTTCGGTGACGATGAGGGTTCTGATCGTAACGAGGCGAAGACATTCCTTAAGAAGTGGAGGCGCGAGATCGCCAAGCGTTTGGGTGACTCTGAGCGTGAGGCGGCACAGATCAGCCGCGAAAAGAGGCTTGCCGAGTTTGAGGAGCTGCGCCGAAACGGTAATATTATAAGAAACGGCAAGCTTGCCGGCAAGCTACTCGTTGAGGTGCTTGAGGCAGACTTCAAGGAGTATAACGAGGAGACTGAATAAATAAAACAGGAGAGTAGTTATGGATAACAAAATTATAAGGAGCGCGGAGGTTATCGCGCAGGAGATCAACGCTATAAAATCCCAGACGAGTGGGATTCTTGAAGCAGCGTTTACATACGCTAAGAGATCTTGCTTTGAAATAGGCAAGAGGCTTGAGGAGGCAAAGGCGGCGGTGCCTTTCGGCGAGTGGGGTGAGTGGCTCGAGAATAACGTCAGCTACTCGGTATCGACCGCCAACGACCTTATGCGTATTTACAGAGAGTTTGGCAACGAGCAGATCGATATGCTGACGGGTAAGTCGGACGCGGAGATATTCGAGGGCTTGTCGCAGTCGCAGATGGTGGCGCTTTTCGGTCTTCCCAAGGCTCTGCGCGCCGATTTCGTTGAGGAGCATCGCGAGGAGCTGGAGTCGGGCGAGATGTCAACGCGCGATATGAAGAAAGAGATCAAGCGCCTCAATGAGATCATCGAGCAGAAGGACAAGGAGATCAAAGACAACGACGATTCCTTCGGTGAGCTGGTGCTGGAGAAAAAGGCTATTGAAAAAGAAATGCAGGAGCTGCAGATGCGCTTTGATGAGCTGAACGAGCGTTCCTTGGAGACTACCAAGGTGACGGAGGTGGTCTACGAGCCGAGCACCGAGCAGATCGAGGAGATCAGGGCTGCGGCGTTCCTTGAAGCCGACGAGAAGAACGCTAAGGATGCCGAGAAGCTTCAAGCTAAGGCGGACAAGGCTCAAGCCGAGGTAGACAAGCTCAAGGAGAAGATTAAAAAGGCGGGCGAAGCCGATGAAAAGAAGATTGACGAGCTTGAGAAAAAGCTTGCCGCCAAGGATGCGGAGGCAGATGCCAAGATCAAGGCGGCGGTTGACGCGGCGACTGCGGATGCCAAAAAGCAATTAAGACAGCTCACGGCGCAGTCCGATCCTCGCGCGGCGAAGGTTTCTTACTGTCTTGAGTCTATCGGCAGGGCTATGGCAGATATTAACGCTGTCGTTGCGGCGATGAATGCAGAAAACGCGGGTAGCGGAGATCAGCTCCGTTACAAGTGCGAGGCGGCGCTTGTAAAACTTTGTAGCGCGAACGGGTGGCAGGTGTAGTATGCTAAAAAATAATAAGATAGTGAAGGCAGCATTATGTTTGATGGCAATGGTAATTGCAATCTTAGGCGGATATTTCGGCTCACCGTGGCTATGTATGCCCGCTATCGTGCTGATTTCTGTTGCTGTTATGATGGATGACTAGAGAGACTTTATATTTCATTGAAAATAGGAAAAACCTTGTCGGGTCGGTTTGATCGGCGGGAATCGTTGGGTTTTCCGTCGGTCAGGCTCGACAATCGGGCTCGTGGTAGTATATTAAGTTAACGACCACGGGGAGTCCGAAAAGGGTACAAATATATAGCTTTCTCTCTCTCGGGCTGAACGAATGAGGGCGGAGAGTTTTCCATCGCCGAAGCGACTGCGCAGCAGCACCCTTGCGGTGTGGTAAACTCGACGCCCGTATGGAGTAGAGAAGAGATAAAAGACGAGATAATTCGGGCAAAATGAAAGGATATATTATGGCGCAGGCTTACAGAGAATTAAAGACGGTTACGGGGAATTTTGCGAGGGTACAGATATTTCCTGTTCGTCCATATCAATACGGGCGCAAAAAGAAGATGAAGCCCACGGGGGCGGCTATGACTAAGGTAAACAAGGAGAATCGCGCGAGACGTCTTGCCGATCTGCTCAACCTCAACTTCTCAAAGAATGATATCCAACTCAAACTGGATTATTCGTCATTCAAGGCGGAGCACGGGCGCAATCCCGAGCCCGATGAGATCGTTCGCTATATGCAAAATTTTATGCGCCGAGTCAAGCGCTTATACAAGTCCTTGGGACTTGAGCTTAAATACGTTTACTGCTCCGAGGTTGGCTGTCGCGGCAGGATCTCACATCATCACGTCGTTATAAACAAGGGTGCAACCTATGAGCAGCTTCGCGCACTTTGGCAAGAGGGCGGCTTCTGGATGCGCAAGCTTTATTTCGACAAGAAGGGCTGCTATGATCTTGCAAGCTATTTTGTTAAGTCACGCTATACATACCGCACATACTGCTGCTCGCGCAATCTTATCCGTCCGCAAGAGACGGGGCGCGACAAGAGCATTTACAAAAACGATTACAACGTAAGACAAAAGCACGTCAATCACATTTTGGGAGATCCAGGCGATCTCGAATACATAAGACGCATGTACCCGGATTGGTGTGTTGCCGAGGTGCCCGACATAGCTATGACGCTTGATCGGGACACGGGCGAGGTAAAGCTGCCGACATGGGGCGTGTTTATAACGATATATCTTTACAAGCCCGAGGGACTGAGTGATAAAAGGGGAGATTTAGGATATGAAAAACAACAGATTGCCCGATAGTGTCTACAAGCTTGTAATTGCCGAGTTTGTCGACTACGATCGCAAGCGCAAGCTTCTTGACAGTGTGGGCGAGCGTAAAGCCACGAACGAGCTTGTTCGCGTTTATCTCGATCGTGTGATCGCTATTGACGCGGCGCTTTTGGCTGTCTGTCGCGGTGAAGGTGAGGAGGCGCGCGAAGCTTTGAGGAGTGACATCGCGCAGGGGCGCGGATTCAAGACGTCCGCCGCAAAGAAGTATTACACGGCAGAGCAGATATACAAGCGGCGCAAGAGCGACGTTATTTACGAGGTTGCCAAAGCGATGAAGCTGATTTGAGCATTTTTTGTGCTCGACTTTGGGCGCGTTACGTGTGCGCGGGCGCGGAAAATTGAAAAAACGAGGGCCGAGGGTATCGGTCTTGTTTGCGTTGTGTGGGAAAAACCGGATAGTGAAGACGGATGCGGGTGCGTCCGTCTTTTTTTGATTTTTGACGGGGGTATGTCGTACCAAATGCCCGATTCGGTACAAATATTGATACCAAATCGGGGTGTTATTTTTGGTATGATTTTATAAAGACTACGAGAGCACGGTGGTTGCGACGGTTGATTAGAGCTTGATATACGAGGAGAGTTATGGGAAGAAAGAAGAAATATAAAAACAAATATGCGGCGGAGCTGGTGGATTATTTTTCGCGGTTTCTGGAACAGCGCGACGATCCCGGCCCGACAAACGTTGAGGGAGAGAACGGTTGGTTTGATCCCGAATACAAGGGCGGTGACGGTGGGCGTCCTGCACGCGGATATCCCACGCTGACAAAGTTTGCTTTGTCTATAGGTGTTCACAAGAACACTTTATATAATTGGGCTAAGGATAACGAGGACTTTGCCGAGGCGATGGCGTTTGCGAGTGCTATTCAGGACGACATTCTCGACGAGAGGGCACTCACGGGGCGCTTTGACGGCAGGGTGGCTATGAAGATCCGCGAGCTTAAGCTGAACGCCAAAAGGGCGGACGGTGACGGTCTTGGCGGCGGTCTCAAGATCGAGATACACAAGCATTTTTCAGAGAATGATGGACTTGTGCTGGGTGAGTGGGAAGGTGACGTTAATGAAGACACCGGATATACTGCGGAGAATTGAATTATCGCCGCCTCAGCTCGCTTTTATGTCCGCGTGGTGCAACGAGATCCTATACGGCGGCGCGGCAGGTGGCGGAAAGTCCTTTATTCAGGTGTTTGAGGCGTTATGGTACGCGATCGAATATCCCGGCTCGAAGCAGATAATCTTCCGAAAGACCTTTCCCGAGCTTGAAAAGTCTATCGTGCGGCAATCGCTTGTGCTTTATCCGCAAAAGCCTTACGCTAAATACAACTCGACAAAGCATTATTGGGAATTCTACAACGGCTCTATCATTGAATTCGGCTATTTGCAACGCGAAAACGATTGCTATCTATATCAGGGCGCGGAGTACGACGTTGTGCGCTTTGACGAGGGAACACACTTTACGTATCACTCTGTAAACTATCTGAAATCGCGTATCAGAGGACCATACAAGGTGCCGCGTGCGCTGAAGATCTCCACCAACCCCGGCAACGTTGGCCACATGTGGGTCAAGAACAGATTTGTTGATCCTGCGCCGCCGCTTCATTTCTTTACGGGTGCGGACAAGACTCGCCGCATCTTTATTCCCGCAAAGGTCACGGACAACTTTGCGCTTATGGAGAACGATCCCGACTACATTCGCAATCTTGACTCGCTCGCCGATGAGAACGAGCGCAAGATGCTTCGCGACGGTGATTGGGACGTAGCAGCGGGGGCGTTCTTTTCGGAATTTGACCGAAGGTTTCACGTTCGCGAGCCCTTCGATTTCAAAAAGCACAAGGACGTTAAGCTTTACCGTTCTATAGACTACGGTCTTGATATGCTGGCGTGCTATTGGTACGCGGTGTTCCCAAAGACGAGCGTCAATCCAAACGGCTCGGTTTTCGTTTATCGCGAGCTTTGTGCGCCTGATCTGACGATCTCCGAGGCGGCGAGGCGTATCCGCGAGGCGACGCCTGCGGACGAGAACATTATTTGTACTTATGCGCCGCCTGACGTGCTCAAAAACCGCGACAGAGTCACGGGACGAAATCAAGGAGACATATTCGCGCAGAACGGTTTGTCACTTACCGAGTCCAACAATGACAGAAAGACAGGGTGGATAGCCGTTAAGGAATTTTTGAAGCTTCGCGAGGGCGGCAGACCTATTCTCAAGATCTTCTCGACCTGCATTACGCTTATAAAGCATCTTCCTATGCTCATTCACGATGACAAGAATTACGGCGACGTTAAGACAGAGCCGCATTTGATAACTCACTCACCCGATTCGCTCAGGTACTTTTGTATTCAATGGCACTTGACCAATCCTATTAAAGAGGCAGAGGAGGCGGTGCGGCGCGTGGTATATCCGCCCGACATGCTCGTTGACTACCGCAGGGCGAGTCCCAGGGAGCGCGCCGATATAGAGCGCGTTATGGGTGGTAAGCCGAAGCTGAGGTGAGGAAGGGTGTGGACAAAGATGGTGGGGATTCGAGAGGAGCGCTTTTCGGAACGATTCTAAAGTGTGCAGGTTACAGGCAAATTGGAAAAGGCTTATAATACAAGGAAATTGCCGACGGGTCGCGTCGGTTGAAAATAATGATCAAGTAAAAAGGAGGACATATATGAAATTGGAATCAACGGGCAAGCAGGACAGGCTTGCCGAGGTTCAGGATCTTTATTCGCGCGCGTCAATGGCGCACGAGAGGCACCGCGCCAACTTTAAGAGGTACGATGATCAATACCGTGGCGGTCACACCATTGACACTATGGGCGACAAGGAGGGTGGTGCCGTTCGCGCCGACATTGTTTACAACATCAGCTTTGAGCTGCTGGAGGGCTCTATTGACACCGACATACCGCAGCCCTTCGTTACGCCCGAATTCAAGTGTGTGCATCACGTGCGCAACGCGCGGCGCATTGAAAATCTTATCCGCATGATAATGGACAAGCAGCCCTTTGAAAAATACAACGACACGCAGGAGCGCACCACCAAGAAGCTTGGTACGTCGGTCACGGGCGTTGAATGGAACGTGGACGTTGGCACTTACACCACGGTGGGTGAGGCGCAGATTACGCCTATTCGCCCTATCAACGTTTATCCGCAGCCCTGCGTTACCGACATTGACGATTGCGACTACATTTTCGTTGACTATCTGACCACGCGCGCCGAGCTTATGCGCAAGTACAGTCTCACTCCCGAGGAGGTTGAGGAGACGGGGCTTTCTGCCACCTACGAGGGCGACGAGGCGAACGATGCCACCGGCGTTGACGAGATCGTCACGCTTTCCGTTATGTGGTACAGAAACGACAAGGGCGACGTTTGCCGCTTTGCTTACTCGGGCGATCTCGTGCTTGAGGACGATGACGACTATTACTCGCGCAAGGTGAAATACTGCCGCACCTGCGGTCGCCGCCGTCAGATCTGCGAAGCAGCTGGCGACTGCTCCGATCCTGATTACTACGTAAACAAGCTTGATTACGACGAGCTGACCGAGGATATTAAATGCTCCGACGGGCGTATCATTCCCGCGATGTCGCCCGTATTCGAGGACGGCAAGCTGCAATTTGAGACGGTAAAGATGCCCGTTACCGCGCCCGACGGCTCTCAGATGATGGAGGACGTTGGCGGCGTTCAGTTGCCCGCGTTTATGGAGGTGCAGGTACCCATGATGCGTCCTACGCGCCTGCCTTACTACAAGCCGAAAAAGCTTCCTATCGCCATCCGCTACAACATCAAGGATGACGACTCGTTCTGGGGCATTTCCGATATGGAGATCATTCGCGAGGAGCAGCAGGAATGCAACAAGCTGACGTGTCGTATTCACGATGCGCTGATGAAGTCGGGCGCGGCTCTTATGATGCCCGAGGACGCTGAAATGGAGCTTTCCAACGGTGTATTTGACAACATTATACCGCTTGGTGAGGGAATGGCTAAGGATCAGTTTGGGCTGTTCTCATACTCGCACGACGTTTCTCAATGGGTTGCGGAGCGCGCCGCACACAAGGATCAGGCAAAGCGTTTGCTCGGTATTTCCGACTCCTTCCTCGGTCAGGCGGACAACACGGCGAAAAGCGGCTATGCAAAGAGCATTCAGGTGTCGCAGTCGGCAGGGCGTCTCGCTTCTAAAAAGGTTATGAAGCAGGCGCATTATGCCGATATATTCCGCATCATATTTGAGTTATATCTCGCCTTTGCCGACGAGCCGCGCCACATCTATCACGATGACGAGGACTGTTTATCTGCCGCGTCGGAGCGCTTCTCTCGTGAGGACTATTACGAGTTTGACTACAAGACGGGCAAGTGGTACATTGACGACAACTACGCTTTCGCGGTGGACGTCAACGGCTCGTTTGAGCAACAGTATCCTCAGCTTTGGGAGATCGTTAAGGCGGACTATGCGCAGGGAATGTACGGTCCTCCCGATCAGCTCGACTCGCAGATCATCGCTTGGCAGCATCTTGAGAAGCTTCGCTATCCTTTTGCAAAGAATATCGTGGAGCTTAAGAGAAAGCAGAAAGAGGAGATGATGCAGGCGCAGGGAATGGGAATGGGAGCAGAGGGGGGCTCTCCCCCGATGACGTCCGGAGACGCGGCCCCGCAAATGAATGGCGCGGCAGGGGCGCAAGCGATGGCGCCTGCGGCGAACACAATGCAATAAGGAGGAATAGCTAATGTCTAAAAATAAGATTTACGTGCCCGGGAAGAATGATTTTCTTGACTGGGCGAGAAAGATGAACAGAAACGCTGAGCTTGATTTGAAAAAGGGCGCGGCGGTATCGGGCGTTAATGCGTCTGTAGCAAATTCGCAGACGTCTCGGGAAGCAGGAGGGAAATATGATGATCAAAGAACGTAAGAGCTTAATAGGTAGAGTGGGCTTGCAGTTTTTTGGGGCGGTTTTGGTCAGACAGCCAATGCAGAAGGAAAGCGAGGAGGACGAGGGCGGCTCTCTCAAATCGCCCACAATGCCCGAAATAGATGAAACGCAAGGCGTCACGGTGACGAGCGGCAAAAAGACACGCGAGCAATATAATGCGGAAAACAACTATCTCGATTTTGAGGGTTACGGTCAAAAGGTGGGGATGAAGAACGAAGCGGATTGGTACGCGCACATGGGTCTTGATCCCGACAAGGATTACGAAAACACCAAAAATAATCTTGAATACGAGTATATGACGAGCATGGCCACCTACGGTGCCAACGCGGAGAGGCTTTATCAGATGGGTCTATCCAATTCGGGTGTGTCCGATATTTTTCAAGCTAACGCGTTTTCAGCGTATCTTTCCGCTCAGAACGATGCCGCGGCGAAAAGGATAGACGACAAACGTAAAAACAAGCTTCTGTACGAGCAATACGTTGACGGAATCAAGCAAGATTGGACGGCTTATGACGCGGAGTTTGAGGCGGGGTACAACGCCTATTCGAGCGGATATGATTCGTCATATAATCAGGGGTATGCAGTTGCGTACAGCTCCTACGACGGAACGAACGAGAATGATATTCGCGTGGCACTCGCGGCGCAGGGTATAGATGAGGACGTTATCAACAGCGTCGTTCGGGATATCGAGACGAAATACGAAAACAATTTGAGCGATTTGCCTGCGGTTAAGGCATTTAACGAATCGGTGCAGGCGGGATTTGACTATGCTCAAAGCATATATGACGGCGAAAACGAAGCAGAGGTCAGAACGGCACTCGCGGCACAGAGCTTTGACCAAAAGACGATAAATAAGGTGATGCGGCAGCTTAGGTTCGTTGATGAGAGCTCTTTGCCTGCGGTTAAGGCGCAGAAGGAAAAGATTCAAAGCGGTTTTGTTTTGGCCAAGAATACAGAAGGAAGTGTGTCAGATATTCGCGCGGCTCTGATTTCTTCGAATTATAGCACGGAGGAAACGGAGGAGATCGTCAGTCAATTAAAGGAAGACAGAGAACGGCAGATAAGAGATTGGATGCAAACGCCTCTTGTCAATCTGTCTTTTGCGGAAATTGCTCAATTTGCCGAGGACAATAAGGAGTTTGGATTTGATGATTCTATCAAGAGTTTAATACGTAATACGGTGGACGGAATTGTCAACGATGAGGATAAGTTGAATCGTGCGTATACATTCTTTGGTGTAGACGCATCTTCGTGGGCGGCTATGACTGCCGGCGACAAGTTGAATTATGCGCTTGAGTTTATTGGTCAAAATTCAGGAAAATACATAGATAAAGAAGTGGCAGAAGACTATTTCAAGCAATGGTTTAAAAATCAGGTTGATTTAGCTTCTGGACCTCTGGTTTATAAGCTTTCCCTTGTTTCTGGAAAAATAGAAGAGTATAAAGACAAGGGATATATCACGAGCAGTACATACAATTTGATGCTTGGTGAGATATACAAATTACTATTTGGAAATATAAAGGATGAGCCGGAGGAAGAGCCGGAGCCGGAGGAAGAGCCGGAGCCGGAGGAAGAGCCGGAGCCGGAGGAAGAGCCGGAGCCGGAGGAAGACCCGATGATGTAAGGCAAGAGCATTCTTTATTGGGTGTTTAAAACTTGTTAGTAGAAACAGCACAAAAGACACAGATTAAATGTTAAGAGGTATATATGCTGAAGATTGATACACTAAATTTGAATAATAAATCAAAGGCGGGGGCGGGGGCTCCCGCCGCCTCGGCGAGTGGGGCGGATGAAAAGAACCGCGGCGGGCTGCTTGGCGGCATTGGTTACACGCTTGGAAATATTGGACTTGGCGTTGGAAGTGTTGTGGATGGTATCTCTGATTTGGCGTTGGCCGGAGGAGCGCTTTTGCTCGGCGACACCGACTACGCCGAGTGGGTATTCAAGGACAATACTGTGGGCGAGTGGCGCGAGTCACTCATAGAGGCTTATAATCCCGATGAGGTGATGAGCTTTATCGGCGACGTTGGCCACGGAGTTGGTCAGTCGAGTGCGATTTTTCTTGATGCGGTTGCTCCCGGCTTGGGTACGGGCTTATTCATTGCGGGAATAAGCTCGCAGGGCATATCAAACGCGGCGGCAAAGACGGGCGAGGTCGGCGTCAAGGAGGTTGTGTACGGAGGGCTTTCGGGTGCTGTTGAGGGTGGACTTGAGGTTGTTCTCGGCGCCGCGGGCAAGGCGGCCAAGGCACTTGTTAAGGGCGGCTTGAAGAACGTGACAAAGACCGCTATACGCGAGGGCCTTGGGAAGCAGATACTGTCAAGCGCGGCGCGCGAGTTTGCGGAGGAGTTTCTTTCCGAATATATTGACGCGGTCTTCCAGAGGATGACGCAGGTAGACCCCAACGCCACGGTATCTCTCAAGGATGCTCTGTACGCGGGTGCTGTCGGAGCGGTGTCGGGCGGTCTTACTACGGGCGTGGTGGGTGTTTCGCAGAACGCTTACAACGCAAAACGCGGAGCGCGTATTATTGAGAACGGAAACTCCGACAACGTCGTTAACACGGCAAAGCTCGTTGCGGACAGGCTTGCGGGCTCGGGAGTTGACTTTGAGAAGGCTGCCGATTGGATAACGGCATTGCGCGGCCAGGTGGATGCATATAACGCACTTTCTGCCGAGGCGAAGGCGGGCTTGCGCGGTAAGACAATACTCGGCGAGATGCAGGCATCTTTATATTTTGCGGAGACGCAGGCCAACGTTGCGCTTGTTGAAAAGAAGATAAAAAATAAGAGCCTCGACGAGAAGGAGGCTCTTGCGGCATACGTTAGCAAGCTTGCAAACAAGAAATACACGGCGGCGGACATTGATGCCGACACCGATCACATCAGAGGAGATCTCGCTGTGCTTGACTACACTATGGGTATTCTTGATATCGACGGTGCGATTGCGGAGGATCAGGCTGCTCAAAATAAGATCGCGGTGGAGCAGGGCAAGGGTGCTATGCAGGACGCTATGGTGCAGGACGCGGAGGAGGCTATCCCCTCCGGAAATGTGGAAAACGGGGTTTCCCACAGTCCCGTTCACCCCGCACCCGCAGGGGCCGATCTTTCGGTCGTGAAGGGGGCGGATAGCGTTTCAGTTGAGGATACGACTCGGGCGGAAATTAAAAATAGAGAGGTTGTTGCGGCGGGGGAGACACAATATGACCTAAAAAGTGCAATAAGAACTTTGGGAGAATATGATAGTGTTCGCAAACGTCATATTGAGAGCAATGTAAACGATAAAATATCGCGTGACTATAACGAGATCGTGGAGTTCATAAACAGTGCATCGAAAAATACCCCTGTCAAGCGCTTACATATTGGCATTGTAAATAACGATGTTGCCGATATGGTAAAGACGAAAACCAACGTGGATATCAAGGATCATGATTTTGTCATTGTGAGCAACTTTATCGCTCACATTTTTGATGAGCACGGAAATCCCAAAACAGAGACGCCCAGAGGGCAAATAGCCGTTGACAAAAACAACATAGAGGATATTATCGAAACGGTTATTCAGCCTGATGATGTAAGCATAACCAACGACAATCAAGGTGCTACGGCCCTTAAGTTTGAAAAAGATATCAACGGTAGAAATGTTGCTATTACAATAACATCTACTAAAAAAAGCACCCTTACATTAAAGAGTGCTTGGATTATCAATAAAAAAAGTGGAGGTCGTACACCGTCAGCAAATACAAAAGTCTTTGCAGGAACGTCCAAGACGAACGGCAGAAGCTCCACTACTAATATTATACACCAAAACGATCCAAAAGTCAACACCCAAACGCAAAATAATTCCGATCAGAAGGATTTGGCAGAGAAGGGCGCGAGAATTGCGCAGGAGCGCGCCGAGGTTTCCGAGAGGGCGGACGTTGACGGAGCGCAACAAAAGAGCGCAGACGTAAAGAGCGAGGCAGAGAACGCGGACACAAAGGGTGAGGCGGAGAACGTGGAAATAAACGGTGAGGCGCAGAGTGAGACGAGCGCGGCGGCAGGTGCTGAGAGCGAGGCGGACGTCAATGAGCGCAGGGCGAAGGCTGAGGAGCGCGCGAGGAAGTGGGCCGAGTGGGAGGAGAACACCAAGCCGACGGCGCAGGAGCTCAACACGGCGCGTGAGTACGTCAAGGGCTTTGATGGTCTTGAAAATCACAGACGCATGGCAATTATCCGCACGATACGTTCCGCAGAGGGCAAGGTCGATGAAAAGACGCTCCGCGGAGTTGCTAACCTCATGGCGATGCGAAGCAAGAACGGACAGGCTATTGCTCCCGATCTTGAATTCAGATTCGCAGAGGGTATCTCTGACCTCGGATTGCGCACGTACGTCGGCGACAAGACGCTGATACTTATTAACTCCGATTCGGAATATAGCAGCACCATGCGCGGCACGATCGCGCACGAGCTGGTGCATTATATTGAGAACAAGGCGGGATATGACGCTCTCGCCAAATACGTGCTTTCCATCGCCAAGAA
>SVTF01000021.1 GCA_015063905.1 Oscillospiraceae bacterium | reverse complement strand
TCCACCTGTTCCCATTCCGAACACAGAAGTTAAGCTCTGCTGAGGCGACGATACTTGTCTGGCGACGGACCGGCAAAATAGCTCATTGCTGATATTAAAACAAAGAAAACCACTTGCAGTGCAAGTGGTTTTCTTTGTTTATGCTACTTGTATGGCAAGCTGGCTTGCCATACAAGCGCAGATGGGAATCTTCTCCCTCGGGTTACTTCTTTTGTTTTGGCTACTCAAACGGCGAGTGTTGTCGCCGTTTGAGCGCCCTATTTTCTCCCTCAAGTTCAATTTGTGTATGTCTGCAAAGCAAGCGCAAAGGCTTGTCTTTTTATCGTATATACACGATGAAATTGGTCTACTCACTTCGTGAGCGACTCAATAAAAGGCATCTACTTGCGTAGATGCCTTAGGATTAACGTTTATCTTGTTGCTAATTAAACGGGAAGTTTTACAAAGTTAAGCAAGATTAACACAAGGCCAAATTTGCCTAGGAAAAGACTATTAATTCATATGCCACGCGCTCATCGCCGTTTTCAAGGAAAATAGTTCCGCAATGAACAAAGCCGTGCTTTTCCAGCATTCGTCTCATAACGACGTTGCCGCGGTGCGTGTCTATTCGCAAGGATTTTTTGCCTGTGCGTAAGGCATACTCTTTGGCATATTCAATAATGGTTGAAGAAATACCCTGTCCGCGGAATCTGACTGCGATAGCAACACGGTGAATTGCTAAATAAGATGGATCCTCGCAAAAGGGAAGGTTACCCATCAGCCAATTCCCGTCATAGATCTTGTCATAGGTGGGCTCTCCCTTCTCGATCAGAGCAAACGATGCGCATAATTCTCCATCTGCGATAACAGATAGAGATTCTCCTCGAGCAATATCATTCAGTATTACGTTAGACGACGGATAGCCGTTTTGCCATTGATCGATCCCAAGCGTTTTTATAGTTTCTCTTGCCTCGTCAAAAAGAGCGCAAAGAGCATCCACGTCCCGAGGCAGAGATCTAATAATTTTTACGTCCATTAAAATTCTATTCTTTCAGCCTTAGTAATTTTTTGACCGTCAAATTCAAAAATGACGGCATCTGCGCGTATTTCGCCGTCAGCCACGGTAAATTGCGCTGGCATATGCATTCTCATTTTTGTGAGCGTTCGTTGAGCGTCTACTCCAAGGACTCCGTTTCTGGGGCCTGTCATACCAAGATCGGTCACGTAAGCGGTGCCTGCGGGCAATATCTGTACGTCGGCGGTGGGTACGTGCGTATGTGTTCCAAATATGATGTCTATTTTGCCGTCAAAGACGCGCGCGATCGCGTATTTTTCGCTTGTTGCTTCCGCGTGAATGTCAAGAATGGAAAGGTCGTAATTACCTTCTTCTCTGGCAAGTATCAGCTCGAGCGTATCAAAAGGATCGCCTACGGGTTCCATAAAAGCTTGACCGAGAACGTTCATGATCAGCAGACGGTAGCCGTTTACGGTGACGATAGAGTGACCGTATCCGGGCGCGCTTCCGGGATAGTTTGCGGGGCGGATTATGCTTTCGGGATTGGCGTCAAGAAACTGATATATATCCCTTTTGTTCCACGTGTGATTGCCCAGCGTGATAAAGTCTACTCCGCAATCAAGTATAGCGCGCGCGTCGCAAGACGAGAGGCCGTGTATTTCGCTTGCGTTCTCTCCGTTTGCAATGACGTAATCTATTTTTTGAGCATCGCGTAGCTTCCAAAGTCTTTGCCTAAGATACGAGATAGCTCTAACTCCTACTATGTCGCCAATTGACAGGATCTTCATTGTTGTATGTCCTTTCGAGGTGTTGTTTGTGCTGTGTTATTTTCCAACACAGAAATTCGAGAAAATGCGGGAAATGATGTCTTCCGAAACGGTGCGTCCGTCCAGCTCGCCGAGGGCAGAAAGCGTGCTTTCAACCTCAACACAGCAAACCTCCAGCGGTAGATCTCCCTGTATAGCACCTATCGCTAATGAAAGCGCGTCTATCGCGGCGGTAACTGCGGCGTTTTGTCTGGAATTCGATACTATTGCGTCGTCTGACATGCTCAGATTTTTGTCGATATATATCCGCTCAACCGCAGAGGCAAGCGCATCAATACCGTTTCCGTTGCTTGCGCTGATAAATACTCGGTATTCAAAGCCCGAGGTGAGCTTATTCAGCGAATCGTTTTGTCCCAAGTCGGTCTTGTTTATGATAGCTATCTTTGTTGCCGATAGCGATCCAAGATAATTTACAAGCTCGGCGTCCTCGGGGCAAGCCTCAAGGCTTCCGTCAAACACAGCAAAAATAAGCTCTGCGTTTTCTGCCTCACGTCGCGCTCTGTCTATTCCAATCTTTTCAACTGTGTCGTTTGATTGACGTAAGCCCGCGGTGTCGGAAAGCCTGAGCGTAACTCTGCCTAGGGTTGCTTTTTCTGTAAGAACGTCACGTGTAGTTCCCGCGATGTCTGTTACGATCGCTGCGTCCCGACCAACGAGTTGGTTATACAGTGTGCTTTTTCCCGCATTGGTTCTACCTAATATGGCAGTTGACACACCTTCTGCTATTGCGTGTCCGGTAGAATAGGTTTTTGCGAGATCGCGCAACGCGATCATAGCGTTGTTACACACGGCAAGCATTTCCTCGCGGCTTATGTCGGCAAGATCCTCGTCGGGATAGTCGATATGGGCATAGATCGCCGCCAAAACGTTGCAAAGCGAATCGTATATTTGCGTCGCCTTTTCCGAAAGATTTCCCCGCATGCCTGAGCGAGCTATTGAGATCTGATCGTCGTTAGCAGCTTCAAGCAGGTCTCCCAGAGCTTCGGCACTTGTTAACGACATTTTTCCGTTAATAAACGCTCGCTTGGTAAATTCTCCCGGCATAGCTATTCTCGCGCCTGCGGCAAGCACGGATTCCAGAACCTTTTGGGTTATAAGTATGCCTCCGTGGCAGGATATTTCCACGGTGTCTTCGCCGGTAAAGGATGCGGGCGCGCGAAAAACGACGGCGATCCCGTCGTCAATATATTCATCATTCTTGCTCTTGGCTCCCAATATTGAGCCGAACGTGGCAACGTTGCTCTTGATGTCTGAAAGGAGTCTTTTGCTTTTTGGAAAAAAGACCTTTTGAGCAACGGCAATAGCGTTTTCTCCCGATATTCTGATAACCGCTATGCCACCTTTTCCGTAAGGGGTACTAATTGCCGCGATAGTATCAAGCAGATTCATATTTAACTCCAAAAAATAAAAAATTATCGGCTGTCTCACCACTGCTCTCTGCGGATAATGAGACAGCCAAATCAAGAATTTGTCTTATTCTACGATGAAGGGCTTGAGCTGATCGTAGAGCTTATCTGCGCCGACCTCGGAGTTGTATGTGAGCTTTATGGGCTGACGAAGGTCGAGACTGAAAATACCGAGAATAGATTTTCCGTCAACCTTATATCTGCCGGATTCAAGGTCCACATCTCCGTCGAAGCCGATAAGAATGTTAACAAGCGTATAAACGTCTTTGATCTCTTTTACCTGAATGTTGAATGTCATTTTGGTTGATTCCTTTCTTAATAATATAGCATTGAATCTTCGATATAATTATATATCATCGAAATCCGATTGTCAATAGCTCAAAGGCTATTTTATATAGTGCAGATCAGTCTTTCAAGGATTTCATAGCCTCCGCCGTAGCTCTTTATCTGGAGGTCAGCCTTCTTGCAGGCGCTTATCATGTGGCGGCAAAGCTGCTCGGACACTTGGGCGCCCATCAATTTAGAAACTCTGAACTCGTGCATTTTCAGCACGCGCGAGATCTCCTTGCAGGTCAATCCGTCTCGCATAAGAACGGCGACGGACAGCATATCGCACGCGGTCTCGGTGACTTTGCTCATTATGATTATTGGCTCAAGCCGTCTGCTTTTCATGTCATAAAGTATGTCAAGTGCCTCCTTTTGCTTGCGCGCCGCAATGGAGTTGGTGAATGCGAACGCGTCATATTCCATAGCGGCGATAGCAACTTGCGCAACGTCTTGCAGCGTGACGGTGTTTTTGCCATAGGACAGAGCGTAAAAGGAGAGCTTGTCGGTTTCGGACGCGAGAGAATACATGTCTCTTCCGCAACGGTCGATAAGTGCCATGCAGACGTTTGGGGTGGCGGTGACTCCGTTATGCTCGAAATGCTTTGATATCCATGAGGCAAGGCGAGCAGGGGTGTTCTTTTCAAAGTTTACGCAAACCGCATATTCCGAAAGCCTTTGCAGTATTGCGGAGGGACGGTGCGGAAGGATTCCCGTGTCAATTTTGTCAGGTGCGACAGAGATTATGACAGTGTTATAGTCGTATTCATCAAGCGAATCAAGGGACTGACATAGATCGTCGACATCGCCTGATTTCATACCCGTAAAATCAAGTCCTTGCACTATAACGATCTTTCTCTCCGCCATCATTGGAGCGGGCATTATGGCGTCCAGCAGTGCAGACGGGGAGTATGTGAGACCGTCGAGGCTTAATTCGTTAAAAAACGCAAGAGTAGGATCGGGCGAGATCGTTTGCTTTGCCAACTTCAAGGCATAATTTTTCATATATTCTTCTTCGCCGAAAAACAGATAGCATTTTTCGGGCGCAGACTTTATTTGCTTGCGGAAATCCGCTTCTTTAATAATATTCAAGCCCCTGTCCTCCTCTCATATGAAATCACACGTCAATTATAACATTTTTTTAACTTTGAGTCAAGCGTTTGACGGAATTACGGTAAGATTTACTATTGACAATTTTGGATGGGTGTGATATGATATTATCTGTTGTGCACTTGTAAAAAATGAAAAAAACGGAGATAAAATGTCGAATAGTAAAAACGTGGCGGTGGATAGCGACGGAATGATCGCTCCACCTGAAAACAAGATGGGCGTAATGCCTATAAACAAGCTTTTGCTTTCTATGGCGCTTCCCATGGTCATATCCATGGTCATTCAAGCGTTTTACAATGTTGTTGATAGCTTGTACGTGGCGGGAATATCTGAAACCCAGAACGAGTTTACCGCAATTTCGCTTGCGTTTGCGGCACAGAACTTTATGATATCCGTTGCAACGGGAACAGGCGTCGGTATAAATGCTCTTCTGTCCAAGAGCCTTGGCGAGAAGAATCAAACGGAGGCAAATAAAATTGCCGCAAACGGAGTCTTTTTGGCGTTGTGTAGCTATGTTGTTTTTCTTATCCTCGGTCTTACCTGTATGGAAACTTACATGAGCTGGATGACAAGCGACCCCGAGGTTATAAAGTTTGGCGTTGAATATCTTTCCATTTGCTATATTTTCTCGTTTGGAATTTTTGGCGAGATAGTGATGGAACGCTTGATGATATCAACCGGACGCACGCAGCTTGCAATGGTTACGCAGGCCGTGGGCGCTGTAATGAATATTATCCTTGACCCCATATTTATTTTTTCGCTGAATCTTGGTATCAAGGGAGCCGCTATTGCCACCGTTTTGGGTCAGATAGTTGCCTTCTTCGTTGCAATATGGCTCAATGCCAGGTTTAATAAGGATATACACTTGTCATTTCGCGGATTTATTCCCAACGGCAAGATCATTGGCAGAATATATGCTATAGGCGTTCCGTCCATAGTCATGGCGTCGATAGGCTCGGTTATGAACGTGCTGTTCAATAGCATACTCAATACTTTTGCCGCGCCTGTTGGCAAGTATGCGCAAAATGCGTTCGGAGCATATTTTAAGCTGCAAAGCTTCATATTTATGCCTATATTTGGACTGAATAACGGCATCGTTCCCATCGTGGCGTACAATTACGGCGCGCAGAAGAAAAAGAGAATGCTTGGCGCTGCAAAGCTCGGAACGCTTTATGCTGTCGGCTATATGCTTATAGGTCTTGTTTTGTTCCAGACTATACCCGAGACACTCGTGGGTATCTTTTTGACCAATCCCGAATCTGTGGCAGTTGCGTTGCCTTGTGTGAGAATAATATCTCTGTCGTTTATCTTTGCGGGCTTCTGCATTATCATTGGCTCGGTGTTCCAGGCACTTGGAAAGAGTATATTCTCAATGTTTGTGTCCATTACCCGTCAGCTCGTGGTGCTTATTCCCGTTGCGTTCCTTCTGTCCTTTGCGGGCAACGTTGACTTGGTCTGGTGGGCGTTCCCCATAGCTGAGGTGGCGTCGGTCATCATCAGTGCCGTATTCTTTGTCGTGGTCTATAAAATAATAATTTCTAAAATACCCGAATAACAAATAAAGCTCCGAGAGCAATTTGCTCTCGGAGCTTTTGCATAAATTGTGATTTAGCGGAGAGGGGCGAGGATCATAGGGGGAAGGGCGAAACTTTTTATAAAAGTGTTCGCCCTTCCCCCTATAACCCCCTCACCCCCAAAACCCTTTAGGGAATAGGGTTAGTGAATTTAAATTTGAAGTAATGCTTAATAGGTGGAGCTAATATTTTTTCGCATCCCCGTTAAGTTAAACCTTGATTTTGTTTTATCTATAAAGGCTGGGTTCAACAATTTATCAATACGGAATGGCTCAGCAGGTTGATTTTTGCGTAGCAAAAAGCAACGTCAACTTGCGTGGGTTAGAACCCCAAAACCCGAAAGGTTTTTGCGGAGCTTATTATTAAAAAGCGACCGCGTCTCCCTTTCGTTGCACCATCTAACTCTCCGATAAATCAAAATTTGAATGTTAAATATTTATATGAAGGCACAAGATAGAGAGGAGATTTAGATGCAATTTGCCGTTTTTTCGAAAAAAGCAAAAAAAATCAAAAAAACGCTTGACAAAAGGGATATGTTTGTTGTATAATATACGATGTCACTGTGTAAAAGCGTAAAAATGGCCTTGTGCTGTTTTCGGTCACAATAGGGTGGCCGTTGACTAACGCTTCCGATTATTGCTCAAGGAGGTGCAAAATAATGCTCAGAACTTACCAGCCTAAAAAGCGTCAGAGAAAAAAAGAGCATGGCTTCAGAAAGAGAATGAAAACCGCAGACGGTAGAGCCGTTCTCAAAAGACGTCGTGCAAAGGGCAGAAAGAGACTTACCCACTGATAAGTCGTTTTTTGCCGTTGCTAAATAACATAAAACCGCCGATGATCCAATCCGCTTTTAGAAGCTAGTCGATGATCATCGGGGTTTTTACTGTAAAGACAATTTTACAATATTTCTCAAAAATGTCAATTTTAGTATATGTTTTTGAGAGCCGCCGGATTTTTGGCGGTGAAACATGGGAAAAATCACATTGACGGAAGCACACAAGCGAAAACTATTTTTGCCGCCAAGGCGGCGGAATGGAGAATGAAATGAAGTTTCCTGCTATCAAGGAGCATCATCTGTATAACAAGGCGTATCGCTCGGGCAAACGCTTTTTTGGCAGATACGTGTGCGTATATGTATTAAAGGATACGCACGCAAAACTGCTGGCAAAGCAACATCCGCAAAAAAGGAAGGTGAACAGACTGGGTCTGTCCGTTTCCAAAAAGGTTGGCGGCGCTGTAAAGAGAAATCGCGCAAAGCGCATCATCAGGGCGGGCTATGCACCCCTTGAGGACAAGCTTATAAAGGGATTTCTTATCGTTATATCTGCAAAGCCCGAGATAGACGGCAAAAAGAGCAGGGAAATATATTCCGAGCTTAAATATGCCTTTAAAAAGCTTGAAATGATGGAAGCTTCGCAAAAAAACAACGCTCCAACGGGAGAGGATGGCAAATGAAACACATTTGCATAGCGCTTATCCGCTTTTACCGCAAATTTTTATCGCCTTTAAAATCGAAACCTTGCTGTAGGTTCACGCCTACGTGCTCAGCCTATGCCTTAGAGGCATTTCAAAAACGTGGCTTTTTTGTTGGAATAGTATTGACGGTCACAAGGATATTCAGATGTAATCCGTTTTGCGCGGGTGGCTACGATCCCGTGCCGATCAAAGGATTCCGCAATCCTAAGGATGAGACGAGTAAAAATTTTGATGGTGACATGGGAGAAAACAAGGAGTTCGTGTTTGAATACGACCTTGCGCTTAAAGCTCCCATAGAGAAGTCCAAAAAGAAAAAGCAAAATGAGAGGACTAATTCGTAATGAAAACAAAAATTAAAACTTTGAAAAAAATAGCGCTTGTGATAATGATCGTTGCCGCATTGGCAATGGTATTGTCCTCGTGCTCAAGCAATACGGTTATCGACACGTCGAAAACACCGGAGCAGTGGAAAGATACAAAAGTAAACACGGCTGCATCTACAGGATTTCTTGACGTTATCCTGTCCGGCATCGGAACGTTTTTGGGATGGATAACCTTAATAATGCCCGCAAAGAGCTATATTCTTACGTTGTTTATTTTCGGAATAATTCTTGAAATAGTTATGCTTCCGTTTGGAATCAAGCAGCAAAAGAATTCTATCAAGCAGGCAAAATTGCGCCCGAAGGAGATGGCAATACGTAAAAAGTATGCCGGAAGAAACGACCAGGCCACTCAGCAGAAGGTCACGATGGAGATACAAGAGCTTTATCAGAAGGAAAACTTCAACCCTATGGGTGGTTGTTTGCCTCTGCTTTTGCAGCTTCCCATAGTAGTTGTGTTGTATTGGATCGTGGTTGACCCGATACAGTATGTGTGCCATATGGGCCGCGACGTTGTCAGCGTTCTCTACGCATACATTAACGCTAACGCGGATATGTTTGGCGGAGCGCTTAAGTCAACAAACGGATCCATCGAGATATTCAGTAAGATCAAGGAGTTTGGCCCCGAGGCATTTGCTGGAATAAAGGATTTCTGCGCAAGCGGCACGGAGGTTTATGAGGCTGTTAAAAGCATCTATGCGGTTCCCGCAAACTTCAACGTTGGTCCCGTAAACTTCGGTCTTACCCCTGCGTTTGATTTTTCAAGCATCAACGCGCTTTTGCTCTTGGTTCCCGTGCTTACCTTTGTTGTATATTTCTTCTCCATGAGAATATCGAGAAAGTTCAGCTATCAGCCCACACAGAACACTGATGACCGTCAGCAGGCATGCTCCAACAAGATGATGGAGTATACTATGCCTCTGATGAGCGTTTGGATGGCATTCATCGTCCCCGCGGCAGTTGGTGTATATTGGATATTCAAGAGCATTCTCGGAACTGTTAAGCAGTTTATCATGAGTCGCGTTATGCCTCTCCCCGTGTTTACCGAGGAGGATTATAAGGCGGCGGAGAAAGAGTATCTCGGAAAGCATCCCAAAAAGATTGAAAAATCCGCAAACGTGGGCAAGGTCCGTTCGCTGCACCACATCGACGACGATGATTATGATGAGAATGGAAACTATATAGCCCAGCCCGAAAAGACCCCTGAACCCGAAGAACAAGAAAAGCCTGAAGAGAAGCTTGCGGAGAACAAGCTTACCGAGGGGGCAAAGCTTAAGGACGATTCCGACAAGAAGACCGAAAAGAACGGTGAGAAGCGCGGTCTCTTTGGCAAAAAGAATAAGAAAGACTAATTTTTGACATCGCTATGCGAATAACAGGAGATTTATTGTGAGTAAAGAAATAATAACAACAGGAAAGACAATTGAGGAGGCGGTGGCTGCCGCCGCAGGCGAGCTTGGTATAAGCGTCGAGGCTGTTGAGTATACCGTTGTGGAAGAGCCCAAGAAGGGTCTGTTCGGTATCGGTGCTACGCCCGCGAAGATAAAGGCGACCGTTGCAGCCAAGGGCGAATACGTGGCACTGAATTTCGTCAACCAGCTTGTAAAGGATATGGGTCTTGACGTAACGGTCGAGCTTAAAGACGCGCAGGGCGCTGATAAGGATTGCAAGCTTATCGACATCTCGGGCGAGGGCGCGGGAGTTCTTATCGGACATCATGGCGACACGCTTGATTCTATACAGTATCTGGCAAATCTCGCGGCAAACAAAAAGGTTGACGGAGTAAAGCCTCCTTACGTAAAGATCACCGTTGACGCGGAAAACTACCGCGCAAAGAGAGAGGAAGCTCTCCGCACTTTTGCAAGGAGAATGGCAGACAGAGTTCTTCGCCAGAAGAAGAGCGTAATGCTCGAGCCTATGAATCCTTATGAGAGAAGGATCATTCACTCCGAGATCCAGAACATCGAGGGCGTTTCAACGAACTCCATCGGCTCGGAAAACAACAGAAAGATAGTTATTTTCCTTGAGGAGAAATAATATAAAAACACCGCGTTCACAAAGAACGCGGTGTTTTTTGAATCATAGCATTGACAAAAGACAGATAATACTGTATAATTACTTTTAGTGTGAATTTATGGAGGAAAAACAATGCCACTTAATATTTTACTCTTTGTTGTAGGACTCGTAATGCTTATAAAGGGCGGAGACTGGTTCGTTGACAGTGCTTCGGGCATTGCGCGCCGTTTCCGTCTGCCTGAGCTTTTGATTGGCGCTACCGTTGTTTCTATTGGTACGACTCTGCCCGAGGTAATGGTTTCGGCACAGGGTGCGATGGGTGGCAACGGCGGAATGGCGTATGGTAACGCCATCGGTTCTATCATTTGTAACACCTCACTTATCGCGGCGGTAACCATCGCAATAAAGCCCGCAAAGGTTGAGCGTAAATCCATGATGCTTCCCGTATCCTTCTTCTTCGTCGCGGCGATCTTCTACGTTCTCATTGCATATCTTACGGGTATGTTCTCGCTTTGGGTAGGAATTGTGCTTCTCGTGATGTTCGTGGCGTATATGACTTTTACTGTGCTTTCCATGAAAAAGCCCGCGGGCGAGCTTGTTGAGGACGTAACGGTTATGGAAGACCCCGAGAACTTCGACGCCGATGCGGACGGCCATCCCGATGACGACAGGGCAACATGGAAAATGTATTTGACCGAACTTGTCTGCGTTTTGATAGGCGGAGCGTTTATGATATACAAAGGCGGCATTATCGGTATAATCGGTATAGTGATGCTTGCGGTCTTTGCCGTATACTCGATATTTGCAATCAAGCGTGTTATAGAACGCAAGGATGCGGTATATATGCTTCGCGATATATTCTTTATCGTGGTTGGCGCGGCTGTGATTGCGGGCGGAGCAAATCTGCTTGTTGACAGTGGCACGGCGATTGCCGAGGAGCTTGGTGTTCCTCAGACCGTTATCGCGCTGACATTTGTCGCCCTCGGCACCTCGCTTCCCGAGCTGGTCACAGCGGTTACCTCGCTTATAAAGGGACACGGCGCGCTCTCCCTTGGCAATATCATAGGAGCAAACCTTTTCAATCTTGTGCTTGTAAGTGGAGTTTCGACGGTTATTTCTCCTTTCCCCGTACCTTCGGAGTCACAGCTTGCGGGCATGCCCTTGTCATTGGTTGTGGATATTCCGGTAATGCTTGGCGTTATGCTTTTACTTACTGTCCCCACGCTTATACGCGGCAAGCTGTCCAGATGGCAGGGAATAGTGTTGCTTTTGGTTTACGCAGGCTTCTGCGCGATGCAGTTTGCGCTTCCCGCATTCATGGCTTAATTTAGTTGTTGACTTAAAATTAAAAATGGTTTATAATGTATTTAGCGTTATAAACCATTTTTATTTGAAAGAGAGCGTTTATGAGATCGGTTAGAAATATTTTTAAGACGGGAATAGGGCCGTCAAGCTCGCATACCATGGGTCCCGCGTTTGCTGCGCAGAGATTTCTATCAAAGTATCCCGATGTTGACGCGGTCAAGGTCGTATTGTACGGCTCGCTTGCCAAAACGGGCGCGGGACACGGCACGGATCGCGCAATTGAGGAAGTATTTTCGGGTATTGATACCGAGATAGCGTTCAATAAGGACGATTCGTTGGTCTTGGAACACCCCAATACTATGGATATAGTGGGATATATGAACGGAGTCGAGTGCGCGTCTATGCGCGCGTTGTCCATCGGCGGAGGAGAGATATCCATTGTTGGGGAGGGAAGACCCGAACAGCCCGAAATATATTCGGAAAAGACATTTACTGAGATCGTTGAGCTTTGCAAGAGTCGCAATATCCGTATATCCGATTACGTTTTCGAGCATGAGGACGAGGATTTCCCCGCGTTTCTCGGCGAGGTGTGGCATACTATGTCGGCGGCGATACGCGAGGGCTTGACACATACGGGAATATTGCCCGGCGGATTAAATCTTGATAGAAAAGCTCAAAAGCTTTATAATCAACGCCATATAGACGAAAGCCCGCAGACGAGAGAAAACAGGATAGTGTGCGCCTATGCCTTTGCGGTCAGCGAGCAGAACGCCGATTGCGGCCTTATCGTAACGGCACCCACTTGCGGCTCGTGCGGAGTACTTCCCGCGGTGCTAAAGTATATGCAGGAAAAGAACGCCTTTTCTGACAACGACGTTATCAGAGCCTTGGCGGTTGCGGGCATAGTTGGAAATATCGTCAGCACAAACGCGTCTATCAGCGGGGCTGAGTGCGGATGTCAAGCCGAGATCGGAACTGCGTGCTCCATGGCGGCGGCAGCGCTTGCCGAGCTTTACGGAATGGGCGTAGATCAGATAGAATATGCCGCGGAAATCTCGCTTGAGCATCATCTGGGACTTACTTGTGACCCCGTTTGCGGTCTGGTTCAGATACCTTGTATAGAGAGAAACGCGGTGGCAGCAATGAGGGCAATAAACGCGTTGTCTTTGGCAAACTTTTTATCTGATAGCAGAAAGATCTCTTTTGACCTCGTGGTTGAGACCATGAGACAGACAGGCCTTGATCTGTCGCATATTTATCGCGAGACCAGCGAGGGCGGTTTAGCAAAGCTATATAAAACTAAAGAATAATAAAAAAGCATCTGTAACCGAGTGTCACAGATGCTTTTTATTTATAGAATACCTTTTATGTATCCGATATGCCGTTATCTGATATTTTTTTCAAATTTTCCTCAATGATGTAAAGAGCAGCATAAAGGGTGCGTCTGTCCTCCTCGGAAAGTCCTTGGCTTGCGGCAGAAACGGCTATAACAGCTCTTTGCTTGACAAATGAAGCCGCCTTGCGACCCTCTGCGGTCAAAACGAGCTTGGCGCGGTAAAAATTATCCTTGTGACATTCTCTGTGTACAAGGCCCTTTTCCTCCATCTCGTTGATGATCCTGGATATGCCCGCCTTATCTCTGTCGCAAAGCTCTCCCAGGCGTGTAGCGGTTATTCCTCCCGGATAACGGGACATAATGGAGAGATAGAGCGCGTAGGAGCCGCGATATCCGCATTTTTCCATTTCTTCTTTCTCAAGCTTTAATATAAGCCTGTATATGCTGGATATGGAATAAGAAAACTGTTCAAATCTCTGTATCATTTTAATTTCCTCTGTATTGATGTTGACTTGTCAACTTCTGATGGTATTATACATCAAAAAAACATAGTTGTCAAGTGCTATTGTGATTTTTTGGAAAACAAACGTTTACTCGCCGCGATCGGATAAGCTGATATATCTCTTGGCGGCATCCGCGTGTCCTGAGGTAGCTGCCATTCTGTAGTAATACATAGCCTCTCTCTTGTTTTTAACGCCCGTTCCCGCGCCCTCTTCACAGCAAAGACCGTAGCTATATGCGGCGCCGGCGTTTCCTCTGTCAGCTGCAAGCTTTAGCCATTTTACCGCTTCGGCATCATTTTCAACTGTTCCTACACCGTGACGCAAGCACCATCCGTAGCTGTAGCAAGCGTCGACCATACCGAGCTCCGCGGAAAATTTGTAGCAATTTGCGCTGGCGATCTCATTCTTTTTAAGAAGACCCTTGCCGTCGAAAAAGGCATCTCCAAGCTTATACATGGCGATTGCAAGATCCTTTGCGTTGGGCGAGGAATGACCTCCATCGAAGGTTGCGTTCTCGTCAGAAAACGGACTCTCGTAATATGTTTTGAGATCGCCGCCGCTCAGGTGTATCTTGGTTATTTCCTTCCTTGCGGGAGCATATCCCATAGCAGCCGAGATGGAAATGTATTCAAACGCGCGGATCTGATCCTGCGCGGATGTGCAATCGCGAGCCATCAGCATGCCAAGGCGATATTGAGCTTGGGATTTAGCCTCTGAGTGAAGCGTAACGTTTTCGGCAAATCTCTCCGGAAATTCATATAGAGATATTTGGGGATCGTTTTTTGATACAACTGCCTTTGCATACCAGCTTTTAGCGTCGGAAGCGTTCTTTTGAACACCGCTTCCATTTTCGGAGAATATACCCATCATAAGCATTGCGGGCATATATGCGTGGCGTGCGGCACGCAAAAAATAGGTTCTTGCGGATGCCAGCGCCGATCTTTCTTGGCTTTGGCAAATGATAGCGCATCCCGCGCGGTAAAGCGCCTCAACGTCTCCGTGCTCGGCGGCATGCTTGTATGTATCTATCGCCAGTGATAGATCCTGTGCCGTTCCGATCCCTTTTTCATAGCACTGAGCTATGGCGATAAAGAGATGCGCGTGACACTTGGTAGGAACGGCGAGCTGTTCTGCCGCTTTTGCCGCGCAAAGATACAGAGCAAAAGCTTTTTCCTGATCTGCGGTTGTTCCGATTCCGTAATTATAGCATTCGCCCAGCATATACATAGCTTCCGGAGAACCAAGCTCAGCACCGGATTCGAACCATCTGATAGCCTCGTGCCTCTGTTGCTTAACGCCGAGACCCTTGAGTAAGCATAATCCCAATCGGTATGCCGCGTCAGCCTTATGATCGCCGTCTGCCTCATACGCAGACAGGTAATGATTATACGCATTGGCGCGGTTTCGCACCGCTCCAACTCCTTCAAAAAAGCAGTTGGCGACCTCGTACTCGGCACAGGTAAGGTTCTGCTTTGCGGCAGAGGAAAACATTCGATATGCCGCGTCGGGATCTTTTTTTGTGCCCAATCCGAGCATGTACATTTTTCCGGCTTGATACTGAGCTTCGGCATGTCCGAGCTTTGCGGCGCGGATGTATTGCTTAAACGCCAAGCGGAAATTCTGTTCGGTTCCTATTCCGTTATAGTAGCATTTTGCAAGGTTAAAAAGGGCAATGGGATTTTGCTCTGCAGATGCGCTTTTGAAATAATCAAAGGCAAGCTCGTCGTTTTGCTCGCATCCGTCGCCCGACATATAGCACATACCCAAACGGCAGCTTGCGTTTGCGCTGCCAAGCTCTGCGGCACGGTTGAACATCTGTATGGCATAGTCCTTATCCTGATCGACTCCATGACCGTAGAAATAGCATCCGCCAAGATTGTTGGCGCAGGACGCATGCCCCAGCTCTGCGCCTTTTTCGTACAGATTGAAGGCGTATTCGTAATTGATCTCGCAGCCAATGCCAAATTCGTAGCACATGGCAAGGGCGCATATGCAGTTAGGATCGAAAACCTCGGCTCCGCGGGCAAAGCACTGCATTGCGTCGGTGTCGTCCTTTTGGCAGCCAAAACCTCGGCTTAGGCAAAGGCCCTTGTTATAATAGCCGTCCGCGCAGCCCGTTTCAGCGGCGCTCGAATAGCAGTCAAAGGCGAGGGCGGGATTATAAAATGCATAGCTTTTATTGGAGTAGATCTGGCCAAGATAAAGCCACGCGCGCGAGCATCCGCCAATAGCGGATTTGCGCAAAAGACTGACTCCTGTTTCAAGATCGGTCCTTCCCGTTTTCATAAGGGAGAGCGTGTCCTCGTACAAGGCTTCCGCATCCATTCCCTCAAAGGAAGTGTGCGTGCCGCTTGCGACTTCGTCGTCTTTCGGCGTCAAGCTGCTAAGATCAAGAGATCTCTCTAAGTCATCCGCTTCCGCGTTGTCATAGCCAAGATCTATTTCCGATACAAGCTTGTCTGCAAGGTCGGATACCGATTCGTTTTCAAGCTGAGATATATTTAGTTGAGGCTCATCCGATACCGATTCCGCATCCTCAACAGCGTTTATGCCGTCGGGATCGTATTTTGGATCAAAGGATGTATTATCAAGCATTTTTTGTACTCCGTTTTAAGTATTTGGAATTATTCATATGGACATTTACAAGGTTAAGGCTTGTGCTTGGCGACGAAATACGTTCCCACGTGCTTTCCGTCAAGCAGATCATAGAGAATTGTGGGGTCCTCACCGTTCATAATAAACATCGGTATGCCGTTTTCAGTCACCATTGTTGCGGCGGTAAGCTTTGCCAACATTCCTCCCGTGCCGCGATCGGTGCCCGCTCCGCCCGCCACGGACACGATGGAGCCTATGTCTTCAACGCGTTCAATGAGATTGGCAGAGGGATCCTGCCTTGGATCCTTGTCATAAAGACCGCAGACGTCGGAAAGGTTTATGAGAACGTCAGCACCGCATAGATTTGCAACGTGTGCCGACAAAATATCGTTTCCTCCGAATTTTGCGAGTTCGTCTGTAGATACCGCGTCGTTTTCATTGACAATTGGGATACATCCCATAGTCAAGAGCGTGTTAAAGGTATTTTGAGCCGCTTCTCTGCGGTGGGGATTGTCCACCACGTCGCGTGTCATCAGTATCTGCGCTACAGTGTGGCCGTAATCAGAAAAAAAGCGATCGTATATCTTCATAAGCTCGCTTTGACCGATAGATGCCATTGCCTGCTTTTCTTCAAGTGTTGTAGGTCTGTGACCCAGAGCCGCCTTTGCTACTCCCGCGCTTACCGCGCCCGACGACACCAACACGATCTGCTTGCCCGCGTTTTTAAGATCGGAAAGCGTTTTGGCAAGCAATTCTATTCTGCGCAGATTGAGCTTGCCTGTGGAATATGTAAGAGTTGACGAGCCGACCTTGACTACTACGCGTCGGCAAATTTGGAATAAACTCATAAAAAATCTCACTTCCCGAAAAAAAATTGAAAAACCCCTTTAAATATTAACAATTTTGTATTATAATATGTATAAGAGGATGACTTTTACAACTATTATACAACATAGGTGCCCGTTTTTCAAGTAACTTTTACAAAAATAATTGAATTCAGTACATAATCGGAGGAAGACATGAAGGAAAAGTACACCATATCAATAGCAGACGTTCAGCTCAACGTGATTGCGGACGGAAATCAGGAGCAGATCGAGCGCATTGTCGGTATTATCGACAGAAGAATGAGAGAGATATTGCTCAAGAGTCACCAGTGTCCCAAAACGCAGGCGGCGTTGCTGGTAGCGCTTGATCTTTGTGCGGATAAAATTGAGGCGAAAAATGAGATAGACTCGCTTAAAGAGGAGATGGCTGAGCTGTCAGAGCAGCTGAAGCGCGCGCAGGATAATTATGACCGTGCGCAGGCTCTCAATCTTAAGCTTGAGGCGGACAAGGCAGAGCTTGAGGCGGAGAGCGCAAGACTCCGCGCGATAATCGACGAGGCAAGAAAGAATAACTCGGTTCCCGCCGAGGACGCGGTAAAGGTTGAGCAGCTGACTATCGATGATATCGAGGAAAAGACAGAGGCTGAGCCCGAAGAGCCTAAAAAGGAAAATTCCAGAAGTCGCGTAGGATCAATGTTTGATCTCCTTACCTTCAGTGACATCTGATGAAAACACAAAAAACTAAAGGATTGCCTGAACTTTTGAGCCCTGCGGGCTCGTATGACGCGTTCAGGGCGGCAATAGACGGCGGAGCCGATGCGATATACGTCGGGGGCTCCGCCTTTAATGCACGTATAAACGCCAAAAACTTTACCGATGACGAGATGCGCGAGGCGGTAAAGCTTGCACACGCGTACGGAGTCAAGGTGTATCAAACTGTAAACACCATGATATTTGACCGCGAGATAGACGAGCTGTTGCGTTCGGCGGAAAGATCGGCTATGATAGGCGTTGATGCATTTATTGTATCCGATATGGGCGCGGCGAGCCTTATCAGGAAGAGGATCCCCGATATGCCGCTTCACGCAAGCACACAGATGAGTGTTCACAATACCGAGGGAGCAAAGCTGCTTGCAAATTACGGATTTTCACGAGTCGTTCCCGCAAGAGAGCTGTCGAAAGCCGATATATCAACGCTTGTAAATGAGCAACCCCTTGAGGTTGAGATCTTTATACACGGAGCGCTTTGCGTTAGCCATTCGGGACAGTGCTTGTTTTCGTCCCTAGTTGGCGGCAGAAGCGGTAATCGCGGTCTTTGCGCCCAGCCTTGCCGATTACCTTACGGTTGCTCGGGAGAGAGGGTGGGGAATAAATATCCCTTATCTCTCAAGGATTTGTCGCTCGCAACACACGTTCGCGAAATAATAGATAGCGGCGTTGCGTCGCTAAAAATAGAGGGCAGAATGAAGTCGCCCGAATACGTGCGCGGAGTAACGGCTATATGGCGCAGAATGCTGGACGAGGGCAAGGATGCGGACGGAGCCGATATGCGCGAGCTTGCCGATCTGTTTTCGCGCGGCGGATTTACCGATTCTTATTATACAAAAATCGTAGGTCGCGGCATGCTCGGCGTACGCAGTGAAAGCGATAAGCAGGCATCGCGCGAGATCGATAGGTTTAACAAAATAACAAGGAAAGTACCCGTTGATATGACGGTAAGGCTTTCCGTGGACGAGCCGTCAGAGCTTACGCTGGCGCTTGGAGATGCCAAGGTAACGGTTATGGGAGATGTACCGCAAGCGGCGATAAACGCGCCGATTGATGAGTCATCAGTAAAAAAATGCATGTCAAAGCTTGGCGACACCCCATTTGTTTTACGTGAGCTTGAGCTTTTGATGCAAGATGGTATTATGATGCCCGTATCGGCACTGAATGCGTTAAGGCGTGACGGAGCGCAGGCGTTGCTTGATGAAATAACCTCGCAAAAGCAAGCAAAGCTTGGTGTAGCGGAGCTGAAACGCTGTAAAATGAACGGTAAGACGCGCCGTGTGGCAAGAGTGCAAGCGCCTTGTCAGATAACCGACAAGGCGAGAGAGTTTTTTGACGTGATCGTTTTGCCTATTGAACAGTATGTCGATAATGCAGATAAGTGTCAGGGATTTGTAATGCCCCCCGTAGTATTCGACTCGGAGTGGAGTAAAATGCGGGAGCTGTTGGTTGCCGCCGCAAAGTATGATCCCGAATACGTAATAATTGCCAATATAGGACAGATCGCTAAAGTGCGGGCTACTATGCCCAAGGCAAAGCTGATAGCGGATTTCAGATTCAATGTGGCAAACGGACAAACCGCGGCATTTTTAGAGGAGCTTGGATTTGATAGCTTTGTGGCTTCATGCGAGCTTTCGTTGGCGCAGCAAAGGGATATTGACGGCGCCAAGGCGGCGATAGTTTACGGAAGAATACCGTTGATGACGCTTGAAAAGTGCGCGATCAAGGAGCTGTACGGCGATAAAAAAGCTTGCCGGATCTGTGATAACGGTCAAGCGAGAATGGTTGACAGACGCGGATTTGTTTTTCCCATTTTGCGAGAGTGGCAACACAGAAACGTGGTTTATAACAGCTTGCCGACAGGCATGTCTGATAGACTTTCAGAGCTGGACAGAGCAGGGATAACAGACCATCACTTTATATTTACCTTAGAAAGCCCGGATGAGATCGATGGGATCATACAAGCCTATGACAAAGGCATAGCGCTTGACGGCAAGATAAGGAGAATATAAAACGCCGATAAATAATCAGTTGGGGGAGAATATATGAACAGCGTGAATAAAACGCTATATATCCCTTTGCGCGGAAAAGCCTACGTAAGCCAAAAAGGGTTGTTTCTTGATGATAAAAAGGCAGAGGAGATATGGGACGCCGAGGGCTTTGCACTTCGCGGAAAATCAAGCTCCAAATGGCTTGCTTACTATATGGGTATTAGGTCTGCCGTGTTTGATGAATGGTTGAAGGAGCAATCGAGGGGAAATGATGACGTGGTCGTTATTCATATTGGTTGCGGATTGGACAGCCGCGTTCTAAGAGCGGGAATTGAATATCGCAAATGGTACGACGTGGATTTTTCGGATGTTATTGAAGAAAGAAAACTGTATTACTCCGAATCGTGCAGCTATCAAATGCTTGTTGGAGACGCAAGAGATTGCAAATGGCTTGAGAACATCGAGGAAACCGGATTTGCAATCGTTGTTATGGAGGGCGTTAGTATGTATCTGACCGCCGATGAAATGCGAAAGCTTACGGACAGCCTGTGCGATCATTTTGAAAGCGTTGCGCTTTTGGTGGATTGCTATACTTCTTTTGCCGCAAGGATTTCAAAGCGCCGAAATCCGATAAATGATGTGGGTGTTACAAAGGTTTACGGCATAGATGACCCCAAAGAATATCAAGGCGAAAATATCGTCTTTGTTAGAGAACATAAAATGATACCGAAAAAGTACGTGGACGTGCTGAAAGGATTTGAAAGATTCATTTTCTCAAGGCTTTATGCGGGGAGCTTTTCTGAAAAGCTGTACCGTTTGTTTGAATATAAAAAGGGATAGGCGACAAGCGGTGACTTGTTTCTTTGCCTCTTAAATCGGTTTTCCAAATCTTAGTGCAAAGCATTCTGCAAATAAAAAGGATAGCGAAAGGCTCGCTATCCTTTTTTCTATTTGAAAATATTATTGATACCTATTGGCAAGCAGATTGTGCTGGACTGCCATAGCGTCCCAGGTCTCGCGATCGGTTCGACCTGTTGGCGTGATGCCGTTTTTTTCTTGAAACAGCTTTACAATAGCCGATGTGGCAGAATCGTATACGCCGCTTGGAGTGAATTTTTCAAATGTATAGAGCTGTTCAAGCTCGCCGAGAATGTACTGTATTGCGGTGACAGTAAAGCCCACGTCGCCCTCGCCTACAGAATAGTTTTGCGGAATTCTTGGAAAGATGTCAAGCTTTGCGGGCGGGGAGTTTAGGGCTATTGACTGATCGTACCGTTGCTTTAATAGCTCCCAGGTAACGCGGTTCACCGTCCCTGTGGGAGAAAGTCCGTTTTGCCTTTGAAATTCCGCAAGCGCGCGTGCGGTCTCGCTGTCCCATATGCCGTCGATCGGGACGGGATTTATGTTTTCGTCGTGATATGAGAGCTGTCTTAGGTAGCGTTGCACGTTGGTAATGGCGTCGCGTTCAAAAATATTACTATCCATAGATCCTCCTATTGCCCTACGTTAAACCCGGGGAACTGATCGTCGCCGAGACGGTTTCCGTTGTAAAGATCGCTATATAGGGTGGTTATTTTATTCCATACCACAGGCCCAACGATTCCCGTCGCTGGAAGGCCGTAAAGATTTTGAAATGCGATCACTGCCTCGTTGGTGCGTGAACCAAAATAGCCGGTAGGAGAAACGGATGGGATCTCGGAATAAAAATTCGAGATGTAGTTGAGATACTCCTGAAGCAGTCTTACCTCGTCAGATTCTACTCCGACACGAAGAAACACGCCGGGGAAAGGAACAGTGTTACCCTCAACGTACTGCAGGGGAATGGTGGAAACGATGCCGAGGTAGGCGTCATATATCGCGTTCCACGTGGATTCGCCCACTACACCGTCAGGCTCGAGTCCGAATACAGTCTGCGCGGCTCTTACAGAGCTTGCGGTGTCGGCGCCAAACACGCCGTCGATAGAGGTTGGGGGAATGGCTCCGTAAAAAGCCGAGAGATAGTCAAGATAGTATTGCAGGCTGGTTACACCAAGATTGCGATCCCCCTCGCGAAGCACCTCGGGGAACTGCTTTGTTATCTCTTCAAGACTAATGCCCTCAGAATCAAGGTCGTTGAGGCGTTTGACGCTATTGTATATTTTTTGAATAGTGTACCAAGTAGAGCTGCCCACTATGCCGTCGGCGGAAAGATTAAAGGCTCGTTGAAAATCCTTGACGGCTTCTTCCGTGTCATATGAGAACACACCGAACGGAGCGCTTATTTTAGGTATGGCGGAAAAATTGTCGGATATGCGGTTGAGCCGTATCTGCAGGGTGCGCACGTCGTCGCCCGTACTGCCCAGCGAAAGGGGAAACGCGGGCACGCTTGCGGATATGTTTGCCACGGGAGCGTCGGTTACTATGTCAATATTGTCGCCGTAATAATACGTTAGTATCTCATAGGGGGAAAGACCCTGCTCGGCTAGCTCAAGACTGCCCCATTGCGAAAGCCCCTCGCAAACCACCTCTATTCCGTCACAGTATTGAGCATACAGAGGCTCTACTGAGCCGCGGCGCCTGATATAATCGTTAAACAGCTCGCGCGTTATGCTCTGCACGTTCTCAAAAACGTCTCTGCCCTCGACAAAGGACTGATCGATGGAGATGGAGTTGGTTATGTCAAAGTCGTAGCCTCTTGAACGATAGTATTCGGTATATATCCGATTGAGAGCAAAAGAGGTTTGAGCATAGACGTTTGCGCGGATGGCGCTTTCGGGCCACGTGGGATATATCTCGCTTGACGCAACGTTTGATATGTAATCAACAAAGGGAACGGTGACGTTTGGAGCGTCCGAATCGGGAGCGCCTAAATGCACGGTTATAAATTCGGGAATTATCGGTACGTTTGGCATGTTATTCATCTGGATTTGCCTCGCTTGATTCAAGATAAGGGTTTTCTATCTCAAGTGTAACGCTTGAACGCGGGTCGAAACGGTCGGCCTGCCCGTTTTCTGACAATGGGATCATATCAACGTTTTGTATAGCCGTTATGCCCTCAAAAACGGGAACGTTGACGTATGCTCTGGTACCGTATCCGTCTGCCGCAACGGTGAGATTATAGGTGGCGTAGCTTTTGCCGTTACCGGGAGAGAGGGAAAGATTTCGGGGCGGGGCGGGCAGAGCGAATTTTTCAGTAAGGCCCGAGGCGTTTGTTGTATAGACGGCAATTACGTCACCCTTGCCCAGCGTGCCGTCGGGGAAAAAGTTTTGAACGTAAACCGTCGCGTTGGCAAGCGGTATTGCGCCTCGCGCGGTGGTTACGCGAACTATCATGTAGCCGTAGCCGGCCGTGCTGTTTAATGTATCCATCAAGGTCTCCTCCGTTAATGCTTTATCGATATTATCCTATGCCTCATAGCTAAAAAAGGTTAAATTTTGATTTATCGGGATGCGTATTTAGATAGTCATCACCCCGACAAATCCCAATTAATTGTATGATGAGTTGATTGAGAATTTTTTCTGAAAAACCCTTGACAAAGGCAAGAAATAGTGTTATAATAACTCTACTTGTGAAATCACTGCCAAATAACAGTGAAATAATTTTGTGAGGTAAAATGAAATGAAAGAAGCAATCCAGCCCAAGTACGAAGAGTGCGTAATCAAGTGCGCATGCGGCGAGACCGTTGTAACCAAGTCCACAAAGGGCTCTGAGATCAGAGTTGAAGTTTGTTCCAAGTGCCACCCTTTCTTTACGGGTAAGCAGAAGTTTGTTGACGCGGGCGGCCGTGTTGATAAGTTCAAGAAGAGACTTGAGGGACTTAACAAGTAATCTTTGTACAAGGGAATACGATAAAAGGAAGACTTATACAGAGTCTTCCTTTTGTTATTGACAAACCAAGGGTCGTTTTTGTCAAATTCGGTTGACTTTGCCGTTTGTCAATGATATAATGGTGTTGGCGATTTGCGCCAAATGTTTGGAAACGGAGAAAGAAAATGGCTGAAACGGTTTTTTATAATGTTACCGAGGCTCCTTTTGAAATTTACGGAGTTTATGAAGATAAAGAAAAGGGCGGATTTCGCAGAATGCCCGCAGAGGTGGCGCAAAAGGTCCATCCCGAGATACTCAGAATGAGTGATTTTACGGCGGGAGGCAGAGTGCGTTTCCGCACAAATTCAAAAAAGGTAGTTATCAAGGCAAAAACGGTAGGCGGATTTATGTACCACGCTACTCCCCTTATGGCGAGAGGATTTGACCTTTACGTTGACTTTCCTTACGGACATCAATACATCGGCGCAACCTGGCTCGATCCCATGGGAGAGAATGTTGAGCACACACTTATTCTTAACGGCGAGGAGAATGACGTGACGGTGAGCTTCCCGCTTTTTGGCACGGTCAAGGAGCTATACATAGGACTGGATGAGGGCGCAACGGTTAGCACGCATACTCCGTATGCACATAAAATGCCTATAGTCTTTTACGGCTCATCCATAACGCACGGAGCATGCGCCTCGCGCCCCGGAAAGTGCTATGAGGCTATAATGTCGAGAAAGTATGATTTTGATTTCATCAATCTTGGATTTTCCGGAGCCGCTAAGGCTGAAGATGCGATGGTGGAGTATTTGTCATCGCTCAACATGTCAGCGTTTGTGTGCGATTACGACCACAATGCTCCCGACGCCGAATATTTGCGCAGCACCCATCACAAAATGTATAAAAAGATAAGGGAAAAGCATCCCGATATGCCGTACTTTATGATATCAAAGCCTGATTTCAGATATCAAAAGGAGTTTTTTGACCGCCGCGCGGTAATTATGCAAAGTTATCTCGACGCATGGAACGCGGGCGACACAAACGTTTATTTTATAGACGGATCGGCTTTTTCGAACGGACTGGATACGTGTGAGTTCACAGTTGACTCCTGCCATCCCACAGACGAAGGCTTTGCCAGAATGGCAGCGTATATCGGAGATGTTCTTGCTAAGGTAATGAAGCTTTAAGGAGATATATGAATTTAAACGAGAAAGAAAAGATAAGAGCGAAGGCTATTCTTGTAGGAATAGTCGCAGATAAATCCCAGGCGGAGGAAGTTGAAAAGTCGCTGGATGAGTTGTCCTTGCTGCTGGATACCGCGGGAGGCGAGACCTTTGCCACGGTTATACAAAACAAAAGCACGCTTGATCCTCGCACGCTTATCGGAAGCGGAAAGGTTGCGGAGATACGTGAGATGTGCGAAAACAACGAGGGTGAAATAGGACTCGTGATCTTTGACATGGAGCTTTCTCCCGCGCAGATAAGAAATCTTGAGGAGGATATTGGCTGCGGAGTCAGCGTTATAGACCGTTCCATGCTCATTCTTGATATTTTCGCCTTGCACGCGACAAGCGGAGAGGGTAAGCTTCAGGTTGAGCTGGCGCAGCTCAAATATACCGCCCCCAGACTTATAGGTAAAGGAACGGAGATGTCGAGGCTTGGAGGCGGAATCGGAACGAGAGGTCCCGGTGAGTCCAAGCTTGAGAGCGACAGACGTCATCTCAAGCGTCGTATAGTTGCGCTTGAGGAGGAGCTTGAGTCGCTTGCCGCCACACGCAGAACCATGAGAGCTCAAAGAGACAGGAGCGGACTCAAAAAGGTTGCTATCGTTGGCTACACAAACGCGGGCAAGTCCACTCTGCTCAACTATTTGACCGATGCGGGAATACTTGCCGAGGACAAGCTTTTTGCAACGCTTGACCCTACTACAAGAAAGTTTACTCTGCCCGGAGGAGAAACGGTGCTTTTGACCGACACCGTTGGCTTTATCAAAAAGCTGCCGCACCATCTTGTAAACGCATTTAAATCAACGCTTGATGAAGCCGTTTCGGCAGACATAATAATGATATTGACCGATGCGAGCGATCCCGAATACGCCTCTCAGCTCGAATGTACGGAGCAGACTTTGGATGAGCTTGGCGCTCAGGATAAGCCCACGCTTTACGTGTTTAATAAATGTGACAGAATTGAGGGAGAGCTTTTTGTAGACAGAACGCCCTCGCGTCGTCATACGGTGTGCATATCCGCAAAAACGGGTATGGGCTGCGATGAGCTTGCGGAAAAGCTGGAGGAGCTTGTTCATGAGGGAAAGAGTCGCGTTGTGTTCAAAATTCCCAACGCAGAGCAAAGAGCGTTGAACGTTCTTTATAAAGAGGCTACTGTGGAGGACGTTGATTATGGTGCGGAATATGTCACCGTAACCGCCGTGGTTGACTCCAAGGTGCGCGGAATGTTAAAAAAATACGATACTCAGGCAAAGGACATCAAAGCAGACGAGGATTATTGATATGTCAAACGAGATAAAACCCGAGCTTTACACTACGCTTGCGGGAGAAGGCAGCGACGAGTTTGAGGAAAGGCGCTCGCTTTTCATCGGTCACGCAAAGCATATAGTCAGTGAGGAAGAGGCGCAACAGTTTATAAAGCAAAAGAAAAAGGAATATGGTGACGCCACACATAACTGCTGGGCTTACGTGCTAAAGGGCGGCATCGTGGCGAGATATTCCGATGACGGCGAGCCGCAGGGAACCGCGGGAATGCCCATACTGGACGTTATCCGCAAAAGCGGAGTTAGCGATGCCGTTGTGGTGGTTACAAGATATTTTGGCGGCATATTGCTTGGCGCGGGAGGACTTGTGCGCGCATATTCGCACGGAGCTTCCATAGCGCTTGATGCGGCAAATATCATTACTTATGAAAAATATGCAGAGCTCAAGCTTGCTTGCTCGTATTCGGACTATCAAAAATATGCCGTCGTGTTGCCCGCGTTCAACGCGATCATCGATGATACTGAGTTTTCCGACAAGGTCACGGTAAGCTTTGCGATAAAAGAGACAGTCGTGTCCTCACTGTCTGACAAGATAACCGAAATGTCGGGCGGACGCGACAGAGTAGAGCGCACAGGCGAAAGATTTGACTACAGATAAAATGGGGTCGTGCCGATTATGAATGAAAGGATTTTTGATACTCATGCGCATTATTTTGACCGCAAGTTTTCAGAGCTTGACGGCGGAGCAGAGGCTATACTCGATGGCAAGGATTTTAAAAGCACAGTATGCGGAGTGGTAAACGTGGCAACCAATTGCGACAATGCCGCCGCGTGTCTTGAGCAGGTCGCGAAATATGATTTTATGTATGCTGCCGTGGGAATACATCCAAGCGACGCGCAAAATGATTGTAAGCTGACGTGTGACGGGGAGATCGCAAGACTGCGGGACGTTATTGGAGATGGACAAAGCCGCAAGAAGAACAAAATCGTCGCAATAGGTGAGATCGGATTGGATTATTATTGGCAGCCCGTGAATAAGCCGTTGCAGTTAGAATACTTTGATAAGCAGATGCAGCTCGCGTGTGAGTTTGATTTGCCCGTCATTATACACGACCGCGAGGCACATGCGGATACGTTTGATATGATAGTCAAGCACCCAAAGGTGCGCGGAGTGCTTCACAGCTGTTCGATGAGCGCGGAGATGGTGCGAGAGATAGTCAAGCGCGGTTGGTACGTTTCGTTTTCAGGGCCCTTGACATATAAAAACGCGCAAAAGGTAAGAGATGCTTGTGCAGCGGTGCCGCTTGACAGATTGCTTGTGGAAACAGATGCGCCTTATCTTGCGCCCGTGCCGCACAGAGGAAAGATCAACAATTCTGTGTATATGATAAGCACGGTGGAGATGGCTGCTCTGATACACTCTTTATCGTTTGATGAAATGGCTCGTCTGACGGCGAAAAACGCACGGGATTTGTTCAGAATATAGAAAATAAAGCATTTGATTTGTCAATAATTACAAAATAAAAGGCCGCCCCTTGACAAAAGGCGGCTTTTTGTGTAAAATAAAATCACCAAAAGAAAGGGGTACTTGATATGCCTACATTGACGACCTATAAAATGAAGACCAAGGGAAAAAACCTCTATTTGCGAGTAGCAAAGGGACATTTTGCTACGGGACGCAGTCATACCAACTACTTTATTGACGTAACCGTGCAGAAATCGCGTGTTTCCGAGGCGGAAGCCGTTGCAAAAGAGCTGGTTAATTTTTATAACAGAAATACTATGATAGATACCATTCTTTGCCTTGACGAGATGCAGGTTATAGGCGCGTTTTTGGCAAAGGAGCTTACGCGCGGTGACTTTATGAATATGAATGCGCATCAGACGGTATATGTAGTAACCCCCGAGCAGACCAGCGGAAATCAGCTTTTGTTCAGAGACAGTGTCGCGCCCATGATTGCGGGCAAGCACGTGCTTATTTTGGCGGCGTCTGTAAATACGGGTTATACGGCTAAGGCGGCTGCCGAGGCGGTCAGCTATTATGGCGGACACGTGGTTGGAATAGCGTCGATATTCGCAACAGTTGACGAGTGTATGGGATATCCTGTAAGCTCGGTGTTCAACCCCCACGATATTGATGATTATCAGATAAATCCGTCTCATACATGTCCCCTTTGCAGAAACGGGCAGAAAATAGACGCGCTTGTAAATAGCTTTGGATTTTCAAAGCTTTGATCCTAAAGGGAGATCGGGACGCTTAAATGCGTCCCGATATTTTTATTTAATGGGCTTTTTGTCACAAAAACAAGGTAAAATGACTAAAAATTGTGATAATTGCACAAAAAATCGGGAACAAGTTCTACAAACAGAGCAGAAAAAAATAACTTTGGATTATTGAAAAAAACAGGGAAATACTGTATAATATTTATAGTGCGTATTCTAAAAACATAGCTTAAATGTATATATAATAAGCACATATAAAGAAAGGGACCCGTGAAACATTGCGGGTTTAAGGAACACAACAATGGCTCAGTACAACACAAAACAGATCAGAAATATCGCTCTGGCGGGACACGGCGGAAGCGGTAAGACGTCGCTTGCCGAGGCTATGCTGTTTGTAAGCGGCGGAACGGACCGTCTTGGAAACGTACCGGACGGAAACACCGTATGCGACTACGATGCTGAGGAGCAGGTGAGAAAGTTCTCTTTGTCTGCTGCAACGGCACACGTTTTCTGGAAGGATGTTAAGATAAACGTTATAGATACTCCCGGATACCTCGACTTTGAGGGTGAGGTAGCTCAGGGCGCGCGCGTTGCCGACTCTTGCGTTATTTGCGTTGATGGCAAGGCAGGCATGGAAGTAGGAACCGAGCTTGCATGGAACAAGGCGGTTGAGGCAGGCATCCCGAGAGCCTTCTTTATCAACAAGTGCGATAACTATGACGCTCATTTTGGCGCAACGTTTACGCAGCTTCACGATAAATTCGGCAAATCTCTTTGCCCTGTATTCATCCCCGTAGGCAAGAACGGTAAGGATATTACAATGATCGACCTGCTCGATATGCAGGCATACGTATATGACGACTCCGGTAAGAGATTCCCCACAGATATGACTCCCGATCTCGAGGCAGAGGCGGAGAAATATAAGGACGTTCTCAACGAGGCGCTTGCGGGTACTTCTGAGGAGCTTATGGAAAAGTTCTTCGAGGGCGAGGCGTTCTCCAAGGAAGAATCTGTTGAGGCTTTGCATCAGGGTATCATAGATGGCTCTATCACCCCCGTATACTGTGGCGCGGCTACAAGACTTTGGGGCGTTATAGCTATGATGGATTCTATCGCGGCTTCCTTCCCCAGACACACCGCAAAGGGTGTTGAAAAGTACGAGGATGGCTCTGACGCTGAGATCAGCGCAGAAGGTAACGCTGCTATATTCGTATTCAAGACCGTTGCAGACCCGTTCGTTGGAAAAATGTCCTTCTTCAAGGTTATGAACGGTACAGTTAAGAAGGATATGACGCTTAAGAATTCTAGAAGCGGTGCTGAAGAAAAGTTTGCTCATATCTACATTATGAAGGGTAACAAGCAGATCGAGGTTGACGAGCTGGCTTGCGGCGATATCGGTATGGTTTCCAAGCTTTCCGATACAAATACAAACGACACTCTCTCCGTGTCCGGAAACGCTACCTATAAGAAGGTTAAGTATCCCACGTCCTATTATTGCAGAGCTATGTATCCTCTCACCGCAAAGGACGAGAGCAAGATCTCTCAGGCAATCGCAAGAATGACCGAGGAAGACAGAACCTTGCGTTATGAGAACAATCCCGAAACAGCTCAGCAGCTCATCTATGCTATGGGTGATATGCACCTCTCTATTCTCGCGGCTAACTTAAAGAACCGCTTTGGTGTTAACATCAGATACGAGATTCCCAAGATCCCCTACAGAGAGAAGATCACCAAGACAGTTGACGTTGAAGGTAAGCACAAGAAGCAGAACGGCGGATCGGGTCAGTTCGGTCACGTTTGGATCAAGTTCTCTCCCTCCGAGGAAGAAGGACTTACGTTCTCCGTTTCCGTTGTCGGCGGCGTTGTTCCCAAGAACTTCAACCCTGCGGTTGAAAAGGGACTTCAGGATGCTATGCTCAAGGGAGCTTACGGCTATCCTATGACTCGTCTTGCGGCTGATCTTCATGACGGTTCTTACCACCCCGTTGACTCCGATGAAATTTCCTTCAAGACGGCAGCTTCTCTCGCGTATAAGAAGTGCTTGGAGCAGGCAGGTCCAGTGCTTCTCGAGCCTGTTGGCGATCTTGACGTAACCGTGCCCGAGTATATGGTTGGTGACGTTATGGGCGACCTCAACAAGCGCCGCGCGGCAGTTATGGGTATGGATGCTTGCGAGCACAAGGAAGGATATACCGTTGTTCACGCGTCTGCTCCCAAGGCAGAGCTTGCGGATTACCCTACCGTTCTCCGCGCTATGACGCAGGGACGCGGCTACTTCGATTACACCGTTACGGGTTACGACACAGTTCCCCAGAACGTTGCTCAAAAGGTAATCGAGGCCAATAAGCAGTAAAAATAAATAAAGTTTCAGCCCCTCGGGTCTTCCGAGGGGCTGTTTTTTTGTGCTAAAAAATATTTTTTCGACGGCGCGTTTCGACAGGATTTGCGTTAGCGTTATGATACAATTATGAGGCAAGATTTTTAATGGAAGGATTATTTATATGTGTGCAGCGGCAAGAGACAAAAAACCCGGCTTTGACAGTGAGTTTACGGGAGAAGCGCTAAAAATCAAGCTGCGAGGCGAGCTTGACCATCATAGCGCTGTGGCGATAAGGACGCAGATCGATGAAATGATAAGGAATAAACAACCGAAAAGGCTTGATATTGATATGTCTGTAATTGATTTTATGGATAGCTCGGGGCTTGGACTGATCATGGGGCGTTATGCCGTTATGAAGGATATGGGAGGTACACTTTGCGTTACCGATCCCGGACCCAGGGTTCAAAAGATAATGTCGCTTGCGGGAATGGAGAGGATAGTAGAAATAAATTATTCTAACAGCGCGGCGGCGCGAACGGTTCATGCGGCAAGCAAAACGACTTCAAAGAAAAGAGGTGTCAAATAATGGCAAGGAAAAAATTAGGCGGAGCGGAAATAAATAAAATGCAATTAAAGCTGCCCGCGCTATCGGCAAACGAGGGAATGGCGCGCGCCGCGGTGGCGGCATTCTGCTCGCAGCTTGATCCCACGGCGGTAGAGCTTGCGGACGTTAAATGCGCGGTTTCGGAGGCGGTTACCAACTGCATAGTCCATGCGTACAAAAACTGTGACGGGTGGATATACATAAACGTGTCCTTGCTCGAAGGCAGAGTTGCCAAGATCGAGATAAAGGATAAGGGCTGCGGTATTGAGAATGTAAAGCAGGCGCGAATGCCGCTTTTTACCACGGATGCCGCAAGCGAGCGCAGCGGAATGGGCTTTACTGTTATGGAGAGCTTTACAGATCGGGTCAGTGTTACGTCAAAGGTGGGAAAAGGGACAAGGATCATACTGTATAAGGTGTTTGCGAGTCGCGGCGATACATAGTCGAATTTTTCGGCAAAAAAGCGCACGGAGGGGCTTGCATGAACACCGATGACCGCAACGAAGGTGCGGAGCTTGAGCTTCGCGATGAAAGATATTCCAGAAACAGAGAATTGATATTAATGGCGCAAGGCGGCGATGAAAAAGCGGCGGAAACGCTCATTTTTGAAAACGTAGCACTTGTCAAAAGCATAGCGCTGAAATTTCGAGACAGAGGCTGTGAATTTGAGGACCTTATGCAGATAGGCACTATTGGAATGATCAAGGCGATAAACAGTTTTCAAATTGAGCGCGGCACCGCCTTTTCTACCTATGCCGTGCCTCTTATTGTGGGTGAAATAAGACGGCATTTGCGCGATGACGGGCTCATTAGGGTCAGCCGCGGATACAAACGCACGGGAATTACTATAATGCGCGAAAAAAACCGCATTATGACCGAGGAGGGCAGAGATGCGGGTATTGCCGAGCTTGCAGCACTTGCGGGTGTAAGCGTTGAGGAGGCAGCAGTAGCTATCGATGCCGTATCCCCCATAACTTCACTCTCAGATAACGTGTTTGGCGAGGATTCAAAGACGCTCGACAGTGTCATTCCCGATCGAGAGGCGGCAGATGAATTTGAAAACCTTGCCGATAAGATCTCGCTTGGACAAGCTATCAAAAAAATGCCGCCCGATTGGCAAAAGATCGTCCTTTTGCGCTATTACCGCGATATGACTCAACAACAAGTTGCCAATATGCTCGGCCTCTCGCAAGTAAAAGTCTCCCGCGAGGAAAAGAAAATTATGTCCTTTTTGCGAGGGGAATTGGCTTAAGGGAGGAGAGAATGCAGGGGGAGGAGGGGCTTTCTTGAAAGATCGCCCCTCCTCCCCCTGCACCCCCACCACCCCAAAGAACTTTCGGAGAGGGAAAGGGGGCACACTTGCAATCATATTCTTCGCAAAGTGCTATAGGGAGAATAGCTTTCTTGAAAGATCGCCTCTCCC
>SVTF01000041.1 GCA_015063905.1 Oscillospiraceae bacterium | reverse complement strand
GGCTTTGCAAAGTCCTTTGTTTTTTCAATAATACTCGTATCAACTCCGCGCTTTGCGTCGCCCTTGTGGATATAGCAATAGAGACAGCCGTCGCTGCACTTTTTGCAACCTCTCCACGGATTCCACGTTGCCATATTCTCACCTCGCCGAATCTTATTAAGCCGCATTTTTATTTTACCATATTTCTATGAATAATTCAATCGGCTTTGCTATTTTGGACACAGAATTTGAAGGCGCTTTAATCGGTACTTTGCTTTTTCTTTGATTGTTGTACGTTGGTTGCAATATCATTGGTTTTGTGATATAATAGCCATACGGTGAAAGCCGAATTTAATTTTTGGAGAATGCTGTTTGAAGAAGAACAACACCTTGGAGATTGTATTGTAAACGAGAGGGTTTGCAAATACATCTCGCAATCCTCTCGTACTTTGAGCGTCAACGAATTATGAAAGGATTTAAAAATGGAAAATTTGACGATACGTTTAGAGACAGAAAAAGACTACAGAGCAGTAGAAGAACTGACCCGCGAGGCGTTTTGGAACGTCTACAAGCCGGGGGCTGACGAGCACTACTTCGTGCACATGATGCGAAGCCATCCCGATTTCATACCCGAGCTTGCTTTTGTACTGGAGAAGGACGGCGAGATCGTGGGCAACATCATGTATACCAAGGCTTGGCTTGAGGATGAGGACGGAAACCGCAAGGAGATCCTTTCCTTTGGTCCCCTTTGCGTTGCGCCGAAATATCAAAGACAGAAGCTCGGCAAAATACTGATTGAGCATTCCTTTGAGGCGGCTCGCAAGATGGGCTATGACGTGAACATCAACTTCGGCAATCCGGGCAACTACGTCAGCCGTGGGTTTGTAAGCTGCAAAAAGAAGAATGTGGGCTTTGTTGTGGATGGCAACTTCCCGACGGCGCTTCTCGTTTGCGAGCTTGTTCCGAATGTGCTGGACGGCAAGAAGTGGATGTATATCCCCTCTACTGCCGCCGATTGCTGTGAGGACGTTGCCGCTGTTGAAGCATTTGATGCGACTTTTCCGCCCAAGGAAAAGAAGTGGATGCCCAGCCAAGAGGAATTCTACATCTATAGTCATTCATCTGTGGTAAGATAAACGTAAAAACCGCTGAGGTGGAGAGATCCATCTCAGCGGCAATTTTTATCTCTTTTTATAAATAACAAGCTCGGGATTTTCGCCGTTTTCCTCGTAGGTGCAGATAAGGACAAAATCCATATTGGCGACGATTCCGAAGCATCGATCACCGCCGAATTCGCATTCCAGCTGATTTCCCAGATAGGTGGCGTTATCATCGAGGAATTTGACGGTTTTGCCGCCCGGAAGACGGTATTCCAGATTGACGTAACCGCCCACAAGCGCGTTGAGTTTTTCGACCTTCGGCATTCCTTCGACACCGAGGGCGTTGATCTCGTCGATCAATTTACGCTTGAATTCTTCAAACTTTCCGCCGTCGTCAAGGTTTTTATATTTCTTCCAATAATCGAGCCCCGGTAGCATTTCTTTTAGATATGCACGAGCCTGCTCCGAGGGGAAGGCTTCGCTTGCCATATTCGCTACGCAGACCTCGATCAGATCGTTCATATCGTGATACATATACTCGCCGTCGGCATAGCACCACTTGCAATAATCTTCGTTGAAGATCCCGTCTTTCTCACGGCTGATGCTGCTATCTTCAAGCGGCATACCGCAGCATTGACAGATCAGCTTTCTCGGCGAGCCGAGAAGCGTGTTGATGGATACATCAAAGAGTTTTGACAGAAGCTTCAGCGTTTCTGTGTTGGGTACCGTTTCACCGTTTTCCCAACGGCTGACCGCCTGACGGGTGACGAATACCTTTTCGGCAAGCTCCTCCTGAGACATACCTTTTTTCGTTCTGAGTTCAAGAATAATATCTTTTGTTTCCATACGATTACCGCCTTTGATTTCTGTGCTTTTATTATAGCATATCTCAGCGCAAATCACAAGCAACGCGCTGTTGCTTCTTCTTTGTCTATTGCGAGGCAATGGTTGACATCTGTCTTAACACCGCTTATACGTTCTATAATGTACTCCTTGTTTTAATTTGTTTCAATATTTTGTTTCCTCCATAACCTTTGTTGCGCGTGGCATAGAAGGGACAAGACCGCAATACCTTTTTCAAAGAATCCAAACGTTGCTCAGTAAGGAGTGAGAGTGATAAAAAATGCCGATTTATTCTTCAAAACTCTTGCGGTAATTCATATAGTCTGCATATAGCATTTCGGCGTTCGGGTGACCGAGCCTTGCTATACTTCCCGGCTTGCTCATAAGCCCCGGATATTCGTAGCAGAAAACCTTTTCAACGTAGGGAGAAACAGCCTCAAGCTGCTCGCGAACACGCTCAAAGGGGGCAGGGAGAAGAGCCGAATGATATACCTCGCCCTCAAAACAAAACAGTTCAATATCTGCCCAAAGCTTAGCTCTGCCTGCTTTATCGTGGGCTCTTTTTAGTGCCTCGAAATACTTGGCGGTTTGGTCGGGCGTGCTTTTTTCAACACCTACCTCGTCCTGATAGGCGATAAAATCTATATCAAGGCGTTCCAGATCTTGAATATAGCGATCGTCTGCGTGAAGGTCTTTTGTGCCATAGGGGCCGATGAGTGTCTTGAAACGCTTGTCAAGCTTGTGCACCTCTGCAGATGAAAGATTTACGAAATCGATAAACGCTTTGTCCATATAGCCGCCTATCCATGTTTCGTCAGGATAATACCAACCGTAAAAGCTTTTGTGGTGTCCGTAAAGTTCTGCAAGCTCATTCATGGCACGAAGCATCCTGCTCAAAACCTTAGGGTCTGTGATATTGTTCTCAGGGCTGCGCCAGTTGCCGTAAAAGCCCGAACTCATATAGACGTTCATGCCGATTTTGTCAGCCTCGTCCAGAACTATCTCAATCGGATCATCAACCGCAAGAAGCCATCTTTCGGGGAAAATATCGGTTTTGAAGTACGCTTTGTCTTTGAGGGCGGTGGCAAGCATCGCAAGCTGATCTATCCCTGCCTCTTTCATTTCACGCACCTTGACCCGCCATTGGTCCTCGGTGAAGTTTTGGAGCGTATCGTTCCAATACTTGCCTTCTTTGGTGTTGTGGTGGCGGAATTCAAACCAACTTCCTGTTATCGGCTTCGTGTATATCGAATCGTGCATCAGTTCTTTGATCATTTTGTTTCACTCCGTTAATCCAAAATGCTTTGCAATTCTATCGCAAGCTTGCTCTCTTGTATCACTTCCGTTATCCTCGCGGGCAAGTCATTTCTGATAGTTTTTTGTTTTTTATTCGCGCTTGCGGTAAGTATCGGTGTACCTTTACGCTTACAAGTTTCGTTTTAGTGGTGTTTTATTGATACGTCTCGCAAATTTTAGCAAGTATTTCCTTATCTGCAGGGCAGAAATCGTAGTTTGGGATCTCGTTCGGCGTGATCCATTTAATATCGTTATGCTCAAGCAGCTGCGGAACGCCTTCCGCAATCACGGCATTAAACAGCGTAAGATGAACGGTGATGTCCGGATATTCGTGAACAACGTCCATGAACACGTCACCAACAGAGATCGTTACGGCAAGCTCTTCCCGACATTCACGAATAAGCGCCTGCTCCTTCGTCTCACTGACTTCCACCTTGCCGCCGACAAACTCCCAAAGAAGTCCTCTCGCCTTGTGGGCCGGCCGCCGGCAAATCATAAATTTGTCGCCCTCCCATATCAGGGCTGCTACTACTTCCGTCATAATCATATCTCCGTTATTGATTTAACTTTATTCTATCACAGATACGACTAATAGACAACTATTTATCTTAAATTGTTAAAAACCTCTTGACAAGTTAGGTATAACGTGTTATACTGCGCGCGTAGGGATAATTCGTTATACCCAAATTTGAATGAGGTGATAAACATGAGCGCTCCTAAGGTTTTTGAAAGTGAATATAAGTTTTTATGTATACTGTGGGACAACGAGCCTATAAACAGCACCGCACTTGTTAAGTTGTGTAAGGAAAAGCTTGGCTGGGTCAAGGGTGCCACCTATACGGTTATAAAGCGGCTGGTGGAAAGAGGCGTGGTAAAGCATCAGGATACCATAGTCTCCACCCTTGTTACCAAGGAGGACGTTCGTCTTTCTGAGTTTGACGAGCTGCTTAATAACCGCTTTGAGGGTTCATTGCCTGCATTTATTGCAACCTTCTCCAAAAAGCAAAGTCTTAGCGAAAAGCAGATAGAGGACATTATGCGTATAATAAACGAGGAAAGCGAGGGATAAGCTGTGAGGGATATATTTACCTACCTTTGCAACTTCT
>SVTF01000020.1 GCA_015063905.1 Oscillospiraceae bacterium | reverse complement strand
GGCATCCGATTCAAGCATATCGTAGAAAGCCTGCTTGCCCTTGCCCGTTACCAATGCCATGCAATACCTTGCCAGATGATTAAGACGGTCAAGCTTCAGCGCGTGGCGCAGCATGTCAGCGGCGCGGCGACTCTCTCCAAGTTTCCAGCTTGCAAGCGCGGCATAAGGAATAGCCACAGGATGACGCATCTCCTTTTCAATTGCCGTCATGGCGTGCTTGTACATAAGCGCGTAATCTCCGCGCAAGCCGTCGATAGCCGCAACAGAGGTCATGGCGCAGGACACGGTATTATTTGACCAAGCCGAGCGCTGAAGCGAGTCATACGCCTTATCCGTTTGACCCAAATGCTTAAGACAGATTCCGCGAAGATAACCGACAGAGCCGTCCTCGGGATTCTGATTGTATCGGCATTCAATCCTCCAAGCCGCATCGAGATGCTCAAGCGCCTCGCTAAATCTGCCAACTCGGGTATAATATTCGCCCAGCGCCTTGCGCGCGGGCAAGAAATCGGGCTCACGGCGCAAAGCCTCGAGATAGTACTCGTCGGGCTTATAAAAGGGACTGCGGTACTGATCCAGATGCTGACCCGCAATCATAATGTCTATGGGAGTTTTAAGCACGTCGGGGGTAGGTATTCCCTTTCTGCTCTCGGGGATGTGAACGTAGTCGGCATCCTCCTCGGTATAGGAAAGCAGCTCCGTGCCGTCCTTTTTCCAAAGGATGACAGTGAGGTGATCATCCTCGGGAAGATCGACCTTAAAGGCAGCGACCTTCGAAGGCGACATATCCACGCTCTCGTCAAGCAAAAGGTCACCGTTCTCCGCAAATACGTTGACCTGAACGCCGTCATACCTGCCCGTAACGTTAAGTCTTACCTCGCCTGCCTCTCTATCAAGCGCGACCGCCGCCTCAAGATTGGCAAACGACACGTATCCTATGCCCTCGGTTGGATACCAATACTGCGAGAAGCATTTGCTCTCATAGGGCTGTATCCAGGTAAAGTCGGGCTGGTCGTCCGTATAGCTTCCCGCCATAAGCTCCGCATAGGCGCCGTCATAGTCGGTAAGCTTCTTTTCCCATGTCTCCGCGTTTGTGCCGTAACCCCACGTAAACAGTTTTTTCCCGGGCGCTACGTGATGATCCGCAACGTGAAGCACACCACAACCGCGGCGATAGTCATATCCGCCGAAGAAATCGTATTTGGAGGGACCCGCGAAATAGGAAGTGGCTATGCGCGAATTACCGTGCCAGCTTATATCCTTGGGCTCGGTTATGTTATCCGCTCCGTACTGTCCCTGCGCAATGGGGTAGGTCGTGTGGCTGGCGTCGTTGTGATGATGCACCCACGTTACGTCGGGCGGGAATATGAGTCTGTATTCCTCGTGCACCGCAACCGCCGCGTTCTCCCACCACAGAAAATTGTGCTTGTTCTCTGTGCGGTTAGTTACTATCATACGGGTCTCAAAATATGAGGAGTCGGGGCGCAAAACCACGCCAACCATACCTTTTGTCCTGTCGCACGGCGAATGCTCGGAAAGCCAGACGATAGCCGTTCCGTCCTGCTCTCGCTCCGTATAAAAATCAAGAGGCATAAGGGTGGACGGGCGATGATGGAAGGGCCAGTTAAACTCAAGTCCGCCCGAGGTCCAAGGACCGTAAACACCTATCATTGCGGGCTTTATAACGTGCTGACGGTAAAGGAAATCATATCCCGTGGTCTTATCGTAAGCCTCGCATATTCTTCCGCCAAGCTCGGGAAGGATTCCGATCCTTACGTAATCGTTTTCAAGTGTGATAAGCGTCCATGGCTTATCCTCCTTGTTGACTATATCAACACTGCTCGTCGCGCGCGCGGGATAAGGGTTACCCGTTGTTCCCTGATGGTTGGAGGTCTCCGAAAACATCGGCATCTCCTCAGGCTCCATAAACGCGTAAGTTGGAATATTTACCTTTTGTATGCGAAGTTCAACGCTCTTAATACCTTGCTTCATATAAAAGCCTCGCTTTCTATTTATTGATATTGCCTAAAAAAGCGCTTGAAATGCACCTTTCTATAATCAAATTATACAACAATGAATAGTATCAAACAAGGTAAGATTTTATCATTTTTTGGACTATTTTCCACTTTTTTGAAAATTATTGACAAATATCCAAAGCGTGATATAATGTAATTACACAACAAGGTCACGGAGGGCAGACGTATGCTTCCAAAATATGACATAAACAAGCTTGACGACGCGATGTATGATTTTAACCGCGCCACAGGCATATCCATATCGCTATACAATACCGAGGGACAAGTGGTGACTAAAAAAGGAACGTCCATAGGAGGATATTGCCGTCTTATTACAAGCGTTAAGGAGGGACAACGCTCCTGCTCCCGTTCCAACCGTATTCTTTTTGAAAAATGCAAGGCTACAAAAAAGACCGCGCGTCACATCTGTGGGGCGGGGCTTGTGGACATAACCATCCCCCTGCTCCACCGCGACGAGATAGTTGGGTATCTGATGCTGGGTCAGTTAAAGCTCAATGAGCAGCTGCCCGAGGACACGTTGCTCCGCTTCCCCATTGACCGCGAGGAGCTTGAAAACCGCTATAACGCGCTGCCACTCTATAATGACCAAATGATAGAATCTATCATCAATATAGCCACCATGTTGACTAAATACATAATGCTTGAAAACATGGTAAGGTCGCAACAAAATCAAAGCGCCATGGCGGTTGCCGACTACGTTGACGATCACTTATCTGACAAGCTGACCGTTGATTCCGTGGCACGCGGAGTCCATCTTTCGCCGAGCGGAATATATAAATGCATGCGTCAAAGCTATAACTGTACGCTTGGCGAATATATCTGCGCTCGCCGCATCGAGCGCGCCGCAAAGCTTTTGGAGGATGCTGATATTTCAATTGAGGAGGTCGCCGACGCTGTGGGCTTTTCCGACGCGGCATATTTTTCCCGTTGCTTTAAAAAGATCATGGGTGTCTCACCGCGCGAGTACAGAAAAAGGCTTGAGTAATAAAAATGGACAACAAATTGCCGAAGATGAAGCATCCTCGACTAAATGAATTTGATTATAATTCAAATGGAGCATATTTCATTACTATATGCACCAAAAACAGAAAATGTATTTTGTCTCGAATTGTTGGGCGGGGGCTTGCTCCCGCCGAAAAGGAGAGCATAGTATATACTTAAGACGATCAATAACAAAAATCCCGACGGTCATCCGTCGGGATCTTTTTAGGTTTCTATCTCAATCTTAAAATACTGCTCTTGAAATATGACGCTTGATCTTATTTCTTCCACGGAAAACGTCGCGCCGTCGGGGGCAACGACCCATTTATCCTCGTTGTCATTCAAGCGGTGAATGTGGGCGATGACCTTTCCCGTAAAGCTTTCAATCGGGTGATCCACGCCCAGAATATACACGTCCTGCCATTCTCCGTCGCCGCCCAAGATTCCCTCTACGTAGCCGTAATTTACTGGATACTTGATATCCTTGTGCTTTGGATGGTGGCTGCCCATAGGTCTATCGACAATCACGGTTACCATTTTGCCTATCATTCTGCCTCAGATCTCACAAAGCTTTGCCATCTCGTCGGGATAGCGGATGTCGATAAACTTCGCATAGCCGTCCGCCTCGAGCTTTTGCTTTTGGAAGCCAACGTTCTTGTTCATCTTCTGCACAAGCACTATCTTTCCGTCAGCTCTTGCCTCCATTGCCGCCTTTTGCATAAGAGCCAAGTCGGAAGTAGACATTCTTTTATCGTAAAGGACCGCCGTCTTTTGCGCCGTTCCCTCGGGCTTGAAATTCTTTTCAACGAGTGCCGCGACGATGCGCTCAAAGCCGATGGAAAAGCCGCAAGCCGCCGTCTTCTGTCCCGTGAAATTGCCTATCATATTGTCGTAGCGACCGCCGCCGCCAATGCTGGAGCCCTTGAAGTCCTCGCTCTTTATCTCAAAGATCACGCCCGTGTAATAGCCCATTCCGCGCACCAGCGTGGGATCGAAGGAAAGATTGAAGCGTCCGCCCGAGATAACGTCCACCGCGCCAACGATCTCCAAAAGATTATCGATAACGCCCTCCTCACAGCACTCGCCCAACGCGTCCTTGAGGTATGCAAAGCGGTCGTCCGCCGCCATCGCGCCGCGGAATATCTCCATATATTTTGCAACGCAAGCCGCGTCGTATCCCGATTCGAGCAGCTCCTTTTCAATTCCCGCTTCGCCGATCTTGTCGTATTTATCAAGAATGATGAAAACCTGCGAGAAATTCTCTTCCGCAAAGCCCGAAGCGCGCGCCATAGCCGCTAAAATACGGCGGTCATTTATTACTATCGTCACGCCGCCGATGCCAATGCTCTCAAGGTAAGTTGACGTTGCGGTGATAAGCTCTATCTCGGCGGAATTTGAAGGGTCTCCGAGAATGTCTATATCGCACTGCACGAACTGACGGAATCTTCCCTTCTGGGGGCGGTCTGCGCGCCATACGGGACCTATCTGCATTGCCTTGAAGGGCAAGGAAAGATTTGATGCGTTGTTGGAATAATATCTCGACAACGGCACAGTAAGGTCATAGCGAAGGCCCGAATCCACAAGCTCGTCAACGTTTGCGTTCTCCGCGCCAACGGTGAGCTTTTCGCCTCTTTTAAGTATTTTAAATATAAGCTTCTCGTTATCGCCGCCCTGCTTGCTGGTCAGGTTCTCGATGTGCTCAACGCAGGGTGTTTCTATCTGCGAAAAACCGAAAGAGCCATATGTTTTTTTCATTTTTGTGAGCAGATACTCTCTTATCTCCGATTCGCGCGGAAGAATATCTCTCATTCCCTTTGTTGTTTCTTTTACAAACATTTCTATAAGTTCCTTTCTTGTCTCCAAGAGTAATAATATACAAATTGATTGATCGCAGAATTTTTCTTCAAGGCAATGAGCACCGCAATCAGCAAGGCGCAGGCGTAGTTACCTACGTCAAGCCGCTGATGAGGAGCAACGCAGCATTGAAGAAAAATCCAGGTCAACGGTAATAAACGTAGTGAACGATGACCGTCCTCACCTTTCCGCCATGCTCAAGATCGGGCGCGGTTATTACCACACCGTCCTTGGACAATAGCTCCCACGCCTGCATTTCTTCGATCTTGCAGCGCATAAGCACGTCCGCGGACGCGAAAACGAGCAGCTCGTCGTCCTTGATGTTGAGTCCGCCCGAGCGTCCGATGACCTCGTGCGTGCCATCTATCTCCTCGGTCACGTACTTTACGTGGTGACCGCATATCTGGCGCGCCATATCCCACTTAAAGCGCTTGGAATTTGGGTCCTTGCTCTTTGTGGCTCTGTCAATAAATCTCTTAAAAAATCCCATAAAACTCTCCGTTATTCAATTCCCGTCAAAAAGCGATATGCCTCGCGATACCTTGCCATAAGCTCGCGAGCTCGGTCGGAGCTTTTATCGAAATTTTTCTTGCGAATGCCACGCAGCATAACGTTTTTAGGCGTTTCCTCGGGGTCGATCAGCTCAAACGCCGCAACGTCATAGCCATTTGCCTCAAGCAGCGAAAGTCGGAGCGCGTCCGTTGCCGCGTCGCAAAGCTTCTGGCGCAGCATGGAATGTCTGCCGATGAATTCCAAAGGCTCGCAATTGAGCTTTTTGTTCAGATCGTGGTGGCAGCAGGGCGTGGACAAAATAACGTCAACGTCCCATTCTATCGCCTTGTTTATAACTATATCGGTGGCAATATCGCAGGCATGCAGCGAGATCACCATGTTCACGCGGTCACTTGTGTCGTAAAGATTTACGTCGCCACACAAAAACTCAAGCCCGTTAAAGCCCAATTTTTGCGAAACCTCGTTGCAATACTCAATAACGTCACTTTTGAGATCAACGCCCGTCATTGTGACGCGTCTTTGCTTTATCACGGCAAAATAATGATACACCGCAAAGGAAAGATAGCTCTTTCCGCAGCAAAGGTCGCAAATGCGCAGGTCGCCCTCTGGCAGCTTGTCCTCTATATCGCGCACAAACTCCAAAAACTTGTTTATCTGGCGGAATTTCGCCTGTTTTTTGTCAAAGACGCGTCCCTTTTCATCAGCTACACCAAGCAGCTTCAAAAACGGCTCGTCACCCGACAGAATATAATTCTTTTTTTTGTTGTTTGACCCCGGCTCGATGCGGGCATAGGTCTTTACTCCAATACCGTCGTCCTCGCCAAACAGCGCCTTTTCAAGCTTGTGTCCGCCCAATAGCACACAGTTGCCCGATTTTGAAACCCTGTATTCGCAGTCGCCCGCAGTCGATAAAAGATTTATCTGCCCAAAGCCTTCAATAACGGACAAAAGCGTCTCCGCATCGTCAATATCAATATTCTTGTGCTTTGCCTTATTGTCCGCGCCAAAGCTTTCAAGCTGAAGACAAGTTTTACCCGCGATGCTCTTTGGCACAAGGCACGCTTTTTTTACAGACCTGTCAAGCGGCTTTGAAAGCACCGTTTTGCGCATAACACTCATCCGAGCCGACTTTTGTATCAGCCGCAGAAGCAGCAACGCATCACCGTTAATTATTTCAGCCATCTTTATCCTCACAGGTAGCGTCAGTCTTTTTCTTTTTGGAGCCAAAGGATATCTTTGATTCCGTTCCCTTCATAAGACGCTTGATATTTTCTCTGTGCATAAACACAACGATAGCCATTATCAGTATGCTTACAAGCAGCGTCCAGCCCTCGTCGGGGTGGGCGGCATTAACGTGAAACGCTCTGTGGATAACGGGAAACAGCATGGACACCATTATAGATCCAAGAGAAACGTAACGGCTCATCGCGACTATGAGAACAAAGGTTGGAAGCAAGATAATAAACGACCAAGGAGAAATGACAAGCGCCACACCCGCAAGGCAGGCAACTCCCTTTCCGCCCTTGAACTTATAGAATATCGGGGCGGTGTGTCCCACGATAACGAACAGTCCGCCAATTGCTCCGCCCATGGTTGAAAGCAAAAGCTTTCCTACGACGCAGGAAATTATCGCCTTGGACAGATCCAAAGCAAATATCAAAGCGGCAGTCTTTTTGCCAAAAGTACGCAAAACATTTGTTGAGCCCGCGTTTCCGCTTCCGTGGTTACGTATGTCGTCATGGTAGAGCTTGTTGGATAGAATGATAGCGGGATTTATGCTTCCAAGCAAATACGCTATCACCGCGCAAAGCAAGGCTGCCGCCAGCAAAAGCCATCTTGCCCCCGCCGTGTTACCTATGCCAAGAGCATCTATCAGCCACGAGTAAACGTTCCACATCACAGTGGTCTTTCCGGGTGGAGCTACAGTATTCGTCAACGCTATATAAGTGTTAAACATGTAAAAACCTCTCAAAGATCAGAAATTGATTCAGGACTGTTTTTTGCTTCTTCTTGCAAGGTCGTGGAGCATTTTGCGGTTTCGCTCAAGACGTCTGTCGCGTTCCTCGGGCATGGGAACGATATTTTTAAGCTCCCCATCCTCAAATCGCGCCTCAAACACGTCGTTCGCGCGCATACCCAAAAGTGTAGCCAGCGCAACGTCCAGCTTTTCGCCGTCGTCCGAAATGCACACCGCCACGTCTCCCTCAATTCTGTCAATACAAAATATCTTTTTCATATTAGAACAGCTCTATCAGCTCTTTTTTGCTGTGCGTAAAGTTGTATATGCTGCCGTCGGGCATAACACCGACCATATCCTCAATGCGACAGCCATAAAGCCCCTCAATATATATACCCGGCTCAACCGTTACGATATGACCTCTTTGCAGCTTGTAATCGGGAGCGACACCCTGCGAAAGACGGGGACTCTCGTGAATGTACATTCCAACTCCGTGACCCAGCGAATGACCGAATCTTCCCTCATATCCCGCGCCGTTGATGATGTCGCGCGCAACGGTATCGGCATCCTTACAGTTAATTCCCTCTTTTATAAATTCAAGAGCCGCAAGCTGCGCCGAAAGCACGGTATTATAAAGCTTCTTCATGTCTGCGTCTGCCTTACCTATGACTACTGTTCTTGTCATATCGGAGCAATATCCGTCAAACTTAGCGCCGAAATCCATGGTGAAAAATCCCTTTTCCAGCTTTACGTTTCTCGGCACTCCGTGAGGCAGCGACGAGGCAGATCCCGAAACCGCGATGGTCTCAAACGCCGTTCCCTCGCTTCCCATTCTCCTCATAAAGAACTCCAGCTCAAGCGCCGCGTCTATCTCGGTCATATCGGGTGTCAGCATCTTCAAAATATGCTCAAAGCCCGCGTCGGTTATCGCCTGCGCCTTCTTCATCTTTTCTATCTCGTCATAGTCCTTGTAAAGACGGAGTCCGTCCGCTATCTCGGATGCGCCCGCGCACATCTCCTTGCCAACAAACACCTTTTTCATTCTCTCAAGCATGGAAACGGAAAGCGTTGCGTCCTCAAACGCCACAGTCTTGCACTCGTTGCCGTCAAGCAAGCCCGCAACCGCGGAAAGCATAGAGCCCTCGGGCATGACCACCTCGAAATCGCGGGCATCCACCTTTGCTCTTGCCGCCTCGATGTATCGGAAGTCGGCTAACACGTAGGACTTGTTTTTTGTCACCAGAACGTAGCCATCCGTATAGTCAAAGCCCGCAAGATATCTTTGGTTTATAGCCGACGATATGACCGCCGCGTCTATTCCCTTTTCCGTCATTTTTGCCTTAAATCTATCAAGTCTGCTCATTTTTGCAATATCCTTTCGTAATAAGTCTTCATAGCCAAAGCGTCCTCGGGCTGTGTTCCGTCCGATTCGCATATTATTCTCGGCGTAACGCCCTCCAGAGCGATTGCCTCCATAAGCGGCTCAAAGCAGGGTCCAAACACCCCGTCCGCAAACGTGAGATGCTTTTTCTCGCCCGCATCGGTATATTCTATTTTGGAGAAGTGGCAATGGAGATTTTTTGCCGCGTCGTCCGAAACTCCACACGCTATCTTGTCAAACACGCGTCTGTAATCGTCCACGGTGACAAAATATCCGCCCCTCTCCCTTGCGTTAAGGTGTCCAAAGTCCACAACGGGAGCGTAATGCTTATCAACCCGGCATTGCTCGATGACCTCGTCAAGATCGCCAAGCTGATTTATCTTTCCCATAGTCTCGATCCCAAGCTTTACGTCGGTGTCGCCAACCGCCTCGATGACCTTCTCAAGCGTGTCGCAGGAAAGTTTCATCGCTTCCTCGCGGCTGATCTTTGCCGCGCTTCCGCTATGTATTACGATGGTGTCCGCCAACAGCAGCTCCGCCGCCCAAAGCGACTGCTTTATATACTCAATGCTTTTGAGTCTTTTTTCGGGGTCTACACCCGAAAGAGATATATAGTAGGGCGTGTGCAGCGACATCAAAACGCCGTGCTCACGTGCCTTTTGTCCTATTTTGCGCAGCGTTTCCTCTCCCGCGCCGATTCCTCTGCCCGCCTCAAACTCGTATGCGTCAAGACCGAATCTCTTGACCCATCCCGGCGCCTGAACGGTGGATTTTCCGCCCTCGGCGTAAAACAAGTCGCCGTTTCCGCCCGGACCGAAGGTTGCTCTGTTCATATATCTACCTCTGTTTTCTGATTTTATAGCGTTTATTTATCCAGAAATCGCACGCCAAGACAGACTCGTCGCCGTCTCCGCTTATGCGCGCGTATTTTCTTATCTTTGGGACCTCCAAGGCTCGCTTGAATCTGAAAAACGCGCTTGTTCTGTCCTTTATAGGCGGAACGAGGAAGGCGCGCATACCCATATGCTTGCCCGCCATAACGTCGGTAAGCAGCTGATCGCCGATAACCGCTGTGTTGGCAGTATTGCTTTGCATAATAGCCATAGCCTTTTTCAGTTTTTTGGCAAACGGCTTACCGCTTTTATAAAACGCGGGAAGTCCGAGATCTTTATTGAAAAGCTCCACCCTTTCGCGTTCGTTATTGGAGATAAGCGCCGCCTTAATACCGTTATTTTGCAGATCTTTAAACCAGCAAACCGTCTTTTCATCGGGCTTGGCAAGCTCATAAGGAGCCAAGGTGTTGTCAATATCGATCAGCAAAGCCGCTATGCCAAGAGAGCCGAGATATTGCGGCGTAATATCATAAAAATGGGCAAATACTCTATCGGGCATAAGCCAATCAGCCACAAATATCACTCCCTTTCATAAAATGCACATTCTATCCCACTATAATAATTATTATACTATATTTACAATAATCTATCAAGGGTTTTTTCAAATTTTTCCTCAAAAAAACTCAACAAAAACACCGCAAAAGCACACCAAAACACCTCATTTTAAAAAAACTCAAAAAATCCAAATTTTTTTAAAAAAAGGCTTGACAAAACAAATCGGTTATGGTATGATATATAGGCGGTTGAAAAAAACAGCGCAAATTGATCTTAATTAATAATTATGCGAGTGTAGTTCAATGGTAGAATCCCAGCCTTCCAAGCTGGTCGCGTGGGTTCGATTCCCATCACTCGCTCCATTTATTTTTATGTCGCATTCGGCAATAGTCGGGGCGGCATCTGTGCCTTTAGCTCAGTTGGATAGAGCAACTGCCTTCTAAGCAGTAGGTCGGGGGTTCGAATCCCTTAAGGCACGCCATGTACGGTGGGCGTAGCTCATTTGGCTAGAGCGCCAGGTTGTGGCCCTGGAGGTGGAGGGTTCAATCCCCTTCGCTCACCCCATAAACAAAAAAGCAGGCAACAGCCTGCTTTTTTGTTTATTTTGGAGTGAGCGAGGGGGATACTTATAACTCTCCGCGCCTCGCTTGCGAGGCGGTGGATCGATGTGCTTGCTTGCAAGCACGTCGAGTAGCAAACCGTAGGTTTGCGTTGGGTTCAAATCCCCGTTCTTTGTTTGTCTATGCAATTCAATATGTAAAAAGCAGGCAACAGCCTGCTTTTTCGTTTATTTTGGGGTGAGCGAGGGGGATACTTATAACTCTCCGCGCCTCGCTTGCGAGGCGGTGGATCGATGTGCTTGCTTGCAAGCACGTCGAGTAGCAAGCCGTAGGTTTGCGTTGGGTTCAAATCCCCGTTCTTTGTTTGTCTATGCAATTCAATATGTAAAAAAGCAGGCAACAGCCTGCTTTTTTGTTTATTTTGGAGTGAGCGAGGGGGATACTTATAACTCTCCGCGCCTCGCTTGCGAGGCGGTGGATCGATGTGCTTGCTCGCAAGCACATCGAGTAGCAAACCGTAGGTTTGCGTTGCGACCTCCCGCTTTAGCGGGTGCGTCGGTTAGCAAAAGTAAGCAAATCGCGCAGAGCGCCATAGACGCCCTGCGCTTTTTTGTTTTAAGTTATTTTCAACGCTTCGAAACACAAAATATTACTCTGCGGGGAACATCGCAGGCATATCGGTTATAGCCGCAATAGCGTTAAGTCTTGCCTGAAGCTCTGCCTCGTTTTCATCCGTTCTGTTGTTCAGATAATACTCGTTCATAGCCGCGGTAAGCTCTTGCTTATCCTCAGCGCCCGCGTTGATACCGTAGGGGTTCTCCTCGCCGGTAGCAGCGGCGTTCTTTATAGTTGCACTTACGACCTCGGATTCAACGACAATGGAAACGAAATCCTCTGCCGTGGTATCAAGCTTACCTGCGTTATCGCCTGTTCCGAACAGTCTTCTGTCGTCCTCGGCATCCGAGCCCTTCATCGCAAGGTCAAGCACGGTGTTGACCGCGTCCGCCTCGTTCTTGTAAGCATCGGATTCAGGATCCGCGTTGAAGTTAGCCATATTGTTGAACAGATCGCTGACACTGTTGGAAACGTTCTCTGCCTTTTCCTCGCTGGAACCGTATTTAACCATTGAGGAAGGAGTTACCATGGAGCTAAGCATGTCAGCCTTTTCGGGATCAAGGTTCTCGATAAGCTTTTGGGTATTCTCTCTTCTCTCTTCCTTGCTTATGTTCTCATCATTTACAGAGTTTACCATGGTGATGGTGCTGGATATAGTGCCCGTTACCTCTGCATAGGTTTCATCCTTGTTTGCGAGATTGTTGAGCTTATCCGCAAAGTTACTTGCCTCGTTAACAGACAGTCCCATCTCATCCTTGACCGTGCTTGACTGAAGGATAGCCTTCATCACACAGTTTATAGATTCCTGACCGAACACCTCTGTTTCGCCCATCTTGTCAAGCAAGGCACCCATATCAGCTATAAGCTGCTCATGCGTCTTGCCCTCTATTCCCTCGCCTGCGAACAGGTCCGCGGCAACCGCGAACATTTCAGATATTTTCTGCGCCTCTGTCTCGGCATCTTCGCAGTCGCTGTACTTATTAACGTGAGAAAGTATCTCCTCAAGCGTTACCATGGTTGAGATCTCCGCGGTCTTCTCTGCTGAATAGAGATATGCGGCATCGCCTATTTCAGCGCCCGACTCGCCAAGCTTGAACGCCGCAGAAGCAGCGTAATTGTTGGTGTTATAAATAGCGGGGTCTAAAACACGGTCACCTATCGTGATAGTACCGTCGGAGTTGACCGCTATCGAATTGCCCGCGGACAGTCCAACGTACGCGGAGCCGTTACCCGTATATACCGTATCGGATGCAGGCGCGGCGGCAGAATAAACAAGGAAGAACTCCTCAACGTCATCTGCCTCCAGGTCGGAAAGGTTACCAAGGTCCGAAACCAAGCTCTCGGCAACAGTCATAGCCTCCTCGTTGGAAATAAGCATACCGTGATTCTGGAATGAAAGCGCAATGCTCTCCGCAATGACCGTTTCGCGATCTCTGCCGCTATTGCGGCTATCTTCCATTGCGATTACGATGTCATTCATAACGTCATCGTACAGCTCCTGGGAATCGTGAGGCACCTCAAGCGTTATAGCAAGCGCGCGCACGCTGAGGCGAGTGATCTCGTCGGATACAACGTCCATTCTCTGATTCTCGCTAACCACAACGATAAGCTCACCGATCACGCCCTCTTTACCCAGCTTTGTAAGCAAATGGTCGTAGTTATCAAGATTGGAAAGCATCTCGTTTTCAACGAGAACGTCAAAAACGTTGACCGTTGTTCGAAGATCCTGACTTATAGTATCCTTGGTGGTCGTTGCGAAAACGCCTATCATAGAATCGATCATAGGATCAAGTATCTCTCCTGTGCTGATCTTTTCCACACCCAAGAATTTTTCTCCAACAGTCCATTTACCCGCCATTTCCGAAACCACTCCCGCAAGAGTGTGCTTGAGTAGCGTGGATCTGTCAAGATTGTTGATCATTTCATTAAGCGCGCCTATCTGATCGTCACCGAAATTGTTCATATCGGAGGTGACGCCGTAAACGTGAGGAACAATGGATGCAACGGTGGCAATATCGTTCTTAAGGTACACTCTCTCACCCTCAAAGTTAGCGGATGCCATCATATCAAACATCCAACCGCAACCAACCCTATAAACCTTCATAACTTCGTTATCAGCGGCGTCGTTTACAAGATCGACCACGTCAAAATCACTTTCCGAAGCGGCATCGGCAATGCTTTCATCAGAAAAGACAGCCTCGCCCACGGTTGCGGCAATATCAACCACACCGACAACTGGCATAAGAACTATCAGCGACACGATCAAGCCGCAGGCAACGCCCACGCCGAGTCCGCCAAGTCTATATGCGACACCCTTCTTTTTCTTATCCTTTTTGCGTGGGGGAATGAATATGCATATAATTGCTGACGTGATCGACAAGATAACGGACAGCACAAAATAAACAGCAAGGAAGAAAAAGGGCGCAACTATCATTGTAAAATAGTAAGACAAGGTCTCCGCTATCTCGGGAACAGCGAAAAGCTCCTGCAGCTCGCCAAAATTCAAGCTGTTTTTGATAAAATCAATAACTGTAAGCATCAACGCAGATTGTGGTGTGCATACGATGGCGGTAATTATTCCCGCGATAAGCGCGGACGCAACTATTGCCACGAGATAGCCGATGGTGTTTTTTAATCCCCTCAACAAGCCTATCAGCAAATTTGAGACGATCAGGAGCGCGGTTACGCCCACAAGACCCAACGCGATATACTCAAAGCTAAACATTTTTCTACCAACCTTTCCAAAGTCAAAAATTAATGGTATACTTTTACAATTACATTGTACACCCGTTTATCAAAAAAGTCAACTCTTTTTATACTATTTTCAGCGTTGGCAGCTCATCTTCTACCTATTACTTAAATATCGACAGCATTTTCAGCGCGTTCTTATGCAATATTTCGCGTATTCGTAAAATACCTGCTCATACTCCGCGTTTGCCTTTGCGTAGGTATCATATTCACCGAGAACAAAGGCTATCATGGCTACAAGATACATGGAATACATCTTGGAATAGGGCGAAGGCACGCTAAGCTCGCTCTCTCCGCAAGATATCGCGCCCATGTCCAAGGCTGGCTCCTTTCTTATCTCGCAAAGCACCCTTGCCTCCGCCTCATTAAGCCAGGCAAACTTTACGTCCTCGCTTATTTCATTTTGCTTTATCGAATCAACGATCGCTATAAGCTCTCCTGCTTTCATCTTATTCTCCTTTCATAAAAAATCGCAAGCACGGATTGCGTTACGTATATTGTACAACAATTTTTGTGTTTTGTCGGCTACAAGACGCAAAAAAATCCCCCTCGCATTCGCGTGGGGGATTTATGAGCATTTACTCGTTAAAATTCAAAAAACACGGGGAGACCGTTCTTGTATTCGGGATAGCATTCTCCCTCGATAAGCGGCAGAATATATTCAAGGCACTCGTCCGTTACGTTATTTCCGCGCTCGTTAATATAGTGCTTGGGCACAAACTTGGTTCTGTTTGCGATAAGGTCAATATCCATGTGACCGTATACAGAGGAGTAATTCTCTCTTTCGTCGTTATCGCGTAGGATAACCATCATCTCGCGCGATACACCCTGCTCCGCAGCGCTGACCGCCGCCTGACCAACAGCAAACGACTCCTCTATATCGCGGAGCGAGGCTATGTGCGATGCGCAACGCTGGGGCAGATTCAGCTCTATGGAGCGAACCTTGGTTCCAAGCTTATCCTTTACCGCGAGCTCAAGCGCCTTGCCCGTGCCCGCAAGATATTTATGTCCGAACGCGTCAACTGCGCCGCCCTGCGTAGATTCGCCCACAAAGCGTCCGTCCGCAAACTGCAAGCCCTCGGAGACCGCAACCACTATGTTGGGCTTTTTTTCAAGCGCTGCGCTTACGTCACAGAAGAACTCCTCCATGTCAAAGGCTCTCTCGGGAAGATACACAAGGTCGGGGGCGGGTAATCCGCACACTCTGCCAAGCGCCGACGATGCCGTGAGCCAACCCGCGTCTCTACCCATTATCTCAACAATAGTAACTGCCTTTACAGTATATACCGCGGTGTCGCGAAGCACCTCCTGCATAACCACGGAAATGTACTTTGCAGCCGAGCCGAAGCCGGGGGTGTGATCCGTTCCGAGAAGGTCGTTGTCTATGGTTTTGGGAACGCCTATAACACGCACCTCATACTCGTGATCCTTTGTATATTTGGAAAGCTTTGCCACCGTGTCCATCGAGTCGTTTCCGCCGATATAGAAGAAATACCTTATATCGTATTTTTGGAATATCTCGATTATTCTTTCAAACGTTTCGTCGTATTTGGGGTCGGTTTCAACGGGAAGCTTTCTTCTGCACGAGCCAAGAGCCGCCGCGGGAGTGCGCTTTAACTGCTCGTAAGCGCTATCCGAGGTAAAATAATCGTCAAGACAGATGACAGTGTCGGCAAGCAAGCCGTCGATTCCGTTCTTCATTCCGTATATCTTATTTATATTGTCAGATCTTTGAGCGCCCTTGATAACGCCCGCGAGCGTGGCGTTTATTGCCGCTGTCGGTCCACCCGACTGACCTACTATTGCGTTTCCCTTTAAAGTTTTCATATCGATTCCTTTCTGTTTGTGCGTTTGCGGTCAACCCGCCTTTTTTGATGCCTTTATTGCCGCGTTTATCGGGCGGAAAAGCGCCGTAACCGCGATTATTCCCACGGCAAGACCCGCCGCTATCAAAAGCGCGGTCTGCCCGTAATAATAAAACATGTCCATGTCGGAATTTACCAATCCCAACATAGTGTAATAAAGTCTTGCTCCCGGAACGAGCGGCAGAATTCCCAAAATTATCATAAATGTCGCAGGGATCTTAAACACCCGCGCCATGATATACGAGTAGACCGCCGTCACAGCCGAGCCGACCAGCGACGCCACAAACAACGGCCACAAAAGCAGCAAAGACACCTCGTATGCCACACAGCATATCACCGCGGACAAGACTCCCCACATAATATGCTTTTTTTCAACACCGAACATCAGCGCGACTCCGCCAACGCCGATGACCGTTGCAACTACCAGCACGCATATACGCAAAAAATCGTTCATGCCATTATACCTCCCACAAGAAGTATAGCAACCGCGTAGCCCGCGGCTATCGCAACGGCGTCTATTATAGCCGAGCAAAGCCTGAACACTCCCGACATAATATCGCCGCCAAGCATATCGCGAAAGGCGTTTGTCATAGCCACGCCCGGCACAACGTTCATTATGTTACCTATCATGATCTTATCGGCGTGGCACGTGGGTATCGCAATGCCCACGGACATAGCCATAACTCCGCCGATAAAGCAAATAATAAACTTTGATATTACACTGTTGGTCTTGGTTCCCGAAAGATATCTCGCTATAAGACCGAGAAACAAAGCCAAAACTCCCGACAAAGCCCCGTCAAGCGCCAGCCCGCCGATAAGTCCCCACGTTACTCCCGCGCCAAAATCGCCGAAAAACATGGCAAATCCCATTGAGGTAAGCATGCTTCCTATCACGTATCGTGCAAGGCTGACCTGAGTCGAGCCCATGATATTGTCGGCGCGCTTTAAGCATTCCGCCTTTGAGGGAAGCTCCTCGCATATTTTTCTTGAAAGATCATTGAATTTGGCAAGTCTGCCAAGGTTGTTAGAGCCGTAATCCGACAGTCTTCTTGTCGAGGTTATACTAACGCCGCCAAACTCGGCGGTTACAATGATGGTGGACAGAATAGCTATGACGTCAACGGCGGACGCGCCGTACGCATAACATATCCTGTTTACCGTTTCCTCCGCGCGACTTATTTCTCCGCCGCATTTGAGGATGTTCTCGCCCATCTCCAACGCGATAAACACCGCGTCCTCGGGTGTAACCGTATCGCAAACGGTGCCCGACTCATTCAAAACGCTTTGTTCTTCCATAACGAAGCCTTCAAAAACTCCTTGTCAATTTGAAAATACCGCGTCCTCCGCGCCCTCAGATACATCTTGCGCTTCAAGCGCCGCGCGCGTCTTAGCCGCGTAGCTTGTAACGTCAAGATACACCTCGCCGTCTATCTGCAAGGTGCTTGGTCTGTCCGCCTCCACTCTTACGTCGTCACCCTCAATTATCTCAACTATTCTCTGGCACTTGATATGGCTTCCCTTGCTAAGTCCCGCGAACAAGGACAGAGCCTTTAGTCTGGCTCCGCCGTGCATGACCATAACGCTCAACTTTCCGCTTGATCGCTCCTGAGTGGGCGCTATCATAAGACCGCCGCCATAATATTTGCCCTTCATTGTGGACACCGCCCAGACGTCGTCATATTCCTTTGAGACGCCGTCCACGGTAACTTTTACGCGGGGACCCTTATATGTAAACAAAAGCTGCTTTACTGCGATGGTCGCGTAATTTGCCTTTTTCTTTGGATGCTTTTGCTTATACTGCTCAACGCCAAGGCACACCTCGCCGTCAAGTCCAAAGCCTATTCCGTTAAGGAATCTGCGCTTTTTTCCGTTTATCTCACCCTCGGGAAGATCCTTAAGATACTCTCTTATGTCTATAAAGGTGGAATTGTCCTTTTGCCCTATGTCGTTGAGAAAATCATTTCCCGTGCCCGATCGGATAACGTAAAGCGGGCAAGGAAAATCTATTCCCCAAGAATTATTGGCAAAATAATGCAGCGTGCCGTCTCCGCCGCAAATAAACACGCGGTCATCTTGTGAAAGCTGAGTTGCGAACTGTGCTATATCGAGATCCAAAAGACAGATCTTCATAGCAACCTGACAGTCGTTCTGACCGTTTTCGGTTATAATATTCAGATCGTTATTCTCATTGTTGGACTTGGGATTGTAAAGAAAATAATTCATTTTTCATCCTTCTCTTTCTTTGTTTTTGGCCTTGACGTCTTAATAGTCTCAAGCTCCAACGAAAGCTCGTTGATCCTTTTCTCCAAGCGTTGAAATTCCTGCGCGACGGGGTCCGGTATGTGTATCTGATCGAGATCGTCCACACGCCTTCCCTCCTGCCGAGCCACGCGGGCGGGAATGCCCACAGCCGTGCTGCTCTGCGGTATATCCTTAAGCACCACCGCGTTTGCCGCGATCTTGCTGTTGCTCTCTATAACGATAGGTCCAAGCACCTTTGCTCCCGCGCCCACAAGCACGTTGTCACAAAGGGTGGGGTGACGCTTTCCAACGTCCTTTCCCGTTCCTCCAAGCGTTACGCCCTGATAAAGCGTGCAGTTGTCGCCTATCTCGCACGTTTCACCGATTACCACGCCAGAGCCGTGATCTATCACAAGGCCCTTGCCGATAGTTGCTCCGGGATGTATCTCTATCCCCGTAAAAAATCTCGCCGCCTGACTTATCGCCCTTGCGGAAAAGGTGTGATCGGCAAGATAAAGCTTGTGCGCCACACGGTAAGCAAGAATGGCATGCAGTCCCGAATAGAGCAAAAGCACCTCCACGTTGCTTTTCGCGGCGGGGTCTCTTGATTTTATCGCCTCTATATCCGTCTTTATCTCTTTTTTTATGTTTCCAACCGCTCTCACAGGCGAGGATGCGGCTATCCTTGCCAATATATCGGAAAGTTCAAGCTTTTTTTTGAGCTTATTATCCACGGGGCACCTCGCATTCTGACCGCCATCGGCGTTCGGGCATAAATTAATTCATTATAAATTATATCATACATCCCCCTATCCGTCAACAACAAGCCAAAACTTTTTTGTAAACTTTTCTCGATAACAAAAAGCAGACGCACTTAGCGCGGTGCCCTTAATGACACTATGCTATGTGCGTCGGCTTTTTCGCTATCAATAGTGGAAATTGATGCCTATCTCCTTGATCGATCGCGCCTTATCAAAATTATTCTCGTTGAGCTTGATATCATCATAAAACTGCTCGCATTTATCAAGAAACAGCTCGTTCATAAGCGAGGTATTGAAGCTTGCAAACCACTCGGCGTAATTTACGTCGCCAAACTTTCCGCTATCAAGCCTGTATTTCATGATTATGTGGTATCCGGACGGGCCTTCCACCATGTCGATCTCTCCCGTCTCCATATCCTCCAGCTTGTGCAGTATGTCCAGCATATACTTCTCATATCCAAAGGACTCTATGCGGCTCAGGTAATATCCGTCGGGATAGTATTCAAAGGAACCCTCGTAAAGCTCCCAATTTTGCATCTCGGCTTCAAACGCGGCAAAATTTCCGTCCTCCAGAGTGTCAAGCAGTCCGTTCATTCTATCCACGCGCTCTTTCATTTCCGCGTCGGTATAGTAATAGACTATCGCCTCTCCGTTTTCGTCAAGCTTGGGAGTTGGGTATCCATTTTCGGTGTTATAAAGTATCTTTCCGCTCTCATCGTAGTATATCGGGTTACCGTGCTTGTCCTTTATACTGTATCCGTCCACGTATATTACGCTTCCGTTTACCGTATCATATATCGGCTTTGACGTCTCGGGGTCAAAATATATAACGTTTCCCTGCTCGTCCAGCTGATACTCGTAATGGAAATCAGACACGAATATCTGCTTAAAGCGGTAATAATTCTGCTCGTAATACTCTTGCTTTACGTTATCGGCTATCAGCGAGCCGTCCGCCCCGTAAAGCGAAACCATAAGCTTTTCATGCTTTGCCTCAAGCGTATAGATGCTGCGTAGCTCATCCGTGGTAACGCCGTATTTGGCAAGTATTATGTCAAGCTTTTCCTCTGACCCCTGCGCGTCGTAGTTGATATAGTCCGCTATATCACTCTCTATCGCCGCAAGCTCCTCGTCCGTAAGCTTAAGCCCCTCTCTGTCAAAAAGGATAGCCGACGCGAGATAATTCTTGCAAACGGTCAGCACCGATTCATTGTAGTATTGCTCGCGTGTCTGCCCCGTAGAAGGTACGGTCTCACTCCAAAAATCGCTTATCGAGCTGACGTCATGCTTTTGCCGCGCAAGCTCTCCCTTTAATCTTGACAGCATAAATTCATACATGGCAAGAGAAATTTTGTGCTGCTCACATTCCAGAATGGGATGCTTGACGATACCGGAGCAGCCCACAAGCGACGAGCAGGCGAAAACCGCGACAAGCGTCAAGGCAATTAAACCCAGCACCGTTTTTACGGTCATAAATTTTGTCTTCATAATCACTGTCCTATCAGTAAACAAGATTTGCGCCCACCTGCTTCATATCGGGCGCCTCGCTCAGAGCCTTTTCATCAACGGCAACGTCGCCAATATACTTTTGGCAAAGAGAGCCCCACAAATACTCTATAAGGTTGTCGGAAAAGTCGGAAAAATACGTTTCCTTAAGCTCCGCGTCATCATAAGCGCCCTTGGCGTTGTCATTTTTTTGCAATACGTGATATCCGTAATCCGAGGTAACCACTCTGCACTCGCCAACGTCCATATCGGCAAGCTCCTTGGCTATATCGTCAAAATATCCCGCCGAGGAATTGAGCGACGCGTAATATCCCGCGCTTGCGAAAAGATATATTCTGCCCGACGTATCATCCTGTCCGTACTCGCTAGAATACTGCTCGAATTTTTCGAAGTCTCCGTTACAAACGGTGGCATATTCCTGTGCCGTTACGTAAAGCTGCGCCTTGGTCTTTTCGTCGTGGTACGCGATGACCTTGTCATCGGTATATTTGCCGTTTGCGTCCTTTTCGTACACGTATCCTATCACGCCGTTTTGCCTGTCGTAAGCTATCCTGCCCTCGTCCGTGTAATACTCGGGGTCGCCGAATATATCGGTTGCTATCTTGCCCGTTTCGTCCGTAGCGATCTTGCCGTTGACCTTATCATACGCTATCGCGGTGTGCTTTTCATCGGTATAATACACCTTGTCGTTAAAACGGTCAAGGTCGGTCACGTAGTAATAGGCGGGAATGAATATCTGCTCAAAGCATACGTAATTATCGTTAAGGAATTTGTCCTTTGTTTCCGGCAGCACCTTTTCCGCGTTCTCGCCGTAAAGATGATTCTTAAGCGTTGATATCTTGCTCTCCATAACGTATATCTCGCGCAAAATATCGTAGTTGACGCCAAACGCCAAAAGCTTTTCGTTAAGTGCCGCGCGGCTGCCCGCTTTTGTCTGATGCGACAGAAGCAGATCGTCTATCTTTTTTTCCTGCTCTGCCGAAAGAGTCAGACCGTAATCGTCAAACAGCTGATCCGCAATTATATAATGCTTTGTCTCGCGCAAGATCTCCTCGCGAAAATAATCGTCGTACGTCGTTCCGTCCGAAGATACCACCGTGCGCCAAAAGCTGTCCGAGGTAACGTCGTAGCCGTAATATCCGAGCGTGCCCTTCATTCTGGACAGCAAAAACTCATACACGTTGACCGAAAGCTTTTTGTCCCTGAACGTCAGCATAGTCTTGCCCTGAGTACAGGAGGCAAGCAAGCACAGCGCCGTACACATGACCAAGCATACGCACAATATTTTTAAAAATCTTTTCATTTTTTACGCCTTCCGTTATTAACTGTGTATATTATACATCCTTTGTTTGTACGCTTTCAAGATATTTTTCAAACATTTTGTTAACAACTATCAATGAATTCTCGTTGCTCTTGAGCTTTAGCTGGGCGAATCTGTCCCCATGCGCGCCCATAACTATGCGCAATCTGCCTCCAACGGCAAAGGACATCTCCTGCCACATCTCCATATTCATATTATCCTGATACATGCGTATCTCGCGTCCCGTTTCAGTCAATTGCTTTATGCGGCAATCTATCGCCATGGCGCGTATAAGCGCTATCCGCAAAAGATTATCAACGCTCTGCGGCATCTCACCAAAGCGGTCGAGCAGCTCATCGGCTATGTCATCCGCGTCGTACTTATTGCGTATCAGCGCTATGCGCTTATAAAGCGTCATTCTCTGCCCCGCGTATCTCACGTAGCTTTCGGGAATAAACGCGTCGTGCTCAAGACTTACCACGCACTCGCCGCGCTCCTGTGTCTTTTCTCCCTTTTCCTCCAGCACCGCGTCATTCAAGAGCTTGATATAAAGGTCGTATCCTATCGCCTCAAGATGACCGTGCTGCTCCGCGCCGAGAATATTGCCCGCGCCTCTTATCTCCATATCACGCAAGGCTATGCGGAAGCCCGCGCCAAACTCTGCGTATTCACGCACCGCCTCAAGTCTTTTCTGCGAAATCTCCGAGAGCTGTCTGCCGCGCGGATAGGTAAAATATGCGTACGCGCGCCTTGACGAGCGTCCCACGCGTCCGCGAAGCTGGTGCAGCTGGGAAAGTCCCAACCTGTCCGCCCTGTCCGCAATGAGAGTGTTGGCGTTGGGAACGTCAATTCCCGTTTCTATTATGGTGGTACAGACAAGTATATCTATCTCGCCCGAGAGCATCTTGCTCCAGATGTCCTCAAGCTCATCCTTGTCCATTTTTCCGTGCGCCACGGTTATGCGGGCTTCGGGAATATCGTGCGCCAGCCTTGCCGCCACACTATCGATGGAATCCACGAAATTGTGAAGGTAAAACACCTGACCGCCGCGCCGCAGCTCACGCCGTATCGCCTCGTTTATAATGATGTCATCATGCTCCAAAACGTAAGTCTGCACGGGCAAGCGGTCGCCCGGAGCCTCGTCCAGCAGAGATATATCGCGTATTCCGCCCATCGCCATATTGAGCGTTCTCGGAATAGGTGTGGCGGTCAGCGTGAGAACGTCGATATTTCCGCCAAGCTGCTTTAGCTTTTCCTTTTGCGCCACGCCGAATCTCTGCTCCTCGTCCACGATGAGCAATCCAAGGTCGGCAAATTTCACATCCTTGGACAGCAGCTTATGCGTGCCAATGATTATGTCGGTATCCCCGCGCTCAAGTCTGCGCAAGGACTGCTCTATCTGCTTTGGCGTGCGGAAGCGCGACATCATATCCACGTTCACCGCAAAATTGCGGAAGCGGCTCATCGCCGTTCCGTAATGCTGAAGCGCGAGAATGGTCGTGGGCACTAAGATCGCCACCTGCTTGCCCGAAAGCACCGCCTTGTAGGCGGCTCTGAGCGCCACCTCTGTCTTTCCGTATCCAACGTCGCCGCAAAGCAATCTGTCCATCGGCACAGGGCGCATCATGTCCTGCTTTATATCCGATACCGCGTCAAGCTGACATTCCGTTTCGTCATAATCAAAGGACTGCTCAAAATCCCTTTGCATCTGATCGTCCGCGTCAAAGGCAAAGCCGGGTCTGCGCGCTCGCTCGGCATAGAGCTTGATGAGGTCCTTTGCCATCTCGCGTACCGCGCCCTTTGCCTTGTAAGTCGCCTTTTTCCAAGCCTCCCCGCCCATTTTTGATAGCTTTACCATGCCGTCATCCGCATGCGCGCCGATGTATTTTGAAACCAGATCCAGCTTTTCAACGGGCATACACAGCTTGTCGCTGCCCGCGTACTGAATACTTATATAGTCGCGGCTCACGCCGTCTATCTTTATTTTTTCAAGTCCGAGATAGCGTCCGATACCGTACACCTCGTGTACCACGATGTCCCCCACCTCAAGCTCGGCATAGGAAAGAATACTTTGCGCGTCGCGATCCTTTTTACGTTTGCCGCGCCGCAGCTGTCCCGAGCTTTTGCGCGCTCCGGGCAGGTCGTCGCTCACCGTGGACAGTATAGCCACGCGCGGAGTTATAAGCTCAAACGGTGAGATCGAGCTTTTATACGTAATATATACCGTTTTGCCTTTTAGCTCGGACGGCTTAAGCTCGCCCGAATCTATCGCCGTTACAAAATCAGTGTCGCGCAAAAGCCCGTCGAGATTTTTCGCCTTTGTCAAGCTATCGGTCATAACCACAACGCTGTATCCACCCTTGTGATATCCGATAATATCCTCGCACAATAAGTCAAATTTATCCGCGTAGCTCACGGGCTGGCGAGTCCTGAAGCCAAACAGACCCGAAAGTCGCTTATCGCTCATACCGTAAGCCAAAGAGTTGACGTGGACGGTGACGTTTTTATCAAAAAACACGTCAAGCTCCACCGCCGCCCTCGAATATTCCGCGTATTTGGGCGCGATAGTCCCGCCCTCGCAAAGCTCCTTTACGCGCTCGTTCTCGTGCCACGATTCCGCCTTGAGCCTATCGTACACCGCGGAGCTTGAACGCACGACAACAAGCGTCTTGTCGCGAAAATAGTCAATAAGAGTCGCTTTTTCAGGATATATCAGCGAGATATATTTATCCGCAAATCCAACGTCGCTCATATCGTCGCCAAGAGCCGCAAGCTCCCGAGTCAGCGTTTCGCAAACGCTCTCGTCGTGGCTCTCGCGCAATCTTTTCTTTATCGCCGCCGTCAATACCGAGCGCGCGTCCTCATCGATCAGCACCTCGCGCGCGGGAGCGAAGGACGCCTGCTTGACGTTTGTTATCATTCTTTGCGAAACAACGTCAAACACTCCCATTCTGTCTATCTCGTCGTCAAAAAACTCTATTCGCAAAGCCAGAGCGCCATAGCGCACCGTGCCGTCCGCAGTTGTCGCGGTGACAGACGGGGGATATATGTCCACAATGCCGCCGCGCACCGCAAACTGTCCCGCGCCCTCTACCATATCTACTCTGACGTATCCCGCCGCCACAAGACGCGCGGCAAGCTCCATCGGCTCACACCGAGTGTCGCCGTCAATCGAAATAACGTTTTTGCTCAGCCTTTCGGGCGGTATGGTATATCCTAACGCAACGTCGGGAGTTGTAAAAACGATATCGTATTCGCAAGCAAGCAGGCGGCAAAGCACCAAAAGCCTCTCATGCTCAAACTCATGGGAGGCGGTTATATTGTAAAATGTCAGATCTCGACCGATGTAATGGGCACACTCAAAGCCGTATGCCGAATATTCCCGGCACAGCCTCTGGCACTCTTTTTCCTCGGAGCAAATCACCAGCACGGGCGTTTTTTTGCCCTGCTCGCGTCTTAATTGCTCGGTGTCAAGTATCAGCGACACAATGAGCGCGTCCTGCGCGCCGCCCGAAAGTCCAGAGGTGACGATGGGCAGGCTTTTAGCGCGGAAATTGCGCTTGATGAGCGAGCAAAGCTCCCCATATTCACGGTCAAGACGGATAGCATCTGTTAATATGCTCATATCTGTGCCTTGTTGCAAATCTGCATAGCGCCGTCAACGTCGCCCGCGAGTATCTTTTCTATTCCGTCATACGCGGGCGCAAAGAGGGCGCAAAGCTTATTTTTGTCGTCCTCGGAAAAGTTGCCAAGCACCCAATCGGCAAGGTCGTAATCGGGGTGAGGCTTTTTGCCCACACCAAAGCGGATGCGCGGAAAAGCGTCGCTTCCCATCATATTGATAATGGAACGCAAGCCCTTCTGACCGCCGTCCGAGCCACTCTTTCTGACCCTCATTCTGCCAACGTCAAGATTTATGTCGTCCGACATAACGATGATGTTCTCCACAGGTATCTTGTAGAACGCCGCCGCCTCGCTGACCGCTATTCCCGATGCGTTCATAAGCGTTTGCGGCTTCATAAGCAGCACTCTTTTGCCGCCCACCGTCGCCTCGCCAACAAGCGCCTTGAACTTGGCGCGATTAACGGTTACCCCGAGCCTTGCGGCAATGTGATCCATAGCCATAAAGCCCGCGTTGTGTCGCGTGTTCTCATATTTTGCGCCTGGGTTTCCAAGGCCCACGATCATATGGGTTATCGGCTGATTTGCGCGTTGCTCGTTCTCCTTTTCTATCCTCTTGAAAATATCAAAAATGTTGGACATATTACCTCTCCGATCGTTGTGATTTGGGTTTTGGCTTTTACAAAAGCCGAAACAGCCACTTTTGCAAAGGACGGGGGTGTCCCCTCGCCAAGCAAAACCGGCTCAATTTATCATTTTAGTAAATTATACTATGTTTATCGCTCTTTGTCAAACGCTTTTTATGCAAAAAATCCGTCGTTCATAATAAATTTACAATTATACAGTTTCCTTTTTTGGGACAAGCTCTTCCATTGTGTAAAAAAATGTGATATAATATATACCGCCAAAAATAAGGACGGCAAAGTGCGGGTGTAAACTCGCATATCTATTGCTATGTATTTTTTGGCTCGAAAGTTGTAAAAAATATTTTTAATATGGAGGACAAATCCAATGGCAAAGAAGTATTGTTACCTCTTTACAGAAGGTAATGCAAACATGCGTGAGATCCTCGGCGGTAAGGGCGCGAACCTCGCAGAAATGACCAACATCGGTCTTCCCGTTCCCCAGGGCTTCACCATTTCCACAGAGGCTTGCACTCAGTACTATGAGGACGGCAGACAGATCAACGATGAAATCATGGCAGAGATCATGGAATACATCGTTAAGATGGAAGCAGTAACCGGCAAGAAGTTCGGCGATCTTGAGAATCCCCTTCTCGTTTCTGTTCGTTCCGGTGCGCGTGCATCTATGCCCGGTATGATGGATACCATTCTTAACCTCGGTCTTAATGAGGACGTTGTTGAGGTTATGGCTAAGAAGTCCGGCAATCCCCGTTGGGCTTACGACTGCTACAGAAGATTTATTCAGATGTACTCCGACGTTGTTATGGAAGTCGGTAAGAAGTACTTTGAGGAGCTCATCGATAAGATGAAGGAAGAAAAGGGCGTTAAGCTTGACGTTGAGCTTACCGCTGAAGATCTTAAGGAGCTTGCAAATCAGTTCAAGGCTGAGTACAAGGCTAAGATCGGCACTGACTTCCCCTCCGATCCTAAGGAGCAGCTCATCGGCGCAGTTAAGGCAGTATTCAGAAGCTGGGATAACCCCAGAGCTAACGTTTACCGCCGCGATAACGACATTCCTTACAGCTGGGGTACCGCTGTAAACGTACAGGCAATGGCATTCGGTAACATGGGTGATAACTGTGGTACCGGTGTTGCATTCACCCGCGATCCCGCTACCGGCGAGAAGAAGATGATGGGTGAGTTCCTTACCAACGCACAGGGTGAGGACGTTGTTGCAGGTGTACGTACTCCTATGCCTATTCAGGAGATGGCTAACAAGTTCCCCGCAGCTTACGAGCAGTTCGTAAAGGTTTGCGAGATACTTGAGAACCACTACCACGATATGCAGGACATGGAGTTCACTATTGAAAACGAAAAGCTCTACATGCTCCAGACCAGAAACGGTAAGAGAACTGCTCCCGCAGCTCTCCAGATCGCAGTTGACCTCGTAGCAGAGGGTCACAAGACCAAGGAAGAGGCTGTTCTTATGATCGATCCTCGTAACCTTGACACTCTTCTCCACCCTCAGTTCGACGCTAAGGCTCTTAAGGCTGCAAAGCCCATGGGTCGCGGTCTCGGCGCATCTCCCGGTGCGGCTTGCGGTCAGATAGTATTCTCCGCTGAGGATGCTGAGGTTTGGAACAACGCAGGCAAGAAGGTAGTTCTTGTTCGTCTTGAGACCTCTCCCGAGGACATCACGGGTATGAAGGCTGCTCAGGGTATCCTTACAGTTCGTGGCGGTATGACCTCTCACGCAGCGGTTGTTGCAAGAGGTATGGGTAAGTGCTGCGTTTCCGGATGCGGCGACATCGCTATGGATGAGGAGAACAAGAAGTTCACTCTCGCAGGCAAGACCTTCCACGAAGGCGATTGCATCTCCATCGACGGTACGACAGGTAACATCTACGATGGCCTTATCCCCACCGTTGACGCAGAGATCTCCGGTAACTTCGGAACAATCATGGGCTGGGCAGACGAGTTCAGAACCCTTAAGGTAAGAACCAATGCTGATACTCCCACAGATGCAAAGAAGGCTCGCGAGCTTGGCGCAGAGGGTATCGGTCTTTGCCGTACAGAGCACATGTTCTTTGAGGCAGACAGAATCGCGGCATTCCGTGAGATGATCTGCTCCGACACCGCTGAGGAGAGAGAAGTTGCTCTTGCAAAGATCCTCCCCTATCAGCAGGCTGACTTTGAGAAGCTCTACGAGGCTCTCGAGGGCAACCCCGTTTGTATCAGATTCCTTGATCCCCCTCTCCACGAGTTCGTTCCCACCACTGAGGAAGACATCGCACTCCTCGCAAAGGCTCAGGGCAAGACCGTTGAGGACATCAAGGCTATCATAGCTTCTCTCCACGAGTTCAACCCCATGATGGGTCACCGTGGATGCCGTCTTGCGGTAACTTACCCCGAGATCGCGGCTATGCAGACCAAGGCAGTTATCAGAGCTGCTATCAATACCCAGAAGGCTCACGCTGACTGGAACGTTGTTCCCGAGATAATGATTCCTCTCGTTGGCGACGTTAAGGAGCTTAAGTACGTTAAGAGCGTTGTTGTTGCAACTGCTGACGCTGAGATCGCGGCTGCAGGCGTAGAGCTCAAGTACGAGGTTGGTACCATGATCGAGATCCCCAGAGCTTGTCTCACCGCGGATGAGATCGCTAAGAACGCAGACTTCTTCTGCTTCGGTACAAACGACCTTACTCAGATGACCTACGGCTTCTCCCGTGACGACGCAGGTAAGTTCCTCGGCGCTTACTACGACGCTAAGATCTTTGAGAACGATCCCTTCGCAAAGCTCGACACCACCGGTGTTGGTAAGCTTATGAACATGGCAGTTACCCTTGGCAGACCCGCAAACGAGCACCTCCACGTAGGTATCTGCGGTGAGCACGGCGGTGACCCCACAAGCGTTGAGTTCTGTCACAAGATCGGCCTTGACTACGTATCCTGCTCTCCCTTCAGAGTACCGATTGCACGTCTTGCAGCGGCTCAGGCAGCACTTAAGAAGTAATAAAAAAACACAAGACCTTGCAGAGATCTTCTGCAAGGTCTTTTTTTATTATTATCCAAGTCTGTTTATTCTGTTTTTTCTGAATTTCAGAGGGGTTGTGCCGTAAATCCTTTTGAAAGCCACCGAAAAATAATTGGTGTCGTAAAATCCGCACGACATGGCTATGCTTTGTACGCTTGCGCCCGTGGATATAAGCAGCTCGCATGCATATTCCATTCTTTTTCTTCTTATCGCGGTAGCAATTCCCTCTTTTGTATATTCAACGAACAAATGCTGAAGATACGAGGAGCTTACGTTACAATGCCGCGCCACGTCCTTAATACTCAGCTCCTCGCAATAATACTTATCAATGTAGTCAAGAGCATCCAAAACGTATTTGCGCTGCGCGCTTTCTTCATCGTAACGCGATGTCAAAAGCGGATCTTCCGCAAAGATATTATTAAGCATCTGCCCAATAACTCCAACGTAGCATTCAAGCCTTGAGGTCTGTATATCCGTAATAGGCTCAAGATGCTTTTTTCTGAGCAGCGCGACTTCAGATTGCGGACTGCCCGTCATGCTCGCAACTTTTTCCTCTGCTTGTTGCATTCCCGAAGCAAAAAAGCCCGTTACCTCTACCGTGAACGCGTGAACGTTGCCCAAAAACACAGGTAAGGTATAGCCCGCAACACCGCAATAGCAAACAAAAAAACCTCCTTTTTTTCGGTTTTGCGCATCGATACGCCTTGTATTTTGCTCATCAATGCACCTGTCCCAAAGCTGCCTGTTTTCCTTTACCTTCATGCAATATGGATTTGTGTGCCAGCGCCTGCTCGACAAATATTCGCCAATTATTTCGTTTTCGCGCAAAACGCCGTAATAATCGGAGATTATCACGCACCATCCCATGTCCTCGCTGAGTCGGTCAAGATACCTTTTCAGTTCCAAAAGATTATTTTCCATAGTTCTCCGTTCAAAATCAATAATTAAAAGCACAAATTTAAAGTTTTTCTTTTATTTTAGCACTATAATAGAAATAAATCAAGGCATTTTTTAAAATTTATTAAATTTAATGCTAAAATCACAAGGAGAAACAATTATGCAAACGATTTGGTTGGATGCCGTAGAATTTGACACTCTGGGAGGCTGGAAAAAAGAAAGTCAATTTGTCAGAAGCGTAGGACAGTCCTATCTTATCGCCTCCGATAAGCCCGGTACCCCCGTTGACGATGCCAAGATCACATTTTCCATAAAAGAAGAGGCAACATATCGCTTTTTTGTTCGTACAAAGAACTGGAAGCACCCCGAAGCCCCCGGAAGATTTGCACTGTCTGTTAACGGTGAGGAGCTGCCCAATATTCTTGGAAAGATGCCCACGCACCAATGGTATTGGGAGATAGCGGGTGACCTTCATCTGACTGCGGGCAGCTACACGCTCAGCGTTGTTGATAAAACGGGCTGGTTTTCAAGATTTGCCGACGTCGTAATTACAAGCGACATGGACTTCACCCCCTCCCCCGAGGTCGAACGCATGCTACGTCAGCGCGCCGAGATAAAAGGCATTGAAAATAAAACTGAAGAGCTGCACTTTGATTTTGTTGTGGTTGGAGCGGGACCCGCCGGCGTGCCTTGCGCCATAGAGGCGGCAAGATGCGGCCTTAAGACCGCTTTGATATCGGGCAGACCCACGATTGGCGGCAACGCAAGCAACGAAGGTAGCGTCAGCATGGACGGCGCCTCCTCTCACCACAGAGGAACCTGGGAGGGCGGTATCTTGAATGAGATCCGAAATCTTAATGTTCTGAGAGGCATTACCAACCAAGCCGCCATGGAATACCTCTGCGCAAACGAGCCTAACCTCACGGTATTTACAAACGAGATCTGTATAGATGCCAACAGTATTGGCTCTCACATAATCTCCGCAACCACTGTTAATGCGCAAACGCTCTTCAAAAAAACCTTTTTCGCAGATAGATTTGCCGATTGCACGGGCGACGGTTGGCTGGGTTACTACGCGGGCGCGGCATACCGTATCGGACGTGAGGCGAAATGGCAACATGACGAGTCCTTCGCTCCCCAAGTCCCAGACACCCTTACTATGAGCGGTTGCATTTGCGGCACCTCCGAAAAGCTTTTCAGGGTCAGAACGTTCAGAGCCGAAAAAACAGACTCCCCCGTTAGCTTCCAGGCTCCCGATTGGGCAATAAAGCTGCCCGAGGGCGAGGCGCTTCACAGAAAAGTCACCGATCTTCACTGCGCGGCATGGTGGATGGAAAATTCCAACGATTTTGACGATCTCTGGGACGACGAGTTTGCCCGCGATGAGCTTATCCGTCTTGGCATAGGCTATTTCCATTGGCTCAAAAACTCGGCTCCGCTTGCTCCTCATCTTGCCGCGGAGGTTGACTATTACGAGCTTTGCGAGATGGCGCTCCATACGTCAAAAAGAGAAAACCGCAGGCTTATCGGCGACTACGTATTCAATCAGAACGACTGCGTCGAGGGCAAGCGCTTTCCCGATGCAATAAGCTATTGCGGATGGAACCTCGACGTCCATCATCCCAAGGGTATATATTCGGGCGCGGAAGGCGCGTTTTTGTCAGACGCTGTCATTCCCTGCACCCCGCTTCCCTACAGAATGATATACTCCAAGAATATAGACAACTTGTTCATTGGCGGCAGATGCTGCTCTGCCACACACGTAGGCCTTGGCACAGTTCGAGTTGAAGCGACGCTCGCGACACTGGGTCAAGCCGCAGGCGTGGCGGCATACCTTTGCAAAAAATACGGCACTACGCCACGCGGCATCTATGAATCGCACATAAAAGAGCTTCAGCAGTTGCTTTTGCGCCACGATCTCTCGATTCCCTACGTCACCAACGAGGACTCGCTTGATCTGGCAAGGAGCGCGACTGTCACAGCGGATTCAATTGCCGATGACGTGTATCTCTTAAAGCACCACGGCACCAAGGACGTGTGGGCTCCCATAAATACAGAAACCTTTACAAGTCCTTACGGTGTATCAAGAGTTGACCGCGCCGACTATTACAAGGCGGAGCTTAAAAACGTATCAGGTCATGGCGTCGAACTTGTCGCAAAGCTTTGGAAATATAGCCAAAGACAAGATATAAATGACAGCGCAAAGCTTATCGAAAGCTGCAAAATTACACTTGAACCGGAATTTGAGGGATACTTGGATATTCCTTTTGAAACAAAAGACATATCGCAAAACATAGCCGTATCGATAGAGCCCACGCAAGACGTTTTATGGCGCAAGCGCATATGGACAAAGGGCAGCTTTTTGAGCTTTGAGAGGAGAGAAAACGAAATAGTTGAGATATCCGACGATGCCAGAGAGCTTCTTATATCAAGCGATATCGAGATGCGCGCTGATTGCTCGGCCGAAAACGTCATAAACGGCGTAAACCGCCCCTCGCTTACCAAGCTTAACGGTTGGGTGAGCAACAGATCGGCAGGACTTCCCGCATCCATCACTCTCACCCTCGCGCGACCCGAAAACATCAGCGAAGTGAGAATCACCACAAAAGCAGAGCTTTCCTATCCCGACTACGCATACAAGCGAAACTCCGCGTTTGTGGGAATGGCACAAGACCTAAGCATATCCCTTTTGCGAAACGGCGAATGGCATAACGTTGCAACCGTCACCGACAACTGCTATAAGCAAATGGTAGCGCGATTTGAAAGTCAACTTGCAGAAGCGGTCAGAATAACGGTAACAAAGGCTCGCCACGACGTGCGCGCGCACATCACCGAGGTCAGAATATACGAATAAGGTCAACATAAAACGGCATCCCCCGATCACTCGGGGGATGCTTTTTGCTTATTCGGTTATTTCCAAAATTCCGTGTACATACGTTATTTTGTAGTTATCCGTGACGTCTTTGCCGTTAGCGTCAGTTATCATAACCTTATTCTTATTAATGATGTTTTCGGCAGTGCCGATCTCATCTATGTATCCGATAGCCACGGCATCAAACTTATGGCCGTCTATCAGCTCACCCTGAGACAGGCTGACGTTGCTGTTGGTCAGCACGATGTCTTCCTCATAAGGTCTCTTTTCCGACGCACTTATCAGCGTGATATTCTTGGGTAAAACAGTCATGGGCTGTCCATCGAATATAACGTAATAGTTGACGCTGACGTCATAGCCCTCGGGATCGTAGACCTTGAGGACGTATTCAATATCGTCAAGCTCGAGTATTCCAACGTCGGTGATAGAGCCGCTTATTTCAAGCGTAAAGGTATATCCCTCCTCAAGCCCCGTAAGACCGTACCATTGGTTAGGCTTGTATGACAGAGGCGTTCCGTCATAAGTCTTTTTACGCGCGTACACCGTGGCTGTCAATCTGTTTTGCGCCACAAATACGTTAAGCTCACCCTCCAGCTTTTCGATCTCGTAGAGATCGGTAACGTCAATACCGTCGGGATTATAGAGAATAAAGCTTACGATCGTGCTCTTTCCCGTTCCGGGCTCTGTCCTGCTTCCCTCAACAACCACCTCATAGGTGTAGCCGAGTGCCAAAAGCTCGCTAAGCTCGAGCATATCCTCATTTAGTCGGTTTTCCGCATAAAGAGGTCTTCCGTCATACGGCTTATCCAACGTAACCGGCTTTATCGTGATCTTAGGCTTTGGCTCTTCATAGTCGTCTTCGTTGTCGCCGCCGTTTCCGCCGC
>SVTF01000019.1 GCA_015063905.1 Oscillospiraceae bacterium | reverse complement strand
GGGTTATAGGGGGGCGAGGGCGGCTTTTATAAAAAGGAGTCCTCGCCCCCCTATGTCCCTCGTGCCTCCCCCATAAATCCCAATTTATTAAGAACCCGTCGAGGCTTTGCTCCTCGGCGGGTATGCATCTGGCGAAATATTATTTCAGATCCTCAACGGTGAATGAGAGCGCGAATTTTACGCGCTCGCCTGCGGCAATCTTTTTGTACTTAAAGCGGTCGTCGAGCTCGGTGGTGCAGGGCTCGAGTCCGAGCGCGTAGTCGCCGCTTGCCATACTGCGCCATTCGACGAAATGGGGAAGGGTGTCAGCGGAATAGCGAACGGTGAATTTTTTGCCGAGCTTTTTGTTTACAAGGCTTGCCTCGGGTGAGCCGAGCGTAAGAAAATAGCAGGATTCCTCCTGATTGTCAACGGATGCGCTTATATTGAGCATATCTGCGGCGGTCTGTCTTGACCACTCGGTGCGAGGCTCTGCGCGCAAGATCTCGGCTACGACCTCCGCACCCTCGTCGAGCATAGGATATCCAACGTTGACGTGATAGAGCAGGCAATAATCCTCGTCCTTGGTGCCGTTATTTACAAGCGTATCCTCAACGCTCACGGTGTCGCTTCCGATCGCCGATGTAACGCGGCGTTTGAGTGTGAGATTCTGACCGAAAAGCGACGTATCGCGCACGATGGCTTCAACTACGATACCGTCCTCGTTACATTCGGCGCGAACCACCTCGGCGGCATTATTATGCAGAGAGCCGTGCAGCTCAAAGCCCTCTCTGCCGCCAACGCTGTCGAGACCGCAGGTGTAGAGCATACCGCCTTCAAAGCGACTAAGGAAGGGAATCTCACGCGCGGTAAAAGCGTTTTTGGAGAGGAATGACACGTTGCGACCGTCCGAGAACAGCTGCATTACGTCGAGCGCCTTTGTGACGTTGAGCAAAAAGCGGAGCTTGCCATTGTCGCAATCTATGACAGAAATGCCCGCCTCGCGACCGCTCGTATAGGTGTATTGGCGCAGACTTGCAATCTGCGCGGGGTTTGATATCTTGCCGTTCACTGTGTATTCCTCCAAAGTGATTTTTGGTTGCTTATTTGAGAATTGAATTTTGATTTGTCGGCATGTCGGTGGTGGAGTTTTACAGACGTAAAGCTCGTCGCAAAGTGATATTTGGAAAGAATTAGCTCCTTGCATTCTTGAAGTCATCCCGATTAATCCTAATTTAATTAATGATATCACATTTTCTTGATAAAAGCAATATAAATTACGTTTAAATTATGGTAATTTCTTCACATTGCCTTGATTTTTTTATGCGGCGTGTGTATAATAAAAGTAACACGCGGCGAGACGGAGGAAAAGGAAATGAATAATATTTCGTACACAAAAACAGTTCCCGTAAAAAAGAAATACGACGTTATCGTGTGCGGTGGAGGTGTCGCGGGAGTTGCGGCGGCGGTCAGCGCGGCGAGGGGCGGAATGCCCACGCTGTTGCTTGAAAAAAGCAACCTTTTGGGCGGTCTTTCGACGCTTGGACTTATCAATCTTTTCGTACCGATGTGCAACGGACGTGGCAAGCAGATCATTTTCGGTCTTGCGGAAAAATGGCTGCGCAAGAGTGCCGAGCTCGGTTGGGACACCATCCCCGATGAATGGCGCGACGGACAACCAAAGGAGCCAACGAACGTCCGATATATTCAGCGCTATTCTCCTGCCATTTTTGCCTATCAGCTCACCGAGGAGATAAAGGCAAGCGGTGCCGATATACTTTTTGACTGCATGGCAGTCGATCCCGTGATGGACGGCAATATCTGCCGCGGTGTGTTCACCGAGAGCAAGGGCGGCACCGAGTTTTACGAATGTAAGATGCTCATAGACACAACGGGCGACTGCGACGTCTTGCGACGAGGTGGAATCCCCACGGTCACAGGTGAAAATTTCTTTACGTTTTCGTCAAAGATGGTTACGCTGGACAGCTGTCGCGAGGCGGTGGAAAAGCAGGACATCAAGCATATATACAGAGCTATCTCGGGTGGAAGTATCAACCTTTTCGGCGATAATCAGCCTAAAGACATGCCGCGCTGGTCGGGACTTACGGCAGAGGAGGTCACCGATTATATCGTAACGAATCAGCTTTTGATACTTGAAAAGCTGAAGGGAACGGACAGACGCACGCGCGAGATAGTCACCACACCGGGTATGCCGCAGTTCAGAACCACGGCACATATCAAGGGAGATTATTCCTTAAAGGTTGCCGACGCATACCGACATTTTGACGATTCGGTCTGCGCTATTAACGATTTTGAGCATAGAGATCATCTGTTTGAAGTGCCTTTGCGCACTCTGACGAATCGCAATTATCCCAACGTCATCACTGCGGGAAGAAGTGCTGACGGTACGGGCTACGGCTGGGATCTTTTGCGCGTCATTCCGCCCGCAATTTTGACGGGACAGGCGGCGGCAGAGGCAGCTTGCCTTGCGATCAGAACGGGCAGAAGCGTTGCCGACGTGGATATACAAGCGCTCCAAAGTAAGCTTGAAAAAGAGAACGTGATGGTGCATTTCCCCGATGCATATATTCCCGAGGACAAAACGGTCATCATCCACGGCAAGAGCGCCGCCGAGATCGAGGGCGGACATATATAAAATCCTTTGTTTGAAAGGGGATCTTTTATGAATAAACAATTTAAAATACAAGGCAAATTAGAAATCATTATACCCGAAAAATGCATAAATGACAAGGTGAAAGCGATAATTGAAGGTCTTTTGTTTCACTCGGTAAGCGTATCGTTTGCACCTGCCGAAAGCCTTTATATCGGCATGGGAGAATACGAGCCCGTAGAGCTTTGCGACGAGGGAGTCATCTCGGTTACAGAGCGCGGTGCATATATCGCGGCAAAAGACGAGCGCGCGCTTATCAATTGCTTGTTTTTGCTGTTGAGGGATGTTGTTGCGGACGAGCTCGATTTTGGTAATGAGCGTGTGCTTTTGCCGGTAGGATGCAGACATATAGCACCTCCGATCAAACGCAGAATGGTGCATTTTTGCATAGTGCCGGGAGTTGCGCTGTCCACATATCAAAAACTTATAAGACTTGCAGCGGTGCTTGGATATACCCACATTGTGCTTGAGTTTTGGGGGACGTTCAGATACGATTGTCTTCAAGAATTATCGTGGCGGGACTGCAGCTTTACAAAGGATGAAGTAAGGTTGATGCTTAATGAGGCGAGGGCACTTGGTGTTGGCGTTATACCTATGGTGAATCATTTCGGGCACGCCTCGGCTTGCAGAGTAGGATACGGCAAACACGTTGTGCTTGATCAAAATCCGCACCTTTCGCATCTTTTCTCTCCTGACGGCTGGATATGGCGTTTTGAGCGCCCTGACGTGCGCGAGCTTTTCCGTCAAATGCGACGAGAACTTTGTGAGGTGTTTGGTGAGGGCGAATATTTTCACGTTGGGTTTGACGAGGGATTTTCCTATAAATTTGACAATGATTCTGTGAGGGCTCTTGCCGATTATATGGGCGATGTTTGTCGTGAGGTTATAGCTGCAGGCAGAACACCTATGCTTTGGGGTGACCAATTCTTACATGAGGAGACATTGGGTATCGGCCAGAATAACGGCTACGAGGGTAACGCGCCTGATGCAGAGACGGCATTGACCTTGCTTGGCGCTATACCAAAAGAAAGCATAATTTGCGATTGGCAATACGTTGTGAGAAAAGACGTGCCGTGGAAGTCTGCGCAATTTTTCGCGGAAAACGGTATGAAGACCCTGATCTGCCCATGGACTGACGCTGCGGGTTTTAATACCGCGATGTTAACTGCTCAAAATTTAGATTGCTATGGAATTATGCATACCACGTGGGACAGATTGTTTAGCGAAGGAAACGTAAACACGCTGTTTTATGCACACGACTCTTTCTTTGGCAGAGAACCTCGGGCACAAAGAGTAGGAAATATGATCGCCAATGCCGCGTTACTGCGCCGTATATGGCAGTCGGATGGAAGCTATGAGAGATCGGGTTGGGGGCTCTCCGACTTTAAGAATAACTTGTCAATGTGAATTCAATTAATACAAGAGCGCGGAGCTTTTAGCTCCGCGCTTTTTGTTTCAGATGTCGATAGTCAAAACGTTGCTTTCGCCAAAGTCAGCGTTTACGGTCTTGACCGTGCCGCCTTTGGCGATATGGAAGGGAATTACGCCCGTGCCCTGAAAGGTTGCGGACGTTTCGGTAAGGCAAAGCACCTCTCCGTCCTCGCTTTGTGACCAAGCGGCAACGCCGTCTCGGCATACGCATTTGAGCATCGTGCCAAAGGGAACGCCGACAGTGTAGCGGTGGTCGCCAACGCGCAAAATAGCCTTTCTTGCAGGTGAGGGATCGTTATACCAATCCACCGCTAAAAGATAGATGTGGCGCGAGCCGTCCTTCTGATCCCACGCGGAAAATTCCACTTCATTACCTGCTTCTGCCCAAATAGGTTCATTTGCACATTCGTCGCGAAGCAGGGCTTTGAGCTGATCTTCGTAAATTCCGCGAATGGCGGGATGCGATGGATATTCTTTGGTGTGGAACAGAATTATCTCGCCCTTGCCTACGTTGTAAGAGCAAACAAGAGGTCTATGCGAATCGGTATAAGAAATGACCTTTTGCGGCGCGCGGGCGTTTACGCAAACGTAAAGCTCCTCGCCGTTAACCGTGTCGCGCTCGAATATAGGCTCGCCGTCGCACAAGAAATCGAGGTTTTGTCCGAATTCGAGCGCGCCTTCGCGTATCTTTTGCGCACTCGAGGTAACCGTCAGATGCGCGTCGGTCAAAAGCAGTCTGCCGCCGCGCTTAACGTAGCGCATAAGCTTTTCAAGATCAAGGCTTTCGCATCTGTTATAGCCAGCGAAAGCGAGCGCGCGGTAGTCGCGCATAACGGCTTCTCTTGCCTCTGCGGGAATTATATCCACGTTACCGTATGGTGTTCCGCTGTGATAGCCCTGCGGGGTGTCCTCGGGGCATCCGTGGCGGTAGACTGTGACTACGGGCGTTGCCATAGGATATACCGTTTTGATAATATCCCAGCTGTCGTCTGCCGCGGTCTGCGGCTTTCTTTGTCCCCAGGAGTTGTTTTTGCCGAAGAAGGTAACGCCGTCATCTCTGCCGTGCAGGATAGCCACGGGATGATAATATTTGCCACTTCTTGTGTGTGATGCGACGTATCTGTTAAAGTCCTGTTGAACAGAAAGATAGCTTTTGCAAACGTCGTCGAAGCGGTGGTGATGCTCATAATATTCCTCGAGATGCCACAGCCCCTCCTCGGTGTTTATATCCGTTGCGCCCTGCATATAGGATGCGTAGAGCGCCAAGCGGTAGCGACGGTATTTTGCGGGGCTTTTGTGCGGTGAGGACGACCATTGAAGCGCGTGATGAACGCCAAAGGTAGTCATTGAGCGATCCTTGGCAACGCCGCGCAAAAAGGCAACGATGGGCTCCATTGTCTGATACATGGTCTCGGCGCCAAGCCAACTGTAGCCCGCCTCCGCCATATATTTGAATGTACTTGCAGGGCCCGTGTGGCGCGTGTCGCAATCGCGGCGTACGCGCGAGAGGGACGCGATGGCTTTTTTATGCTCGTCTACGTAGTCGTCAAGCTCGCGGCGGTCGGCGTAGAGATGGAGAACACCGCCTTTGTAATAATAGTTTCCGTCGCCGAATTTGGATGCAGTATGCTCGGGGTCTGCTTTGTATTCAAAACACATAAGATCTGCCCATTGCTCCTCGGTTGGCGAAGCGGCCTTTCTCGGGATCCAATAGAACTGCGCGCCATCGCGCTCGTGCATCTGTATGCCGAGAAAGCCTTTTCCCGCAAGGTCGCGGGGGCTTGGCTGCGCGCTTACACCGGGTATCTCGCGCCCGTCGGACATAAGCACGTATTTAAGCTCAAGCTCGCGCATTAGTCGGCGAAAATCCTTCCACACCTGCGCATCGAGTATGCGAGTACCCGACCATCTGTAAGTCGGACGGATGGTGACAAGCTCGCCGACATTATTGGAGATATACCAAGAAAGGTATTCCTCCATACTGTCCTTGTCCTGACGGATGTATATCATGTCTCCCGTTCCCGTGATAACGCGGTCGTGCATTTTAACAACGATGCGATCAATAACGCCTTGGGCGCTGCCGCCGTCATGATCAATGCTAAAGCGCGCGCACTCGCAGGGCTTTTTGCAATCTATCAGCACACCGTGCAAGCCTGCGCTACGGAAAAACAGCTCTTTTTTGCCTTCTATCGCACCAGAGTGGCAGGTAAGCGTGGCGCGCATATTTGGGCGCGTGGTCTTTATAAGCACGCGCGCGTGTCCGCCCACCGCCGCTATGGGAGAGGCGGCAAGGATGCAAAGCTCGGCATCTTGGCGTTCTATGATGCCCACCTCGTAAATCGTATAGGGCAGGGGCTCGTGATAGTCCGAGATAAGCTCGTATGTGATAACGTTATGTTCTTTTATAAGGTCGTTGGGCAGGGCAAGCTCCCATTCGGAGTGGCGATGGCTTCGCTCGAAGATCTCACCCGTGAAAATCACCTTGCCGTTGAGACGTACTCGAAATTCGGGCCATTCCTTGCGGCTGAGATTTTGCGCCGTCCAGTCAAGATGCGTGCGGTCGGCGGTGGTCTCGTTGAAGGAGGACAAAAGATTGTAGTCCTTGACACGTAACACGGGGGCTTCAAAATAGCACTCGCCCTTGTATTGTGTTCCTTCGATGAAAACGCAAACAAGCGCGGTGTCGCACGGAACGGTTATTTTTTGGATAAGCTCCTTGCCCTTATAGCTACCTTCGGGAATATCGATAACAAAGCTACAGTCAGGCTCGCACTCGACAGAGCGCGGATGAACTCCCGCCTTTTTTTGACGAATATCAACGCGCATGCGGATAAATCCGCCTTTTGCGACGGTGAGATTTTTTGCGCTGACGGTAACACCCATCTCGCACGTCTCGGGAACGTCGTACGTCGGCAGATAGGAAAGCCTTGGCGGCCAAGTAATTTTTCTATAAATACGCTTTACGTAATTTTCGGTTTTTTTATTGGTAAATGAGAGACAGTAGCGGTCTCGGAGCGCGTGCGCGGTGTCAAGCGCATCCGAAAGCGAGCGATAGGTCATAGGGCCGTCGGGCTCGTCCTTCCACATATAGAATTGCTCTGTCTCACCTACCGTGAACAAGCGGTAGTCCTTTGAGCTGTCCTTACAGAGAGAGAACTGTATCTCGCATTTTCCTTGCGGGCGTATCGTCAGCCCCGACGGCTCACCGTCAAAAACGCGGGTATATTTTTCAAAGCTCATAGTGACCTCCTTTGTGTAGTAAAGTTAAAGGATTCCCCCTTATTATACCTCATTTTAAGGTGAATAACAAGAGGGAATGAGTCGGGAAGTTTGGTTTTATCGGTTTTTGATCAAAAACCGAGCTTTTTTATCGCCTCTGCGGCATTTTGCGCCACCGCGTCAAAGGACACGGGCTTTGCCTGCATCTGACAAAGCGGCGTTTCAAAATAATAATTCTTGTTTTGAGCAATTCTCTCGGTTACGGCGGTGCGGTCGAGTTCTTTTTGCTCGCGAATTGCACGCTTTACCTCATCAAATAGGATCTCTGCCTCGGGGCGATACAGATAGCACGCGTTTTCGTAAATATAGCCTCGGCAATACATACACTCGGCATTATTTTTGAGCGTGCGCTCGAAATCTGGATTGACGTCGGTCACCGAGCGCAGTCTTTCAAGAGTTTTATAAAGAGAATAGTCCTTGTGCGCGCCAAGAGTCTCGGCAAGGGAATCCATAACGCCGAGAGCCGCCGCCATAGCGTTGTCAAGCTCGTCCTCGGGCGCGTCCGTGGCATAAAGCAGCTCTGAGTGGAGAAGGGCGGCATTGGCAAAGCGACCGAGTATTGTCTTTGCTATGTCAAAGGCATCTCTGCGGGTCATTTCGTCGGTGATCGTCAGGCGCGAAAGACGTTCAAGCACCGAAATAGCCGCCGCCTTTTGCGCGGATAACGGAGCAAGCTGTCGGCTGTATTCCGCAATCTTTGCCTTGTCGAATCTTGCTCTGCCGATAACGAATGGGAAAATATCGTACACCAACGCGTCGTCGTACGCGCACCAAGCCATAGTCTGAGCTATAGGCATAAATTCGTGCCAGATGTCCGTCATCTCTCGGCAAATGCTTTCGGGATAGCGGTCACGGCAATAGGTGTCGATATGCTCGGAGACGGGGACAGTTTCTTTGTCCCACGCGTTGCGCGCCATGTACTCGATTATCAAGGGATCTCCGTGCGAAAGCTCGGGCCAAAGCACAAGACCGCGACACATGGGGTCGTCCTTGGCAAGCTTCAAGCGCTCATTTGTAAGCTCGTAATACCCGCGAATGTCACAATTGGGCTCGTAGCCGCTGAATATTCCGAATATCCACGGGAATTTGCCGACCAACCCCCACTCGGTGAAATTGTTTTTCTTTACCGTGTCGGACGTGTAATCGAGGATGATCGACTGATTTGGATCAAGCTCTGAGATGAGGTCCTTTACCTCGTCGGGCGTCCAGCGCATCCAAAGATCCCAGCTTGCGATAAGCAGGGGAGCGTTCGGGTAATTTTCCTTTATCTGCGCGGCAATTTTGCGATAAACGTAAAGCTTCATGCGACGGTTTTCCTCGGGATCAAGCGAGAAAAGGCGCTCGCCAAGACCTATAGTGTGGAAAAGCTCGGGGCTGCCGTAATGCTCAACGTGAGCCTTAGTCAGCGCAAAATAATTATCGAAATTTTCTTTTTTTCTTATGTCCCAAACGCGCCCCGTGGGGTCGCCGTAGCTCTTGGTGACCTGCGGGAGCAGCTCGGGATCAACCTTGTCGAGGAACTCGCGGGGAGTTCTTGAATACCAATGCGTCATAGTGCCGCAATCCTCGGGATGCCAAAGGTCGCGCGCAAAGGCATATTCAAGGATCTTGCGGCGAAGCTCTCCGCGATATTCGAGCGACCAGAAAAGCGTTCTGTCGTCGTATCCCGCACCCGCCTCGGGCAGAGGCTTGTCTCTTTCGGGATAGGAAACAACGTCGGGGAAGGCTTTCTGGAAAATATCATCCATTCCAAGCCTTAACATAAAGAGATTGAGCCGCTTTTTGAGTATCCAATCTATCTCCGCGCACCAATCCTCAAAACTCCAATGCTCTGCTTGGAAACGGTGCAGACTGCGGTGCGCAAAATAGCGCAAGCCGCGGTATTCAAATCGGGGAGATTCGACTACGTCAATATTTTCAATCGGCAATTCTGTGCATTTTATGCGATCTCCGTCCCAGAAGTAGCGGCAGCCGCAAAAGCGTGCGAAATAGCGGTAGACCGCGTATATCGCTGCGCGCGGACGTCCGTCCGCCAAAAAGAGATAACGCTTGCCATCGATCAAAGACGCGCGGATGCAATACTCGTCCGAGCCGTAGCGAATGGAAAAGCCGTCTATCTTTTTTGAAACGAAAAACCTTGCGACAAGATCATTTACGGCATCGTTTCCGATAACTACGGTAAGCTCGTCCGCCGCATCAGGCGAAAAATCTCCGTCGGTAACCGTGGTACATTCCGCGCCTGCGACCATGTAAGCCAAGTCCGAAAACGTCTCGGCGGCTATCCTGTAGGCACTGTGCGCGTGCGCGGGATAAACTATGGATATCTTCATATCTTACTCCCTGTGGTTTTAACTTTTTCTTTATTTAAGAGTTACCCTCGTCGTCATCATCGGTCTTCACGTATTCGTTATTACGTATGCCGGGGTAATTTTTGTCAAGGAATTCCTCGCGGTAGGGGTTGACTCCCTTTGAAACTACCTCGGGCTTGTTGGGCAACAGCCAGCTCTTTTTGCGGTAGAAGGGATTATGGAACTTGTTCTCTATGCGATCTGCCTTTTCAAGCACGTTCATGCAGGCGCGGATACAGCCGCGAGCGCCGCAGATGGCAAAATATCCCGTGTGCGAGATTATGTAATCGTAGTAGTCCATAACCTTGTTGGTATCGGGCTTTCTGCCCCATCTTCCGCCCGCCACGGTATATGAGAGGATGTATGCCTCCTCCTCGGTCATCTCGCTGTTGCGAACGTCGAATGCCATGTTAGGAAATTCCTTCTTTAAGAAGGGGGAGCATTCGTTATTCAAGCCGTGGTGCGAAAGGGTACAGCGTCCCATGCGGACGTCACCGTACCAAACCGTCTTTTCACCGCCGAAATCAACGTAAAGACGCTTCTTTTCGTCCTTGACGGAGGGAACTGCGTTGCCGGGACACTCGCGTGCGCAAGCACCGCAATGCAGACAGATGTCGCCCGTATCGAGAATGGGATCGGGCTCAAGTTCGCAGTCGGTAAAAATAAGTCCAAGACGTACGCGAGGGCCGAATTCCTTTGTAAGAAATACCTTGGAGAAGCCTATCTCGCCAAGGCCGCAGCCTGCCGCGATAACACGCACGCTGCAGATTACGTCGGGGGGGACCTTGCCCGGTGCTACGGGCTCTGCCATAGTGCCGTTGCCCTCGGGAACTGCGGGATAGTGCAGAGCAGCCTCCCAGCCGTGATCCTCAATAAAGCAGGCAAGCTCGTAGGAAAGACGGGGTCTGAAGTAAGAATTGAGTTTGTTGTAGGAATAAAAAGTGTAGTTATGCCAATGAGTACCTTCCTCGATTCCGCGATAGGTTCCGCGCGGTATACGCATGCCTATTGCGATAACGGATTTCGCCTCGGGAAAGTACGTAAGAGGCGACATAAGCGTGGGAGCATCCTTGAATCTCTCGATATTACCGATGGCGATACAGTCGATACCAAGCTCGCGCGCTCTGTCCTTTATCATTTGTGAAGTTAATTTCATATACGTTCTCCTTTGGGGACTTGTGTACGCTTAGTGGTCGCGCTTTGCGGTCTTGCTGAACTGTCCGCCGAGAACGTTGCAGCTGTCAACGTCTCTGCCCGCTATGTTGCCCTTGTCGCCGATTGCCCAAGCGTCGCGCTTGCGGAAGGATTCGTGGAAGCCGTTCTCAAGTGCGCCCTCCTCTTCAAGATGGCAAAGGCAGGTGCGGTTGCAGAGTGCGGCTACGCGGTCGGGCTTTGCGTAATTTGCAAAGCGGTTGGGGCAGGCACCGTTCTTGCAGACACGGCACTTGTCATAGTCGATGTCCGCAACCTCCATCTTTTTACCGCAGATGTCAACTGTGTGGGTGTTGTTTTTATCGATAGCGCCGAGAGGGCAGGTATCGGCACATTTGCCGCATCTGTCGCAAACGGAGCGCTCGAGCAGAGGACTTTCGGGAAGCTCTGCGTCGGTAATTATCATGTGGAAGCGCTGTCTTGAACCGAATTTAGGGGTGAGCACAAGACCGCCAAAGCCTATCTCGGCTATACCGCAAGCAACTGCCGCATATGTAAAGTCCGGGAACACATTAGGCTCGGGGCGTTTGCCGTCAACCGATACTCCGCTTGGTCTTATCTCCGCAGGATTGGGGAACACGGGAACTGCCTCCCAGCCCTCGTCCTCAAGCACGCGAACGAGATTGTAGCAGGCAAGGGAAAGGAACTCGTCCTCAAGCCAATTCTGGCCGAAAAGTCTGTAGTCGCCAAAGTTTGTGCCTTCCTCAACTCCGCGCAAAGAGCCGCGGCAGATACGCTTACCAAGCATGATAACCGTTTTTCCCTCGGGGAAGATGGCAAAGGGATCGTTCTGGGGATCCACACCCTCAAAACGAGATTTGGATGCAAAGCCAATAAGGTCAATACCTTCTTTTTTCATGGCTTCGCGGATTAATAATTCAAGATTTTTCATAAAGTAACTCCTTGATAAAAGTTTTTATTTGCTTTCATTATATACCCGATAGGCTTTTTTTCAATAAATAAACGAAACGTATTTTAAGATTTCGAAACAAAACCTATTGCATTTTTTCTCGGGGCGTGCTATCATATAATCAAGATGAGAGCGCAAAGGAGAAGAAATAATGGAAAATAACGCTACAATAATAATTAAAACGGAGTTTTTGAAGATTTCTTACCGCGCTTTGAGTGGCAAGGTCGCGCCGCGCGGTTTTTCCTCTTTGACCTTCAGGCTAAGCGGAGAAGTTTCGATTTTCACAACCGATGTGTCCTTCGTATCGAAGCCCGATTCACTGACCTTTATTCCCGCGGGCTGCGGCTATGAGACCACCGTGCATAAGACGGGTGAGATGTTTATTATGCATTTTGAAACGGCTGACGGTTGCCAAAAATTCAGTCGGATACCCATGACGGTAACGCCTGCTCACGTGGATAATTTCGTCAATCTTTATTCGCGTGCCATTCGCCATTTCCAAAGCGGTGACCGATATTTTGACTGCATGGCTGATGCATATAGACTTTTATCCGAGGCGCAAAGGGAGTTCTTTGCCACCGCTCCGCATCCCTATAAAAAGATGAAGGACCTAAAAGCTTACATCGACGAAAATCTGTGTGACCCGACTCTGCGCGTGTCGGCTCTCGCCGAAATTTTCGGCACGAGCGAGGTGTATTTCCGCCGCGAATTCAATAAATATTACGGCGCAACTCCCGTAGAATATATAAAAAAGCAAAGAATAGAGCATGCCTGCCGCTTGCTTCGAACTCAGCTTTATACCATCGCCGAGGTGGCAACGCGCTCGGGCTTTGACAGCATAAGCTATTTTTCTTCCGAGTTTCATAAGGCTATGGGCTGCTCGCCGAGGGAATACGGCGCGTTATAAAAGCGTTGTCATTTTTGGTTAGATTGGCTTGGCGCATGACCGAAATGACATTTATAGGCACGGCTGAACGAATATATTGAAGAAAAGCCCACCTTTTCCGCAGCTTCGGATACGGTCATATTCTTAAGTAGATTCTTTGAATATTCCATTCTTTTCTGATTTGCATATGATATAAGGCTTATTTTATAACGAGACTTGAATCTGCGCTCAAGATAAAATTTACTGTACGAAAACTGCTTTTGCAAAGCTTCAAGGCTTATTGTGACACCGTGTGTCGCGTCGATGAGGTCCTTTAGCTGCGTAGCAATGTCAAGCTCTGTGCCGTTTGATGCAGAAAGCGCGTCGGGAAAGTTGTCGTGTATAAGGTCGCATAAAAGTTCAATAAATACTCCCTTTGCCATAAGCCTTTTGCCTGACGAGAATGCCTCGATAACGCGGTAAAAGAGAGCTAAAGCGTTATCGGTGTTATCAAAGAAGACAAACGGTTTTCTGGGATAAGAGTAAAACAGATCTCGTCTTATAAGCTTGTGTTCCGTTGGCGTCATTTCAGGTGCATCCTTAAAGGAAACGGGAACGCTTGTGCTATCGGGCGCAAAAATGGGATCAAAATGAATATGAGGCTGTGAAACCTCGTGGCGAGAGCAATCAAAAGCATGTGGGATCCCGGGGCGGATAAGAATAAACTGTCCTTTTCTACATTCGTAGGGTGTACCGTCATAGTAAAATGTCATTCCTCCGCTTTCAATGTATATCAGCTCATAATCAAAAATAATGCGTTGCTTTATACGATATCCCTTTGTGATAACAGAGCGCATCGCAACTCGTATATACGGATTGATTACGTTTATGTCTATAGATGCCATTTTCAACCTCCGCAATAAATGTTAAATATACAACAAAAATTGTTATTTGAATTATAGCATATTTTTGATATAATTACAATACATAATACGAAGGAGGCAAAGAAATGTTAAATAATCTTACCACTAAAAAGAACATCCGCACATTCTCCGTTTCACCGGAAAACCTTACCGGAGAAAAGGGAAAGGGCGGAATGGCAAAGCAAGGAAGCGCCTCATATGCCGCAAGAGAGCTTGGACAGGGTTGGAAGGTAAATCCATATCTTGTTATAGAGGCAGGACAAAAAATGGTTCTGGCTGATATTAAAGGTCAAGGTGCTATCAAGCACATTTGGATGACCGACAGCGCGGTAAGAGGAAGATTGCTTATTCTTCGAATATATTTTGACGGACATAAAAACCCCGCAGTGGAAGCGCCTCTTTCTGATTTTTTCTGCAACGCAGATTATCGTGAATACAGACAGGTCTCGAGTTTTGCCATGTGTGTAAATCCCGCGCGTGGACTCAATTGCTATTTTGAAATGCCATATTTTAAGTCCTTTAAGGTTGAAATAGAGAATCTTGGTGCGGAAAAATGCTCCGTTTTCTATCAGATAGATTGTGAGGAAAAGGAGATAAGCCCCGATAGTCTTTATTTTCACGCTCAGTTCAGACGCGTGAATCCTTTACCCTACATGCAGCCTTACGTAATTCTGGACAATGTCAAGGGTAACGGCCATTACGTCGGTACATATATGAACTGGGGTGTTAAGTCCAACGGTTGGTGGGGAGAAGGCGAGATCAAGTTCTACATCGACGGTGACGGCGAGTTTCCAACCGTTTGCGGAACGGGAACCGAGGACTATTTCTGCGGCGCGTATAATTTTGACGTGGGTGGCAAATATACCGAGTTTAGTACCCCCTATGTGGGACTTTCAAAGGTTTCCGCAACCGATGAGACATACAAAGCGCAGCGTTATTTCAACATGTATCGCTGGCACGTGACCGATCCCATATATTTCAAGGAGGATCTTAAGGTAACTATTCAGGCTCTCGGATGGAGAGGCGAGGGAAGGTATCTGCCTTTGCAAGACGATATCTCGTCAGTTGCCTATTGGTATTCCGATAATCTCGATGACGAGTATCCAGTTCTTCCCGACGCAAACGGGTTGGAAATAATATAATAGCGTGATAAGAAGCTTAATAAAAAACGGTGTCATCCATCCGGATGACACCGTTTTTTGTTATTTAGCCGTTGCTTTTGCGTGACCTTGGGCGAGGGAATCGGAATAGACGATGATATTAACGTCTGCGGGCTTTGCGGCGCGGACAACGGCAAGCGCGCGTCCCTTGAAGGCGTGGCATTTATTTGTGCCGTATTGATCCTCGTTTTTGGGATCACCGCTGAACAGGCACATAAGCTCGCCGCCCTGAACGGAGCAAGTAAGCTCGTTATTGGCATCTGTGATAAGATTTCCGTCCTTGTCCACGATAGAAATATCGAAATAGCAGAGATCGCGGCGGTCTGCGCTCAATTCGTTCTTTTCGGGAGTGACGTTAATGGCACAAGCCTCGCCCGTGGTGGAGAGGGTATAGCGAGATACCTCGGCTCCGTCCTTGAAAGCCACGGCGGTGATTTCGCCTTTTTCGTATACGGTATTGAATCTTGCTATCGCCTTTATGGGAGTGCATCTGCCCACCTCGCGACCGTTTATGAGCCAAGCGATCTCGTCAGCGTCGGTGTAGGTTTCAACGGTCACGGGCCTTCCTACGTATTTTTCATCAAAGGTCCAACATTCGTCAACGTCGTACCAATGCCAGTTTGTACCCGTGAATGACTCGCCGAAGTGTTCTGGATGTGTGACGAATATGCGGGGCTCCTTGTTGCCTATCCATATCGCCTCTCGGTAGTAGGATTGCGGGCGGCGATATCCGCAAAGGTCGTGGTCGCCCTGATAGCAAGTGCGCCAAGGGTAAGGCGAGCGTGTCGTGCCGTAAATAACAACGCCGTCGCGCGCCCAAGAGGAGCTTCCTGCGCCCACCTCGCCGATGTTGTCGATAGCTGTCCAGGTAAAGTCACCGATAACGAACTTATTGTCTGTAACCTCTTTCCAGCAGTCGTAGAATTTGATAGCCTGCGATTCGGAGCGCCAGATGAGCTTATCGGGGTAGCATTCGTGCGCTATCCCAAAGTTAACAAAGGAATAGTTATAGCCAACGATATCAAGCGGCTCCTCGTATTGTCTTGTAAGCTTTGCTATCTCTCGCTGATCGTTTGAATGGAATCTGTTTTTAAGGTACTTGCGATAATCCTCGGGATCAAAATCGTTTGGCTGCGAGCGCGCAACGAAGCCTTTGTATATGCCCGACGTCACGAGCTTTGTGTCGTCGTGCTTGCGAATCTCGGCGCAAAGCTCTGCCGAGTGTCTTGCGGCATCGGAGGAGCAATCGATCTCGAATATCTCGTTGCCGATGGAGTAGCTGAAAACGCAAGGGTGGTTTCTGTCGCGCATGACCATATAGGACACGTCGCGCAAGCACCAATCGTCAAAGAAAATGTGATAGTCGTATGGGCGTTTAAACTTGTTCCACATGTCAAACGCTTCGTCCATAACGGCAATACCCATTCTGTCGCAGCATTCAAGGAGTGCCAAGGAGGGCGGGTTGTGAGCGCAGCGGATGGCATTGAAGCCCGATTTTTTAAGTATAGATAACTTTCTTTCCTCAGCCGCGGGAAATGCAACTGCACCCAACGCGCCGTGATCGTGGTGGATACAACCTCCGCGGAGCTTTATGGATTTTCCGTTCAGCAAAAGACCGTTTTCTGTATCAGCGGTCACTGTTCGGATACCAAATTGGTTTTCAGAGGTGTCGCAAAGCTCGTCGCCGTCGTAAATTTCCGTCCTAAGTGTGTAAAGATTGGGGTCGTCAAGATCCCAGAGAAGAGGGCAAACTATGTTTGCAATATACTCTGTGCTTGTCTTTTTACCCTTGCTCAATTTAACGTACACATTGTCCTCAAGGGCAACTGTGCCGTCGGGCGCGATAAAGCTTAAGTGAACTCTTGCCTGTCGCTTTTTATCTGAAATAACACTAAAGCGCGCGCATACGGTGGCACTATCATCGTTGATCTTTTGGGTAAATACAAACATATCCCACGGTTCGATGCGTATGTCGCCACCCTCCCAGATAAAGACGTCGCGGTAAATGCCATTGCCCGAGTACCATCTCGATGATTGCGCGATGGGCGCGGTGATGATTTTGAGCTTGTTGGTGCCCTCGATCATATGGGGCGTCAGATCGCACAAAAAGGGCGTGTAGCCGTGGGGATGGAGCGCGATGTGGTTTTCATTGAGGAATATCTGGGCGCACATGTATGCACCGTCGATGTGGAGCGTGTAATGCTTTTTGCTGTCAAGGTTCAAGTGCTTGATATAAAAGCCGCGTCCGTCAACGTAGTATGCGGTGCATTCCTCTCCGTCGGGTGTGCGGGGTTTGGAAATTTGATAGTCGTGAGGGAGGTCGATCTTTGTGTAATTTTTGTCGTCCTCGGAGAAAAACCAGTTTTTAGATATAAGACTTTTTTTCATGATTTGCTCCATTCTGCCGTGCCAAACGGCAATTTTGTTGAAATATCTTTTACGTGGTTGATTTTTTAAAAGCTCTGTGATATAATCATTTTATAAGGTTTATCGAAAAATGTAAATGAACAATCCTATAAATTTATAGGATTATTTTACACGGAGGGCAAATGAGTATTTTTACCTATAATCTGAACGCGGATGATGAGATAGTATTTCCTATAAGCTTTCATACTGCCTGCGCTCATCACAATCAGGAAACGGTAAGACGCGAGATGGGTCTCGGATGTGATCAGATTTTGCTGATATTAGAGGGCAAAGGAACGCTGAATTGCCGCGGCAAAAGCTATGAACTGGGGGCGGGAAGCGCGTTTTTCGTTGCTCGCGGATGCCCCGTTGAATATATAAACGAGGGCGGTCTCGTGAGCGCGTTTCTGACCTTCAGGGGTAAAAATACGGATCAGCTCCTCGAATTTTACGGCTGTGACGAATTTGTTTATCACGAAAGCTATCCTGTGCAAAAATACGCGGATAAAATCAGCGAGATAATAGAGCTATATTATAGCGCAAAGGGTAGGGGCAGGCTTTCAAGCAAGGTGTATGCCTTTGTTATTGATTTTTTTGAGGGCAGAAAGCATGTAACTACGCCCGCAGACGAGGTCGCCTCATATATTCAACAGAATTTTGCAGAAAAGCTGACTCTTGTCGGGCTCGCAGCCGTAGCAAATTGCTGCGTGTCAAAGCTTTGCCAGGATTTTAAGAGGCAGTACGAAAGCTCTGTGATCGAATATGTTTTGGATGTAAGATTGCGCTATGCACGCGATATGCTAGAGACGGATCCGGATATATCCGTCAAAGCCGCCGCGCTTTGTTGCGGCTTTGACGACGTGAGCTATTTCTGCCGCGCTTATAAAAAGAAATTCGGCGTGACTCCGACGCAGGATAGATGAAAACACGGCACCGCTCTTGCGGTGCCGTGTTTTTCAAATTTTGATTTATTGGGGAGTTAGATGGTGCTGTGTAAGGAAGACGCGGTCGCTTTTTCATAAAAAGCCCCGCAAAAACGCTTAAATCTTTGGGTTCTAACTAGATTGGGGTGACGCTGAAATTTGCAAGCAAATTTCAGCCTGCTGATCCATTCCGTATTGATAAATTGTCGAACCCAGCCGTTATAGATAAAGCAAAATCAATGTTTAGCTTAACGGGGATGCGGTGATGAAATTTATATCCGTAGAGGAGGATAGTATCCTCCCGCTTGATAAATTCAAATTCAACGAGACGTGCGACTAATAGTCGCCCTACAGTTTTGGAATTACGTTCGTCAACTCCCTCATAAATCCCAATTTATCTGTTTTTACGATATTTGAGGGGAGTAGTACCTGTGAGGCTTGAGAAGACCTTTCTGAAGTGGTTTTCGGAATTAAATCCGACCTTGCTACTGATAACGGAAACGGAGTGATTGGTATTTTCGAGCAGCTCGATAGCTACGTTGATGCGAATGGAGTTCAAAAAGCTTACGGGGGTTTGTCCGAGCTCGCGCTGAAAGACATGATAGAGCGTCGACTCGCTCACGCAGCAGGCTTTGGCAAGATCGGCAACTGAAAAATCGGTATTCCAATTATTTGTGACGTAAACGATGGCATCTTCGAGCGTCTTGTCGAACTGTCTTTCGGACGTAGACATTTTACCAAGCAGGCTTTTCAGTAGTCTGTAAAAAAGAGAATATGCTTCAAGCTCATCTCCGTCATCGGCTGACAGAATGGAGCAAATATGCAGAATATCGTTTTTTTCTTCGTCGCTGCAGGGAATTATCTGCGGCTCATATTGAAAGGTGTCGTAATGAATAAAGCAGCTAAGATAAACCACCTCTATCAGTGGCTGACCCTGCCATTCCGAGTAGCAATAAACGTTTTCGGGAATGAAAACGACGTCGCCCGTATTGACGGAAAGCTTTTTATTGAGATAAATGTAGGATCCGCTGCCCGATAAAACGACGCCAAGGCGCGATTTGCGCTTGTTGCTGTTTCCTCTACAAAAGTGATAATTATTGAAAACGTGTCGCGTGGTGGACAGCTCGGAGACGTAAATGCCGCTTTTTTGCATATCTTTAACCTCACAAAATGCAGAATAGTTACTTTTTTTACAGTATACCATATTGAAGTTTTCTTGTCAAGGCGGTATAATAAAATTACAGTATTTGTGGATGGAGGTCCTGAAAATGAAAAAGATCAAAGTCGCCCAAATAGGTACAAGTCAGAACAGTCACGGCAACGACGTGTGGAATACACTCAAAAAGATGACCGAGGTATTCGACGTTGTGGGCTACGCGTTCCCCGAAAACGAGCGCGAAAAGTTCCCGAATCGAGCAAAGGATTTTGATGGATACCGAGAGATGACGGTGGAAGAAATACTCGACGATCCCGAGATTGAGGCGGTATTGGTCGAGACCGAGGAGATATATCTCACCAAATATGCGCTGATGGTGGCGCGAGCAGGAAAGCACTTGCATATGGAAAAGCCCGGAGGCAGAGAGGTCGAGGATTTTCGCGAGCTTGTCCGCATAATGAAAGAGAAAAAGCTTGTTTTCTCGGTTGGATATATGTACCGATTCAATCCCAAGATTCGCGAGGTGCTTGATAGAATAGAGCGCGGAGAGCTTGGAAAAATATTCTCGGTTGAGGCGCATATGGACTGCAAGCATCCTAAAGTTATGCGCGAGTGGCTTTCAAATTTCCCCGGAGGAATGATGTTTTTTCTCGGATGTCACCTTATTGACCTCATATATCGAATAAAGGGCGAGCCCGATGAGATCATACCGCTCAATTGCTCGTCGGGAATCGACGGACTTGACACCTGCGACGTTGGCATGGTGGTTTACAAATACCCTGACGGAGTTTGCTTTGCCAAGACCGCGGACAACGAGCTTGGTGGATTTATGCGTCGTCAGCTAGTGGTTTGCGGTGACAAGGGCACGGTTGAGATAAGACCGCTTGAGTGCTTGACGGGTAATGGCGAAAATTATACAGGGTTCAAGGAATGCACAAGCCTCGAATGGAGCGCCGAGGGCGAGATACAAAGAACGGAGCCGTTCCACAGATATATTGCTATGATGCAAAACTTTGCCGATATGGTCAAAGGCAAGGATAATCCTTATACATACGATTATGAATTGGGGCTCTATGAGCTTATATTGAAATCCTGCGGTGAGAATATTTGATTATGAAAACGAAACAGATAGTATTTACAAAGCCTTATACTGCGGAGCTTTTGGACGTTGAATATGAGTCGCCGATGAAAAACGAGGTGACGGTTGAGCTTGAATATTCAGCTATCAGCGCGGGCACGGAAAAGGCGAATTTTATAGGTATGAGAAACGGGATCACAGTTGGCGAGGACGAGCAAGCGGTGTTCCCGAGATACGTAGGATACAGCGCGGCGGGTATCGTTAAAGAGGTCGGAGACAGCGTTAACGATATAAAAGTGGGCGACCGCGTCATCGTTTATTGGGGTAAGCATAAAAAGTGCATTACGGTATCGAGAAACAATGTCGTAAAAATCCCCGAGGGTGTTTCTACCAAGGAGGCGTCTATGGCGCTTATATCCACGTTTCCTTTGGCGGCTATAAGAAAGACCAAGCTCGAGATCGGCGAATCGGCACTTGTTATGGGGCTTGGCATACTTGGAATTTTTGCCGTTCAGGAGCTGAGGGCGGCAGGCGCGTATCCGATAATCGCGGCAGATTCCATCGCGGAACGTCGGGAATTTGCTTTGAGAATGGGCGCGGATTATGCGCTCGATCCCACCGAGCCCGATTTTACTAAAAAGGTAATATCACTCAGCGGAAATGGCTGTAACGTATGCATCGAGGTGACAGGACTCGGCGTAGGACTTGTTCAGGCTCTTGATTGTATGAAAGAGATGGGCAGAGTCGCGCTTCTCGGCTGCACCCGAAGCTCGAAATTTGAGATAGATTATTACGGCAAGGTGCACGGTCGCGGAATTTCGCTTATAGGAGCGCATACTATTGCGCGTCCCAAGCACGAGTCGAGCGCAGGACTTTGGACCGATGAGGACGACCTGAAAGCGATCCTTGCGCTTATCAAGGGCAAGCGACTTGATTTTGAGGGTATGATATGTGAGCTGTATTCGCCCGTCGATGCCCAGGAGGTATATACGAGGCTTGCAAACGAAAAGAATTTCCCGATCGGAGTTTTATTCGATTGGAGTTTGGCTTGACTCATAAGGCACAGTGAAGAAAAATAATAATTTTAAGGACAAGCGATTACGTCACCCTGTGTGGCAGAGGCGCAATTTCCGAGGAGGACAAATGAAAACATTTTTGAAGTATGAAAAACCACTTCTGACCTGTATGGTACAGGCAAAGACACCCGAGAGAATAAAGCAGCTTATCGACCTTGGAGACAAGGAGGGCGCGGAGACTTACGGAATGCAATTTTGCCAGATGAAGCCCGAATACCGCAAGCGCGAAGTATATCTTGAGCTGTTCAGATATACGGATAAGCCCACCTACGTCACAAATTACCGTTTGTTTGAAAATCAGGGCAAGAGTGACGAGCAGCTTGCCGCAGAGATCTTGGAGCTTGCGGATTGCGGCGCTACGCTTTGCGACGTGATGGGAGACATTTACTGTCGTACCGAGGGCGAGCTGACCATGGACGAAGTTGCAATCGAAAAGCAAATCAAGCTTATCGACGAGCTTCACGCGCGCGGAGCCGAGGTGCTTATGTCCTCGCACGTGCTGAAATACACGCCCGCGGAGCGTGTGCTTGAAATTGCACTTGAGCATCAAAGACGCGGCGCGGACATTTGCAAGATAGTCACGAGTGCCGACACGATGGAGCAGCAGATCGAAAACTTGCGCATAGTCAATATGCTAAAAGAAAAGCTTGATATTCCGTTTTTGTTTTTGGCGGGCGGCGAGAGCCGTATTTTGCGCCGACTCGGCTCAAGCCTCGGCTGTTGCATGAGCCTTTGCGTGTACGAGCACGACGAGCTTTCAACTCCGCTTCAGCCCCTGATTTGCGATATGAAGAAAATACGCGACCTTATCTGAAAAAGGCTCGCCGTTTGAAATAGTAAAGCATATCGGAATATTTCACCAACACTTAGGATATGAAAAATGAAGGGAGATTAAAAATGAAAAAGGTTCTTATTTTGGGAGCTACGGGTGCAATGGCAACCTATCTTGTGCCTATGTTGCTCGAAGGTGGAATGCAGGTTACGGGAGTCAGTCTTGACGACGTAAGCTCCGATCACCCAAATCTTGAATATATCAAAGCAAACGCGATGGATATACCGTTCTTGAAGGCGGAGCTTGCAAAGGGTTACGACGCCGTCGTGGATTTTATGGTATATAACACCAAAGAGCTTTTTGAAGAATATTACAAGCTTTTCCTTGATAATACGGAGCATTATATCTTTTTGTCAACTTACAGGATCTATGCGGGAGAATATCCCATAACGGAGGAGTCGCTTCGACTTTTAGAGGCAGACAAGCCCGAGGATTTCGTTTCGTATAAGGAGTATTCAATTTATAAGGCAGAGGAAGAGGATATGTTGCGCGGCTCGGGATACCGCAATTTCACCATAGTTCGTCCTGCAATCACCTATTCGCAGTGCCGTTTTCAGCTGACGACTCTGGAGGCAAACGTGCTTATTTACCGTATGCTGCGCGGCAAGATTGTAGTTTTGCCCGAGGAGGCGATGGATAAAGAGGCGACTATGTCCTGGGCGGGCGATGTTGCAAAAATGCTCGTGGCGATACTGTTCAATCCCCGAGCATTTGGCGAGACCTATACCGTATCTACCGCGGAGCATCATACCTGGCGAGAAATCGCAGGCATATACGAAAGGCTCGGCGGACTTAAATACGTCACCGCAAATAAAGAAGATTTTCTCAACATCGTCGGCGGCGGTGTTGCGTCCAAGCAGCAGCTGGAATACGACCGATTCTATAACAGAATAGTGGATAATTCAAAGATCCTTGACCTTTGCGGTATGCAGCAGAGTGACCTTATGCCGCTTGAGGAGGGACTCCGCATGGAATACGAGGCACTGACCGATGAAAAGCTTGCTCGTATCGGATGCAACGAGGACGTTAATCGACGTATGGACGAGTATATTGAAAATATGAAATGATTTAAGTAAAAGGAAAGATAGATATGAAAGCAATACTTGTAAACGATGACAGATCATTGCGTTGGGACAACGTTCCCGATCCCGTGATCAAAGATGACGAGGTTTTAGTAAAAATTGAGGCGGCGGCACTCAACCGCGCCGACCTTATGCAGAGAGAGGGCGATTATCCGCCCCCCGCAGGCTGTCCCGAATGGATGGGACTTGAGATCGCGGGCGAGATCGTTGAGATGGGCGACGTGGCAAAGAAGGAATCGGAATGGAAGATCGGAGATAAGGTGTGCGCTCTGCTTGGCGGCGGTGGTTACGCCGAATACGTAGCCGTAAAATATGATATGATGATGCCCATACCGAAAAATTGCTCTATGGTAGAGGCGGCGGCTATGCCCGAAGCCTTTGCAACGGCATACCTCAATCTCTTTATTGAGGGCGGCATCAAGGAGGGAAATACCCTGCTTATGAACGCGGGCGCATCGGGACTTGCAAGCGTAATTATTCCTATGGCAAAGGCGTTTGGCGTTCGCGTCATCACCACCGTGCTGACCGACGAGATATCCGCAAAGATAAGACATCTTGGTGCTGACAGAGTGGTCGTAACGACCAAGGAGGACATTTCCGAGGTGCTTCGCGAGGAGCTTGCGGCAGGACACGGCGTGGACGTTGCAATCGACTGCCTTGGCGGCGAGATAATGGGCAAATGTATTCACTATCTCACGCACGGCGCAAGATGGATAATGATAGCCGCGCTCGCGGGAAGAATGACCGAGATAGACCTCAAAAACATATACGTCCGCAATGTCCGCGTGATAGGAAGCACACTGCGCTCGCGCACACCTGCAGTTAAAGCGCAGATACTCTCAGGCATCGTCCGCGACGTTTATCCCAAGATAGAAGCAGGCCTCGTCAAGCCCACTATCCACGCTGTTCTCCCCATAGAGAAAGCCGAGGAGGCGCACGACATTCTTTATCAGGGCAAAAACGTCGGCAAGGTCGTGTTGACAGTATAATATACAGAAAGTCGGTATCATTTGCTTGATGCCGACTTTTTTCGTTTATTAATCACGCAATGCCGCCCATTTGATTTAACATATTCTCAATAAATATTCCGTATCCGGTTGTCGGATCATTTATAAGAACGTGGGTCACAGCGCCTACCAGCTTACCGTTCTGGATGATGGGAGAGCCCGACATTCCTTGAACGATGCCACCTGTTTTTTCAATAAGTGACGCGTCGGTTACGTGAATAACAAAGCATTTGGAGCCATCCGCGTGCCTGTTTATCGACGTTATCTCTATCTTATAGTAGCAGGGAACTCCGCCGTCCAGCGTGCATACGATGCTTGCTTCTCCCTCGCATATCTCGTCGCGCATTGCGACCTCTATAGTCTTTTGGCAATTGCGGGGTAATGAGTCAAGCTTTCCAAACACTCCGCAATTCGTGTTGCAAATCATAGAACCCAGCGTGTTTGTTCCAAAATATCCTTTGATCTCGCCGGGTGTACCCGAGACGCCTTTTTTTATGGCGCTTATATTTACGTCCATAACAACTCCTCGGCTTATTGGGATAAGCTCGCCCGTGTCGCTGTCACATATGCCGTGTCCAAGACCGCCAAAGCTCTTGCTTTCGGGTATTATATAGGTAACCGTCCCTATTCCCGCGCCGCTATCCTTTACCCAAACGCCCGTTTTGTAACGCGATTCGCTTTGTGAATATGCAGGCGTGACGCTAACTGTGTGTTCAACCCCCGCGCGCTTGTATGTCAGACTTATTGGTGTGCCGCCCGACTTTTCAACCAAGCTTGTAAGCTCTGCTGCGTTGGCAATCATTGTGCCGTTCACCTTGGTAATTACGTCCTTGGTCCTCAGCCCTGCAAGATATGCGGGTGTTTGTGATTTTGGTGTGGAGTCTATATCCGAAAAGCCTATCACCATAACGCCCTCGGTGTTGAACTTGACCCCAAAGGGAACACCGCCAAGGATTACTTTCATATTATGATAGGTTATCTTGTTCTGTACCGCCGCGCCTGTGACCGTAAACACGCCCATGAAAAGACCTATCGACAGCACAAGGCTCAATATAAGAAATAAGGCTCGGCGCGGTGATCTGTTTTTAAATTTCGTTTTCATTTGCACCTTTTCCTTTTGTAAAATTGCGCCGTCGACGGTATGCGTTTGTCCGTCAGATGCCGCGTTATTATTGTTCCGATTTTGCCCGGATTGATGTGTAACAATAAATGAAATAGCGTTGACTTTTTTCAATTTTGTGATAAAATTAGTAATGAGAAAGCACAGAGAAAGGATAATTAAACTATATGGATAAAAGTAAAAACTCCATTTTTGAAATAAGCCATTCGGACACTCTGCGCTTTCGACGCATAATCATGGAGGTCATGAGTCTTGCGTGTGATGCCGATGTCGAGGGATACGACGGCATTGGAACTCTTGGCGAAAAGCAAATGCACGCGGCTATTAAGCGTTTTATCTGCCCCGATTTGTCAAAGCATGAAATAAAGCTTGATAGAATGTCGCTTTTGGATTCCGACGGGTCAGAGAACGGTAAAAATCCAAAGCAAAGACGTTTTGTTGCCGATATTCTTGATGGAAAAAACGTTTATGAGATACAAACGGGAAGCTTTGCTCCTCTTGTGAAAAAAATCCAATGGATACTTGATAACACGGATTATAATATAACCGTGATACACCCGATGGCACAAACAAAATGGGTAAATATTTTGGGCGATGATGGCAACATAATCCGCCGATATAAGTCGCCAAGACGCGAAAAAATCGAGGATCTGGCTGCAGAGCTATACTATATAAGAGATTTTATATCTTGCCCCCGATTCTCGCTCGTTATTCTTATGCTTGAAGCCGAGCAGTACAAGAAAAACGTGGAAAAAAACAAAAAAAGACGGTCAAAATACCAAAAATACGAGCTTATTCCCGTAAATCTGTTGCGTGCGCATATTTTTTACGGAGCAGAGGACTATATATATTTTTTGCCCGATTCACTTGAAAATACATTCACTGTCAAAGATTTTTCAAAAGCTACTGGAATTCGCGGAATAGATGCTTATTCTATGGTCCATACACTTTGCCATATTGGTCTCGTTCGCGAAAACGGTAAGTCCGGCAGGGCTACGCTCTACGCAAAAAATGTTTAATTTTAAATTTTGATTTGGTGGGGATTGCGAGGAACATAGGGAGAGAGGGTACCTTTTCATAAAAGGGTACCCTCTCCCCGACTTTAGTCGTGATGTTTTGCTTGCAAAACTCACCGCACTGCTTGCTGTGCAGAACCCTCTCACCCCCAAAACCCTTTAGGGAATAGGGTTAGTGAATTTAAATTTGAAGTAATGCTTAATAGGTGGAGTTCATTTTTGCATAAAACAGGCTAAAACTCATTATTTCAACAGATTTTCTTCAAGTTTCGCTTGGCGTCAGCCTTCCCAAAGGCAGGGGAAGGTGGCACGAGCCTGCGAGTGAAGGATGAGGATGCGGATTTTAAATAGTCATCACACCGATAAATCACAATTTATGATAAACATTTTATTATGCATTGACATTTTGTGGATTTGGTGTTATACTGTAGTATAACATAATGAAGAGGGGAAAAACACATGTGGGAAAACGTTTTATATGAGCTTCAGCTTGCCATTCCGATACTTGTGGCAACGGTGCTTGGATTTATAATTGGCTTTGAGCGCATGAAGAGATCCAAGGAAGCGGGTGTCCGTACACACACCATCGTGTGCGTAGGCGCGGCACTAATGATGATAATTTCGAAATATGCATTTTCAAGCGATGCCGACTCTGCTCGTGTTGCGGCTCAGATAGTTGCGGGCATAGGTTTTTTGGGCGCGGGAATCATTGTATATAAAAAGAACTCGGTTCATGGTCTTACCACGGCGGCGGGCGTTTGGGCAACCGCGGGCGTAGGAATGGCGTGCGGCGGCGGACTGTATGTGCTTGCAGCATGCGCTACGGCGATTATGATCGCTGTTCAGTGTTTATTGCACGTAAACGTTTCCATCTTCAATCACAAAAAGCGTTATCTTATCGACATAAGATTTGAGTACGTTGATCATTCCAATAAAAGGGTCAAGGAGATCTTCGGGACAGACCGCTTCAACAAGCTCAAAATAGAGCATAAGGACGGCAAGGTATTCTATTCCGCGGTGCTTATGACGAGCGAAGAATTCTCATCGTCACAGCTTAGCAAGATAATGGAGGAGAATCCCTACATCTCGTCCATTGAGCGTCGCGATGATCTTTGATATAGACAAAAAAACGGCATCTCTTGAGAGATGCCGTTTTTTTTGTTTATCAGTTTTCGCTGTAAATAACAGTAAGATCGGGGTGAAGCTGAAGTATGGATGCGGGAACCGCGGGCGTGATAGGACCAAAGAATGCCTTTTCAACAATATCCTTTTTGCCCTTGCCGTTAGCTATCAAAAGCACCTTTTTTGCCGACATTATTCCGCCCATTCCCATGGTGATGGCAGTGGTTGGAACGTCGTCGCGAGAAGCAAAGAAACGCGCGTTTGCGTCAATAGTGGAGGGATCGAGCTCAACCTTGTGGGTAGTCTTTTCAAAATAGCTATCGGGCTCGTTGAATCCGATGTGACCGTCAAGACCTATACCCAAAAGCTGCAGATCAATGCCGCCAACGCTTTCGATGAGAGCATCATAAGCCTTGCACTCGGCATCAACGTCTGTAGCGCAGCCGTTTGGCACGTGAGTATTGTTTATATCGATGTTGATATGCTTAAAGAGATTGTTGTTCATAAAGTAGCGATAGCTCTGGTCATGTTGACCGTCGAGACCGACGTATTCGTCGAGGTTAATAGACTTTACGCGCGAAAAGTCCACTTCGCCGTCTTTGCACTTCTGAGCCATCTTAGCGTAAGCGCCGAGAGGGGAAGAGCCTGTAGCGAGACCTAAAACGCAATCGGGCTTCATAACAACCTGAGAGCAGATGAGTGCCGCCGCCTTGCAGCTAAGCTCGTCATAAGTGTTTACCTTGATAAAATTCATAACAGATCTCCTTTGATAATTGCTTATTAATAAGCGAGTTTATACTCTTTTTACAACCGTTTTCGTTGCCTTTACTATACAGTCTGCGGGATAAACGCCACGCAGGGAAGTCAAGGGATATACGCTTGTGTTTTTGCCAATGACAGTTCCGGGATTGATAACAGATCCACAACCCACGTCAGCACCGTCGGCAAGTATTCCGCCGATCTTGCGCAGTCCCGTTTCATAGTCCACGTCGCCGTGGATAACAACGGGCTTGCCGTCTGATTTAAGGTTGGAGCAGATGGTGCCCGCTCCCGTGTGCGCCTTGTTGCCAAGCACCGAGTCGCCTATATAATTATAATGCGGAATCTGCACTTTGTCAAGCAAAATGCAATTTTTTAATTCGGAAGAATTTCCAATAACACAACCCGAGCCCGTAATTACACTTCCTCGAATAAAAGCTCCGGGACGCACCTCGCAGTTCGAGCCGATAATAGTGGGTCCTTCAATGGTTGCGGTTGGATATATTTTAACGTTTTCACCGACAAGCACGTTGTCTGAGATAAGAGTATATCCTGGAATGCCTTTTTCTATAAGTTCAAGGATGTATCCCTTGATTTTTGGCAGCATTTCCCAAGGATATTCGCAGGAGCTGAAAAGGGGAGCGAGATAGTCGGGGGTGGAGCTATACAGTTCTTTAGTTTTAACAAGCTTATTCAACTGAGTGTCCTCCGTCCTTTATTGCTTTTACTACCATATCGGTATATTCCACGCATTTTTCATGCGTTTCTGCCTCAACCATGACTCGGATGACGGGCTCGGTTCCGCTTTGGCGAAGAAGCACACGGCCCTGCTTGTTGATGAGCTTTTCAACCTTCTCTACCTCTGCCAAAACGTTCTTGTCCGCAACTGCGGCGGCTTTATCCTTTACGCGAACGTTTTTCAAATACTGAGGATAAAGCTTTATAGGCTCTGCGAGCTTTGCAAGAGAGGTCTTGGAGTCGCATATTTCCTCTGCAACCATAATGGCAGTGAGTATTCCGTCGCCCGTGGTGGCATATTTTTTCATAATAATGTGTCCGGATTGCTCGCCACCGATAACATAGTCGTTATTCTGCATACATTCATAAACGAATCTGTCACCAACGGCGGTTTGAACGCACTTGATTCCGATCTTGTCAAGGCTTGCGATAAATCCGCTGTTGGACATGACCGTCATAACAACGGTATCGTCATTGAGCGTGCCCTTTGCCTTAAGACGCTTACCGAGAATGTAAATAATGGCATCTCCGTCTACAACGTTACCGTTTTCGTCAATGGCGAGACATCTGTCTGCGTCACCGTCAAACGCGAATCCAACGTCAAGATGCTTTTCGCGAACCAGCTTCTGCAGCTTTTCGATGTGAGTTGATCCGCAGTCCTCGTTTACGTTAAGACCGTCGGGCTCGTTGCCGATAACGTAGGTCTGGGCACCCAGAGCGCTGAACACCGCGTTTGCTATGCTCCAGGATGCGCCGTTTGCGCAGTCAAGGCCGATCTTGAGCTTTTTGTAAGAGTTGGAAGCAACCGAGATAAGATAGCCGATATAGCGGTTTCTTCCCGCTACGTAGTCGTGAATGCAGCCTATCTTTGCCTTTTGAGCCAAAGGAAGATCGTCACCCGCAACGCCGAGGGCGGCGAGGTCGCCGTCTATATATGCCTCAATAAGCGCGGTGGTGTCGTCGTCCAGCTTTTCTCCACGCGTGTTTATTACCTTGATGCCGTTGTCGTAAAAGGGGTTGTGTGAGGCGGTTATCATAATGCCGCAATCAAACTCGTCCATACGGGTAACGTAGGAAACGCTTGGCGTTGTGGTTACGTGAAGCATGTATGCGTCCGCGCCCGAAGCCGTTATTCCCGCAACTATGGAGTATTCGAGCATATAGCTTGAACGTCTTGTGTCTTTGCCGATAACTATGCGGGGGCGGTAACCGGATTTTGTGCATCCGGAAAGCTTTGATGCATAGTACCAACCAAGGAATCTGCCAACCTTGTATGCCTGCATAGAGGTAAGAGTTATGTTAGCCTCTCCGCGAAATCCGTCTGTGCCGAAGTATTTATTTCTTTTTTGAGCATTTTTTGCAATGTCTATCTTGTCGCGCAAAAGCTCATCTGTGGAAATGCTGAAAAGCTCGGAGAGCTGGAGAACCTTGTCTATCTGGGGAAGTGCCTGATCCATTTCCCACTTGGAAACGGATTGTCTGGAAACACCTAGAGTCTCCGCAAGCTGCTCTTGAGAGATGCCCTTGGAGTTTCTCAACTGTACGATCTTCTGACCTATCGTCATAATCTTTCTCCTTAAAATTTATTTTGGAATACGCTCGATTAGTTCCTACGCTAACATTATATCAAAGTAAACCTAACTTTACAAGCAACTTTACATTGATTTTTCAGGCAACCCTTGGTTGCGCGGTTGCGGAAAATATGATTTATTCATTGCTACGGCTTGGATTTCGTTCTGAATTTAAGATTTTTGACAACCAAAATTTACATAAAGGACAACAAAGGGAAGAAAACTGACTTGTTTCTCCCCTTAAGATGTTCCTTATTTTGCGTTTTCCGCTTCTGCTTTTGCCTTTTCATATTGAGCATCGGCTTGGGCGCGAGCAGCATTGAAGTCCTCCATGACCTTGCGGTTAAGCTCCTCCTGCTCGGCTTGCTCCTGTTCTTCTTCGTCGCGTTTGGCCTGTTCCTTTGCCGCCTTTTCGGCTTCCTTTGCCGCGCGGCGCGCCTCGTCCTCCGCCTTAAGCTCTCTGAGCTCCTTGAGTATGGCATCAAGCTTTTCAAGCGTTACCGAAATGTTTTCGGTAAGAGCCTCGGGATCCTTGACGTTGAGATTGCGAAGCTTTGCGTACGCAAGCTTTCCAAGTGCCTTATATAGCAAATCGCGCTCGGCTTCCTTGTTTGCGATCTTGAGCTTGAGAGAAGCCGTATCAGCTAACTCCCGTGTTTTGCTTGCGGTCTTATCCGCTATATTTCCAATGCTTTTTTTTATATCGTTCCAGTTAGCCATAGCGTGTACCTCTTTTTCATAATTATTGTATGCAAAATTTTAAAAATTATCTTCGTTTCAATTATACATTATTTTACCTCTTTTGTCAATATTAAAGATCGGCAAATAAATTATGTGCGGGGAGATGATTTTTCATCCGAGCCATGTAGCGATCCGGATAATCGAATTTGATCGTTTCGGAAAGAAAAACCTCTCGCCGAGCGAGAGGTTTTGAAGATCATTTTAATTCATCGAGTGCTATTTTACGTATCCTTGTTCTTGCGAGATTGGTCTTCTCGCCCGATCCGCCTGCGCAATAGGAGATCAAAATTGCGCCCTCGTGTTCAAATATCGCAGTATAGCAATATCCTGCGCTGTCATCGGTCTCAATGGCGATAGGCTCTGAAAACGTCTCGCCGTCGTCCGAACTCAAAGCAAGAACGAGCGGGGAGCGCGCGCCCGTGTGGACGGCGTAGCCGTATTGAGTACGACCGTAGCAAAAAGGGATAGGATTCCAAATGGCTACGATGCGTCCGTCCTTCAATCGCTTTGCGGAAAGCGGAGAGCAGGGACCTTGAAAGGGTGACGGCAGGGGATCTGTCCAGGTGTGACCGCCGTCGGACGAAAAGCATTCGTAATGTCTTCCCGAGTCGGTGCGCATATAGCACCATAGCTTGCCGTCACAAAGCTCAAGGATGCCGGGCTCCTGAACTCCTGTCGTAAGTCCGCGCGACAGCGGCATGGTCAAATCGCGAGCGATTGTTTCCCACGTATATCCGTCGTCGTAGGATGCAGATACGTAAAGCTTTCCGGGCTTGAAATCATCAAGCTTGTTGTGATAAGCTAAGGGCAAAAGGATAGCTCCGTCCTTGAGCATAACTACGCGGTCGTTGTTGAGAACGAAATATCCGTCCTCGTTTACAGTCCTTATGGGCTCGCTCCACGTTTTGCCCTCGTCGGACGAACGGATAAGATAGTAAACGCAATCGTTGTCTTTTTTTCGTCCGTAGAACAGACCAAGGTCACCGTTTTTCATTCGCAAAAGAGAAACCGACATAACGTTATCGGCATCTACGTCCTCGTGCTTGAGTACGGGGAATATTTCGCCAAAGGTGTCACCGTTGTCGTGTGAGATCATGCCGTAAAGGTCGCAAGCGGCGTGATCGAGCGCGCTGTCATTGCGGAAGCGCGAATATACAAAGAGAATACTGCCGTCGCGGAGCGTCAAAAACGCGCCCTCGCTGTTTCTTTTGTTTTCTGGCGTGGGTGCCAGATCAAGAATGTGTTTTCCTATCATACCGATGTCTCCTTTTTAGCTTTGTTCATTTTAATAAACGCGATCATTGCGCAGGTTGCGGAATATACGGTGAATATAAGCCAGATCACATTTGTGTGATCCGTTATCATCATCGTTATGTAGAGAGCGATGTTGATGCAATCACTCGCCACCTTGATAAAGGCGTATTCGGCAAATCGCATAGCCGCGATTATTGTGCCGACTATTCCGATAACGGTGATGGTGTTGTCAAAGATCAAATAATCCGAGCCCAAGGAATGGAAAACTAGATAAAGTATTACCCACGCGGCGATCATAGATATCGCCAACAGTATTCTTGTTCGCGCGGACATTTTTCTCGTTTGCGTCTCTCCGCCCGACGTCTTTTTGTTCCATGTGATAAAGGTCACCGCCTGCAGAGGAAAGGATATGAGCAGCGCGTAGGCGGCGGTGGAATAAAGAGTCATGATATAGTAGGCGGCGGCGTAAAATATAGCGTTTATCGCCCCTATAAGAAAGCAATATCGGTTTACCTTGGACTGCAAAAAGCTAATGACTACCGAAACGAAAAGCGGGAGAGCCAGAAGCGGATGTATTTTAAAAATGACGGATAGCACGCCAATGGTAACGGCAACCGCCGCGGCAAATATCTTTATCGGGTCAAGCAGCATTTGCTTTAAGGTCTTATTTTGATCCATTTGATGCATGCTCCTTTGCGCGTTTGCGAAGCTGCCCTAAGGAGCAGCCGTATTTTTCACGGATAAGACGTGAAACGTGACGTTTTGAGTAGCTTGTGGCTTTTGCGATATCGTCAAGAGTGACACTTGGCAGATTTATCATATTGTCTATCAATACGGCGGTGTCGCGCTTGCCGTATACCGCGTTGTGCGTATCGTCTATGATGCTTTCAAAAAGCAGACTCAAAAATTGCGCGGCAACGGCATTGAGTCGGCACACACCCTTTACGGTGTGGTAGCGGGACGGATCGTAAAAAAGCTCAAGCTCAAGCTTTGCTATCTTGCTTATGCGGATGGGCTTGCATTTATAATTGTCAAGCGCGCCCGTGAAAATGTCGAAAAGCTTTTTGCCGCCGCGCGCTTTTGTGACGCCAAAGGAGATCACGCAGAGCGCTTTTTCACTGTATTTCTCTCGGTCAACGGAAAAATGAGGCGTGTCGGGCGCGATGATCAACACCTCGCCTGCGCGCAAAACTGTCCGTTCGTTTTCAAAGGTATATTCCACGCATCCTTCGCGGCAAACGTGTATCTCATAGTAGCTGTGTCTGTGCCAAAGCGAGTCCGATTGCTCGTTCGTATCAATATTTACGTTAAAAAAGGTTATCTCGGCATCTCCGAAATACAGGGGAAGGGAGCTTACGTTAGTTTTCATTTTATCACTGCCTTTCAAGCAAAGTATATCATTTAAAGGCGACAAAGTCAACGGCAAAACGGACATTTTTGATAAAAAATGTCCGTTTTTGATATTGACAGAAAATGGAACGCAAAAGTGGGAATTTGTCAGGGCAAGAGTGACAAAATAAATAAAAATACCGTTTTGGGAGGCAAAAATGAATATAGAAAAGGAAAGCTTTAAAAAATATGCCGATGCTCACGCTCCGTCCTCTCCAATAGTCAAGGATTGTATTTGGGCGTTTTGCATAGGCGGTCTTATATGTACTGTGGGTCAGCTTTTGACGTTTCTTTATAAGGACGTTATAGGGCTGACGCAAAAGGATGCGGGAACATTGTGTTCCGTAACTCTGATATTTGTCGCCGCGTTATTGAGCGGTCTCGGACTTTTTGAGAGAATAGCCAAAAAGGCAGGCGGCGGCACGCTTGTCCCTATAACAGGCTTTGCCAACTCGGTGGTGTCACCCGCGATAGATTCCAAAGCCGAAGGCTTGATACTTGGCGTTGGAGCAAAAATATTTACCGTTGCAGGTCCCGTCCTGCTCTACGGTACGCTCGCAGGCGCCGTCTGGGGTGTCGTTTATTGGATTATGGGGATTTGGTAAATTGGGATTTATGGGGGCGAGGGACATAGGGGGAAGGGCGAACCTTTTTGCAAAAGATTTCGCCCTTCCCCCTATAACCCCCTACCCACTC
>SVTF01000018.1 GCA_015063905.1 Oscillospiraceae bacterium | reverse complement strand
CACAGCAAGCTGTGCGGTGAGTTTTGCAAGCAAAACATCACGACTAAAGTCGGGGAAGGGCGAAATCTTTTGCAAAAAGGTTCGCCCTTCCCCCTATGTCCCTCGCCCCCATAAATCCCAATTTATAATTTGAAAAACTCTCTCTTGACAAGTGGGCAAAAAAGTGCTAAAATAAATCGTTCGCCATTTGCGCGGCAAATTTGAGAAAGAGAGGTGGCGCCCATGTGGGAGGTAATATGGCATATTTTCAGTCACGCGTTAGTTGACTCCTTGTGGCTGTTGCCTTTTTTGTTCGTTACGTATATTTGTATGGAGCTGCTTGAGCACAAGGCAGGCGACAAAGTCAAGGGTGCCATCGTGCGCACGGGACGCGCGGGACCCATATTCGGCGGACTTTTGGGACTTATACCACAATGCGGCTTTTCGGCGGCGTCCGCAGGACTTTTTGCGGGCGGAGTCATCACTCCCGGAACGCTTTTGGCGGTATTTCTTGCTACTTCGGACGAAATGCTGCCCATATTCCTCGGCGCAAGCGTATCACCGCTTAAAATCGTTACTGTGCTTGGCATAAAGCTTGTTATCGCGGTGCTTGTAGGCTTTGTGGCAGATATTATCCTCAAAAGTCACAGACGAACGCTTGAGGTCGAGGAGCTTTGCGACGAGGAGAATTGCCATTGCGGCGAGCGCGGAATTTTCTTGTCGTCGCTTATTCATACGGCGCAGATATTCGCCTTTGTTTTCGTAATAAATCTCGCGCTGACGGCGGCGTTCGAGCTTATCGGCGAGGACAAGATCGCGGCGGTGCTGGGAAATATCCCCGTGCTTGACGTAATCGCCGCAAGTATAGTCGGACTCATACCAAACTGCGCGGCAAGCGTGCTTATAGCAACGCTCTGGACAAAGGGAATGATCTCGGGCGGCGCTATGATAGCAGGACTGCTTACGGGCGCGGGAGCCGGACTTTTAGTACTTTTCAGAACGAATAAGAGAATCAAGGAAAATCTTATATTGACCGGGATTTTGCTGGCATCTGGCATAGTGCTCGGTTGCATATTTGACCTTACTGGTCTTGCGGTGATTTTGGGACTGTAATCTTATTAAAACTTCTATGAATAGGAAGAACGGTGAAAACATGAAAATACAAAAGCTTTACCCTATATGCAAGGATTACTTGTGGGGTGGAATTAAACTAAAAGAGAAATACGGAAAAAAGACTGACTGTACACCGTGCGCGGAGAGCTGGGAGCTTTCCTTTCACAAGGACGGAAAGACGCTGCTTGAAAGCGGAAAAACGCTTGAAGAATCGGTCACTGCGGAGCAGCTTGGAACAAACGCCGCCGATTTTTCCTTTTTTCCAGTCCTCATAAAGTTTATCGATGCGCGCGGAGATCTGTCCGTCCAGGTTCATCCGTCGGATGATTACGCATTGGCAAATGAGAACTCATTTGGAAAAACGGAGATGTGGTATATCGTCGAGGCGAATGAGGGCGCGGGGTTGTATCTCGGTTTTAATCGCGAAGTTACGAGAGAGGAATACGAGAAAGCAATAAAAGAGAACACGCTTACCGATTTGCTCAATTTTTACAAGGTCAAGGCGGGTGAGTGCTATTTTATTCCATCGGGTACTATACACGCCATTGGTAGCGGATGCCTTATTTGCGAAATTCAGCAGAATAGCAATCTTACTTACCGCGTTTATGACTATGGCAGACGCGATAAATATGGCAACACGCGCGAATTGCATATTGACAAGGCATTGCTTGTTACAAAGCTTCAAAAGCACGAAAACAAGTCTGTATCGGGTGACGTGCTTGGCGTGAGCAAGTATTTTAACGTAACAAAGCTCAATATTAACGGAAAAAGGCAAAATGCTACGTCGGGCAAGAGCTTTCATTGCCTTACCTGCGTAAATGGACAGGGTACACTTGACGGTCAGCGCGTAAGCGCAGGAGATAGTTTTTTTGTTCCCGCGGATTACGGGAAATACACACTTGAGGGAGATATGGAAATAATTATGACGGATATCAGAAAGTATTATATTGGAATAGACCTCGGCGGAACTTTTATCAAGGGCGGTATTGTCGATGATGAGGGCAATATCATTGTACGCGACAAAGTCCCCACCGAAAGAGAAAAGGGTGCGGACGGTGTTGTAGCCAACATTGTAAAGCTTTGTCATTTGTTGATGGACAAGTTAAATCTCACTGCGGCAGACGTTGTTGGCGTGGGAATGGGAGTTCCCGGTATGATCGACAGCGAGCAAGGACAAGTGGTTTATTCGAATAATCTCGGCTGGGCTGATTTCTCGATTTCCAAGAAGGTAGAGGCGGCACTCGGACTTCCCGTAAGGATAGCAAACGATGCCAACGTAGCCGCACTTGGTGAGGCTAAATTCGGTAGCGGAAAGGGTTGTCGTACCTCTGTAATGATAACGCTCGGCACGGGTGTTGGAAGTGGAATTGTCATTGAAGGCAAGCTTTTTGAGGGTAACCGTTCGGCAGGCGCGGAGATAGGACATTCGGTAATTGTTGCAGGCGGAGAGCAGTGCACCTGCGGCAGACGCGGCTGCTTTGAGGCTTATGCCTCGGCAACAGCCCTTATTCGCGATACCAAACGAGCAATGGAGGCGCATCCCGAAAGCAGGATGTGGGAGACCTACACGCTTGACTCCGTAACCGGCAAAACACCTTTTGATTATTATGATACCGATGATGCGGCACGTGCCGTTGTCGACGGATACATAGAGAAGCTTGGCGTTGGAATAACCAATATTGCAAACGAATTCCGTCCCGAAATGATAATGCTGGGCGGCGGTGTGTGCAGTGAAGGCGAAAGACTTACAAGACCTTTGCAGGACTTTCTCGATCACGAGATATTTGCTGGAAAGAGAGGCCCCGAGGTCAAGATAACAATTGCAAAGCTTGAAAACGACGCGGGCTTGCTTGGTGCGGCGGCTCTGTTTATGTAATTATCCGATAGGAGAAAAGATGGAATTTATAAAAAAAAGTAGCGGATTTGCTTTGTCGCATGGAGGAGTAAGCTTTGAGTTTTGCTCCGACACTGTGCCTGAGATCAAGGATGATACGGTAAAGCTATTTCTTGAGGGAACTGTTCCGACTCCCGAGCTTTGCGACGGTGACAGAATACTTGTACCCGTAGGCGAGGGAATCGCGCTGACCGTGGGTGAAAGCAATATAATTGATACTGCGAGAGGAGATTTTTGCTCCAAGACAGGAACTCTTTGTATGGTGATCGTTGAGAGGGCGGGAAAGTTTTTGCTTATCTCACTTGACAATGGAAATAATTCGTCATATGATACAAAGCCGGAAAATGGGCGATATAAGCTGATAATTAAGAATAAAAAGGCGTGTGGAGTGACCTATGCGGTGTTTAACAGCCTCAAGGATGCCTGCGCATGCCACCGCTCGTTGCACGAGGTAAAAAGAACTCTTACCGAAAAAATAATGGAAAATCCGGAGATAGAAAAGCTGGTTGGCGGAGCTATATTCTGGGTTTGGAGCGACAACATGGATGAGGTGATGTATTCGGATTACAATACCGATATTTCTCCCGCCGTTGGCGAGGACGTTCTCACGGTTGCAGGTGACCTTCACGCATCGGGGGTTGACCGCGCAATGATGGGATTTTTGTATGCGGAGGATTCAAGATTGGTTGAGCCTCTGTACAAAAAATACGGCTATATTTCCACGCAATACGATAATTACAACGACGTTTTCAATCCCGCAATGATTGAAAAGGTGCCGAGCAACCGCGCGCGCAACTGCGATTATACGGCAAGACGAATGAAGGACTATCCCGAGGGTGTCCAGATAACACCCTCCGGTAAACTTGCAAACGCATGGGCGCTCAAGGGATTTGATGGCGAAATGTATCCGCAGAATACGCTGTGTCCCGCAGTGGCACTGCAGAGAATAAAAGAGGAAATACCCAAAATAATTGCCGAATATCCGTATTACAGAGGACGGTTTATTGACGTTTACGGATGCAGACTTGGGGAATGTCATAGCGAAGTCCATCCACTTACCATGGATGACACTGCGAAGGTCAAAAACGAGGCTTTTAAGTCGATAGAGGATATGGGACTTATTACAGGTACGGAAAACGGCTTTGACGGAATAATTGAGCATCTTACGTATACAGAGGGCTTGCATAGCCCTGTAATATTGCAGATACCCGATTCCGGAAGAAAGCATGCTAACGTGTTTGATGATGAACAGACCGAGTTTATTGGCAAGGAAATGATGCAGCCAAGTCGCCGTGTGCCGTTATGGCAGCTTGTGTATCATGACGCGATGATGCCGTTTCCTTATTGGGGCGACTCAACAGAGTCTTCGCCGAGATATACAAACAGACGCGTGTTGTTTGCCTGCCTTTTCGGTTGCCCACCCATTTATTCCTTCAAGGTGAGCGACTATGAAAAATTGAAGCCCGCAATACTTGATAGCTACAAACGTATAACCGAGGTTCATTCCAAGGTGGCGACGCTAAAAATGACCGACTATGAAGTGCTTTCGGACGACTATATGCTTCAGCGTTCAGTGTTTGGAAACAAATATCAGATAACCGTTAATTTCTCCGATATGGATCGTGAAAATAACGGCAAGAGCATTTGCGCTCAGAGTATGCTGTTTGAGGAGATATAATAAAAAGACAGAGGAAAATTCCTCTGTCTTTTTTGCTTATTCAAGAATATTGCTAGTAAGATAATCTGCACCCATAGCTATAAGCTCGCGAGCAAGCTTAGGGTCGTCGCACGTGCAAACATTTACCTCTATCCCTAAAGAGTGGAGAAGCTCAATTCTTTCCTTATTACGAGAGGGATTCTGATAATCAATATCGATTCCTGCGTCAACATGAATGGAAGTGAGCATTTCAATAACAGTATCGTCCATTTTCTGACCCGTTAGATACTGTATTTTTGCATTGGGGAGCAGAGCACGAAGGTTTACACAATTTTCATACTCAATGGAGATGAATATAACTCCGTCAAGATAGTCAAGGCTTTTAATTTCGTCTATCATTCTTATAAGGTCGTCAACTCTAAATACGTTCTTGACCTCGAGAATGCACATCTTGCCGTATTTTTTGCAGATCTTTACGTAATCGGCAAGAGTAGGGATCCTTATATCCTGACGGTCAAAAGAACCGTCGAGATCGGGAAGGACAACGCTTTTCAGACTTTCCCATGTTCCGCCTTTTACGTCCACATTGAATTTACCAAGACAGACTCTCTTTGTGTCATCGTCGTGCATGGCAACGAACGTACCGTCTGAGATAACTTGAATGTCGGTCTCAATACCGAAATAGCTTCTGTTACCGGCTGCGATAAACGCAGGGGTGGTATTCTCGCGCTCCAGCTTGCTGACGCCGCGATGAGCTATTATTTTTACGTTTTTGCTTTGAATCTTGATGGTATCCATATGACATTTACCCCACTATGTTGGTTGATAACATTATAAATGTATTTTTTGTGTATTACAATAGCTTAAAATGCTAAATACTACACCAAATTTGACAATGAAATTATATCCTTGTAACACTTTTATCTATTATCTTTAGTTATTAATATAGCTTGACGGAGGGCATTTGAATTTCTTTCTGAACGCACGGCAGAAAGGATGAATGGATGAGTATCCGAGCAGCTCTGCGGTACGTGTGACCGAACCGTTTTGCTTTAATAGCCTTAACGCCAGCTCCATTCTTGCGTGGTGCAGATATTCTGATGGGCTTTTGCCAACTCCATCGGAAAAAATATGAGAGAGATAAGAAGCAGAGTATCCAAAGTTCCTGTACACGTCGTTGATCGAGCGAATGCTTTCAATATTTTTGTCAATGAAATTTGCCATGGAAAATGCCAGCTTCTTTTTGTCATTAAGGTCGGGCTGATATGTCGGATATACGTTTCTGAAGCTTTGCAGAGTATAGACTAGTATTTGAGTTATATAGGTTTCTATGAGTATTTGCGAAAAGTCATTTGGCGTGTAGAGCTCTGCCAGGGCGTTCGACGCGCAGCCTCGGATATTGAGCGTATCTGAAAAAAATCTTTCTCCGCTTGCATGCTTTTTCTTGAACTCGTCAAGTGCCCGATAAAGCGGATGACTTTCAAGGATCGAAAAACCAACAAAGTAATATCTCAAAGGATCTACAGAGTCGGAGATTATCTCGTGTGAATCACCGGGGAAAACAACGTTGATCTCACCGGGGATAAGGGGGTACTCTTTGCCGTTTATCTTGGTAACACCCTTGCCGGAAATAACGCAGGTAAGCTCGGCACAGGTCTGGGTGTGTTGGTCTATTACCGTATTATATTTGCAAAACAAATCGCCGATCTGATGTAACACGATGTTTCCGAATGTCAGACCTTCGTCTTCCGGATGCTTGTTGAAATGATAATGAACGTTCACAGAATCATTCTCCTTTGCCATATATAGTATTATTATATATAAATATTCATTAGGTGTCAACAGCATATGATAAATTTGACAACAATATTTAGCAAATAATGTTAAATAAAAAATGGATAAATGTCAAATACAAATCTGCGTGTCAGTGATAAACTTAAGATGTAAGGTTTTGTTTACCTTAAATAACAATAATTTAATGAGGATGGATGAATTATGTTTACAGTTGCTGTTATCGGTTGCGGAAGAATTGCTAAAAATGCTCATTTTCCCGCGCTTTCAAAGCTTGACGACGTAAGAATCAAATACGCCTGCGATCTTATCATTTCAAAGGCAGAGGATATGAAGGAAAAGCATCCCAAGATCGAAAACGTTATCACTGATTATAAGGTAGCGCTTGCTGATGAAGAGGTTGATGCTGTATGGGTGCTTACTCCCAACTATGCGCACTACACTATCACGATGGACGCGCTTAAGGCAGGAAAGCACGTTTTCTGCGAAAAGCCCATCACGGTAAACTATGCTCTCTCCTGCGAGATGGCACAGCAAGCAGAGAAGCAGGGTAAGATGCTCAATATCGGTGTATGCAACCGTTATCACAAGTCTGTCGAGACTATAAAGGAATGGATAGAGCAGGGCAAATTCGGCAACGTTTACCACGTTTACTGTTCTTTCCGTGACTTCCGTTGTATTCCCGGACTCGGTGGCGCGTTTACCACCAAGGCTGAATCGGGTGGCGGTGTCCTTATCGACTGGGGAATCCATTTCTTTGACCTCATCCTCTATATTCTCGGCGGCGCAAAGCTCAATAACGTTACCTGCGACGCGTACTGCGAGATGGCAAAGGATATGAAGACATATAAGTACACAAGCATGTGGGCAGAGGATACCTCAAATATCGAAAACGGTACCAACGACGTTGATGACTACATCACGGGTTATATCAGAACCGACAAGGCAAGCATCTCCTTTAACGGAGCATGGGCGCAGAACGTTGGAAAGCGCGAGATGTTTATCGACTTCCTTGGTGACAAGGGTGGCGCGCGTCTTGATTACGGTCGTTTCTTCGAGTTCTGGAACGGCGAGGATCTTTCCATGACAAAGCCCGAGTATGATATTCCCGATATGTACGGACGCGAGGATGCTGCATTCATCGAATCTTGTAAGTCCGGCGAGAAGAATAGAAACCACATTGATAACGTGCTTGAGAGCGCAAAGCTTCTCGATGCGCTTTACGCTTCTTCCGATAAGAAGAGCGAGATCCAGTTTTAATTGACAGGAGATATGCTATGAAGATAGGTGCAATAACCGATTGCTTTAAAAAGGGCAATATTAACGCGATAAATACCGCTGCTAAGCTTGGTATAGACGGAGTTCAGATCTATGCGACAAGCGGTGAGTTTTCTCCCGCTATGAGCGATGAGGCAAAGGCGGAGTATAAAAAGGCACTTGCTGATAACGGTCTTGTTGTTTCCGCACTGTGCGGAGATATGGGCGGATATGGATTTGAGATAGAGGCTGACAATGCCGAGCGAGTAAGAAAAACTAAGGAGATAGTTGACCTTGCTATAGAGTTCGGTGCGAACGTTATTACCACACATATCGGTGTCATTCCCGCGGATAAGAGCAACCCCAGATACAAGATCATGCTCGATGCGCTTACCGAGTGCGGACTGTATGCACAGAGCAAGGGCGCAACCTTGGCTATCGAGACGGGACCCGAAAAGGCAGCAACCTTGCTTATGTTCCTTGAGGATACCAAGGGAGGCGTTGGCGTTAACCTTGACCCCGCAAACTTTACTATGGTAACGGGACAGGATGCCGTTGAGGCGGTATATATGCTTAAGGATTACATAGTTCACACTCACGCAAAGGATGGTAATATGCTTGATCCTGAACAGGATCCCACAAACGTTTATCATGCGTTCGCGGTTGGCGACGTAGATGCGCTCAACGCTTGCAAGGGCTTTGAGGAGGTTCCGCTTGGAGAGGGAAGTGTGGATTGGGATAACTATATCAAGGCACTTCGCGACATTGGATATGATGGATTCCTCACGATCGAGCGCGAGGCAGGTCCCGACCCCGAGGCAGATATTTCCATGGCGGTAGGGTTCCTTAAAAAATATCTTTGATATTGAACATAAGCAAAACATCGGACAGCTTAGCCGTCCGATGTTTTGCTTATTGAAAAATACCAACAAATATGCTATAATTCATGTAAAGAAGATTTGAATGGAGGCGAAATGGATGTACGGGAGCCTTGAATCCAGACTTTTGGATAAGCATAAAGATTTGTATTTAAGAATAAGGCAAAAAAGTGTTGCTGAATATGATCTTCCGATTAACACTGGAAACAAATTTGTTGGTTTTGGCTTATTGCTTGATTTTTATATGTTTTGGATTTGCGAAACGAGGGGAACGGTCTTTTTTAATTCCAGAATTGATTTTAATCAGTCGAGAAAGAACAACGTTTTCAGGATTGAGTTTGATAACTCTAATCAGGCTGCAATCCTTGAGGCTATAGACAAAATATACGAGAGTTATTTGGAATCAAAGATTAACGGCGGCTTCCAAGTTGAATTACAAAGGATGGAAACATCTAAAGAAACTCGCAAAAATCAAAATACGGTCTCGGATATTCAGTATTTATGGCAAAATGTAACGAGCAAGACGCTTGAAAAAGCAGAGCAATACTGTAGTGACGGTAATAATGATGGGAACGATGTATCGCAATTTGAGAACAGCGGAAAACTAATAGTTAAGATATTCGATGACATATTAGAGTTTATGAACAAACGTGGATACAAGAGTATTCAACGAACACTGGCAATATACCTCGAATATATAGAGGTGGACACAACGACATTCTCCGCCATAGGATGTCGCCATAGCCTTTCAAGAGAACGCATACGTCAGCTTGTAAATCATTTGGATAGTCGTTTATTTGGATGTTTTAAGAGAGCCATTCGAAATAATAACGACGAATATAATCATCTTATTGAGCAACTTGCATCGGCTTTTGAGGAAATAGACTTTGATGTATTTAATCTTCTTATGTATGGAATGAATAACGTCAGCTCCAGAAAAAAACAAGCTATTGTCAATATGTTTTTTGGCATGGATTTCAGTAAACAAATATTTCAAGAAATAAAATGCATCAAAGACGAGAACGAAAGAGCCAACGAACTTGTCAAAAACGAAAAACGCATATTGGAGGATTGGGAGATATATCGGTCGAAAATTTGCTATCCTTCGTTTAGGCAGCTTGTTGATACAAATTCGGTGAGTTCTTGCGGCGAAGAATACCGTTACGAGAATCAAAAGAGATTTTATAATAAACTTAAAAAGTTCGAGCCAATAATTAAAACAGTACCAAATCCTGATATAATATACTATTATTCTGCCAAAACCGACCACCGCCCTCATTTTTTGCTAATATTACCTGATGGAACAAGCGTTTTGGTGCTACTGATGTCAACTATCAATATGGGGGTTGTTTATAACATCAGTCGTTGTAATGAATTGCACCGATTTTGCAAAGAGAAAGGATACGGTTATTTGATTTTGGACGACCGCGGAAATTCTATATATGAAATCAAAAATAGAAGAGTTGACCCGGAGCTTGCTGATTGTCTTAACGAGATTTTACAAAGTAATAATGTGATATTATGGAAAGATGTTAAAGATATTATGTCTGTTCACAAAATTACAAATGCCGATATTGCAGCATACGTATTGCAGAATAAACTGTGTTTTACAATGAATCCTTTTTGCATCAAGAAGAAATCGAGAACGTAGTCATTTGCAAAATAACACCAATATTGCGGATAGTATCAGAATCAAACATAAAAGAGAGGAATAATTGGTGACAAAACAAGAATATTTAAATATGTGTCTTGCGTCGTATGGAACGTCGCCCGACTATCCGTTTGAGGATGATTTTGAGACTGCTGTACTAAGGCATGCGGACAACCGCAAGTGGTATGCGATTGTAATGAAGGTGTCGCGTTGCAAATTCGGGCTTGATAGCGACGAGGTGATCGACGTTGTAAACCTCAAGCTTCCCACGGAAATGTTCGGCTCGTTCGGCTCTCCTGACGGCGTTTATCCCGCATATCATATGAACAAACTCCATTGGGTCTCCGTGCTTCTGCCCGATGCGCCCGAGGACGTAGTGGCGTTTCTCACGAACGCGAGCTTTGAGGCAACGAGGAGTAAGATAAAGGCGAGAAAAAAGCATGAAATGCCCGAAAACAAAGAGCTTTCAACCTTTTAGCACATTTCTATTCGTTAATTCAAAAAGGATGGGATTCGAACCTTTTTCAAATTCGCGGGCGGATTTGAAGATCGGTTTCGTTCATCCCTCTCTCCGCCATAAACAAAACACACCGCGAGCGCGGTGTGTTTTGTTTATGGCGGAGAGAGAGGGATTCGAACCCTCGTGTGCTTTCGCACAAACTGATTTCGAGTCAGCCCCGTTATGACCACTTCGATATCTCTCCGTAAATATGATGCGCAGATGCGCATCATATTTACGGAGCTTGATAAGACGCGGCTCGGACAATTCGTTGTCCGAATCCACTGCGCATACCCCACCCGAAGATCGACAAGCTTGCTTGTCAGGCGCAGGGTGTGGGTATATTCGCCACAGGCGAAATATCACTCCTTTGATGCATACTGCACATAAATTTTAATGTAGTCTTGACGACCTCAATATTATATCACACTTTTAAATAAAATGCAATAGCAAAAATCAATTTTTTAATTATTATTTTATTCAGTCCCCGGGATAGATGTATCATTAATTGACACCTTGGATAATATATGATATAATTTATTGGAGGTGATCAAATGACATATGAAATAATACGTCTGACTGACGTCCCAACAATGAAAATAACAATGTCACAGTGGTTCCATGAAAAATGGGGTATACCGCTAGAGGCATATGAAGAAAGTATGGATAGCTGTCTTTTGGGCAAAGGGGCCGTGCCGGAGTGGTATGTTGCCGTGGAGAACGGTCACATTATCGGCGGCGCGGGAGTTATAGAAAATGATTTTCATGACAGATGCGATCTTACACCCAACGTGTGCGCCTTGTACGTTGAAGAAAACTACAGAGGACGGGGGATAGCGGGAGCGATACTTGAATATATATGCCGCGATATGAGCCGGCGTCAAATAGATACCTTGTATCTGGTAACAGACCATACGTCCTTTTATGAAAGATATGGGTGGAAGTATTTTACCGACGTAGTGTGTGAAGGTGAAATACGACCCAGTAGAATGTATATCCATAAATTGTTGCGCAAAAAGTAACATATTGTCGAAAAATAAACTTTGCATTTATTCAATTGCGCTTTTATATAAAAACATCGCTATTGACAAACGCGTTAGTTAATGATATAATTAACAAAGTTAATATCCGCTTAATAATGTATTAGCTTCAAGGAGACATTTGTATTATGAAGATCAAACGCGGTTTTACCTATAAGGATGTGCTTGATAAGCCTAAAAAGCAAGAGAGAAAGCCTAATAAGCCCAGCTTCTTTTTCAGAACACTTATAAGAACGGTTTCCATCCCCGATCTTTTGGCTACCGGATTCAAATATGAATCGATAGGTATGGATAAGCTCTCCAAAAAGGAGCCGTGTCTTATTCTTATGAATCATTCGAGCTTTATAGATCTTGAGATCGTGTCCAGAATATTCTATCCTAGAAAATACAATATTGTTTGCACCTCGGATGGATTTATAGGCAAGGACTGGCTTATGAGGCAGATCGGATGCATACCTACAAAGAAATTTGTTTCCGAAATTTCTTTGTTGCACGATATGATGTACGCCGTTAAACGCTACAACTCGTCTATACTTATGTACCCCGAGGCGAGCTATAGCTTTGACGGAACTGCCACACCGCTTCCCGAAAGCCTTGGCAGATGCATTAAAATGCTTGGAATACCCGTGGTTGTTGTAAAAACAGAGGGTGCGTTTGCCCGTGATCCCTTGTATAATAACCGTCAAAAGAGAAAGGTTAAGGTAAGTGCTACTGCGGAGTACCTTTTGTCGCCTGAAGACATTAAAGAAAAGAGCCCCAGAGAGATAAACGATCTATTAAAGCAGAAGTTTTCTTTTGATAACTTTTTGTGGCAGCAGCAAAACGGAGTTAAGATCGATGAGCCCTTCAGAGCAGACTATCTTAACCGCGCATTGTACAAATGCCCCCATTGTCTTGCGGAAGGTAAGACGGAGGGTAAAGGCACGATTTTGACCTGCCATGCCTGCGGAAAGCAGTATGAGCTTACCGAGCAAGGTTATATGCGCGCGCTTGACGGTGAAACAGAGTTTGCACACGTTCCCGATTGGTATGATTGGGAAAGAAAGTGCGTAAGGGAAGAGATCGAGCGCGGAGAATATAATTTGGATGTTCCGGTTGATATATATGCTATGGTCGATACGGAATGTATATATGAGCTTGGAGAGGGAAGACTGACTCACTCTCGTGAGGGATTCCATCTTACAGGCTGTGACGGAGAGCTTGATTACGTGCAAAAGCCCTTGGCTTCCTATAGCCTTTACGCAGATTACTATTGGTATAAGCTTGGCGATATAATTTGTATAGGAACAAAGGAAATTTTGTATTATTGCTTCCCCAAGGGTGAGGGCGACGTCGTTGCTAAGACACGACTTGCCGCAGAGGAGCTTTACAAGATCGTAAGAGCTGAAAAGAGAACCAAGCCTTCTAACGAGAAGTAAAAATAAAACCCGTGATGAGCATCACGGGTTTTTTGTGTCATTTATTGCTTCTTGAGATGGGGAATGTCCAAAACACTCAACGTATCCCCGATAGAATGACGTATAGTCGTTGAATCCGCATTTTTCAAAAACTGTTGTAGGCTTTTCTCCGTTTTTTATCATTCTCTGTGCGGCAAGCAGGCGCTTGTCTGTAATATACTTTTTAGGACCCTTGCGTAACTCTTTTTTAAAAAGCTTAAAAAGGTAACTCTCGGTAACGAATACTGCGTCAGCTATTTCACTGACATTTTTTATTGTAAACAAATTATTGTTTATATATGCGATCGCTTTTGTCATAAGCGGATTGGTGACGGAAAGCTCCTCGCGCATATCTGCTGATTCAGTTAGGGAAATATTGTACACGATCTCAGTGATGAGTCCGCGGAGGATCTTAAAAAACACTTCCTTGTCAAATGTTTCCGAATAAACGTTTATCTTCGCAAAGATATCGGAAAGGCGAGAATTATTTGCGGTGTTTATCACGTTTATGGAGGGAGGGATTATACTCATATCCGTGTTGATATCGGATTCATCAAATTGTATATTGATGCGCTCATAATCCTTTGATGAAGAGTCTATCTGGATGAAGTGATACATATTAGGGCGCACGAAAACGAGATCTCCGCTATTCAGCTTGTATTTCTTATCTTCGACTACGTGGGTAATATTACCGTCTATGATATACAAAAGCTCATAGCAGTTGTGTGTATGCGTTGACATGTAGTCTAGAGGCGGCGCGACATCCAGCTTGTGTTGGAAACACAGATCGCCTTCCCAAAGGTCAATAAATGTTTGCGGCATACGGTACCTCCTTTCCGCATTTGTGGGTAATAAGGTGATTATTTTATATGATAAGATGGAAAATCTTCTATTAGTGGATTTTACACTATTATACAACGTTTTTCTCTTGACTTTCAATGGCGCAAAGTGTCAAATAAATCGCAAAAACAAACAGAAATTATTCGGGCGTTGAAATCGTTATTTCCATCATTGCAAGCATGATCTGAATTAATTATATCACCAAATCTCATTTTTTGCAATAATTTTGTGCATTTTTTGCTATTTACTTTGCAAAAAATATATTCTATAATTGTCATATATGTACTTCATTGCAATAATTATACTTCCTAAGGTTTTCAATTGATAGTATTTATGCAACGAAAAGTATAATTTATTTAATATTTTCCGAAAAACTAAAATTTGGAGGTCACTATGAAAAAGTTGAATCTTGCTATAATCGGGCAAGGACGAAGCGGCAAAAACATTCACGGAGCTTATTATCGCAGCGAAAGAAACGAGTTTTATAACGTTAAGTACGTTGTTGATAAGGATGAATTCCGTCGCAGTGTTGCACAGAAGGACTATCCCGGATGCATCACTCTCACAGATTACAAGGAGCTTTTCGCGTTTGACGATATCGACGTTATCGTTAATGCATCTTACTCCGAGCAGCACTATGCAATCACTCTTGATTGCCTTGAGCACGGATACAACGTTCTTGTTGAAAAGCCCATGGGTGCTACCGAGTATGAGTGCCAGAGATTGCTTGAAACCGCTAAGAATAATAATGTAAAGCTGGCGGCATTCCAGCAGAGCTTCTACGCGCCCTATTATTTGTTTGCCCGTGAGGTGTCAAACAGCGGTAAGCTTGGCGATATAGTTGCTGTTGATATAAAGTTTAACGGATTTTCAAGACGTTGGGACTGGCAAACGCTTCAGAAAAAGGTTGCGGGGGGTCTTTTCAACACCGGACCTCACCCGGTGGGTCTTGCGCTTGGATTCCTTGATTTTGATAAGGAAACCAGAATAGAATACTCCAAGCTTTGTGTAGCTCAGACCAGCGGAGATGGCGACGATTATGCAAAGATCATACTGTCTGCTCCCGGCAAGCCCGTTGTTGACGTTGAGGTAAGCTCCTGTGACGCTTACTCAAACTTCAATATTAAGGTTCAGGGTAGCCGAGGTTGCATGAAGATGGGACTTGGAAGCTATGAACTCGTTTATTACACAGACGAAGAGAATCCTCGTAAGCAGGTTATCGAAACGTCTCTTGTAGATGAAGAGGGAGAGCCTTGCTATTGCTCCGAAAGCCTCATCAAGCACAACGAAGAGGGAAAATTCAACGGTGGTCCCTTTGACATTGGAACCGCAAGCCTTTATAAAGAGTTGTATGCTTTCATTACTGAGGATAAGCCCATGACATTTGGCGCAGAGGTTGCGATGCAGACCGTAAAGGTTATTTCCGAGGTACACGCCAGAAATCCTCTGCCCGTCAAGTTCCTTTGATAATCAGGTGATCGATATGGCAAATATAATTCTTTCAGCATTTGCGGATGAATACGCGCCCGAGCTTGAAGGACAGATAGAGGTCCTTAAGAAATTTGGCATCAAGTATCTTGAAGTCAGATTTGTTAACGGTGTAAATATCGCTTCTCTGGAGCGTGATGAAGTTACGGCTCTGAAAGACAAGCTGTTCGCAAACGGTATTGGAGTAAACTCCATAGGATCTCCTATTGGAAAGGTAAATACCGATGCCGATATGGATGCTGAGCTTGCGCGCGCCGAGAAGGTTTTTGAATATGCAAATATTCTTGGTGCTAAATACATAAGGATGTTCAGCTTTTACCCCGTTGCGACTATGAGCGACGAGGAGAATAAGCGCGTGGTGTACGATACGCTTTCGCGTTTGCTTGATCTTGCGGATAAATACGGCGTGATATTGTGTCACGAGAACGAGGCTAAGATTTACGGCGAATCGCCGGAGCGCTGTCTTGAGCTGTTTGAGTATTTTGGCGGCAGACTCAAATGTGTATTTGATATGGGTAACTTTGTGCTCGACGGATACAAGCCCTATCCCGATGGATATGAATTGCTCCGTGAGTATATTGCGTATTTCCACATAAAAGATTCTTTCGCCGCAGGAGCTATCGTTCCCGCGGGCTGTGGTGAAGCGCACATAGCGGATATTCTTGCTGCGCATAAGGAGTATTCAGGAGAGGATTTCTTTATTACTTTAGAGCCGCATCTTCAAACGTTTTCGGGACTCAACGCGCTGGTTGCAGAGGGGAAAACGTTTGAAAATCCCTATAAATATCCCGATCTCAAGAGCGCTTTTTGTGACGGAGCGCAAAGACTAATTTCAATATTGGAGAATAAAGGACAAATGGAACCGATTAAGAGCTATTATCAGGATGAACTGAAGGTAAATATCTATAGCACAAGAAGCGAGATGGGTAAGGCAGCAGCTAATGATATCTCGGCAAAGATCAAGGAGTGTCTTGCTGCAAAGGATGAGATAAGCATGATATTTGCGGCTGCGCCCTCGCAGAACGAGGTGCTCGCTTCGCTCGTGGCAGACAAGAGCATTGAATGGAACAGAGTAAACGCATATCACATGGACGAATATCTTGGACTTGACGCTACAGCTCCTCAGAGATTCGGCAATTTCCTCTCCGACCATATTTTCTCGCTCGTGCCCTTTAAGAGCGTTAACTATATCGGAAGCGATGCCCCCGACGTTGAGGGCGAGTGCCAAAGATATGGCGATATGCTCAAGGACGCCAAGGTTGATATTGTTGTAATGGGTATAGGTGAGAACGGTCACATCGCATTTAACGACCCACCCGTTGCAAACTTCAATGACAAGGTATGGGTAAAGCCCGTAAAGCTTGACGATATCTGCCGTCAGCAACAGGTAAACGACGGTTGCTTTGCGAAGTTTGATGACGTTCCCGAGTACGCGCTTTCTCTTACCGTTCCCGCGCTTATGGCGCCCGATGCGGTGTTCTGCATAGTTCCCGCAAAAACAAAGGCTTGGGCGGTAAAGGAAACTTTAACGGGCAGCATTGATGAGCATTGTCCCGCAACCGTTCTTCGCACAAAGAAGGGCGCAATACTCTATGTTGAGACCGACAGCGCGTCGATGATACTGTGATATGACTACAAGAATTAAAAGCGATAAGATCGTTTTATCGGACGGTCTGTTTGAAGGGTATGTCTATCTTGAAGACGATAAAGTTTCGGAAGTCGGCGCGATAGAAAAGGCTGCGGACATATGCTATGATTTTACGGGTAACTACGTATCCGCAGGATTTATCGATATCCATACGCACGGGGGCGGCGGCTATGCCTTTGAAAAGAGTGTTGACGACATAGTTGAAGGCTGTAATTTCCATCTTGCGCACGGCACAACCTCTATATGTCCTACTATATCGGCGGCTCCTATGGAGAGTATGGCGGGGTCAGTAGCAAACGTAGCGGCGGCTATGAATGATGCGCGAGTGAAGGGAAATATTATCGGTTCTCACCTGGAAGGCCCTTATCTTTCGCGTGAGCAAGCAGGAGCGCAGTGCGCCGATTTCATAACCGCGCCGATTGAGAAGGCCTATATGCCCGTGCTTGAAGCGCACGGAGATTCTATCGCCCGCTGGAGCTACGCTCCCGAGAATGACGAGGGTGAAAAATTTGCAAAGGCGCTGGGGGAGCGCGGAATAGTTGCCGCGGCAGGACATACAAACGCGATATATGCTGATATGAAGCGCGCAATGGCTGCGGGCTGCAATCTCGTTACCCACCTCTATTCCTGTACGTCAACCATTACCAGAGATCATGGCTTCCGCAGACTCGGAGTTATTGAAACGGCGTTCCTCGAGGACGGTATGTTTGTTGAAATAATTTGTGACGGTAAGCATCTGCCTCCCGAGCTTATCAAGCTTATTTATAAGATCAAGGGACCTGAAAAAATAGCGCTTATTACGGACAGTTTGCATCTGGCAGGCACCGATCAAACGCACGGCTTTATGCAAGCAACCGAATTTGTTATTGAGGACGGTGTGTGTAAGCTGGTTGACAGGAGCGCGTTTGCGGGTAGTGTTGCAACCGCCGACAGACTTGTGCGTGTTGCTGTTACCGAGGCGGATATTCCTGTCTTCCAAGCAGTAAAAATGATTACAGAAACACCTGCAAATATCATGGGACTTGATTCAAAAGGTAAGCTCGCCAAAGGATACGACGCGGATGTTGTAGTTTTTGGAGATGATTTCTCCGTTTCCGATGTCTTTGTCAGTGGTAAAAAGGTAGAAATATAAAATGAACGGAAAAGTGCCTTGGCACTTTTCCGTATTTTTTTAATCAACTTCAAATTTTGATTTGTTGGTGGGTTGCGTGGGACGAGGATCATAGGGGGAGAGGGTACCTTTTCATAAAAGGGTACCCTCTCCCCGACTTTAGTCGTGATGTTTTGCTTGCAAAACTCACCGCACTGCTTGCTGTGCAGAACCCCCTCACCCCCAAAACTCTTTGGGGCATAGGGGTGGTGAATTTAAATTTGAAGTAATGCTTAATAGATGGAGCGAATATTATCGTTTTTGCACCCCATTAAGTTAATCTCTGATTGTACTTTATATATAAAGGTTGGGTTCGACAATCTATCAATACAGGTTGGCTCAGCGTCACCCCAATCTAGTTAGAACCTAAAATTCGTGCAAGTTCTTTGCCAAGCTGTCTTTCAAGAATGCGACCCTTCGTTGCATCATCTAACTATTTGCTAAATCCCAATTTATCTTACTTTTTAAGTTTATATTGACTTGTATTAAAAATTTGATATAATTGAAGTAAGAAATGAACTATTTGGAGGATATATGTCCGACAAGCTAATAATGAATCGACCTTCGTCGTGTTTAAGCAAGCCATGGCGAGAGGCAACGCCACTTGGAAACGGATATACAGGTGTGCTTGTTTATGGTGGAATGTACCAAGAAAATATACTTTTTAATCGCTACGATCTATGGCACGGCGCAAAAGTTGGCGTATTGCCGAACGTATCGGACGTTTTTGACGAAATGCGCAAGCAAATGGACAAGGGCAACTATCACAAAGCGTGTGACATGTTATGCAACGCTTTGCGTGAAAAGGGATTTGAAACAGATCCGGGATACCCTTATCCCTTGGGTGTTCTGTCTTTGCGCACAGATCCCATAGCTATGTTTAAGCACTACCGCCGCGAGCTTGATATGAAAAGCGGAGTGTGTCGGATCACCTGCCAAGAGGGAGATAACCCGATAGAGCGCGAGTGCTTTGTGCATCGCGAGCTTGACGTTACCGCACTCAAGGTTAAGTCCAATGAGGAAAAGACATACACTTTGAGCTTTGACATACAAAACGATGGAACGCAAGAAAGGTTTCCTTTTGGATATGATATAAGCTATGAGGATGGCTACGTCTTTTTTGTCGCAGACACGGCAAGTGCGATCATACACGTTGAGGGCGCACGGGTCGACGGTCAAAGTCTTAAAATTGAGGCAAATGAGCTTTGCTTTATAGTAAAATGCTTTTCAAAAAAGCTTTCCTGTGAGGAGCTGCGCGCAAGTGTTTGCGACTTACCCTCTTATGATGAGCTCTTATCTTCGCACGCAAAGGCTCATTCAAGCCTTTATTCAAATGTGTCATTGGAGCTTTGCCAAGGTGAAAACATATCGAACGAGCTGCTGATAGACGCTGCTTACGACGATGAAGCATCTTCCGAGCTTATTGAAAAGCTTTGGAAGTTCGGCCGTTATCTATTTGTGAGTGGCACGCGCGAGGGCGGCTTGCCCTTTGCGCTTTACGGACTATGGAATGCGGAATACAAGCCGACGTGGCCGCAAAACGTGGCTAACGAGAACGTTCAGATGATATATTGGCATGCGCTGACGGGCGGTTTTTCGGGGCTTGTTTTGCCTCTTGTAGAGTATTACTGCCGAGATCTTTGTGACTATCGCGATTACGCGAAAAAGCTGTTTGGGAAAAAAGGAATTTACCTGAGTGTATATTCGACCCCCATAAACCGTCAACCATCGCCTGTTGTTCCGGTAATAATACATTATATCGGCGTTGCGGGATGGCTGTCAAAGCACTTTTACGATTATTACAAAATGACGGGTGACAGGGAAGCTCTGCAAAAATACATACTTCCGTTTATGGTAGGAGCCGCGGAATTTTATCTTGATTACCTTACGTTTGATGAAAGGGGAAAAGCTCGTATATATCCTTCGGTTTCTCCGGAAAACAGCCCGATCAATTTCATTGATGACGTTCATGGCATCAGAATGAGTCATCCTATGCCGACCGCAGAGAATTCCACAATGGATATTGCCATCTTAAAAGAGCTTCTTTGTAATCTTTTGTCACTTGCGGACGAGATAGAAATGGACGCTGAAGCGGTAAATAAATGGCAAAGCACTTTGAGCGCATTGCCCGAATATGCGACAAATGAGGACGGAGCCGTCAAGGAGTGGCAAAAGGACGAGCTTTTGGATAACTATTTCCATAGGCATCTTTCGCATCTTTATCCGCTTTTTCCCGGAAACGAGAAGGGAATAGATAAATCGGCGTTTGAGCGCGCTCTTGAGTTGCGCGTTTTGCAGGGACAAAGCGGCTGGTCACTTATGCACATGGCGGGAATATACGCGCGATTAGGTCGCGGTGAGGACGTAGCCCGTTGTTTTGATCTTTTGGCAAAGGGGTGCCTCCTGCCTAATTTTATGACTCTGCATAACGATTACAGAGATATGGGTGTAACGCTTGGGCTTGGGCAGTTTGCGCCTATACAGCTGGACGCGCTAATGGGCTCGGTAAATGCGGTGCAAATGATGCTTTTACAAGCTGATGAGGAGTCGATAAGCTTTTTGCCCGCACTGTGTAGCAGAATGGAGCGCGGTAAGGTTGAGGGCTTTGCGTTTTTTGGAGGAAAAACGAGCTTTGAGTGGTCAAGTGAGCATTTTGAGGCTAAGTTGATATTTGAGCGCGATACAAAGGTCAGAATATCACTGCCGAATGGCAAATACGTTATTGAAAATGATAATTTTGATCCATTAATAACATATCACTTTGCGAAAGGCGAAGAAATAAGAATAAAAAAGTTGAAATAAGTGTAACCTTTCATAGAAAATATCGACGTATTTATTGAAGACAAAGAAACTGCTTACGTAAGTTCATCAAGGACTTGAAATATGTGAAATTTCATCAAAACTTTTTGTGCCGCAAACGCGGCGGAATGGAGGTCATCATGAAAAACAACTTGCGCGCTTTATGGTTTTTTGTCGCATTGATTCTTGTCTGTATCATGATAGTGGGATGCGATACATCAACCAAGAAAGAAAACACGGATACACAAGGCACGATTACGGATACACATAGCACAGAAACCGAATCGGAGAACGACAATATTGATAACGGGGACATGGCAGTCTACGTACCAAATGACGAATATCCTCATAGCGGCACGGTCGAGGGTGGAAACTACCCCCAGGGCTACGAGCCTGTTTCTTGGTTTGATGCTAAGGTTATCGAGGTGAATAGCGGTACGATTTTAGTAGAGGCGCACGAAGAATCGTGGGTCAGGCACCTCTGTAGCGCCGAGCTTTATGTAACAACGAAGCTTTATAGCGGAGAGACTCGAACGGGCTTTGAGATAGGCGACCTTGTCAGAATAACGTATGACGGAATGATTGCCGAGAGCTATCCCGCGCAGATATTTACGGTGTATGACATTTCCAACTTAAACCCGACTAAAAGCGAGGCTCCCGAGGATTTTTGCTTTGCGGTGACGTGGGGCGTATTCGGAATCAGCTCGTACGACAGTAAGACGGGCAAGCTTGTAAAAACCACCGATGCGACGCACCCCGAGGATTACGCAACTACGTATTTTTTGTCGGATGATGAGCTGAATGCCGTCTGGACGGTGATCGAGCAGTTGGATGTTGAGAATCTCGGCGAGTTTGATTACGACGATTTCGGGCTCTCCGAGCCCCATCTCAGCTTGAGTCTCACCGTCAAAACCGGCTCAATCGATAAAACGATAACCGTTCCCGAGGCGTCGTTAATGTATGAGGGCATGACGCCCGAGGCTCAAAAATTTATGAATGCAATCAAGACTATCCGCGATATTCTTGTTAACACAGACGAATGGAAAGCCCTGCCCGATTACGAGAATTTTTACGAATAACCTATAAATTTTGATTTGTCGGCGGGTTATAGGGGTGGTGAATTTAAATTTGAAGTAATGCTTACTTCGTTGCATCATCTAACTATTTGCTAAATCCTAATTTATCATTCAAAAAAGGCTCTCGAAACGAGAGCCTTTTTGATGTTTTAAAATTATTCAACCAAACCCAAGGACTTCATCCAATAGATGACGTGGGAGGCGAAGCCGTGGTTACAGCTAGCGTTGACCGAGGCATGCTCCCAGAGCGTACCTGTGCGGTCTGCCATATATTCAAAGTAGCCGCGAATATCGGAATAAAGCTTGTCATAGAAGCCGTATCTGTGGAGCAGATCAAGGCGCAGATAGTTGCCGATAAAGGGCGCGGAGGGGGATATCTCGGGATATTTGTCCGTGTTCTTTCTGTCCGAGCCGAAATCAACTACTAGACGCTCCCAAAGCTCTCCGTGCGTTTCGGGCGTTGCGAAATCGCAGAAGAAGGCGTAATATTGGCAGGTCTCGGTGCGCTCACCCGAAAGAACAAGCTTTCCTTGCTCGTTGCGAACGGCGTTGTCACAGTAGAAACCGCTATCCGTCATCGCCATTTCGTTGACGGTGTCCTTTATTCTTTGTGCCTTATCTGCAAGCTCAAGGTCACCGTAAAGCTCGGATATGCAGCGGAGCATTTTTGCATACATCATATTTGACGGGAAGGATACGTCCTGCACTAAATCGTTACAGTGTGACCACTCAACGAACAACCAGCCCTCGAGCTTTTCAAGCAAGCCAAGCTCATTCTCAAAGCGCTTGAAATAATTAACAAGAGCGTATATTCTTTCGCGTGCCTCGCATATAAACTCGCAATCTCCTGTGCGGTCAAAATATTCTCTGAGCTCTACTACGTACCACATGGCCCAGTTGGGAATATATGTGTTGTGAAGTATGTCCGCGGGGTAGCACATGGGGAGCATACCCTCGGGAAGCAGAGCGACCTGGCCGGGCATTATGAAGTTTGCAAGATGCTGGCGCTCGACGGCTGACGCTCCGGTGAGTAGTTTTTCAACTCTTGAGGTAAAGAAGCTGTCGCAAAGCCAACCTGCACGCTCGCGTGAGGGGCAGTCCATAAAAAAGTCCACGGTGTTTGTGCGGAAGGTACGCAGTGCGGCATCGTATATCTTTTCCATAACTGCGTCGTCCGATACGAAACGGGTCTTTATAAGACTGTTGGGGAAGGCGACCTCTATAATATTTATCTTGCGGATATTCACGCTACCGCCCTTTGCAACGAGGCGGAAATATCTGATGGCATAAGGCTCGGCGCTGACGAAGGTGTACGTGCCTTTTTTGAGTATGAGGCTTATTACGCTGGTAACGTCAAAGCGGAAGCAGTTGACCTGACCGTCCGGCATAAGCACCTCGTCGCTCGTGACGTAAAGCTCGCAATCGTCCTCTGCCTCGACTTCGAGATAAACGAGACCTGTCTGGTCCGCACCCATATCCAAGTCAACGTAGGTGTCGGCAGGGATGGAAAAACTGCCCGTAGTCTCGTCGGTATCCTCTCTCAAAGAAAAGTCCATCTTGCCAACTTCAACATAGGATTTGAATTCAAGCTCGCTTTCCTTATATCCTCTGAAAATATCGCTGATCTGTGTGATAGCTCTGTCAGTAAAATATTTGTCCTTTTCACTGTAGCTTACCTTGCCTCTGCCCATAATGGAGACGGGGGAAAGACGCTCGTATTCGCCGTAAGGCAGGTCGCGGCAAATGAAATGCTTATCGGGACAAGCCTCGATCTCCAAAGGCGTGCGGTGGGAATAATCAAACGCGCCGTCACCCAAGCGGTAGTTTTCGGTAAAGGGACGCTGATAGGAAAACCTATGTACCTTCATCATTTTTTCGTCCACACCGTAGGCGGTAAAATTGATGCAGGGAACACCCGTTGCGGCGATAACGCCATCTTTTGCAACTATTTCAGCGCAAATAAAGGAGGGCTGATCGAGATAAGCAAAGGTGTTGATATTGTAGCCCGAGACTCTTATCTCAACCGTGTTTTCATCGTGATCGAGGCGGTCACGAAGCGCGTATTTGTCAACGCGGTAGAAGCCGTGCGCGGCTCTTGCAGGACCGTGCGCGAGAAATTCTCCGTTGACAAAAACGGTGAAGGACGTAGCGCCCGCAAGACAAAGCGTACAGTCTGTGTTTTTACCGTTTACCTTTGCTACGTAAGCCACGGTTCTGTTCATGGTAAGCTGTGCGCCGCGCTCCCAGACGGGTGTCGCTTTGCGGAATCTATAATCGTTAGTTTTCATCGTTGACCTCCGGTTTATCGGATGCGTCCGCATCCTCGTTTTGATAGTTCTTTATGCCTTCCATCCGTCCGAACTGACGGAAACCGTCTATTTCTCCGCGCGTTATCGCGCCAAAAATTCTGTACCTCAGTCCCTTGTTTTCGCGTTCGAGCGAGCGCAAAAGCTGCTTCATTTCCTCTCTTTGCGTGTTTTTGTCCGCAGGGCAGGGAGAGGGAATGACGGGAAGCTCGTTTTTCTTTGAAAACTCCGCAACGTCACGTTCGGGCATATATAGCATGGGGCGGATAAGCTTTATCCCCACGCGCGAAAGATATGTTACGGGGGAAAAGCAACCGAGCCTGCCTTCAAAGAACAGATTGAGCATAAACGTCTCCACAACGTCGTCAAAATGGTGACCGAGCGCCACAGACGTGCAGCCCAGCTCCTTTGCGGCGGTGTGTAATGCCCCGCGGCGCATCTTGGCGCACAAAGAGCAGGGATTTGACTCTTTTCTGACGTCGAAGATTATTTTGAATATTTCGGTGGGAACTACGTGGTATTCAACGTCAAGCCTCTCGCACAGCTCGCGGATGGGTGTAAAATCCTGCCGCGGCTCAAATCCCATGTCAATTGTTATCGCGATGAGCGAGAACTTTTTGGGGTAGAAGCGGCGCAGATAAGCCATAGCGCAGAGCAATGTTAAGGAATCCTTGCCCGCGGAAACGCCAACGGCGATCTTGTCGCCATCCTCGATCATGCAATAATCGTCTGTGGCGCGGCGCACGTAGCTTAAAACTCTTTTCATATTTTCCATAGGGTAACCTTCTAAATTTAATTAAACGACTCAAAGGAGCAGGTCGCGTATATTTGCTCTGCATCGCGTGAGAGCTTGTTATTCGCGGCGTCATCGCGTGAGTCGTGCAAAAACAGAGGGCGAGTGACGGTACAGCCCGACGCCGCGCCCTTTTTGGAACGCACAAGCACCATGGATGGCTGACTTTCGGGTGTAGCGTGAACAAAGGTGATAAGCTTTGGCTCTAGGCGGCATTCACGGAGCGCCGCGATGAGATCGCAAAGCCTGTCGGGACGCCAAACGGTGTAAAAATTGCCGCCGTGCTTGAGAATACGAGCCGCCGCCGCGCAAAAGTCGCAAATATCGCCGCACACCTCGTGGCGCGCGATGAATTTTTCGTCATGCTCGTTTCTCTTGCCCGAATTCACCTTCATATAAGGAGGATTTGCCGTTACAACGTCCACCTCGCCGCCAAGACTTGCCGATCTTATCTCTCGCACGTCTGAGGCTGTTGGAAATATCTTATCCACGTAACCGTTTATCTCGGCATTTTTTGAAATGATCGAAACAAACGAGGGCTGTATTTCAAGCGCGAATATTTTGGGGAATTTATTTTTTGAGGCGCAGAGCAGGGGAATTATTCCCGTCCCGCTTCCAAGATCGGCACAAGTTTTCTTTGCGCCGCCTTTGGCAAACGCGGCAAGGAGATAGGCGTCTGTTCCAAACGTAAGGCCGTTTGCGCTTTGTATCAATTCAATATTCTCATTGACTTTCAAGGTGAATTCGTTTTCCATGCTCGGCTCCTTTCTGAAAAATTACAACCTATCTTTGAGGTTATATGAAAAACTCGTCGGGCTCCTAAACTATGGATCCCGACGAGAATTTGTGGGAATGAAATTCCCTAAGTAATTATGCCTCTACAGGTGCGCTAACGGGGCAAACCTCAGCACAGTTGCCGCAATCGATGCAAGTATCAGCGTCGATCTCGAACTTGCCGTCTCCCCCGGAGATAGCTTCTACGGGGCACTCGGATGCGCATGCGCCGCAACCGATGCAATCATCAGTAATCTTGTATGCCATGGTTAATTACCAGTCCTTTCTGTAATTTTGACATATACATTGTATCACAGTTCTATTATTTTTTCAACATCATTTATGAAAAAAACTGAACAAATTTATTTTGACATTTTTGGACAATATATCTAAATCACTCCGCGGTTTTCACAATCAGTCCTTGTCGTCATTGTTTTTTGAGGGGCGCGAAATAAGCGTAACATCCTCTCTCTTGTAAAGCTCGGGAGCCGTGTCGGGCTTGTCCTTGAGCCTTACCTTTATAGTTCCTGCCAAGGGATTTGTTTCTGTAACAAATCCAACGCCGTTCGCGGTCTTTACCACAGAATCAACGGGAGGAGTCTTTGCGGTCTCCTCGGCGTAGGTGGAGTATTCATATTGCAAACAGCACATAAGTCTGCCGCAAAGTCCCGATATCTTACCGGAATTGAGCGAAAGGTTTTGCTCCTTAGCCATGCGTATGGAAACCTGCACAAAATCGGGAAGGAATGTTGAGCAGCACAGAGGTCTTCCGCAGACCCCAAGACCGCCCATAAGCTTTGCTTCATCACGAATGCCTATCTGACGCAGCTCGATACGGGTACGGAAGGTTGCCGCAAGATCCTTTACAAGCTCTCTGAAATCGACTCGGCTGGCGGATGTAAAATAGAACAAAAGCTTTGAATTGTCAAAGGAATACTGAGCCTCGATAAGCTTCATATCAAGCTCGTGCTTTTGTATTTTTTCAAGGCATATCTTAAACGCCTCATCTTCTTTTCTCTTGTTGTCGGCATGGTGCTTGGCATCCTCGTCGGTCGCGACGCGAACGATTTCACGGACAGGGGGCACGATGCTTGTTTCTTTGACCTCACAGTCGGCAAACGCTACCTCGCCAAACTCCAAGCCGCGCGCCGTATCAACTATAACGTTCATGCCGTCCTTGATATCCAGCTTTTTCTCATTGCTGAAGTAGTACACCTTGCCGCTGGCTTTAAATCTGACACCGGTAACGTGAACGGTCTTTACGTCATCACCCTCAATATTTACCAAGACTCTCGGCTTGCGATCGATCTCGGATTCCAAAATATCATCGTGCATCTGATCGGCGGAGATATTTGGGGGCTCGATCTCCTCGGACTCTTGAATAAGAGAGGAAACGTTTATTTGCTCCGCAGCTGCGGCATCCGCGTTCGCGGGTCGCTGATTATTCTTTTTATGTTTTCTTTTCTTTTGCCAATAACCCTTTTTTTTGTTGCCGGAATTATTGTTAGGCTTATTTTCGGAATTCATAAGTGACCAACCTTTATTAAACTTATTTATCTGTGCGCGGATTATATCAATCCCGCGTTTTGCATCATGGAAATGAGAGTAAGACGGACGTTTGCGTTTGCCTCAAGAGCAGAGAGGGCATCTGCCACCGCGTCATATAGAGAGAATAGCGAGGATGACGAAAAATGTGTTGCCAGCTCCGCGGCATCTTCTCGATTTTCAAAAAAGCAAAGGCGAACACCGTCTGCCTTTTTTAGCAAGATTAGGTCTCTTAATGCGACCTGTAAGCAATAAAGCTGACGTGAAACGTCCGCGCGTTTGCTTCCAAGTGCCGCCAGAGCTTCAAATGCGGCGGACCTATGTCTGCTTGAAAGCAAGGAAATTATCTTCTGAGCCGTTGCCTTTGAATCTGCCAGAGTGTTGTAGCTTTTACTGTTCAATAGGGAAAGAGAAGCACCGATGGCTCCCTCGCCGTGAAACACCGCAAACTCCAGCCTTTTTGGGTCTTCCGCTTTTAGCTGACGCGCGCGGCTATCGTTTTCAAGGAGATACTTTTCAACATCCTTTTGTGGCAATCTCTCAAGTCTTAACGTGGGGGCTCTGCTGCGCACCGTTTCAAGCAAGGACGTTGAGTTCTTGCATATGAGAAAGAACATAACGTAGGGCGGAGGAGATTCAAGAATGAGTAAAAGCGCGTTTTGCGCGTGCTCCGTCATAGAGTCGGCATCTTCTATGATAAACGCCTTTATGGGAAGCTCGTTGGGCGCGGTATATATGTCTTCTTTGATGCTTCTTATTGTGTCTATTCCGATAGTTACTCTGTCGGATCCAACACCCGAAAAGGATATGTCCGGAGAAATACCATCCGATATCCTTTTGCATTTTTTGCATTGGTGGCAGGGCGATGCGGTCTCGGAGCCGTGATGCTCGCAGCAAATGGCGGAGATAAGAGCAAGCGTAAGCGTTTTTCGCCCGCTTCCAACCGGACCCTCAACAATGTATGCGTGTGAGAGAGTGCCTCTGTCCACGTCCTGAGCCAAGCGATCACATAGCTGCTTATTTCCAACGATCGTGTCAAAACGAGTAGGCAAAACATCACTCCTCTCCGTAAAAAAAGTATGCTGATATTGCACAGGATCGCGGCTCAATCAAATGCGACCATATGCTAAATTATTATATCAAAAAAAAGTAATTTTGTCAAGCATCCAAAAAAAGTGACCGCGCGCTCCGTGAGATTTTTATATTTTAGCTAAAAAACAACAAAAAACAAGGAATTTTGCATAAAAACATCGAGATAATAAGACGAATTTTGTTAAAATTACCATATATTGATATACACATTTGGGGAAAATGTGCATTGACAAAAAAGGGAGAGAATGATATAATCTATATATACAGATTATATGGCAACGGTAAGGTCGGCAAGACAAGGGAATTTTCTCCTCAATATAGCACCTTGCCGCTCGTCGGAACGGGGAAAAGGATATGCAACAATTTGATAATTCAATCGATCAAGTGCATATCGCTGCCGGATCTTATGGCGAAGCGGGAGATTTCTTCGGTGCTCATAAGAGGGGCGCAAACGTAGTGTTTCGCTATTTTGATCCCTTTGCTGACCGCGTTTTCGTTGTTGGAAGCTTTAATGGCTGGGGCGAGAGCGTTAGAATGCGCAGGGACAAGGATGGCATTTGGACTGCCAAGGTCAAGATATCCGATTGCCCCATGGAAAGTCTGTATAAATATAAGGTGTATGAAGGCGATGATACCCGTTACGTAACAGATCCCTATAGCGAAAAAACTGACGGATCGCATTATCATAATTCTGTTGTTTGCAATTCAGACGGTTACGTTTGGGGAGACGGAGCTTTCCTTGAAAACAGCGCGTTTGTTTATGGCAATGGATTTGATAATGAGCCGTTTTATGTGTATGAAATGAGCATCGAGGGCTGGTGCGCAAAGCATATGGGAGAAAGTGCAACGTATGAGAGCGTAGCGCGTGAGCTTTCGGTATATGCAAAGCAGATGAGATATACTCACGTGCTGCTTAACGATGTGTTCGCAAGGTATTTTGACGCGGATAGAGCAAAGCATTCGGTTGTGTATTATGCTCCAAATACAAGGTTCGGAGATTCATATTGCTTTCGCAGATTTGTGGATATTATGCATAAAGCTAACGTTGGCGTTATTATCAACTGTCATTTTGGTAGCGATGCGGACATATATTTGAAGCGTGAGCTGTACTCGGGGACTGTTCTTTATTGGATATCCAATTATCATATTGACGGCGTGGCATTAACTGCGCGCAACGATATGGAAGCGAAAATGGCTCTAGAGCTGAGTCTGCAAGCCAAAGCGTTGCGACCTGACATTGCACTCATCGTAAACGGTGGCTTTGGCAACTTGCTTGTTGACAGTAACTGTATTCCAAGATGCGTTGAATCTGAGCGAGCTCTGTTGAGGTATTTTGTCGGAGGCTTTGATGATAGATGCGCTGGCGGACTTTGTCAATGCGCGCCCGATGGACGCGAGCTTGTGTCGGGATTTGAAAAATACTGTACGGACGAGCTTTTGGGCGATGAATGGCGCGTTTTCGCGGGAGCCAGAGCAATTGCGTCGTGTCTTATGACTCTGTGTTGCAAAAAGGCTATCTTTATGGGTGCTGAAATAGGCATGGGCGAAAAGACGTTTGGCGGTTGTGTGGAATGGAGCCTTTTGGAGCATGATTTTAATGCAGGTCTGCAGCTGTGTTATGCCGATCTTGGCGAGCTGTATCTCTCGTGCCCGTCGCTTTGGCGCAACAGCAATTTTAGCTTTATCGACGAATCAGCGTCAGACAGAGGCGTTGTTTCGTTTGAAAGGGATCTTGGCGAGGAGCGGCTTAGCGTTATTGTTAACTTATCGGTAAACGTATATGAGAATCACAAGCTTGGAGTCTTGCGTGACGGAACGTACGATGAGGTATTTAATTCCGATTCATTGTGCTATGGAGGCAGCGGCGTGGTGAACGGCAAAGGCATTAGCTCTACACGCATAGGCACCTCGGGCGCGATCATTCAAATAAAGGTGCCGCCGCTTGCCGTGGCGGTTTTCAGGCTGAGAGACAAATAAAGGCTCACAGCAAATTAAATCTTGAGTGGATAAACACTATATATAAATTTTTAGGAGATGGTTTTATGTTCAAGAAAAAAGAATGTGTAGCCATGCTGCTTGCGGGCGGACAAGGCTCAAGACTTTATGCATTGACTACGAAAACAGCAAAACCCGCAGTGCCTTTTGGAGGAAAGTACCGCATTATTGACTTTACTCTATCAAACTGCATCAACTCCGGCATAGATACGGTAGGCGTTCTCACCCAATATCAGCCGTTGGTACTCAATGAGTACATAGGTAACGGTCAGCCTTGGGATCTTGACCGTGCCAACGGCGGCGTCAGCGTTCTTCCTCCTTACCAGGGCAAAAAGAGCGCGGATTGGTATAAGGGAACGGCTAACGCCATATACCAGAATCTTCAGTTTATCAACAGATACGATCCCGATTACGTTCTCATCCTATCGGGAGACCATATCTACAAAATGGACTATGATAAGATGCTTCGTCATCACAAGGCTATGGGCGCGGACTGTACCATTGCGGTAATCGACGTTCCGATCGAGGAGGCAAGCCGTTTTGGTATAATGAGCACCAATCCTGACGGAACTATATATAAATTCTCCGAAAAGCCCAAAAATCCCGATTCAACGAGCGCATCTATGGGAATTTATATCTTCAACAAGGATAAATTGCAGAAGTATTTGACCGAGGATGAGGAGGATGAAGCTTCGTCCAACGACTTTGGTAAGAATATCATTCCCAAAATGCTTGCCGCAGGCGAGAAGATGGTGGCATATCCCTTTGAGGGTTATTGGAAGGACGTTGGAACTATTTCCTCTCTCTGGGAAGCAAACATGGATCTTATCGGTAAGGACCCTGTGCTTGATCTCGGCGATCCCGATTGGAGAATATTCTCAAAGAATCAATCGGGCGGACCTCAGTTTGTAGCCCGGGGCGCGAGAATTGAGAATTGCTATATTACGGACGGTTGCGAGATATACGGAACTGTTATCAACAGTGTTCTCGGATCCGGCGTTAAGGTTGGACACGGGGCATATGTAAAGGACAGCGTGCTTATGGGTGATACCGATATAGCGCCCGGAGCAACTGTCAATTATTCTATACTTGATACGGGCGTCACCGTAGGCGCGGGCGCAACCGTAGGCGCGGCAAAGGAAAAGGCTAAGGGAATCACTGTGCTTGGCGAGGACGTATGTGTAAGCAGCGGCGCGACCGTTGAAGACGGCGCCATAATCTCGGAGATGTAAGGAGGGAAATGTTATGACTGCAGTAGGACTTATTTTTTCAAATATCCACGATAATAATATTCCCGAGCTTACAAGGCAGAGGACTATAGGAAGCGTGCCTTACGGCGGTAGATACCGCCTTATAGACTTTGCTCTGTCCAGCATGGTCAACTCGGGCATATCCAAGATAGGTATAGTTACTCATAACAATTATCAGTCGCTTCTTGACCATCTTGGAAACGGCAAGGACTGGGATCTTGCAAGACGCGCGGGAGGAATAAAGATACTTCCCCCGTATATTTCATCGTTTGAGAACGCCGCGTCTAACAAGTACTATTCCTCAAGACTTGAGGCTCTGATGGGTACTGTAAACTTCTTTAACCGATGCAAAGAGGATTACGTGGTAATGTCTGATTGCGACGTTATCTGTAACATAGACCTCAATGACGTAATAGAGCAGCATATAAAAACAGAGGCGGATATAACCTTTGTTACCAAGCTTACAACGCCAGCAAAGCACGAGGCTGTTACTGTAGCGAGTGCGGATGAGAATGGAAATCTCGTTGATTTTTACGACTCCAAGAGCGTCGACGGAGAGCATCGTATATACATCAACATCATGGTCGTAAAGCGCTCATATCTGCTCAATATTCTTGACATAGCAATCGGCAGAGGATATTCAAGCTTCAAGCGCGATATCATTCAGAAGAATATCGGCGTGGAGAACTACAAGATATACGATTATAAGGGTTGCTATGCTCATATCGGTTCTATGGAGGGATATTTTGATTGCTCGATGAGATTGCTTGACAGAAATATGAGAGAGCAGCTTTTCGGAATCAAGAATTTCCCCGTGCTCACAAAGATCAGAAACTCAGCCCCCACACGTTACTGTAATGGTGCGCAGGTTACTAATTCTGTCGTTGCAGAGGGTTGCGTGATAGAGGGAACGGTTGAGGATTCTATCATATTCAGAGGTGTGCACGTAGGTAAGGGAGCGGTTGTAAAGAACAGCGTTCTTTTCCAGGATACTTATGTATGTCCCGGAGCGCAGCTTAATTGCGTTATAACCGATAAGAACGTAATGGTGAAGGATAAGAGAGTTCTTTCGGGTTGTGAGAATATGCCGTTCTATATTGGCAAGAATAGATCTGTATAAGGCTTTGTGAGATCGTCTTATCCGTTAAATGATTTTGGAAAGGAAGATCGAAATTATATGAAGAAGATACTTTTTGTGGGTGCCGAGGTAATGCCCTTTGCCGCAACGGGCGGACTTGGCGACGTTATGGGCTCGCTTCCCGCGGCTATCAAGGCTCGTGAAAAGGGAAACGTTGACGTAAGAGTCATAATGCCTCTTTACGGAGCGATAAAGGACGAATGGCGCGCACAGATGAAAACAGAGGCGGAGATAGAAATATCTTGCGCATGGAGATTGCAGTACTGTGGAATAAAGAGTCTCCAAAAGGACGGCGTTACGTATTATTTCATTGACAATGAGTACTATTTCAAGAGAGATAAGCTGTACGGTTTCTTTGACGATGGCGAGAGATATGCATATTTCTGCAAGGCGGTGATCGATTCGATGGCACATATCGGCTTCTATCCCGATATTCTGCATGCCAACGATTGGCAGAGTGCCATGACAGTCGTTTATCTCAATACGAAGTACAGAAATATCGAGGGTTATGCCAATACCAAGACCGTGTTTACTATACACAATATTGAGTATCAGGGCAAGTACGATCCCATAATTCTCGGTGACGTGTTTGGACTTGGAGTAGAGCATCTGTCGCTTATGAGATACGATAATTGTATCAATCTTATGAAGGCAGCTATATGCTGCGCCGACAGAGTTTCCACGGTAAGCCCCAGCTATGCCGAGGAGATAAAGACGAGCGAGTATTCGCACGGGCTCGACCACATTTTGCATCTCAACAGTCACAAGCTTTGCGGTATACTCAACGGTATCGACTACGATTACTATAATCCCGCAAAGGATACGGTGCTTTGCAAAAATTACAACAGAAGAAATACCATAAGCGGCAAGAACGAAAACAAGCTTGCCCTTCAACGCGAATGCGGCTTGCCTGAGAGGGCAGACGTGCCTATGATGGCTATAATATCAAGACTTGCGTCGCACAAGGGACTTGATCTTGTTACCGAGGTGATGTATGGAATAATCGGAAACAGGGACGTCCAGCTTGTAGTTCTTGGCACGGGTGAGCAAAAATACGAAAGCTTTTTCTGCGATCTTGAGCGAACCTATCCCGATAAGGTAAAGATATTTTTGACATATGACCGCGATCTTTCAAAGAAGATATATGCGGCGTGTGACGTGTTCATCATGCCGTCCAAGAGTGAGCCCTGCGGTCTGTCGCAAATGATAGCCTCGCGTTACGGAGCGATACCCGTAGTAAGAGAAACTGGTGGACTCCGCGACTCCATCAAGGGCTATTGGGTGGATAACGGAGAGGTAAAGGGAAATGGCTTTACCTTTGCCAACTATTATTCGGGCGAGCTGTACGACCGAATAAGCGCGGCGCTTGACCTGTATTACGATAAGCCGTGGTACAAAAAACTCGTGTCCAAGATTACGGGCACGGACTTCTCGTGGGCAAGTTCGGCTGAGAAGTATATGGATATGTACAATTCCATATAACTGAAAACAATTCAAAATCAATTCGTCCCCCGAGGACACAATGTTCTCGGGGGCGTGAAAATTACTATACTACATTTTTTGGGGAAACAGTGTCGAATTTTCCCGAATAAAGCAACAACAGAAAGGTAAATTTAGCAAAATGAATAGCAAAAACTTAACCCCCGCAGACATCAAACAGAATATAGAGACCAAGCTCTCAAGATACTTCGGCTGCACCGCTGCAGAGGCATCCAATGAACAGATGTATAAGGCGGTATCTATGACGGTTCGCGATATTTTGACAGAGCAGCGCGGAGAGTTCAAAAAGAAGGTTAACCGCGAGGGAGCAAAGCGCGTGTACTACATGTGCATGGAGTTTCTTCTCGGCCGCTCACTTAAGACCAACGTATGCAACCTCGGTCTTTCCGAGTCATACAAAGAGGTGCTTGCATCCCTTGGATTTGATCTTAACGAGCTTTATGAATGTGAGCCTGACGCAGGACTTGGTAATGGCGGTCTTGGAAGACTTGCCGCTTGTTTTATGGATTCTTTGTCCTCGCTCGACTATCCCGCAACAGGCTTCTCCATTTGTTATGAGTACGGTCTTTTCCGCCAGATGATAATCGATGGAATGCAGGTAGAGCTGCCTGACGTATGGTTGCCGGGAGGAGAGGTTTGGCTCGTTCCGAGAACGGACAGAACTTTTACCGTTCGTTTTGGTGGACATGTTAAGGAAAAATGGGAAAATAACCATATGACCATCATATATGAGAATGCCGAGGAAATTGAGGCTGTTCCTTACGATATGATGATATCGGGCGCAGACAGCGAGGCAGTAAGCCAACTTCGACTTTGGAAGGCAAAGAACGTCCAGAACTTCAATATGGGACTTTTCAGTCAGGGTCAGTATGCAAAGGCAATAGAGGAGAGCACCAACGCCGAGGCTATATCCAAGGTGCTGTATCCCGCGGATAATCATACCGAGGGTAAGCTGCTCCGTCTCTCCCAACAGTATTTTTTGGTGTCCGCATCGGTCCAGAGCATAATCCGCGACCACATGGCTGTTTACGGAACGCTTGATAACCTTGAGGATAAAGTTGCTATCCATATCAACGATACTCACCCCGCGCTCTGTATCCCCGAGCTTATGAGAATACTTGTGGACGATTATTTCTATTCATGGGAAGCCGCTTGGGACAAGGTTGTAAAGATCTGCTCTTAT
>SVTF01000017.1 GCA_015063905.1 Oscillospiraceae bacterium | reverse complement strand
TTGGTGCGGGTAACAGGACTTGAACCTGCACGAAGGTAACCTCACTAGAACCTGAATCTAGCGCGTCTGCCAATTCCGCCATACCCGCATATTAAATTGATTTTGTGCGAACCTGCACGAAGGTAACCTCACTAGAACCTGAATCTAGCGCAGTCTGCAAACGCAGGCAAGCCTGCTGACCGAGGTGCTTCGCACGCTCGCAATTCCGCCATACCCGCATATTAAGTTTTTTACTTGATCATTTCAAAGTGCTTAAACGCATCTATAATAGCTTCTTGCTTATCGGCGGGACAAGGTTTTTCTCTTTTTGTCAACGAATATCTGTTATGGGATGGTTTGATGGGCAACCCACACAACTCTTTCATGTGTGCAATCCAACAAGTTTTAGGTTGGAATCCGTATTTAAATTTTACGTATTCTTGTATTTGCTTGTATGTTGCCATAAAAGCTCTCTCCACGCAAATAAATATTTCCACAACGAAAAATTACCGCAATTGGTATTATACAGTATTTGCTCTGCTTTGTCAAGGGGTAATTTGATATTTTCTTTGCAATTTTGGGGAGTGATTTTGAGAAGTCAACTTATACATTTATCTGTCGGTGCATATATTCCGTCGGAGTCATGCCCGCTAGCTTGCGAAAAGCTCTGTTAAAGGTGTTTACGGATGAAAATCCGCACTCAAGCGCAATATTCGAGATGTTTACATGCGATGAGGGGGCAGAGGATAGCATTTTCTTGGCAAGGTCGATCCTATAAGATGCAAGCAGATCCCTGAAGTTCATTTCCGTCAAGGAGTGAAAAGTGTAGGACAGATATTTTTCATTATAACCTAACTTTTTCGCCACGTCGAAAAGCTTGATGTCTTCCTTGAAATTTGCCGACACGTATCTAATTACGTCGCAGAATAAGGACTGCTCGCGGCGGTCATGAGGAATCCACTCGCAAGATGACAGTACCACGTCACATAAGAGATTCAAAAGACCGCAAAGCTTTACAGTGTTTTGTGTATCTGCCGTTTCAAGCTCACGGAGCAACCACGCGTGCGCGCTCATATCAACAACGGGGTTTTGTGGCTTGGTGTTACGTATTTTCTCGAAAAAAGCGGGAACGTGGTCGTTTGAAAAGACGGCACAACGTAAAGTGTTGTCGCCGTTGTCGCAGTATTCATGTGCTTGATTTGGCAGAATAAAAATCAGATGATCTTTGGGTATAAAATAGGTCTTACCGTCAACCGCTACGGTGGCTATACCGCTTTTTGTAAAAGCAAATTCGCTGTATTCGTGAATATGAAGGGGAATACTCCAATTTTGGTGCGGTCTGCTTCTGAATTCAAAACTTTTGCCAAAATTTTCGGATTGATAAAGCATCATAGTGCCTCCAAATCTAACTTTTTGACTATATTATATCACTTTTTTGCTTGAATGTCAATATTTGGTTTGTTATTATGGTAAGTGTAAGGTAATATTTGCGTAAGGAGGCAAAAAGGGATGAATACAGTCAAGGTTACCTGGTTAGGGCAGGCAGGATTGCTTTTTGAATGTTGCAAAAAGCGCATCATTATAGACCCTTATCTTTCCGATAGTGTAGGAGCGATAGATGAAAAAAAGCACCGCAGAGCCCCGGTGGACGAGAGATTTCTTAAGATAAATCCCGACGTTATAGTGCTTACGCATGATCATCTTGATCATACCGATCCCGAAACGCTTGCCCACTATCTCGAAGAGGACACGGGCGTGTGCGTGCTTGCTTCGCGTAACGCATGGCAAAGGGTGAGAAAATTCGGTGGCAATAACAATTACGTTTGTTTTGACCGCCGCACCGAGTGGACGGAGGGTGGCGTTACCTTTATGGCGGTCAAGGCGGAGCATTCGGACGATCGCGCTATAGGAGTTATCATAAAGGCGGGGGACAAGGTGTACTACGTCACGGGCGACACGCTCTATAATGAGGATATATTTGGCGATCTGCCGACACATATTGATTACGTATTTCTGCCTGTAAACGGCGTTGGAAACAATATGAATTTTGCCGACGGAGCAAGATTTTGCGAGCGTATTGGATGCACTGCGATACCTATGCATTGCGGACTGTTCGACTCGCTCGATATGAACGATTTCCCTTATGAAAACAAGATAGTTCCAAAGATTTACAAGGAGATTGACCTGGAGGTGTAAGCATGAAAATAACAAGATTAGAGCTTATAAAGGTAAAGCCGCGGTGGATGTTTTTAAAGATGCATACAGATAGCGGTATAGTTGGTCTTGGTGAGCCTGTGCTTGAGGGACACTGTAACTCGGTAGAGGCGGTCATACGCGAGTTTGAAGAATATCTTATCGGTAAAGACCCTATGATGATAGAGCATCACGTTCAAGCATTATATCGTGGTGGCTTTTATCGCGGAGGGCCTATCATGATGTCCGCAATAAGCGGAATAGAGCAAGCGATGTGGGATATAAAGGGCAAATACTATAATTGTCCCGTGTATGAGATGCTGGGCGGCAGATGTCGCGATAAGATACGTATGTATACACATGTCAAGCGCGCGGGCGTTGCGGGAGAGTTTGCCATTGAGGAAATGCTCAAAATTACGGATGAAAGACTCAAAGATGGATATACCGCGCTCAAATATTCGATAATTCCTCCAATAAAAGCGATAGATACTCCCGAAAACGTCAAAAAGCACATTGAGAGATTTGCGGCGGTCAGAGAGAGGATAGGAATGGGCGTTGACCTCGCCATCGATTTTCACGGTAGGGTAAGTCCCGCTATGGCGCCACGGCTTGTCGATGAATTGAAGCCCTATATGCCTTTCTTTATAGAGGAGCCTTGTTTGCCCGAAAATGTTGACTGCATGGTAAATATAGCGCGTTCGACCTCAATACCGATAGCGGCAGGAGAGCGTCTGTTCGGCAAATGGGAATATCGTCAGCTCATTGAAAAGCAGGCGGTAAGCATAGTTCAGCCCGACCTCTGCCATTGCGGCGGTATATTTGAGGCGAGAAAGATAGCTACCATGTCGGAGCTTTATTTCGGCACGGTCGCGCCGCACAATCCGTTAGGTCCCATTTCCTTGGCAGCATGCTTGCAGCTTGACACCTGTACGCCCAATTTCTTGGCTCAAGAGCATCCCGGCAACCCGGATAAGAGCGATCTTGGCGTTGGATACATAAAGAAACCATTTGAGATAAAGCAGGGATATATCGATGTACCCACGGGCGCGGGACTCGGTGTGGAGCTTGACGAGGATGCGCTAAAGGATAAGATATATGACGGCAAATGGACAACGCCGCGCCTTTACCACGAGGACGGAAGTGTTGCCGATTGGTGAGGTGAGCTATGAGTAAAAGATGGACTAAAGAACGCGCTTGGGAATGGTATAATCGACGTCCTTGGCTACGTGGATGCAATTATATGCCGTCGGATGCAATCAACCATGTGGACCAGTGGCAGGCATTGCATTTTGACGATAGAATAAAGACCGCTGAGAAAGAGGTTGCTTTGATGAAAGAAACGGGCTATAATACCGTACGCATCTTTCCTTCTATGGCACACGTCTGTTGGCTTGACGATCCTGACGGATTTATGGAGCGTCTTGAGAGATATATATCTCTGTTTGCGGAACACTCAATAAGCTGTATGATAGTGCTTGCTAACGATTGCATGCCCCCAAAAACGCCAGAGTGGAAAATGCCATATGTAGGAGAACAGTCTTACGACGTCGGATATCATGGCGGTGTAAAGCGTTCACAGCATGGTAAACACACACAACCCGCTCCGCATTTTTATCTGGATAATTGTGAGAGCGCGGAAAAATATTATGAAATGGTGCGTCAGATAGTTACCGCGTATAAGGACGACGAGCGTATATGCGTCTGGGACGTATATAACGAGCCGGGCAACAGTATGCGCAGGAATATCACACTACCTAATCTAAAAAGAATGTTTGAAACGGTACGCGCTGTTCGTCCGATACAACCGCTCACCTGCGGACTCTTTATGATGTCGCCCGATGAAGATATACCGCTTTGCGAGGTTGAGGAGTACTCTCTGAAGCATTCCGATATCATTACCTATCACTATTACGGAGGATTTGAGGATCACGTTCGTATCATCAAACGGCTCAAAAAAGAGGGTAGACCCCTTATGAATACCGAATGGATGGGCAGATGCCTGCATAACACGGTATTTGACTTGTTCCCACTGTTTTATATGGAAAAGATAGGAAGCTATAATTGGGGTTTCGTAGCCGGCAAATATCAGACCTATGAGCCATGGGAGGTAACATGGGAGAGGTATGCGAACGGCGAAGAAACAGACGTGGATTTTACTGTATGGTTTCACGATCTCTACAGGCCCAATCATCGTCCGTACGATCCGCGTGAAATAGACCTAATAAAGAAATTCTGCCTTTTGGCAGACAAGGATTTTGATCGAGAATGTAAGGAGAGAAAGGAAAAATGAGAAAGAGTGTGCTGGTGACGGGAGCAACCAACGGTACGGGATACGCCATTGCGGAGCGCTTTGCGTGCGAGGGCTACGACGTATTTATCGGTAGCAGGAGTCTTGAACGCTCCGATGCGGCGGCAAAGACTATCGCCGAAAAATACGGCGTTTTTGCCAAAGGATATTCTTATGTAGCCGACAGGCTTGATGAGGACAACGTCAAGGCTATATATGACGATATAGCGAGCATGGGATATCTGCTTGATACGCTCGTGCTGAATGCTGTCAATCTTGGCATAGGTCAGGTAAGCCTTGAGGTCGATATAAACGAGCTTATGAGTGTATATACCACAAACCTCGGTTGGAACTTTCTCATGGCGAGAAACGCGGCGCGGCAGATGAAGCAAAAGGGAAAAGGGTCAATAGTTTTTATCGGCTCTAACTCGGCTCTGCGAGTTACCGAGGACAGATGCGCCTATTGCTCGTCCAAGAGCGCGATGATAGCTATGTCAAAATCGTTCGCGGTGGATTGGGGAAAATACGGAATACGTTCCAATGTCGTGCTTCCCGGATTGATCAAAACGGAGCGCTGGGAGACCAACAAAAATAACGCCAGATGCTGTCTTGCAAACTATACCCCCATCGGCGATGTAGCCGAATTTGAGGATATTGCCAACGCGGCTTGGTATTTTGGGAGCGATGAATCACGCAATACCACGGGCGCCGAGCTGGTTGTGGACGGCGGTATGTTGGCTCAGCTCACTCCAAACCTTAACAGAGAATTGAAATAAAGCAATAAAAAAGCCAAGCGGACGCTTGGCTTTTTTATGTGAATTTTGTCATTTCGCCTCGTATATTCTCACCGCGCCGAGAGCGACCGCCGCCGACACCTTTTCGTCCGAGGGGACGGTGACGCTTTTGCCGCTGCTTTCAAGCATGATGGCAAGTGCCTCGCGCATCTGCTTCTGACCGCCGATGACAACGGTGGTGGCAGGATGCTTGATTATCTCGCGCACCTCGTCGCAAAGAACTACGCCAAGCAAAAAGCTATAGCATTGCTCAGCCGTTGCGAAAAAGACGTTGCGCAGTATCCTTGTTTTAAAGAGCGCCTCGTTTATGCCATGCTCCGCGCAGTAACCGTATCCTCGCAAAAGATACTCGCGCTCGATGGTGGCGTGGTCAAAGCCTGTGGAATTTTTAAGGATCGTGTTTTCAATTACCGCCGCGAAAAGCTCGCCCGACATCATAGTCTTAAACTCGGTTATTCTTCCGCTTTTATCAATCGACATATGCTTTGAGTGAGAGCCGGGAAGTATATAGAGCGCATCGCTAGCCGAGCTGTCAAGAATACCCATAAGCTCGGTCTCCTCGCCGCGTATGATGTCCGATTTCTCAATCGTTTCGCCAACGGACTTGACTCCGCGCACAAAGCTCCAGCCGATGCTTGATATATCCTCAAAAACCGTGTGATGCATAGCCGAGTTAAGCTCCGAAAGCCCCGCGGGAAGCGTTATGTGGGGCAGATCGCAAAGTCCGTTCTCCGAGGTTATCATGCCGGACGCGATTATGCGCTCGATCTCGCTTTCCGAAAGGGAGTTTCTCAAAAGTAGCTCGCGTATTCCGACGCGAAGTCCCTCTGTCAGCGCGCCGCGACCGTTCCTCGCGCCAGTATTGAGCTTGAAGCTATCGCATATTTTTCCGTCGCGCACAAGATAGGCGCGTGTGTTTGTCGTACCGCCGTCGACTGTTATGTAAATAGCCATATCAAGTCACCCCCTGATAGCAGCAACGTACTTTTGGGCAAGCGCGGTTATTGCGTCCCAGTCGCCGTTCGCTATCATTTTCTTGTTGACGATGTTTGAGCCCAGGCCAAAGCCGCACACACCTATCTTGAGATAATCGCTAATGTTGTCAAGGTCGACACCGCCAACCGCGAGCATGGGAATGTGGCAAAGGGGCGCGCGCACCGCCTTTACGTAACCTACTCCAAGCTCGGTGATGGGGAAGAGCTTGACAAAATCCGCGCCTAAATCATAAGCGTCAACTATTTCGCTTGGCGAGAAAGCACCGGGCATGGAAACGAGCGAAAGCTCGCGCGTTTTTTCTATCACCTCGCGCTTGACGTTGGGTGAGATGATAAACTCGCCGCCCGCAGCCCGTGTAAGCACAACCTGCTCTGTTGTGAGCACAGTTCCCGCGCCAATGTGCATGCGGTCGCCAAAATGCTCCTTGAGCATAGCTATCCTTGATGCAGTTTCCCCGTCGCTCGTTTTGCCCGAGGCATCAAAGGTTATCTCAATAAGACGGATACCGCCCGCGTACATTGCCTCGGCAAGAGGGATGAGGTCATCTTTTTCAACTCCGCGAACGATGACGATTATCTTTTCATTATTAACGGCTTCAATTATCTTTTCTCTCATAGATCTGCTCCTTTTTTTCTTTCGAACTTTGCGCGTCGGCATTTTTCGGCGTGCGTTTCATATATTATTTCGGTTGCAAAGGCAAGCTTTGTAACCACGTTCTGCTTTTTGGGAAAGCAGTAAAATGAATCGTTTTCCGTTGAAATATCAAAGCAATCGTAGGGCTTGACGTATACCCAATCGTATTCAACGTGCAGGCTGTTATTCTGAATAGGCAAGCGCTGAATATGGTATTTTTCGCCGTTGAACTCGCCGTCCAGAACAAAGCCGCGCTCGGCATCGTGCGAGACCTTGGCAGCGCCAAGATGAATGAAATTCATGGCGCGGGGCTGGGAATAGACATCGACCTCGTCAAAAAAGCAATATTCTCCGCGCTCTATCTGCGCCTTGACCTGCTCACGCTGCCACAAAAACCAATCGGGAACGCGGTCAAATTCAGTATTTCCGTCAACGGCGCAAAGCGAGCCGCACTCGCAAAGCTTCCAACGCTTGCCGCACTCCTCGCAGTATATCTCGTCCCCCTTGGACGCCATGCTTGACTCGGTCATACAGTGGGGACACTGATACAGCACCTTGTGCAAGCATTCCGCACGGTATGGCTCTTTTATGAGAATACCATTGTCCTTCTGATACTTGTAATCGTCGTACGTCAGGGCTTTGCGCAAGCAGGCGTTTATCTCGTCAACCGTCATCGTGTCTATCTGCTCCGGAGTCAGTATCTTTGTCGCTATGGTGTGTAGCGGCACGCGACGCTTTTTTCTGAAGTTCCAGAAGGGAGAGTGCAGATGGTTGCCGTGATGCACGATAGTGACTATCGGAACGCGAGCGCGCTTGACCAAAGCGCCCAAGGAATCAGGAAGATAGGACGTTATACCGCAGGGCGAATAGCGCGCCTCGGGGTACATGCAAAGCACGTCACCGCGGCGAAGCACCTTGTATATTGCCCTAACGAGATTTATGTCGTTGGTAAATTTACGCGTGCCTATCGCGCCGATAAGCTCCATAAGCCAGGGGCGGCGATAATATCCGTCAAGATTGACAACGTTATTGACACGGTGCGGAAAGGTTACCATAGCCGCAAGCTCAAAATCGATAAAATACATGTGATTTGAAAGCACCATGTATGGCGGCTTCAAGCCCTCCATATTGACCTTTTCTATCTTGTATTTCTTGCCTATAAGCAATATTTTAGAAAGCAGCCGGATAAGCCAGACGATGAAAATGGGCTGCCTTATCGGATATTTTGCCGTGTTGTAGCGTTTTTTGTTTTTGTAGTTAACGTCGATGTTGCCGTTTTGAGTCATAAATACCTCTCAAAGCTAAATTTGCACATATCAATAAATTATAACACGAACAAGCGTAAATATCAATGATTATTTTGCTAATTTACAAAAAACGGTTGAAATTTAGAGCCTGAGGTGCTAAAATAATGAGCGAAATGTTGTTAAAGGGGGAAAACGCCATGCCTTTTCTCATAGCGGGGATAGTTATAGCCGCCATTGCTTTGCTTGTGATTATCATATCATTGGTGTGCTTTTTTCTCGTTTTTTACTCATCCAAGCGCTCAAGGGTATACAAGGAGGAATATCCCACGCCCAAAGGCGAGGTGTATGACGATTATCGCGGTCAGATGGTGGCATGGATAAAGGGTATTCGCTCAATGGGGCACCGTGACCTTTTTGTCACATCCTATGACGGACTTCGACTGCACGGACAGTATTATGAATATAAAAAGGGCGCGCCCACCGAGATACTGTTTCACGGATACAGAGGCGGCGCGGAAAGAGATATGGCAGGCGGCGTCCACCGTTGCTTTGCGTTGGGTCGCAACGCGCTTATCGTAGATCAAAGAGGCGCGGGAATTAGCGAGGGAAGGGTTATCACCTTTGGCGCAAAGGAATGCCGCGACGTAAAAACGTGGGTGGAGTATTTTATTGATAACGTCGATAAAGATGCCAAGATCATAATAACGGGAATATCCATGGGCGCCGCAACGGTCATGATGGCGGCTTCCATGGAACTTCCCGAAAACGTTGTAGGAGTGCTTGCCGACTGCGGATATACCTCGACAAAGGAGATAATAAAGAAAGTTATGCGGGATATAAAGCTGCCCGCCGACGTTTTTTATCCCTTTGTAAAGCTTGGCGCACTGATATTCGGCGGCTTTGATCCCGATGCCGCCTCGCCCATTGAGTCAATGAAAAAATGCAGCTTGCCCATAGTATTTTTCCACGGCGACGAGGACGCGTTCGTCCCATGCTACATGAGCGAGCAAAATTACGCGGCGTGCGCCTCGGAGCAAAAAAAGCTGGTAATAACAAAAGGCGCGGGGCACGGACTGTGCTTTCCCGTTGACCGCGACCTGTATTATATCGCTCTTGACGAGTTTTTCAGACCGATTTTGCAAAATGACTCTCCCCAAATCCCCACAAAATAACAAAATCTACTCACGGTAGAGAAAAAATCGCCTCATTCAACCCACGGTTCGTGGTAAAAATCGCCCCCACAGTGTAAAATGAAGGTGTAAAGGAGGAAACCGCATGGACCAGATAAAGATAGGAAATTTCATTGCCGAGCGCAGACGGGCGAAAAATCTGACGCAGGCACAGCTTGCCGAGATGCTCGGGATAACGGACAGAGCCGTATCCAAATGGGAGAACGGAAGAAGTCTGCCCGATTCGGGAATAATGCTGGAGCTTTGCTCGATACTCGGCATAACGGTAAATGAATTGCTGTGTGGTGAGGTAATAGGTATGGAAAATAAGAACGAAAAGTTGGAAGACACTTTGCTTGAAATGGTAAAGGAAAAAGAGAAGAACGACAAATGGCTCTTGAGGCTTGAGATAGCTTTAGGCATTGTAATCGTAGGAATGTTTTTGGGCTTGTGCGTCGTTGCGGCATACGTGCCGATGGAGGATTGGATCAGACTTGTGATCGTTCTCTCGGGATGCGTTATGCTTTGCGCGGCGGTCCCGTTTTTGCTCCGAATCGAGCAGAGGGCAGGTTATTACGAGTGCCAGAAGTGCGGACACAAGTACGTTCCCAGCTTCAAGGCGGTAAATCTTGCTCCGCATATGGGCAGAACACGCTATATGAAATGCCCCGAGTGCCATCAGAGATCGTGGCAGAAAAAGAGGATCAGCAAGGATTGATGAAGCTTGATGCTGCATCCTTGCAAAGAGCGTATCAGTAATAATTGATCACGTTGTTGATCGTAGGGCGGGGGCTTGCTCCCGCCGCTTTTTATAAGAAAAACCGTTGGCTAATGCCAACGGTTTTTAGCTTTTTTCAGTGTTCCAAAGCCTCGATATATTTCTCGGCGTAATGCACGGCGACCGCGCCGTCCGCCGCGGCGGTCACCACCTGGCGAAGCTCCTTTGTTCTTACGTCGCCCGCGGCAAAAACGCCGTCAACGTTGGTTTTTGTGGTCTCGTCAGCAACGATGTAGCCATAGCTGTCCGTCTCGAGAGCGCTGCCTAAAAATTCGGTCACGGGCTTGCGTCCGATGCTGACGAAAACGCCGTCGCAGTCCACGTCAAAAAGACTGCCGTCTACGAGATTTTTAAGTATCACGCCGTTAACTCTTGTATCAACACAGAAGGAGTCCACTGCGCAATTCCACATTACCTCAATATTTTCGCACGACTCTATCTGCCCGTGATATAGCTTTGTCGCGCGCAGCTTATCTCTGCGGTGAACGAGGATAACCTTCTCGCAAAGCTTGGAGAGATAGAGAGCGTCGCCAACGGCACTGTTTCCGCCGCCAACCACGACCACCGTCTTTCCTTTATAAAACCTACCGTCGCAGTGGGCGCAATAATGCACGCCGCGACCGACGAGCTGCTGCTCGCCTTCAATATCAAGCGTTCTCGGGTTAGCACCCGTAGCAATTATAACTGCCTTGGCGCGAAGGTCGCCCATGGCGGTCTTTATCTTTTTTATCTTACCGCCAAGCTCAACTCCCGTAACGGTTGCGCACTTGGTCTCAGCACCGAATTTGTGGGCGCCCGCCTGCATCTTCATGCCAAGCGTAAAGCCGTCCACGCCCTCGTCAAAGCCTGGGTAATTGTCAATGTCGCCCGTCAGCGTCATCTGACCGCCCGCACCCATCATTTTTTCAATTACCACCGTGTCATATCCCGCGCGCGCCGCGTAGAGCGCCGCCGAATAGCCTGCGGGGCCGCCACCGATAATGGCTATGTCGTATATTTTATCCGTCATGTTCTGTTAATTGCAAAGCCTTATAAATTAAGCGTTTTCAAGCATGGAAAGCACCTGGTCCTCGGGGATGGCGCCCACGTTCTGCTTTGCGACCTCGCCGTTTTTCATAACAACGAGAGTGGGGATGCTCATAACGCCGAATGCCTTTGCAAGCTCGGGCTCCTCGTCAACGTCTATCTTGCCAACCACGTATTCGTCATGCTCCGATGCTATCTTATCAATGATGGGGGACATCATTTTGCAAGGACCGCACCAGGTTGCGAAAAAATCGAGAAGCACGGGTTTGTCTGTTGCTATAACGCTATCGTAATTTTCTTTTGTGATCTTTAATGCCATGATGTTTTTTCCTTTCAGTTTAATTTATGCATTTGGTGGGAGCAGACGCGCCGTGCGTTGCCCCGCAAGGTTATTATACCATACCGCTTCTTGAAAGTCAATACAGTTATTATTGCATAAACGGCAAAAAAAATGCGCCCATCGAGTTGCTTTTGTGGTTGACAAAATGGATAAAAAGGTATATAATTAAATTTATGTTACGTTATCCCAACGTTATAGGAGGGTATGGATGATGAAGAAGGACATATTGAAGCTGATAGACGAAAACGCGGCTTCGTTTTCCAAGGGTCAAAGACAGATCGCAAATTACATAAAGGAGCATTATGACAAGGCGGCGTATATGACCGCGGCAAAGCTGGGCGCGGAGGTTGGAGTTTCGGAGTCCACCGTTGTGCGCTTTGTTATGGAGTTTGGATTCGAGGGTTATCCCGAATTCAGACGCGAGCTTATGGCACTTATACGCTCCAAGCTTACCGCGGTGCAGAGAGTGGAGGTCACAAACAATCTTATCGGCGACGGTGACGTGCTTGACAAGATACTCAATGCCGATATCGAAAAGATAAAGAGAACGCTGGACGGTATTGACAGACAGGCGTTTGACGCGGCTGTCCGTGCCATCGTGGACGCAAAGACGGTCTATATTATGGGCATGAGAAGCTCCTCGTATCTCGCGGGATTTTTAAATTACAGCTTCCGCATAATCTCCGATAACGTTCGTCTTATACAGACAACGTCGGGAAGCGACACCTTTGAGCAGATGATGAGTGTCTCGGAGAACGACGCGTTTATCGCGATAAGCTTTCCAAGATATTCAAAGAGTATAGCGCGCGGCGTTGAGTTCGCGAAAAGCATGGGTGCGGATGTTATCGCTATAACGGATAGCGAAAACGCGCCTATCGCGTCCTACGCGGATCAGCTTCTCGTTGCGCAGAGCGATATGGCATCCTTTGCGGATTCGCTTGTAGCGCCTATGGCAGTAATAAACGCGCTCATCGTTGCCGTTGCGAGAGAGTGCGGCGATAGGTTTTCCGAGAGATTGCACCGACTTGAGTCGGTTTGGGATGAATATAACGTCTACGACAAGACGCACAACTGATGACCCATATGGATCGCAATAACGAATACATTTGCCCGAGAGTCGCCGTTATTGGCGGAGGCGCCGCGGGAATGATGGCGGCTGTACATGCCGCTATGATGGGCGCGAATGTCACGCTTTTTGAAAAAAACGCGCGACTTGGCAGAAAGCTGGGGATCACGGGAAAGGGAAGATGCAACGTTACAAACGATTGCACCGTGCAGGAATTTATGCAGAACGTTCCCACAAACCCCAAGTTTTTGTTTGCCGCGCTAAACCGCTTTTCAAGTGCGGATACCGTGGAGTTTTTCGAAAGCTGCGGAGTTCCGCTTAAGGTCGAAAGAGGAAAAAGAGTTTTCCCCGTCAGCGACAGGGCGGCGGATATAGTAAAGGCTTTGAGTGACAAATGCCGCGAATGCGGAGTTAAAATAATAAATGATAAGGTGACCGCGCTTGACGTGTCGCAAGGGGCGGTGCGCGGTGTAGCCGCGGGAGCGGTGGCATATGAATTTGACGCCGTGATAGTATGCACGGGAGGAAGATCGTATCAGGGCACGGGCTCTGACGGCGACGGATACCGATTCGCGCGCGCCGCGGGCCACACCGTAACCGAGCTTTTGCCATCACTCGTTCCTATCGTCACGGAGGGCAATATTTGTCAGAGAATGCAAGGGCTCTCCTTAAAGAACGTGGCGCTGAGGGTGGTTCGCCGTGACAGCGGTAAAACAGTGTATGAGGATTTCGGCGAGATGATGTTTACTCATTTCGGTATAACGGGACCTATGGTGCTGTCGGCATCCGCGCATATTCCCGATATCGTTACCGGAAATTATGATGCGCACGTGGACCTCAAGCCCGCGCTTGACGCGTCCGCGCTTGACGCGCGTATACGCGCCGACTTCCAAAAATACAGCAATAAGGATTTTATAAATTCGCTTGACGATCTGTTGCCGCAAAAGGCAATAGAGCCCGTTATAGAGCTATCGGGAATAGACCCGCGTAAAAAGGTAAATTCCATCACCAAGGAGGAGCGCGCAAAGCTACTTGAGGTGATAAAGGGCTTGAAGATAAAGCTTTTGCGCTTCAGACCTATAGACGAGGCTATCATTACCAAGGGTGGAGTTAGCGTAAGCGAAATAAACCCCAAAACCATGGAATCAAAGCTTGTGCGCGGACTGTATTTCGCGGGCGAGGTCATAGACCTTGACGCGTATACGGGAGGCTTTAATCTGCAGATAGCCTTCTCGACCGCGGTGGTAGCGGGCGAATCGGCGGCAACCAACTATTTATAAACGGAAATAGCGCTTACATGGCGTAGCGTGAGCATCACGTCCGTTTTACAATGCTTTTTCTCGTGTGAACGGAAGGGGTAAAGTATAAAGATAATTACCGTAACGTTTGTGAGCGTTTTTTAAAAACATATTGCCGCCGCGTGCGGCGGAATGGAGATCATTATGAAGAAAATAGCTATCGCTATAGACGGTCCCGGTGGCGCGGGCAAATCCACGATATCAAAGGCTGTCGCAAAGAGGCTGGGGATAATTTACGTTGATACGGGAGCGCTTTACCGCACGGTTGGCTACTATGCGCGGGAAAACGGTCTTTCGGTGGAGGATGCCAAGGTAAGCGACAAAATGTCGCCCCTGCTGCCCAATATCAGCATAGAGATAGAGTACGTGGAGGGCACACAGCACGTGATACTCAACGGAGAGGACCTCGGCGACAAGATACGGGAGCCAGATATCTCAATGTATGCGTCTGCAGTGTCCAGCGTGCCTTGTGTCAGAGCCTTTTTGCTCGCCGCGCAAAAGGATCTCGCGGCAAAGAACAGCGTTATCATGGATGGGCGCGACATAGGTACAGTTATTCTTCCCGAGGCGGAGGTCAAGGTGTTTATGACCGCGACAAACGAGGCGAGAGCCGAGAGAAGATATAAAGAGCTTATGGCAAAGGGCGTTAAGGCGAATTTTGAGGACGTGTTAAGGGAGCTGATAGAGCGCGACACCGCGGATAGTACAAGAGCCGCCGCGCCGCTCAAGCCCGCCCATGACGCGATAATTTTTGATAATTCCGAGTATGATTTTGATGGCTCGGTTGAGTACATAATCAAGATCGTCTATGAGAAAACAGGAGTAAAGGCAAGTGAAGAGTAAGTTTTATTCATGGCTGAAAAAATATGTCGGCCCCATCGTAAAATGGATGTTTCGCATACACGTTCACGGGGCGGAGAACGAGCCTGTGCAGGCGGATGGGCCTTACGTTGTAATATCCAACCACATTTCCAACGCCGATCCCGTGTTCCTTTGCGTCGCTCTGGCGCATCAGCAGCCGCACTTTATGGCGAAAAAGGAGCTGTTCAAGGTTCCGCTTGTAAATAAGCTTGTAGCGGCGCTGGGAGCATATCCCGTTGACCGAAAAGGTGCCGACGTCGGCGCTATACGCAAGACCATAAAAATGCTTGGAGAGGGAATAAGCATAGGACTTTTTCCGCAGGGACACAGACAAAAGGGAAAGGATCCCAGAGAGACCGAGGTGCGCTCGGGTGTGGCTATGGTGGCGGTCAGAGCCAAGGCAACGGTGCTTCCTTGCTTTATCAAGACAAAAAAGCGCAAATGGACACCCTTTTGCCGCGTAGACGTTTACGTTGGCGAGCCTATACCCTTTGAGGAGCTAAATTATGACTCCGAGCAGGTCGGCGAGTACGCGAGAATATCCGAATACGTATTCGATAAGGTGTGCGATATTGGAGAAAAGGCTAATGAGCAATAACGAAATAAAGGTCACCGTTGCCGAAAACGCGGGCTTTTGCTTTGGCGTAGCGCGCGCGGCAAAGCGTGTGGAGGATGAAATAGCCAAGGGGATAAGAGGACAAAGAATATATACGCTTGGCAAGCTGATACACAACGACACGTATAACGCTTATCTCAAAAGCTGCGGTGTGGAGATAGCGCAGACGTGCGACATTGAGAGTATCGCCGCGCAGGCGAGAGCCGATGCTCCCGTAAAGGTCTTTGTGCGAGCGCACGGTATTTCTGTGGATATAAAAAACAGACTTGAGGTTGCGGCAAGGGAAAATCCCCATTTTTCATACGTGGATTGCACCTGCGTGTTTGTAAACAAGATACACAGAATAATTGCCGAGCATAACGATAGGGAAGGACTCCTTTTGGTGCTTGGAAATAAGGATCATCCCGAGGTTTTGGGTTTCTGTTCTCAATTTGACGGAAAGATAATTATTTTTGAAAACTGTAGCCAACTCGAAGAGTTGATACAATTGGGAATAATAGGAAAAGATTGCGCAAAAACACCAATTGCGGTTGCGCAAACTACCCAAAATTTAGGAGAATGGGAGAAAATAAAAAAAATTTTACGAAAACTATATACAAACCCATTGATTTTTGATACAATATGTAATGTTACGGAAAAAAGACAACTCGAGGCCGTAAAGCTGTCACGCATCAACGATCTGATGGTCGTTATCGGTAGCAGAGGAAGCTCGAATTCGGCAAAATTGTATGATATTTGCAAGGCCGAGTGCGAAAACACTGTAATGATAGAAAACGCAGATGAGATGAATGAAAAAATTCCGTTGACATATAAAAAAGCGGGAATTGTGGCAGGAGCGTCCACTCCGCACAAAATTATCCGGGAGGTAGAAAGAAAAATGAACAAGACAGAGAACTTTGAAGAACTTCTCAACGAATCATTCAAAACTTTAAATACAGGAGATACAGTTACCGGTTACGTAACGGCTGTTAACGATAGCGAGCTTCAGCTCGACCTCGGCGCCAAGGTTACGGGAATCATCAAGGCCGATAAGGTTACGGACGATCCAACGCCAAGCTTACCGAGATGTTCAAGATCGGTGACGCTGTTGAAGCTTTCGTTGTAAGAGTCAGCGACGTTGAGGGCTTTGCAACTCTCGACAAGACAAGAACAGACGCAAACAAGAACTGGAGCAAGATCGTTGCCGCAAAGGAAAACGGCGATACACTTGAGGGTAAGGTCATCGAGGTAGTGAAGGGTAACGTTGGCGTTATCGTTCTCGTTGATACAACTCGCGTATTCGTGCACGCAAGCCAGACGGGTCTTGCTAAAAACGCGGATCTTTCCGAGATGCTGGGCAAAACGGTATCTCTCCGTCTTACCGAGGTTTCCGACAATAAGAGAGCAAAGGGCTCTATCAGCGTTCTTCTCCGTGAGGCAAGAAAGCAGGCAGAGGCTGAGTTCTGGGCAAACATAGAAGAGGGCAAGCAGTACACAGGTAAGGTCAGAAGCATCACAAGCTTTGGCGCGTTTGTTGACCTTGGCGGTGTTGATGGTATGGTACATACCTCTGAGCTTTCTTGGAAGAGAATCAAGTCTCCCGCAGAGGTAGTTTCTGTTGGTGACGAGCTTACCGTTACAGTTAAGTCCTTTGATGCTGAAAAGAAGAGAGTATCTCTCGGCTACAAGACCGAGGAGACAAATCCTTGGAACATCTTCAAGTCCAACTATGCGGTTGGAGATATCGTTACCGTTAAGATCGTAAACATGATGCCCTTTGGCGCATTCGCTGAGATCGTTGACGGTGTAGACGGACTTATCCACATTTCGCAGATCTCTATGACCAAGATCGCAAAGCCTGCGGACGTTCTTGAGATCGGACAGACCGTTGACGCTAAGATCACTGAGATCGACGACGAGAAGAAGAAGGTAAGCCTCTCTATCAGAGTGCTTCTTGAGGAAGCAAAGGCTCTTGCCGAGGAAATGCCCGAGGAAGAGGTAGCAGAGGAAGTTGTTGAAGCAACCGACGCTGAATAATCCAATATAAGAACAAAAGTCGAGGGATCGTATCCCTCGACTTTTTTATACGTCTTTTGTGCGTGGCAAATACTGTCTTGACGAGGTGTGCGAGGACAAAAACGTCAAAATATTCGACGAAATTGAGGATTAAAACAAAAAAAATACCGAGGGAAAGCATCCCTCGGTATCTTTGTTTATTGATTATTTGTTAAAGTAGAAGAAGAAAGCATCCAGCTTTTTTATCTGTTTGGCAGTCGCTTCATACATATTTGTAAGATTGGTTGACTGACCGGGAGACGACCACTTGGCAAACTCCGAATCAAATGCTCCCTGATGTATCTCCGCAAAGAATGCCTCAAACTGAGCTTTGGTGTTTTGCTCTGTAAGGATGTTCTGGCGCAGATATGTCCAGCGCGCCTCAACTTCGTCGGGGAAGCACTCTATAAGCACGGAATACATTTTGTTTCCGGGTATATTAAATGTGCCGTTTCCGTTAATAGAAGGGCCGATATATTCCTCCTGTACCGAGCCGTTCCATACGATTCCGTAGGTTCCGTCCATATCGTACATAGAGGGGATCCATATCTCTCCGTCATATGTAGCCCAGAGGATATTCTTGGCAACGTTGTCGCTGGCGTTGATAAAGAAGGTAAACAGCATGTTGTCTATTGCCGCTTCTATGTCCAAGTGATTATGAAGCTCGGCTCTTATCTGGTCTTTATCCTCGGAATTGAGTATACGGATAAGGTTGTTAAAGCTGTGCTTTACCCAAGTTGTGTCAACGTCCTCGGTAGAGCAATGCTCCAGCTCCCATCCAAAGTCCTCAAAGGTGTCCGCATCGGTAGTGCTGATCGCCTCACGAAGAGCAACGGATTCGGTCCAGGCGTCCGCCATGAGCAGAGCCTCCTTTGTGGTCTCGTCACCTTCCATGGCAAATTGCCAGCTGTCCTTGGGGATATTCATCGTATATAGACCGTGGAACTCGCCGTTGAGATAGACCACGACAGGATATCCGTCGATAAGTCCGTAATTGGGCGCATTTGCGAGATCTTTATTAAGCGTGCTTCTGGAAGCGACCAATTGGGCAAACATTCTCGCGCCGATTATATTTCTTGCCTGAGAGCAATCTATCCAGTTTGCCTTCATGCAGTATTTGTTTTCCTTGCCCCAGCCGAGATCTACCTTGTTCTTGTCCTCAAAGGTCTCGTCCTTGTAGAGCTTAACGGTAAAGTTTTTCTTGGGGAAGATTGCCGAGGTCGCACCCTGTATCTTGATTTTTGCGGTGCCCTCGAAATCCTTTATATTGTCGTTGTCGCTGTCATATCTGAAATATACGTTTATCTCCTCAACGTTGCCGGGATTCTTTGCAGGATCTTTTTGGAGATCCTTAAGCGGTACGGGTGTGTCGGCAAAATCGGTGATGTATATTACGGGCATTCCAAGGTCTTCGGGTTTAAGCTGATCAAGCGGCTTGTCGCTGCCATTCTTGGTTTTTCCGCATTTGGAGCATTTGAGAAGCTCGTAACCGCCCGCAAGCAGAGTAGCGGGAACGTGCTTTGACTCATCGGGAACGTAATCATGCGTCTGATAATTCATGTAACCGCAAACAACGCAGAATACAAGCTCGCAGCTGGCGTTCTTATCGTATTTGTGTCCCGCAAAGGAAACGCGCTTATTGCCGCATTCGTCGCAATCCAAATCACACTCGCTTACGTATTTGTGGCCTTCTACTTTTCGGGGATCGCCACATTCGTTGCAGTATGCGTCGCAATTGTTGTCATATGCGTGCTGATGCTCGGTCTCTTGAGTAGTCTCTTCCTCGGTAGTCTCGGTAATTTCCGTAGTCTCGGTAGTCTCCGTAGTTTCGGTAGTTTCCGTGGTTTCGGTAGTTTCCGTAGTTTCGGTAGTTTCCGTGGTTTCGGTAGTTTCCGTGGCTTCGGTAGTTTCCGTAGTTTCGGTAGTTTCCGTGGCTTCGGTTGTTTCCGCTGATTCGGTTGTATCAGTATCCAAGGTAATAACTGTGTCGGACTCAGTCATTTGAGTTGTTTCAGCGGTGGATGATCCCGTTTGCTCCGTGGTGTCGGGCTTTGGTCGATCGCGGCGTTCGCAGCCGACACAGCAAAGGGAGAGCAGCATTGAAATGATGCACAAAGCGGATATGAGGATGCGTATTTTAACGGTTTTCATATCATTATCCTTTCGATTGCGGGATTTGAACTTGCACTATTCAGTTACATTATAACATTATGACGACAAGTTGTCAATAGCGGCAAAAAACAAAATCCGAGGCAGAGCAGAGTTTGCGAAAATCTCCACCAAAAACAAAAGGAGGGATGAAACCCTCCTTTTGTTTTTGGTGGAGACAGTAGAACTCGAATCTACGACCCCTTGCATGTCAAGCAAGTACTCTAACCAACTGAGCTATGCCTCCGTATTGCGTCTTTATAACCGCCCATTAATTATATCATATTATTTGCAAAAATCAATAGTTTTTCTAAAAAAAATAAAATTTTTCTGAAATCTCTTTTCTTTCACCTTTTTGCCTCTGAATCTCTTGAACGCGAAGCATTCGATTGCTTTGCGCCAAATTAGCGAAATATTAGAAATACTTCAGCGCAAAACGTGATTCAGAGTTCTACAACAATAAATCTAAAAATCGTATGTTTATTTGAATTTTTGCTATCTCAAGCATCTAATCTCATTAAAACGGACCGGAAGATTTTGATGTGAAGATACATATGTTAACATTAATTTAACAAATGTGTGCTAAAATATACAAAATCGCGATAGCAAAGGAGAATTTGTGATGTCTGAGAAAATAATCATTGCGAGTGACAGTACAAGCGACCTCAATGCCGAGCTAATAGAGAAATATCAGATAAAGATACTCCCCTTAGGAGTTTTTATAGGAAATAAGCAATATACAGACGGTGTCGATATAGACCCCGATATGATATATGCCCAGTATGAGAAAACGGGAGAGCTTCCAAAGACAAGCGCTATAAATATCGCGCAGGCGGAGGAGTTTTTTGAGAGCTGTACCGCGGACGGAAGCTCCGTTATTATGTTTTCGATAAGCTCCGAGATGTCGTCAACGTATTCCAATTTCTGCTTGGCGGCTGAGGGCTTTCCAAACGTTCATATTGTTGATACCCGCAATTTGTCAACGGGTGGCGGACTTTTGGTCGTTGCGGCTGCTGAAATGGCGAGAGCGGGGGACAAGACCGCTTGTGAGATCGCGGAGATCTGTCGCGAAATGGCGCCCTGTGTTGACGCGTCCTTCGTAATCGACAGCCTTGAATTTCTCTATAAGGGCGGGCGTTGCTCGGCTCTTGCGATGTTCGGCTCGAACGCGCTTGGACTCAAGCCCTGCATCACCGTTAAGAACGGCAAAATGGGCGTTGGCAAAAAGTACCGCGGTAAGTTTGAGAAGGTGCTTTTGCAGTACGTTGCGGAGAGAATAGGTGACGGCAGCGATGTGCGCCTTGATAGAGTTTTCGTAACTCACGCCGGCTGCGACGAGAGCATATATATGAGCTGCGTGGAAAAGGTAAAGGAGCTTGCTCCTTTTGCAGAGGTACATATCACCCGCGCGGGCTGCACCATATCCTCGCATTGCGGCAGAAACACGCTTGGCGTGCTGTTTGTGCGCAAGCAACCCATCTGATATTAAAGGCGTTCACGCAAAAAAAGCGGAGAACGCCTTTCTATATGCGCATCGTTAAGGAATTAACATATAGTAATATATAATTAACAAAATATTCTTAGAAAATTCGCTTGCAAAAGGCGAGATAAAATGTTATAATAAAATGATATAAAATGTCGTAGTTTTTAGAAAATTCAAAAACGACTATGATAAATTGTTTGGAGGATAGTATTGATGCAATACGTTTATGAAGGCTGGCGTGGCTTTGAAAGCGGAACTTGGGTAAAGGAAATAAACGTCAGAAGCTTTATAAAACATAATTTTACCCCCTATAACGGAGACGATTCCTTCCTTGCAGGACCTACCAAGGATACCCTTGACCTTTGGGCGCAGGTGCTTGACCTTACAAGGCAGGAAAGAGAAGCGGGCGGAGTTCTGGATATGGACACTAAGGTTATATCAACCATAACCTCGCATGCTCCGGGATATCTGGATCAGAATAAAGAAAGAATAGTCGGTTTGCAAACGGATAAGCCGCTTAAGCGCGCGCTTATGCCCTTTGGCGGAATAAGAATGGCAGAAAAGGCTTGCGCCGACAACGGATATTGCCTTGATCCAGAGGTCAAGGAGGTCTTTACAAAATACAGAAAGACACATAACGCGGGAGTTTTTGACGTCTATACGCCTGAAATGCGCGCCTGCCGCTCCAGCCATATCATAACGGGTCTGCCCGACGCTTACGGACGCGGACGTATCATTGGCGACTACCGCAGAGTAGCGCTCTACGGTGTTGATAGGCTCATCGAGGATAAGAACGAGCAAAAGGAGACCACCCGCTCTACAATGTATGCAGAGATCATACGCGACAGAGAGGAGCTTTCCGAGCAGGTACGCGCGCTTGGCGAGCTTAAGGAGATGGCGGCAAGCTACGGATTTGATATTTCAAAGCCTGCGGTTGATACCAAGGAAGCTATCCAGTGGATGTATTTTGGCTATCTCGCGGCAGTCAAGGAGCAGAACGGCGCGGCAATGTCGCTTGGACGTACTTCTACGTTTATAGATATCTACGCGGAGCGAGATCTGCGCGAGGGAAGATATACGGAAGAACAGCTGCAGGAAATGGTCGACCATTTCATAATGAAGCTCCGTTTAATAAAGTTTGCCCGCACACCCGAATATAACGCTCTGTTTTCGGGAGATCCGCAGTGGGTAACCGAGTCTATCGGCGGAATGGCGATAGACGGACGCCATATGGTAACAAAGATGTCGTACAGATATCTTCATACGTTGGTCAATCTTGGCCCGGCGCCCGAGCCTAACTTAACGGTGCTTTGGTCAACGGGCCTGCCCGAGAATTTCAAGCGTTTTTGCGCAAAGATATCCATTGAGACGTCCTCGGTACAGTATGAGAACGACGACCTTATGAGATTTCACCACGGTGACGACTATGCCATCGCTTGCTGCGTATCGTCCATGGTCGTGGGCAAGGAGATGCAGTTCTTTGGCGCTCGCGCCAATCTTGCAAAATGCTTGCTCTACGCAATAAACGGCGGTATCGACGAGGTGACGGGCAAGCAGGTTGGACCCGAGTACCGTCCCATTACCTCGGAATATCTTGATTACGACGAGGTAATGCACAAATATGACGAGATGATGCAGTGGCTTGCGGGCGTATACGTAAACACGCTTAATATTATCCACTACATGCACGATAAATATTGCTACGAAAAGATACAGATGGCTCTGCACGACAGACACGTGACACGTTGGTTTGCAACGGGAATCGCGGGGCTTTCGGTGGTTGCGGATTCGCTTTCCGCCATCAAGTACGCAAAGGTAAGATGCATACGCGACGAAAGGGGAATAGTGACCGATTACGAGGTGGAGGGAGATTTCCCCAAGTACGGCAACGACGACGACCGAGTTGACTCTATCGCATACGACATAGTGCATAGATTTATGGGTCACATCAGAAAGAACCATACCTATCGCGAGTCCATCCCCACAACAAGTATATTGACCATCACCTCAAACGTAGTGTACGGTAAAAATACCGGAGCTACGCCCGACGGCAGAAAGAAGGGAGAGGCGTTCGCGCCGGGAGCAAATCCTATGCACCGCCGCGATACACACGGCGCGGTGTCGTCGCTGGCGTCCGTCGCAAAGCTTCCTTTCCGCGACGCGCAGGACGGCATATCCAACACCTTCTCAATAATTCCCGGAGCGCTGGGTAAGGATGACAAGATATTTGTGGGCGATATTGACGTTGACATTTGTCTTGATTGCTCAAGCGGTGCGTGCGGGGGAGGTCCCACACTTTTCGAGGGGCTTGATACAGACGAATAAATTTGATATAAGGGAGAATTATATGGCAGCAACGCAAAACCAGATAGATAATCTTGTAGCTCTGCTTGACGGCTACGTTAAAAAGGGAGGACATCATCTCAACGTTAACGTTTTCACCAAGGAAACGTTGCTTGACGCGCAGGCTCATCCCGAAAAATATCCGCAGCTTACAGTCAGAGTAAGCGGATATGCGGTAAACTTTATAAAGCTTACCAAGGAACAGCAGGACGAGGTCATTTCGCGTACCTTCCACGACAAGATCTGATATGGAGGGACGTATACATTCCACCGAGAGCTTTGGCACGGTGGACGGCCCCGGGTTAAGGTACGTTGTCTTTATGCAGGGATGCCCTATGCGATGCCTGTACTGTCACAATCCTGACACGTGGGACGCGTCGGGCGGCAGGCTTGTCTCCGCGGACGATATATTGTCGCAGTATGAGAAGAACCGAGTCTTTTATCAAAACGGCGGATTGACGGTTACGGGCGGCGAACCGCTTTTGCAGATAGACTTTCTTTTGGAGCTGTTTTCAAAGGCAAAGGGCAAGGGAATACATACATGCATCGACACATCGGGCATAACGTATAATCCCCCAAATGAGGAATATACAAAAAAGCTTGACGAGCTGATGCGGCTTACCGACCTTGTTATGCTTGATATAAAGCATATCGACAGTGAGCGTCATAAGAGGCTGACGGGAATGGATAACGCGCCCGTTCTGGCATTTGCCAGGTATCTTGAGGGCAAGAACGTGCCTGTTTGGATAAGACACGTTGTTGTGGAGGGATATAGCGACCGAGAGGACGACCTTGTGGCACTTGGCACGTTTATAGGAGGGCTTAAAAACGTAAAAGCGCTCGACGTATTGCCGTATCACAGTATGGGAGAAGCAAAGTACGCGGAGCTTGGAATACCCTATGCCTTAAAAGGAATGAAGCCGCTTGAAAATGCCGCGGCGATAAAGGCAAAGCAAAAAATACTTAACGGCGTAAGGCTTGCAAGAGAACAAAAAAAGAACTGAACTTTAGAGATTTACCCTAAAGGACAGTTTTCAAAAACACGGTATATCTCCAAATAGCTATGCCATAATTTTTCGTAACAATTTGAAAAAAACTACCGTGTAAGTTGACACGGTAGTTTTTTTGATATAAAATATGAGTAATGAAAATTTTATGGAGGCTGTAATGATTTATAAAGATACAAAAAACATTTCTTTTCCTCTTGGAGGTATTGGCACAGGTTGTATCGGTCTTGCGGGAAATGGAGAGCTAAAGGAGTGGGAAATCTTTAACCGTCCAAGCAAATGCACGAGAAACGGATACTCTCATTTTGCCATAAAAGCTTCATATGCAAATAAAAATATTGTTAAGGTATTACACGGCGATACCATCGAAGATCTTATGGGAACGACCTGCGCAAGCAACGGTCATTATGGATTTGGTTATGGTCCGCGAGATGATTCGCTTGCAGGTTTTCCGCATTTTAAAAACGTGGTTTTCGATGGTAGTTTCCCGATTGCCAAGCTCTCGTTTTCAGACGATGATTTTCCTGCTGTCGTACGCCTTTGTGCGTTCAATCCGCTGATACCACACGATGAATTTAACTCAAGCCTTCCGGCAGCCTTTTTCGAATGGGAGATTGAAAACATAACAAATGAAAACATACGCTTTGCACTTGCCTGCACTGCATGTAATCCTGCCGCGTCCACTTTAAACGAAAGAGTACGTGAGGGTGATTTAAGCGGTATCTTATTAAAAAGCGCTGACTTGAATGATAACGAAATAGGATATTCCGATATTTGTATTCTTACCGATCATAATGATACCGCTGTTCAAGAATATTGGTACAGAGGCGGATGGAAGGATGGTTGTACGGTCTATTGGAAAAACTTTTCAAGCCTTGAACGGATGCCCGAAAGAAGTTATTCGGAGCCATCAAAGAATGATCATGGCACTGTCGTTTCATACGTGGATATACCCGCCGGTGCTAAAGCAAGGATTTGTTTTGTGATTGCGTGGAACGTTCCTGTCGCCGAAAACTATTGGAAGCCTCGCGCAAACGAAAGAAATACTTGGCGCAATTACTACGCAATACAGTTTGAAAATTCTTACGAAACTGCAAAATATGCGCTTAAAAAATTTGATCTGCTACGTGATAAAACTGTGTTGTTTGCAAATGCCTTGCAATCCTGCACGCTTCTCCCATCGGTGAAAGATGCGATTTCGGCAAACCTTTCGGTTCTAAAGACACCCACTGCGCTCAGACTTGAGGACGGCTCGTTCTGGGGATGGGAGGGCTGTACTGAAAGAGCGGGCTCCTGCTACGGAAGTTGTCAGCACGTTTGGAACTATGCGTATGCGATGCCTTATTTGTTCCCAAGACTTGAGCGCTCAATGCGTGAAAATACGCTTCATTATGCGCTTCTCGATAGCGGTGCCACAAGCTTCCGTATCAATCTCCCCTTGAAAAAAGAGACGTCTACAGGACGCGCCTGCTTAGACGGACAGATGGGAGAGGTTATCAAATGCTACCGTGAATGGAAGTTTTCCGGTGACAGCGAATGGCTCAAAAAGCATTCGGAAAGCATTTTTAAGATGCTTGAATACGCGTGGTCAGAGGAAAATCCCGATCAATGGGACGCGGATATGGACGGTGTTCTTGAGGGGCGTCAGCATCATACTCTCGATATGGAGCTTTTCGGTCCGAGCTCTTGGCTTCAGGGCTTGTATCTGCTTGCGCTCGATTGCGGAGCTGAAATGGCAAGCTTTCTTGGGGATAAAAAACGCAGTGAGCTTTACTCCAAGCTTTATGAAAGCGGCAAGATGTGGATGAATGAGCATCTTTTCAACGGAAGATATTTCAACCAATCGATCGATCTTTCCGATAAATCCGTACTTGACAGATTTGATGCCGCGGATGTCTATTGGAGCGAAGAGACGAAAGAGATCAAATACCAGGTTGCCGACGGCTGTATTATCGATCAGATGCTCGCAGATTGGCACGCAGTTCTTGTCGGAAAAAATGGCGTTTTCGACACCGATAAGAAAAGAACAGCACTTAAAAATCTTTATAAAAACAATTATAAGCCTTCCATGCGTAGCGTCGTGAATATGTGGCGCAATTTCTCACTTAATGATGAAGCGGGAACGGTCATATGCTCTTATCCCGAAGGTGCAAAGCTACCATCAATACCGATTCCTTACTGCGAGGAAACTATGACAGGCTTTGAATATGCTCTTGCAGGACTTATGATATCCGAGGGGCTCATTACTGAGGGAGAAGATATAGTAAAAGCGGTTCGCGATAGATATGACGGTGAAAAGCGCAATCCGTGGAATGAGATAGAATGCGGAAGCAATTATGCGCGTTCCATGGCGTCTTATGCATTAATGTCCATATATAGTGGATTCAGCTTTGATATGACAAAAAAGCATATCGGTTTTGCTCCTATTCAAAGCAACGGAAAATATCTGTTTAGTGCTTGTGAAAGCTGGGGCTCTGTGGAGTTTTGTGAAGGACAATGTAATATTTCTATCTTTGGCAATGCCTTAACATTGAATTCTATAACTATACCCGACGCCGATAGGATTACAAATGTTAAAGTTGATGGAGAAGCCGTTGGTTTTAGTGTTATCAACGGTTATATCGTTTTAGATAATGTTGAGATCCATAAGGAGCTAACGCTGCGATGAAACGCTTTTCTAAAATAACGACTACACAGCTCGCAAGAATTTGCGGTGTGTCTCAAGGAACGGTAGACCGTGCGCTCCACAACAGAGACGGTATCAATCCCGAAACCAGAGCACGAATTCTTGAAATTGCCAAAGAATACGATTACCGCCCGAATATTCAAACGGATAATCAAGCAGGCTCTATGCTGATCGGTGTTGTTCTTTTTGATCTTTTCAACGAATATTTTTCTAAGCTTGCTATGAGCTTGGTCAAAGAAGCAAGAAAGTTCGGATACTCTATTATCTTTCAGTTTTCGGAAAAAGAAGAAAACAATGAGAAAAAGGCACTGGAATATTTCGATTATATCGGCGTAGACGGTATCGTCTTGTTTTCGGTGGGCAGTGACAATGAAGAATACAAAAATTATCTGTACTCGTTAAAAAAGCCAATCGTTTTAATCGGAAACAAGCTATTTGATCTACCATTCGTTGGGATAGATGACATGAAAGCAATGAGTGATCTATCTCGAACATTTGCCGAGAATATGCCATCGGGTGATATTCTGTATTTTGCGCCCGTTTTAAAGAAACAGCTGCATTCAAGCAATGCGCAACTCATGCGATTGGAGGGTTTTGTTCAAGCAATGAAAATGCTCGGACAAAGCTATCGCATTGTCACAGATGTTGAAGAACTTTCGAATTGCGCCGGAATCATCTGTGCTACCGATTACTATGTACTTCAAGCTTTGAAGCATTTGGAAAATCCTAAAAATGTGCTTATCGCGGGATTTGATAATATTTCTGTATTAAAGGATATTCCTGTAAGGGTATTAAGTGTTGAATATTCCACAGATAAAATAGCCGAAGAAACGATCAACTACATTTTAGGAAGAAAATATACGTCGAAAGTGGAACACGGTTTGATCTATAATATAGACTGATTTTTTGCGTTTGTGTCCACATATGCAGTGCTTGCAAGGAAAAGAGGACGGAGAATTTTACATTCTCCGTCCTCTCACTATACGTGGATAAATCGTATTTTGTTAAAACCATCCTTAAGAGTACATACCGTTAGCGTTCAGTTCTTTTTCATTATTTAGATGACAAAAGCTCGGCGCTTGTTTTTCTCTTGGGCGCATCGGGTGTGTCATTTGGATAGCCTATGGCGATAAGAGCCGAAACAGACTGCCCCTCGGGCAGAGAAAGAAGCTCTGCCACCTTGGCTTCATCAAATATTCCCATAATAACCGTGCCAAGTCCCGCCTCGTGAGCCGCAAGACAAAAGGTCTGCGTAGCGATGCCCGCGTCAAAGGATTGCCAATGCGTACCCTTGGAGGTGGTAGGAGAGCCGTCGCGCTCGTAGCCCGAGCGTCCGTTGACCGTAGACACAACGACAACGCAGGGCGCGCCGTTTACGGTATTTGTGTTGTATGTAAAGCCCTGCATGCAGTCGTTTGCGAGCCTTTCTTTAATATCCTTGTTAAATATCGCGGTGTAGCGTGTTGTTTGCGAGTTTTTCCAGCTGGGAGCAAAGGCGGCAGTGTCAACTATCTGCGCGATAGTTTCCTTTGATATCGCCTCATCCTTAAAGCTTCTTATGCTTCTTCTCGTTTTTATGCCGTTTATAATATCCATCATTTCCCCCAAAAGCTATGTTTTGATAAATTATACCACACTTTGCGTGATAAATCAATAGCGCGGCGAAATTTTAAAAGACATATAAAACCGTAAAGGCTAAATTGAAAAGCAAAAAATGTCAATCAAAAGTAACCAATTCTATTGACAAAAATGCCAATAAATGTTATACTGAAAAAGGTAAATGACTGTGTTTGCCGAAACTGAAAAACAGACTAACCGTTATCTTGGAGGTATTATGGGACACAAGCTTGGTATTATTGGATACGGCACAATGGGCTCTTGGCACGCTGCCAACGTGCGTGACCGTATAAGCGACCTTGATGTCGCCCTTGTATACGACATTAATGAGGAAAAGATCAAAAAGGCACAGGCGGAAGGCTTTACTACGTGCGGCAGCGCGCAGGAGATATACGAAAGTGACGTTGACATTGTGCTTATAGCAACGCCCAACGATTTCCACAAGGATTATTCCATTGCGGCTCTTAACGCAGGCAAGAACGTTGTTTGTGAAAAGCCCGCTTGCATGACCGTGGTAGAGCTTGAGGAGGTCATTGCGGCATCCAAGCGTAACGGAAAAATATACACGGTACACCAGAACAGACGCTGGGATATAGATTACGACATCGCGAGAAATATCTTAAAGCAGAATCTTGTGGGTAAGCCGCATCAGATATATTCAAGGCTTTATAGCAACCGCAATATCCCGGGCGACTGGAGAACGATAAAGAGCTCGGGCGGCGGATTCCTTTACGACTGGGGAGTACATATGATAGACCAGGTGCTTTGGATGGTCGATTCCAAGCCCGTTTCGGTTTACGCGCAGCTCCACCACATCTATCAGACCGAGGTCGATGACGCGATAAGAGTGAACATCAACTTTGAAAACGGTGTTTGCGCGCACATCGTTGCTGACTCCTGGACGTTTGTTAACGAATCCCGTTGGCACATTTCGGGTAATGACGGAACGGCTCGCATCGACAATTGGTTTGGCAGAACGGGCAAGATCATAAAGGCAAACGTAAAGAAGGTAGACTGGACCCAGGGCTGTGTATATACTCATAACGGTCTGTCGAGAAGCATGTGGCCCCGCCCCGAAAGCGAGGTTGAGGAGATCCCGCTTCCTATAAGCGAGAAGGAGCCTCGTTGGGAGGAATTTTATGAGAACCTCATGGCAACCATCGAGGGTAAAGCTACACAGATAGTTACGCACGATGAGGTGAGAGCTTCGCTTCGCGTTATAGAGGCGGCATTTGAATCTGCCGAGAAATGCGCGGTAGTAAAGCTTTAATGCAGGGAATATCAGCGCTTAACAGACGTTTAGCAATTTACAATAAAATCTAAGTCGCACTGCGACGGAATGGAGCAAAAAATGAAAAAGATAGGATTCATTGATTATTATCTCAGCGAGTGGCACGCAAATAATTATCCCGCTTGGATGCAGGAAAAATGCGAGGAGCTGGGAGTTGAATATAAGGTAGCTTACGCATGGGCAGAGCTTGATGTGTCGCCCCGCGATAACGTGACCACGGACGAGTGGTGCGCAAAGTTCGGAGTTGAAAAGTGCGCTTCCATCGAGGAGGTTTGCCAAAAGAGTGACGTGGTTCTTATTCTTTGTCCCTCCGACCCTCAAAAGCACCTTGAATACGCAAAGGTAGTGCTTCCTTTCAAAAAGAGGACCTATATCGATAAGACCTTCGCGCCCGACTATGAAACGGCATGCAAGATATTCGAGGTTGCAGAGCAGCACGGCACGCCCTTCTTCAGCACGTCCGCGCTTCGCTTTGCGGAGGAGCTTGCAAAGGTAGAAAAGCCCGAAACCATGATAACCACGGGTGGCGGACGCGATATTGGCGAGTACATCGTTCATCAGTGCGAGATGGTAGTAAAGAAGATGGGCAAGGATATAAAGAAGGTAATAGCAAACGTTCAGGGAACGCAGACCTTTATCAACGTTCATTTTGATAGCGGCAAGCAGGCAACCATGATCTTTGGCTCGGCAATGCCTTTCAATATGTATATGTCAGACGGAAAGGGCGCTGAGGCTTGGAGCGGAGTAAGCTCACCCTTCTTTAAGAATCTTATTGCGGACATCCTCAGATTCTATGAAACGGGAGACGTCAGCTTTGACGTTCAGGAGACCAAGGCGGTAATCAAGCTTGTTGAAATGGCAACAAAGGCGGCTAAAGCCCCCTGTAGCTGGATAGAAGCGTAATATATTGACTTATCAGCGGCGACTAACAAAGAGTCGCCGCTGTTTTTTTGCGCCAAATCGATTGACTTAAATTTAATTTTGATGTATAATAATGTCGTATTTGAAAAAGAGGTGTCGGAATGTTAAAAAGATTTATCAGCTACTATAAGCCGCACAAGACCATGCTTCTACTTGATATGCTTGCGGCTTTGCTTATATCGGTCATCGGAATGGTGTATCCGATAGTGACAAACAAGATGCTCAACGAGTATATTCCAAACCAGATGTACACCACGATAGTTATCGCGGGCGTTATCGTACTCGTTCTCTATATCATCCGTATGCTGTTAAGATATTTCGTGCAGTATTATGGGCATCTTATCGGAGTTCGTATGCAGTCGCAGATGCGAAAGGACCTTTTTGATCATTTGCAAAAGCTTCCCTTTAAGTTTTATGATAACAACGAAACGGGAAGGATAATGACCCGAATAACCAGCGATCTTTTCGAGGTGTGTGAGCTTGCGCACCACGGACCTGAGAATCTGCTTATAAGCTCGGTAATGATAATTTTGTCGTTTGTCTATCTTATGACGATAGATTGGATACTGACGCTTATCATATTTGCCTGCGTGCCCATACTTGTTGTGGTTACCATGCATTACAGAAAGGCTATGAAAAGCGCATTTAACGACCGCAGAAAAAGCAATGCCACCATCAACGCATCGGTTGAGAGCAGTGTAACGGGAATCCGTGTAACAAAGGCGTATACCAACTCTGACAGAGAGGTTGAAAAGTTTGCAAAGGGTGACGAGGAATTTGTGGACGCATCCAAGCGCGCGTATAACGCAATGGCTAAATTCCATTCCTCAACCTCGTTTATCGCGGATATATTCAACGTGTTTATTCTTATCGCGGGCGGACTGTTCTTGTATTCGGGAAGAATAACCTTTGGCGACTATTCAACGTTTATCGTGTCGGTAAACCTCTTTATAAACCCCGTAAATACGCTTATCGGATTTATGGAGCAGTTCCAGAACGGCGTCAGCGGATTTCAACGCTTTATAGAGGTAATGGACGAGGAGCCCGAAACTGACGCGGCGGATGCGCAGGAGCTTTCGGATGTTGAGGGAGTGATAGAATTTAAGAACGTTACTTACGCTTATGAAGCTGGTAACGAGGTGCTTCATGACGTCAATCTCAGGCTTGAGAAGGGCAGAAAGCTTGCCTTGGTAGGTCCCTCGGGTGGCGGAAAGACAACGCTTTGCCACCTTTTGCCCAACTTTTATAAGCTTGAGGAGGGCGAGGGCTCGATAATGATCGATGGCAAGGATATACGCTCTCTTACGCTCGGCTCTGTGCGCCGCAGTATAGGAATAGTCCAGCAGGACGTCTTCCTTTTCGTTGGAACGATAAAGGAAAATATACTGTACGGACGTCCGGGCGCCACAGACGAGGAGATATATGAGGCTGCGCGCCGCGCAAACATCCACGACTATATAATGACGCTTGAAAAGGGATATGACACCGAAATAGGTGAGCGCGGAGTAAAGCTTTCGGGCGGTCAAAAGCAAAGACTCAGCATCGCGCGCGTATTTTTAAAGGATCCCGCTATACTGATATTGGACGAGGCGACAAGCGCGCTTGATAACACCACCGAGGTGCTGATCCAACAGTCGCTTGACGAATTGTGCAAGGGAAGAACCACGCTCGTGGTAGCGCACAGGCTTTCCACCATACGCAACGCGGACGAGATAGCCGTGGTCATAGGCGGTCGCATAACGGAGCGCGGAACGCACGAGGAGCTTATCTCTGCAAACGGCACCTATAAAAAGCTTTATTCGCTCCAATTCCGCGAAAACGATCTTTTCGAATAAAAATCATAAATAAAAAACCTCCAAAGACGTGTGTTTTTGGAGGATTTTTTTATGAAATTTCAAACATTAACAAAACTTAAACATTTTTCAAAAAAAACGAAAACAACCCTTTTATATAATAAGCGCGTAAACGGTGATAACGTCGTTTAGCTTGATTTCATAAATAAATAATAACTAAAATATAAAGGGGAAAAGAAAATGGCAAAGGTACAGAAAAAGATCAAAAAAGCAGTACAGAATGTGGGCAAAAAGCCTTTGATAATCGCGGCGGTCTGCGCGGGTGTGGGCGCTGTGGCGATTGGACTTGGAAAGGCGTTTAGCAGTATGAAAAAGAGCGCTAAGGCGCAGCACGAGGTGGATAAAGCCGAGTTTGAGGCGGCAAAGGCAGAGGCAAGAGCTAATTTCGAGGAAAATCGCGGTCGTAACACCTTCGCAAAGGCAAAAGCGGACGCGAAAAAGAATTGGGACGACGCTCATATGAGCATTTCCGAGAGAGAACAGGCCGCGCAAGAACAGCGTGACGAAAGAATAGCCGAGGCTAAAGAGAGAACCGAGGCGGCAAACGAACGCTACGAGGCGGCAAAGAAATAATTTGGCATCAACAGCACAAGCGGGGCGCAATGGCGGCTCGCTCGTGTTGCGTTATAAAAGGAGATCATAATGAACGCAATTGAAATCAGGAATCTGTCCAAAAGCTTTCGCTCCATGTATGCGGTTGACGGACTCAATATGACCGTACCCCAGGGCGCGATATACGGCTTTATTGGTGAAAACGGATCGGGAAAATCCACAACGATGAAGCTCATCTGCGGACATCTTGTTGCGGATGGCGGAGAGATAAGGCTCTTTGATAGGGAGCACACCGACGCGGGGGTAAGGGTAAGAGTGGGCGCGCTTATTGAAAACGCGGGCTGCTTTCCGGGCTCCAGCGTGTATCAGAACCTTATGATGCAGGCAATAAACCTGGGACTTGAAAATCCCGATGATGACATCAGACGAGTGCTTGAAATAGTAAGAATGGATGAGCATTCCGAGCTGAAATTCAAGAAATGCTCGCTTGGTATGAAGCAGAGAATAGGCATTGCCATGGCGCTTTTGGGCGATCCCGCGCTTCTTATTCTGGATGAGCCGATAAACGGTCTTGATACGGACGGAATGAGAATAATGCGAGAGATACTTGTGGATATAACGCAGAAATACGGCTGCACCGTGCTTATATCCTCGCATATTCTGGGCGAGCTTGAAAAGATAGCCACGCATTACGGAATCATTCGCCAGGGCAAGATGATAATGGAGCTTTCCGCCAAGGACATGGATAGCAGAGCGCAGGTCTTTGTTTCATTAAAGACAAAGGATACGGCGGGAGCGCTCAAGCTTTTGTCGCAACGGTTTGAAACCGTCAGGGAGGACGGGGAATATTTGCGTGTGTATGACGTGGAGGACACCGCCACGATAGTGGAATATCTTATAGAGAACGGTCACGTTGTAAACGAGATAAAGAAGAATAAGATAGGACTCGAGGAGTATTATATCGAGCTCATGTCCAAGAAGGAGGTAAACTGATATGGAGAATACACGCAAGCTAAGCTTTGAATCCCCAAGCTTTATCAAAAGGCTTCGCGGAATGCTGGGCGTTGATTTTTACCGTCTTTTCCATACGCCTCTGTTCTACATTTTTTTGGCAATATCCGCAATAATTCCCGCAATGGTCTCGGCAATGACTATGATGCCCGACCAGAACGGAAACACCATGGAGCCGCTGTATTCAAACGTGTGGCAGATAATTGCCGCATCCGAGCCGCTTTACGTTATAAGGGAAATAGCCGACTATGCCAATATGAATATGGTATTTATTTTCGGCGGAATCATGGTATCGATATTCATCGGGCATGATTATAGAAGTGGATACGTAAAGCAGCTTTTCACAACGCACCCTAAAAAGCAGGACTATATGATGTCCAAAACGCTTACCTGCGCCTTTGCGATGGCATGCATGTGCGTGTCGTATTTTATAGGAGGAACGGTTGCGGGACTTCTTGTCGGCTACGAGCTGGAGGTCAACGCGGGCTCGCTTATAATAGCTATCTTTGGAAAAATGATAATGAGTCTTGGCTGGGCAAGCCTGTATACATTTTTAAACATAATCTTCAGAAGATATTTTGGAATTTCAATAGCATCAAGCTTTTTCTTTGGAACGGGCATAGTTATAATCGGCGCCGCGGCAATCGTGGAAGGTCTTGGAATACCTACGTCATTTCTCAACATATTCCTGTACGGCGCTTCGGTAAACGCGTGTCTTGTAAGCAATATTACAGCATTGCTGATATGCCTTGCGGTGTCGCTTGTGTGGGCAGTGATATATAACGTTACGGGAAGCCTTGTTCTTTATAAGAGCGACGTATATTGATAGGAGGTGCTTGCATGAATGTAATAGAGATCAAAGGGCTAACAAAAAGCTTTGGTGAAAAGCAGGCGGTGCGCGGACTTGATATGACAGTGCCGCAGGGCGCGATATACGGCTTTATCGGTGAGAACGGATCGGGAAAATCCACAACGGAAAAAATAATCTGCGGACTTATTCATAAAAGCGGCGGCAGCGTAAAGCTTTGCGGCAAGGACCACACTGACCCCGCGGTAAGAGAGAAAATAGGTGTGCTTATAGAATCTCCCGGATGCTTTCCTTCATTAAGCGTTTGGAACAATATGAAGCTTCAGGCGGCGAATCTCGGAATAGAAAACGCTGATGAACAGATAATCAAGGTGCTTAAAACGGTCAGAATGGAAGGTGCGGCAGGCAATAAGTATAAGAACTGCTCGCTTGGAATGAAGCAGAGAATAGGTATTGCCATGGCGCTTTTAGGCGACCCCGAGATATTGGTTCTTGATGAGCCGATAAACGGTCTTGACGCGGACGGAATGAGAATTATGAGAGAGGTGCTTACAGACCTCGCGAGCCATGGCTGCACGATGGTCATATCCTCACATATACTGTCGGAGCTTGAAAAGATAGCAACACATTACGGTATCATCAAGGGCGGCAGAATGATCGCCGAGATGACGGCGGAGCAGCTTGAGGAGAGCTGCCGCACCTACGTTGCGTTGCAAACGGGCGAAATGAATCGCACAAAAATGTTGCTTGGCTGCAAATACTCGCGCGTAGAAGAGGACGAGGCGGGGTATATCCGAGTTTATGATATGACCACCCCCGAGGAGATCGTAACCTATCTTTACGAAAACGGCATACTTGTAACAGAGATCAAGACCTTAAAGATCGGTCTTGAGGAATACTATATCGATCTTATGAAAGAGAAGGGAGGACGCTGATATGAAATCTAAAGCAAAGTCGCAGGGTCTTATCAAAAGAGTAAAGACAATGCTAAAGGTAGATATGCGCAGAATGTTCATTTCTCCGCTTGTCTATATTCTCATCGGCTCCTGCTTTGTAATGCCGATATTGATACTGGTCATGACTACCATGATGGCGGGAACAGTACCCACAGATCCGCAAACGGGATTGCCCGGTGAGCCCATCGAGGCTTTTGAAAACGTGTGGCAGATAATAGGATCGGTAAGCTCGGAGAGTATGATGGGCGGCGGCGCGGCAGAAGGTGGCGCGGATGCAATGGCGGCAGGAATGGATATGAGCATAACGGCCATGTGCAACATAAATATGCTGTATTTCATCATTGCCGTGTTGGTTTGTCTGTTCGTTTCCGATGATTTCAGAAGCGGATACGCAAAGAATCTCTTTACCGTAAGAGCCAGAAAGACAGATTACGTAATATCCAAAACACTTACGTGCTTTGTTGGTGGAGCGCTTATGATACTTGCGTTTTTTGTTGGAGCGCTTATAGGCGGAGCTGTTTCGGGAGTGTCCTTTGATATGGTAGGCTTCAACGCAGGGGAGCTTGTAATGTGTGTAATAACCAAGGTGTTGCTTGTAAGCGTATTTGTACCGATATACCTCATCATGAGTGTCGCTGCAAAGCAAAAGGCGTGGCTTTCAATGCTTCTTTCGTTTGGAGTTGGCATGTTTCTGTTCATGATGATACCAATGATGTCACCGCTCAACGCGTCCATAATTCACGTTGTACTGTGTATAGCGGGCGGCGCGATGTTCAGCGTAGGCCTTGGAGCCATCAGCAACCACGTGTTAAAAAAGACTAGTCTTGTGTAAAGTGAGATGATAACGGCGGACGCAATGCGTCCGCCGAATTGCTTTGGGTTTCTGTATCTTTTTCCAAAAAAGCATTGACAAATCAGATAATCGGTGATATAATGTTAAGGTCGGTCAAAGGCACAAAAAATACGGGGTATGGCACAGTTTGGTATGTGCGCAAACTTCGCTTCGCTCGTAGGCTCCCTGCTGCGCGAATCGCCGCTATCGCGGTTCGGGATCAAGAGGCCGTGGGTTCAATTTAATATTTCGGGGTATGGCACAGTTTGGTAGTGCGCTTGGTTCGGGACTCAATCACCACACTCGGCGTATAATTTTCGAGAAGAGCCGAAAACCCTTGAAAACACTGACTTTTTCGGCTCTCCCGAATGTCGAAAAATCATTAAATCTTCGGTCTGACCACATGT
>SVTF01000016.1 GCA_015063905.1 Oscillospiraceae bacterium | reverse complement strand
TGGATAACACAAAGGGTGTATCGCTACATCCCTCTTATCCTGAGAGTTCAAGGGAATAGTTTGAGTTTCGTCTTTAAACTCAAATAGTTTACCTTATTCGATACGTCAAGTGTCATCTAAAATCAGTGATTCTACCGCAGAGGGTCCACCTGTTCCCATTCCGAACACAGAAGTTAAGCTCTGCTGAGGCGACGATACTTGTCTGGCGACGGACCGGCAAAATAGCTCATTGCTGATATACCGTTCAAAAAAGGAGCGTTTCGCTCCTTTTTTTCTCTTAATTTCATCGTGTATACACGATGAAATTGGTCTACTCACTTCGTGTGCGACCAATAAAAAAAGACCTACAAAAGTAGGTCTTTTTCTTGTTTACGCTACTTGTTTGGCAAGACAGCTTGCCAAACAAGTGCAGGCGAATCTCAATCCTCAAGTTTGATTTAGCATACTCGCTCCGCAAATGTGGGGTTAATATACTTTATACTTCGTATGACAATAAGGACATTCGGCAGTATCTTCGTCTGCTGAAACCGTAAACTTTTTTTTACAGGTCAAACACTCAAATTCCTCAACCTCATTTTCTTGCAAATTCTCATTAACTCTTTGTTGAGTTTTTTCGAAATCTGCTTTTGATTTATTTGTCATTGTGTTCTCGAGCAGGCTCACCATTTTTTTACTATTTTCGACCAATTCGCCATATCCGAACAATAACCATGCCAAAATCAAAAAAACAATCAATCCGAGAACCATAATAAGCAGTATCCACAAAGCATCTTCAAACTTAGGATTGGCATTTACCAAGAACACAAAAGCAATAATTACTGACAAAATCTCCCCAATAACAAATGAAATCACCGCGAGCATTTTGATTTTTGAACCTACGTTTTTAAACATTTTTTGACCCTCCTGAAAATTTAAATTTTAAAATAAAAAAGTGCGCGGCTTTCGCCACGCACAAAAAACGTAGCTCCAAGCCGCGACGCAACAGATCATAGCATTTTCCATTATTAACTGGCACAAGCATACGAAAAGGGAGCATACATTTTTGTCAAAAAACAAAAAGGTATACTTGTACCATTGCCATCAATGGAAAACATGATTCAGTTACGTCGCAAGTTTATTATATCACAGTTTTTTGCAAATGTAAATATTGATTTATAAAAATATATATTAAGTAAGCTTAATCATTTGCCGAATATTATTAAACAAACTTAATTAATTCCTCGCGCAGCAAGCAAAAAATTTAAGTACACTTAACTGTTTTGAGGATATTGACCAAATAATTAAATTAACTTAATAAATCTTGATGATTAATAGTAAAAATGATTAAATAAGCTTAACACATAGTTGGTTCTCTTTAAATACGTTAAATAAACTTAATAAAATGTATGACTCATTGGAATAATTAAATAAGCTTAACTAAAAACGGTGAAAATCATTTAATATTATTAAATAAGCTTAACAAACGCGCATTATGGTTGCGGCAATGGAAATAGTATGTTTCCGCGGGCGCTCGAATTTTGGTCAAATCCCTTGACATTAAAGAGAATAATGGTATAATTAGAATGTAGATATATATGCATTTTTACGTTTTGACGATAGATATCAAGAAAGAAGGTTTGATTTATGAACAACAAGAAAATAGGAACAAAGTGTGTGCAGGGTGGATATCGCCCCGGCAATGGCGAGCCCCGTCAGGTGCCGATAATTCAAAGCACGACCTTCAAATATAGCACGGGCGAGGATATGGGCAAGCTTTTTGACCTTGAGGCGAGCGGCTACTTCTATTCCAGACTCCAGAACCCTACCTGCGATACCGTTGCTGCAAAGATTTGCGAGATGGAGGGCGGTACTGCCGCTATGCTTACGTCCTCGGGAATGGCGGCCAATTTCTTGGCTGTATTCAATATTTGCTCGGCGGGCGATCACATCGTATCCTCGGCGTCTATTTACGGCGGAACGTACAATCTTTTTGCCGTTACCATCAAGAGAATGGGTATCGACGTGACCTTTATCGATGTTAATTGCTCTGATGAGGAGTTTGAGGCGGCTTTCAGACCCAATACTAAGCTTGTTTTCGGTGAGACCATTGCAAATCCCGCGCTCAACGTGCTTGATATCGAGCGTTTCGCTAACATGGCGCACACTCACGGCGTTCCGCTTATTATTGACAACACCTTCCCGACACCTGTAAATTGCCGTCCTTTTGAGTGGGGAGCTGACATTGTGACTCACTCCACGACCAAGTATATGGACGGTCACGGCAGCGCTGTCGGCGGCGTTATCGTTGACTCGGGCAGATTTGATTGGATGAAATATGCCGACAAATATCCCGGACTTTGCACGCCCGACGACAGCTATCACGGCATTACTTACGCTGAAAAGTTTGGTATGGGCGGCGCATACATTACCAAGGCGACCGCGCAGCTTATGCGCGATCTCGGTGTTACGCCCGCGCCCATGAGTGCATATTTGCTCAACCTCGGACTTGAGAGCCTGCACGTAAGAATGAGGCAGCACTGCGCAAACGGTCTTGCAGTAGCTAAATATCTCGAGAAAAACGAAAAGATAGCTTGGGTGAAATATCCCGGACTGGAATCTAACAGCGATTATGAATTGGCGAAGAAATATATGCCAAGCGGCACCTGCGGAGTTGTCAGCTTTGGCGTTAAGGGAGGCAGAGAAGCTGCTGCTAAATTTATGAATGCGCTTGAGCTTATTGCCATTGAGACTCACGTTGCAGACGCCCGCTCCTGTTGCTTGCATCCCGCAACTACCACTCACCGTCAGCTTTCCGACGCCGATCTTATCGCATCGGGCGTTGCTCCCGACCTTGTTCGCCTTTCCTGCGGACTTGAGGATGCCGACGACCTTATCGCTGACATTCAGCAGGCTTTGGATAAGATATAAGGGAGGCGCGGGTTACTTTTCTTGAAAGAAAAGTAACCAAAAGAACTTTCCAAGCACTTTTTGCTATGTTGGCTTGAAGTTTGACGTCAAATATAACTGTATTGATAGATTGTAGAACCTAGCCGATTTAGTAATTTTATATCAAAATATATTTAAGTTTAAGTTGGATTGCTATATAAAAGACCATTGGAGTTAAGTTTCTTTGCTTCTTTCTTTCCAAAGAAAGAAGGAAAACCTGTAGCACAAACTAACTAACCTAAGGAGAACAAAATGCCGATTAAGATACCGAACGATCTGCCTGCGGTGCAGACCCTACTTGACGAGAACATCTTTGCGATGACGGAGACGAGGGCGATCACGCAGGATATAAGACCGCTGAAAATACTTTTGCTCAATCTGATGCCTAAAAAGATCGAGACCGAGACGCAGATCTCGCGAATTCTCGGAAACACGCCGCTTCAGATAGAGCTTACACTGATAAGAACCAAGTCGCACCAGTCGCAGAACACGGCGCAGGAGCATCTGCTCGCGTTTTACAAGACCTTTGACGACGTAAAGGACGAGAAATACGACGGAATGATCATCACGGGCGCGCCCGTTGAAATGATGGAATTTGAGGAAGTCGACTATTGGGGCGAGCTTTGCGAGATAATGGAGTGGACAAAGACTCACGTTCACAGCACGATGCACATCTGTTGGGGCGCGCAGGCTGGACTTTATTACCATTACGGCATCAAAAAGCACGTGTTAGATAAAAAGCTTTTCGGTGTGTTTGCGCACAGGGCGGAGCATAAAAAATCCATGCTTTTGCGCGGATTTGACAGTGAATTTTACGTTCCGCATTCGCGTCACACCACGGTAAGAAGGGAAGACGTCGAAAAGGTTCCCGAGCTGCGCATACTTGCATCAAGTGCCGAGGCGGGTGTGCATATTGTGTCGAGAAACGGCGGCAGACAGTTCTTTATTATGGGACATTCGGAATACGATTCCTATACACTTGATGCCGAGTACCGCCGCGATCTTATGGCGGGGCTGCCCATTGATATGCCCAAGAATTACTATCGTGACAACAACCCCAATGCCGAACCCATTGTCCGTTGGCGCGCGCACGGAAGCCTGCTGTTTATAAACTGGCTTAACTATTTCGTTTATCAGTCCACGCCTTACGATCTTAAAACGCTTTAAGTAGAATATATAGGGGGCGAGCGAACCTTTTTATAAAGGTGTCGCCCGCCCCCGACTTGAGTCGTGACGTTTTTCTTGCAAAACTCACCGCACAGCTTGCTGTGCAGAACCCCCACCCACTCCAAAACTCTCTGGGGCATAGGGGAAGTAAATCTAAATTAAAAGTAATGCTTAATAATGGGGGTTTTTTATTTATAAATAAGAATTAGAAAATTGATAATATGAAAAGAATCGCTTGATTTTCATCAAGCGATTTTTTAGTCTTTTGTGTATTCGATGATGTCGGAAACGTTACAAGCAAGAGCTTCGCAGATCTTGTTGAGCAAATAGCTATCATATCTGACGACTATTTCTTATAGTAACCGTCAATAATTTGATAATGAGTATCAGTGCGTTTTGCCAATTCATATCGCGTTATTCCGCGTTCTTCTAAGAGCTTATCAAGTTCTAGCTTAATCATTAATGCCCGAAAGAAAGATAAAAAAATCATTGATATAATACAAAACAAAAAGGTATGACGCGCGGTCATACCTTTTTTGTTTTCTTATTAACGAATCTCAGGTTGCGGATATCCAGGACGATATTGCACTCGGAACAATTAAAGGTGTGGTGCCTGTCTATGCTGCGACATATCTTCCTGCTTTGTATTGGCGGGAAGGGTGTCGTTTTCTCGGATGGTGTCTTGGTAGGACAATTAGTTGTTAGCAAATATCATGTAAATGTCGTTTTTTGGAACGCCGCGGTCTTTTGCAACCGCCTTGATAGCGTTCTTCTTGCTCATTCCATTGGATATATAATGTTCAACATGATCTTCAACCGAAAGAGAGCTGAGATCGTTTTTTATTGTTATGCTGCTTTCATGCGCACCCTCGATGACAAGAACGTATTCGCCTCGGGGATCGTTATCTTTGTAAAACTCTACTGCCTTTCCAAGCGTTGTGCGATGCACGTCTTCATTGAGCTTTGTAAGCTCACGGCAGAGAGATATCTTTCGCTCGCTGCCCAGAATATCGCACATGTCCGAAAGCGTTGCTCTAAGCTTGTGTGGAGCTTCATGAAATATCGTGGTACGATCGTCGGTCTTCAAGGTCTCCAGCCTTGCTCGGCGATCTTTTTTATCAGCGGATAAAAATCCTTCAAAGCAAAACCGTGCAGTTGGAAGCGCGCAGAGCGTGAGCGCCAATATCGCGGCGCAAGCGCCGGGAATGCTCGTCACGGGAATATTTTTTTGGGCACAAAGCGCTACTATGTCTTCTCCGGGGTCACTGATGGCGGGAGTTCCCGCGTCCGTGACGAGCGCGCAGGATTGTCCTGCGCTAAGGCGCTCACATATCATCTCGCCGTGTGAACGCTTGTTATGCTCAAAATATGAAACAAGCGGCTTTTGTATTCCAAGATAAGACAGCAGACGCATTGTATTTCGCGTATCCTCGGCGGCAATAAAATCCACCTCGGAAAGAGTCTTGACGGCTCTTGAAGATATGTCGGCAAGGTTTCCGACAGGCGTTGCCACGAGATAAAGCGTGCCACCCATCACCTTGTTTTTTTCGGGCGATATAGGCGCGCCGAATTCGGCGTAGTTTTTTTGATAATTCATTATATATGCCTTTCTATATGCTTGTAACCATAAATGCCCCGACAGAATAAAATTATACAGAGAAAGTATTATCGGAGGTAATGTATGGCAATAAAAATATATATTGATCAAGGGCATAACCCTCAAAGCCCTAACACGGGAGCGGAGGGGCAGGGCAGGCGTGAGCAAGATCTGACTTATACCATAGGACAGGAGCTTGCCGCGCTTTTGCGTCAAAGCGGAAATTATGAGGTAAGACTCTCGCGTCCCACTCCAACGACACAGCTTGGCACATCAAATGCCGGCAGCTTGCGCGCCAGAACTGATGACGCTAATGCTTGGGGCGCCGATTATTTCATCAGCTTGCACACAAATGCATCGGAGCAGGAAAGCGCGTCGGGAGTTGAAGCGTTCGCATATGCGCGTGGAACACCCGCGTTCAGACTGGCGCAGGATATTGTTGAAAATCTAACAGAAGCCACTGGACTCAGAGATCGTGGAGCGCAGGTCCGCCCGGGGCTCTACGTACTAAAAAAGACCAGAATGCCGGCAACTCTCGTTGAACTTGGATTCATAACCAATCCCCGAGACTCAGCGCTTATGGCAAATTCTCCGGGACTTTTCGCCCGTGGAGTATATAACGGTATAGTTGAGTTTACAGGCGTCAGATAGAGCCGTTTATCATGCGGATAAGCTCGTCCTCGTCAATTACCTTAACGCCCAGCGCGCGCGCTTTTGTCAGCTTGCTTCCGGCAGCGTCACCCGCGACAACGTAGCTTGTTTTACTTGAAACGGATCCCGCGACCTTGCCGCCCAAAGCCTTGATCTTTTCCGAGGCTTCGTCACGAGTCATAGTAGGCAGAGTTCCCGTTAAAACAAACGTCAGCCCTTGGAACTTGTCTGATGTCGGTGCTTTTACAGCATGTGTCACAAGTCCGTGTGACTTGAGACTTTGGCACATATCAACGTTGGACTTGTGTGAGAAATAATCCACAACACAGCTAGCGGTCACGGCACCAAAATCGGGTATCGTGATAAGCTCTTCCACGGTAGCATGCATGCAGGCATCGAGCGTTTTGTATTTGGCTGCAAGCGCGGTTGCGGCAACCTCGCCAACGTTTTGTATGCCTAAGGCGAACAGTAAGCGTTCAAGCCCGGCAGATTTGGAATTTTCAATGGCATTAACGAGATTTTGGGCAGACTTTTCGCCCATTCTGTCAAGCCCTTGTATATCCTCAACGTTGAGTGTATATAAGTCGGCTGAGTTTCTTATCAAGTCGTTTTCGATGAAAAGATCTATTATCTGAGGGCCTAATCCATCGATATTCATGGCGTTTTTGGAAGCGAAATGCTCAATTTTGCGCGATAGCTGCGCGGGGCAGGACACGTTTGTGCATCTTGTCGCGGCATTCTCCGAGGGATCATAGTAGACGGGTTCTCCGCAAGACGGACATAGCGAGGGCATATTGAATTGCTGTTGTGAGCCGTCACGCTTATTTGAGTGGGCGCATATGACCTCGGGGATTATGTCGCCTGCCTTGCGAACTGTCACAACGTCGCCAAGCATTATATCCCTTTGACGGATAAAATCAAGATTGTGCAGTGTTGCGCGGCTTACCGTTGTTCCCGCAAGAGAAACGGGCTCGAGGAGAGCCAAAGGAGTGAGAACTCCCGTTCTTCCAACGTTGACGACTATATCTAAAAGCTTTGTTTGCTTTTCTTCCGGTGGGAATTTATAAGCCGCTGCCCATTTTGGTGTGCTTGTGCCCTCACCGATAGCTGATCTGTCGGCGAGTGAATCTGCTTTTATGACCACGCCGTCAATGTCATAGGGGAGAGCAGGGCGATTTGCGCCTATCTTTTCGATGTGCGCAAAGATGTCCAATGCGTTACTTGTTTTAATTCTCATAGCAACGGTTGGAAATCCGAGAGACTCCAATCTATCGAGCGTTTCGGTATGGCTCTCGGGTGCGTGACCGTCGAGATAAATGTTTCCTTCTTGGAAATTAAACACGAAAATGTCAAGACCGCGCGATGCGGTTACAGCGGGATCAAGCTGACGGAGCGAGCCTGCGGCGGCGTTTCTGGGATTTGCCATAAGAGCCTTGCCCTCGCTTTCGCGCTTGGCATTGATGCGGTTAAATACCGCTCGTGGCATATACACCTCACCCCTTACTGTAAGATCGAGAGGCTCGGGCAGGGTCATGGGTATGGAGAAAATTGTTTTTAGGTTTTGGGTCACATCCTCACCGACAACTCCGTCTCCACGTGTTGCGCCCTGAGAAAAAACGCCTTTTTCGTACTTAAGGGATACGGAAAGACCGTCTATCTTGGGCTCGACCGAATAAACCGCACTCTGTACAGTTTCACTGACGCCGTCCAGAAAGCTCTGTAGCTCGTCAAAGGAAAAAACGTCCGCAAGAGAATCCATTCGTACAGTATGAGTTACCTTGCCAAATTTATCAAGCGCCTGACCGCCAACACGCTGCGTGGGGGAGTCGGGATCGAAAAACTCGGGGTATTCAGCCTCAAGACGCTTAAGACGGTCAAACATCATATCGTATTCATAGTCAGAAATTTCGGGCGCGTCATAGACGTAGTAAAGCTTTGCGTGGTGAGTCAGCTCACGGCGCAATTTTTTTATTTCTTCAAGTGTTTGTGATCTGTCCGACATTTTTTCACTCCTGATGGCGCAAAATTGTTTTTTATCTTATATATTATAACATAGTTCACGGAGTTTTTCAATAAAACTCAAAAAAATGTTGATTTGTTAAAAAATATAATGTATAATGTATCTGTCTGTATGTATCGCGCAGAATAGGCTGATATTTCATGCGTAATATTTGTGCGCAGTGCATCGGAATTATTTGTGCCGCCGTGTGCGGCGAAATGGGGTTTTTTATGAAGATAGCTATTCTTTACGCAACTGTTGGTGGCACTACACGCGAGTGCGCTCATCTTCTTGCGCGTGAGCTTGACAAGCATGATGTTACTGTTGCGAATATGGATGACTGCGCCGATATTTTGGAATATGATATCGTTGTTTTGGGATTCCCGGTCAGAATGGGTAAGGCGCATAAGAAAGCAAGAAAATATCTTAAGGATAACCAAGACAAGCTTGCTCGTGTAAACGCGGGATACTTTATGTGTTGCGGCTTTGTTGATTGTTTTGATGAATATAGGGAAAAAATAATTCCCGGGAGCCTTGGCGAAAGGGCAATTGATATATCGTGCTTTGGGGGCTCGCTGGAGCCTTCTAGATTTCGCGGATTGGATAAAATGATAGTAAAGGCTGTGCGTGCGGAGATACTCGGCGGCGGTGAAAACGGAGAGAACCGGGATGATATGTCGCTACCCACGATAATGGACGAAAACATTGCCCAATTTGCTGATAAATTAAAGAGAATCAATGAAAATGCCGCTTGGTGAAAATGCACAAAATATAAAAAAGACGATTGTGGTATTTTTTGCTTGTAGGTGTAAAAAAGTTGTTGACAAAGCATTTGCTTTGTGATATAATAGTTGGGCAAGCGAAATTTTGACCCGCTAGCTCAGACGGTAGAGCACTTGACTTTTAATCAAGGGGTCCGGAGTTCGAGTCTCCGGCGGGTCACCAAAAGAGCCTTGGGTCAACAGATTGATCCAAGGCTCTTTTGCTAATCTATCTCTGCTACAAGGAGAAAAAATATGTATCAACGCCAACCATGTCCCCAAAATGATGTAGAGCTTATCTGGCAGGATAGTGACTACATAGTGGTTGGTGACCGAAGATCAGGATACAAAATAGTTGAGAACATATAATATCTCCCGCACTTAGTGCGGGAGATATTTGCTTTTATTGTTCTGTTTTATCTGTATTTTCAGAAGCATCGTTTTGCTCCGATTGTGAAGGTGCGTCCGTGTTTTCGAAAGCGGTATCGCAAGCGGCATTTGCGGTTGCCGCGGCGGGAGCAGGCTTTGAGTCAGGGTCCTTGAGCTTGTCAAGGTTTTCTTTGTACATATCGAATTTTCCAATCTTCTTATATCGGTGCTTCATTAGCTTTTTGACAATGTCGTATATCACTGCGAAAAGCGGAACGCCGAAGATCATTCCGGCAAAGCCCCAAAGGCCGCCAAAGAACAAAACCGCGAAGATTACGCAGAAGGGCGATATCTTTATATTTCCTCCAACGATGTGAGGGTCTAAGATATTTCCGTCAAGGAATTGAATCACGCAAACGAATATCAAATAATAAAGCAGCTTTATGGGCTCGTCTGAGTGTGCCATAAGGATAATGACTGCGGTAGGTGCGGCGCCTATAAAGGGACCAAAGAAGGGGATTATGTTTGTTACTCCGCATATTACCGCCAACAGTCCCGAATAGTGTATTCCCATTAGCTCAAACGCGATAAAATGGATGATACCTATTATAGCAGAGTCTATGATCTTTCCTTCGAGGAATCCGCCGAACATTCTATCAGCAAAGCGGAATTCCGAAATTATTGCTTTAGCGTGATTTTCTTTGAAAACAGCGTGAACGAGAAGCTTGAGCTTTGTAGCAAAAACCTTTCTTCCGGCGAGGAAAAATACCGAAACGACAATACCAATAGCTACATCTACAACGATACCTATAAGGTCTATAACTCCAAGTATCAAGGAGTTTCCGATTTCAGGAAGCTTTGGCACCATAACGTTCTTCAGCCAATCAAGGATACCCGTCCAAGCCATGTCAAGATACGGAGCCATATCGGGATTTTCAAGCTTGAAATTTGCGATCCAAGCGGTTATGCTGTCGATGTATCCGGGAGCGTAAGCTATTGCGTCTGTTATGAATTTTGAAATGCTTTCGATTATCTGAGGCAACACTATCCACAAAATACCCGCCAATATCACAGTCCAGGTAACGTATGTGAGTATTACCGCTATTACGTTCGCTATCTTGCGCGATTTGAATTCAGATCTCTTTTGAGATTTGATCAGCTTTTTAAGCAGTAGCTTTTCATACCCGTTACATGTCGGCTTTAGCAAATATGCTATGATTATGCCTATGATTATTGGACGCAGCACACCAAGCACCGTTGATATAGCCTGAGCAATTGCATCCCACCCGAAAAACAGGAAGAAATATGTTATTGCCAACGCAAGAGCGAGGAATATGATGATCACAATGTGTATACTGTTTTTCAGCTTTTGTCTGTCCATTGCTTTTCCATCCTTTGCATAAATATATCCAGAATGATTGTATCACAAACAACCGTCTTTGTCAATATTTGACGCTTCAATTATTTATCCGTTTTGCGTGCCTGTAGGCAGTCCTAACGATATTCCTTCCAAAACGTCGGAAAAACAGTTATCGTCCTCAACCTCAACCCTTACTCCTTCGATGTGTATATATCGGAGAGAAGAGAAGTTGTAGGTGGATAAAGGCTTGTCAAGAGCGTCGTTTGTATGGGCGCAAACCAGGGTTTCACCCTCTGAAAAACCCGATATTATGAGAGTATGATAAAAGTCCCCCGTATCGTCGGCAAGCTGGACCACGTCTCCCTCGATAGCGCGGGTGCTGTCCACCTCTATGCCGTAAGGCCCGATGCCACCGTTTATGGAGGTAAATGCCGGTACTCCCGTCATAAAATCATAGAAGTATTCAACACTGCTCCATGCGGGAGCGCGGTTCAACTCGGTTATGTAATACCAGCCGAAATCCGTGGTGAAATTCATCTGACATGAGCCCGCATATATGCACTGAGAAATAAAATTAGTGCAATCACCGCCTCTGCCGGCAAAATTTACAAACAGAGGATTTCTGTCAAGCGCCCAACGGCGCGCGTAAGCAACTGCTCTTGCGCGGTTGTATTCCTTGTAAACTATCATATATACTCCTTTGGATGTATCGTTCTCTATATGATATGACGCCAATTGATGTGTTGTGAGAATAAGAGACGGTTTGACCGTCAATAATGACGATTAAGGCAATATGCCAAAATAAAGCCTAATATCAGGCGAACGGAGGATTTATGGTGGAATTTTGCAACAGCGAAACGAAAAAGAACCTTATGAGAGCCTTTGCGGGAGAGAGTCAGGCGAGAAACAGATATACCTTTGCCGCATCGCAAGCAAAAAAGCAGGGAATGGAGGCGATAGAGCAGGTATTTATATTTACCGCGGGGCAAGAAAAAGAGCATGCGGAAATATTCTATAATCATCTTTCCGCGTTTTCCGGCGAAAATATTCACGTTGACGGAGGGTACCCCGTTGATATAAGTCAGTCGGTATCCCAGCTTTTACGTTATGCAGAGCGCAACGAATATGAAGAGTACAATGACGTGTATAAGGCTTTTGGAGATAAGGCAAAAGAAGAGGGATTTATTGCCATAGCCAATAGCTTTTATTTGATTTCCGAAATAGAAAAAACGCACGGTGACCGATTTGCGCAGCTTGCAGATATGTTGGAGAATAATAGCCTTTATGTATCAAGCGTTGAATGTAAATGGATGTGCCTCAATTGCGGACATATATACAGTGGGACCACAGTGCCCGAGCAATGTCCCGTTTGTCACCACAGTAAGGGATATTTTATTCATCTGACTCTCGCACCGTATACACAAAGTAATTGATACAGTAATAAATAGCGATCCGTTGTCATATTCTTTACTGAAAAATATTCAAAATCGGAGGAATATGCAATGGAAGATTATAGCAAGGTCTTTGCACAGGAGTACGCGCAGATACCGATAAGCGACAAAACCGTAACCACAGAGCTTTCGGGAGACTTTATACTCCCCGATTATCAGCCCGAGATAAAAAGACTGTTAAAGATAAGCGCCTCTGTACTTCCGCCATCGAAATATATAGGAGACAGTCAGGCGGAGTTCGCGGGAAATATCGATTATTACGTGTATTATACGGGTAGCGACAACGAGGTATATTGCGCGCCTCTTACGGGAGAGTACAAGATAGACGTGCCTATTGAGAGGGGCTCGGAATGGTCGCTTTCCAATATGACGGGAAACGCTGAAGTACAAACGGATATGATAAGCGGCCGTGTTACCTCTCCGCGCAAGCTCAACGTAAAGTGCCGCCTGAAAACACAGGTGCGCTTATTCGGCGACATCCCGACAAGTCGAGATTTTGAGGGCAATGAGGGCGACAATGAAGTGTTGCGTGGAATGACAAACTCCACAAGAATGCTTTTTACTGCGGGAGAAATGCTGAGACTGTCCGATGAGATGATAATTGATAGCCGTGACGGCGAGGTAAGAGTCATATGCGCTGACGGCCGCGCACTTATAAGTGAGGTCAGCTGTAATGAAGGAGCTGTAAACTGCAGAGGCGACGTCTATCTTAAAATTATGATGATGCGTGAGGGCGGAGATCAGCCGTATACTACGCAAAGAAAGCTGCCGTTTTCACAGACACTTCAGGTAGACGGAGCACAGGGAAGATGTCAGGCAACCGCAAGGGCAACAGTTTGTGAGCTGAGTCTTGACGTGGAGGACAACAGGATACTTATTGACGTCGGTATGCTTATTGACGCCACGGTCAATAAATCCGAAAGAGTAAACTATATAAAGGATGTGTATTCAACGGTATATAAGACGGACTGTCAGTACAGAGCAATACGTTTGCCGTGGAGTAGCGCAGTTCTTAATGCCAACTTTACGTTGAGCGATTCCGTAAGCCTTGCCGATACCTCGATATCTCCCGAAGGCTCGGTATTGGACTGCTCCGGAATAGCCACGGTGGAAAGCGTTACGTATGATGATAACGGACGCATGACGGTAACGGGCAAAGCGCGCTTTACTTTGCTTCTTGACAAGGATAACGAGTATTCGTCCGCGGACGTCGAGCTCCCGTTCAAGTATTCCGTGGATACGGCAATCAAAAACGGTGAGCGGACAATGAGCACCGTGACCCCCTGCGTTATTTCGTCAAGAGCACGAATAGACGGCGAAAGAATAGGAATAGATGCGGAGATAGGCTTGGCGGGCAACGTTTTGGAGATGAAGGACATAAATGTGCTTGACGGCGTAAGCTTTGGCGACAAGATAGAAAGAAGCCGCGGAGAATACGTGATTTGCTATCCGACAAAGGACGATAGCCTTTGGAGCGTAGCAAAGCGCTACGGAGCGCCCGTATCATCCCTGTCCCAGATCAACCATATATCCGAAGAGCATCCTTATGACTCAACAGACTCCCTTGAAGGAATAAACTACCTTGTGGTATAAAGTCCCAAGTGAAATATATAAAAATATCGCCGCCGTGATACGTCACGGCGGCGATATTGATCATCAGCCCGCGAAAAGCAAAAGTCCAAGCAGCAAAATAAATTCACTGTCTACTTCACCACGGTCGGAGCCTGACAAAAAGACTAAAAGCATCATTCCAAGTATAAGCAGCTCTTCGCCGCCTATGCCGTGTCCAAAAGGAAAATTATTGGAGGAAAAGCCTTTGGGAATAAGAGATGAAAATATAGAAGAATCATCTTTGCTTCGGTTTTCCGCGTGTGCTTTGTGTTCTTTAATATCTGTTTCTGCGGACTCGTCGTTGCGGGTGGAGGAATGGGAAGAAGTATCGTATTCGACACTTGGCAAAGGGCTGGGTACGTATTGAGAATTGCGGAGCTGCTCGGCAAGAGGCGAGCTTTTTGGAGGTATATCTAAGTTAGGACGTTCTGCTGAGTTGTCCGTGTTGTGTGGGCGAGGGGTCTGCCTTGCGGGAGGCGGCATATCACTGTATGAGTTGTTTGAGAATGCGTTGCCGCTGTAATTGTCGGGAAGCTTGATGCGCGAGGCGTCCCTGTATGATGGTCTTACGTACATTCTAGACCTCCTTATAGCGTTTTGAGTATGTCGCCAAGGCGGCTCAGCTTTATGATATAATCTATTGCAGTTTGTCTGTCGTGACTGAGATAGGGCTTCATGGCACAGAGCAGGGCTACTCTGTCAGAGTCGTTCCTTGCTTTTATGGAAGCCGCCGGATATGCGGGGATAGCCGCCGCGGGAACAGAGCTATCGGTAACGGAGCTTGCGGATTCTGTTGGTGTTGCGGAAAAAAGAGAGCCCTGCTTGCTCATAATATCAAGAATGGGCTTTGCGGCGGATATTATTTGCGGAAGCTTTGTTATCAGGTCTCTGTTCTGTAGCAGAGCTGATAGCGTATCTCCAAAGGGAACTCCTGACGCTGCTTGCTCTTTTGGAATGTCTTGTGATGGAGGGGTCTGGTTTCTGGAGGCAAATTTCTTCAAAAGCTCCGACACAAGCGCGTCCTGGTCATTCGTGTCCGACTTTGGTACGGAATAATCCTGAAGTTCCATAGCTTAACTCCGCTTGCCTTTTCTATAATTTTCAAGAAGCTCTGCCGCCCTTGATATATCACCGTCCGTTGCCATAGAAAGAGCAGAGCGTATTCCCGCGATCTCATTTTTTCCGAGCTGAAGCGTGTCGGTTGGAATTCCTGCGTCCGATGCAAGCTTTTTGATTATCAAAGCAAGGTGAGCATCGTCAAGCATTAATAGCATATCGATAGAATTTTTATCAAGTGTCATAAGTAAAATCCCTTTCTTGAAAATTTAGCGGTTCACTCATATTTTATGTTGTGCGGAGGCTTGTGTGATTATATTTTTGTCAAAAGCTATGGACAAAGAGGAGTGAAAATGATATAATGATGATATGGTCGATTTTGCCAAATATATATTATGGGTGCAAAAAAAGTGAATGTTCTTGTTTTTTCCGATTCTCACGGCAAGATAGATAATATAAGGGCGGCGCTTGAACGGCAGATAGAGCGACCCGATGCCGTTATTTTTTTGGGTGACGGATTGCGTGATATGGAGCAATTGGAGCTTGACGTGCCCGTGTTTTGTGTTCGTGGCAACTGTGACTATATGGGAATATATCTTTTGGATGCGCCCGACGAGCAGCTGATAAGCCTCGGATCAAAAAGACTGTTTATTACGCACGGACATAATTATGGAGTAAAGAGCACGCTTTCTCCCATTATTTCGCGCGCCAAGGAGCTTTGCGCTGACATAGTGCTTTTCGGGCATACACACGAGCCCTTTGAAAAGACAGTCAACCAACAAAACGATTACGGTATTTATCTTGAAAAGCCGATGATACTGATGAATCCCGGAAGTATAGGCTCGTATCCGTATTCGTTTGGAAGCATCATGATCGATAGACGGGGAGCGGTGCTTGCGTCACACGGAACGCTCCGATAAAAAAGGAATAAAGCCTCGCTAAAGACCTTATTCCGAAGTATAAAGGTATATTATCAGAATTCTATGGGTTCCGCAGTCAATTCGTCCGCGTGGAGCAATGCTTCCTCATATGCGGCGACCACCGCGTCCTCAAGCGTTCTTCTGAACTGAGCGTTGATAGGATGTACTATGTCGCGATAAGTGTCATCCGGATTCTTTCTGCTGGGCATGACGATGAAAAATTTGTCGCGCGCGTTGATGACCTTAATGTCATGAACGGCAAGTTGCCCGTCGAACGTTACTGACACAACTGCCTTCATAGGTCCCTCTTCAAAGATTTTTCTGACCTTGATATCTGTGATCTGCATGATCTTTCCTCCATTGATTTTATTATCAGTTTAATTTATGCGTTGATAGCTCGTTTTTGTACCGGGTTACCTCATTACGAGATAATTATACATTTCCAATGTGACGGCTAATCAAATGTATTTGGATTTTTTTGTGAAGAGAGTAAAAAAATAACTTAATTTTTATGTCGAATAACAATGAATATTCGAATATATTATGTGTAAAGTCGCTATTTGTAAAAAGGAGTTGAATTAAGGTGTCTACCCCCAATACTCATTTTGGATATAACAGAATAACAAGTATAATGGAGAGCTGCAAGAATAAAAGCGTGTTTTTTATCGGCGCGGGCGGTATTATGATGTCGTCTTTGGCTCTTCTGACACGTGAGGCGGGCTATGAAACGGCGGGAAGTGATCGAGCGCCCTCAAAGCTTACCGCGAGACTAGAGAGCACGGGAATCAAAGTGTATTACGGACACGATGAAAGAAACCTTGGCGATAATTGCGGAGCGGTTGTGTACACTGTGGCAATTTCCGAGGATAATCCCGAGTATTTGAGAGCGCAAAGGGAGGGGATCCCCTGTATATCGCGCGCGGACTATCTTGGATATATTATGATGTCATATAAGCACCGCATCGGAATTGCCGGGATGCACGGCAAAAGCACGTGTACCTCTATGTGTGCCGAGATATTTCTTAGTTGTGCCGAGCGGGGTGAAAAGACAGACCCCACAATAGTTTCGGGCGCAGAGTACGTGTCGATGGGCGGAGCATACCATCTCGGAGACCACGATGAGTTTATTTTCGAGGCGTGCGAATATATGGATAGCTTTCTTGATTTCAATCCAAGCATTGCGGTGCTGCTCAATGCTGAGATGGAGCACGTTGACTATTTTAAAAGCATGGAGCACATCTGCGGCTCTTTTGCACAGTATGCTTCGCTGGTAGGTGATAGCGGCACAGTGATATACAACGCGGATGATGAGAACACCGTTTGCGCCGCGAAAAACGTGACCGCGTCCAAGATAAGCTTTGGATTGAGCGACGGATGCGATTTCAGAGCGGTAAACGTTGAAATTGATAAGCTCCCGATTGAGTTTGATATTTTATACAAAAACAGGCTCTTTGTTCACGTGTCACTGCCGTCAAGGGGAATACATAGCGTATATAACGCACTTGCCGCGACTGCTGCATCATACACGTGCGGTGTCAGCGCGGAATCTATAGCAAGAGGCCTTTCGGCATTCAAGGGAGCAAAAAGAAGAATGGAATATAAGGGCGAGATTTCCGGAGCCGCGGTGTATGATGATTACGGCCATCATCCAACCGAGATATCCGCAACCCTTAAGGGAGCAAAAAGCACCTGCACAGGTAGGCTTATATGTGTTTTTCAACCACATACGTACAGTAGAACGGCCGAATTTGCCGATAGATTTGCCGAGGCGTTTGAATGTGCCGATAAGGTTATTTTAGCCGATATATATGCGGCGAGAGAGAATAATATTTACGGTATATCATCCGAAAAGTTGGCACAAGAGATCGGAGATAAGGCAAAATACAAAGATAGCTTTGACGCAATCGCGCGGATGCTAAAGGACGACGCGCAAAAGGACGACATTATAGTCGTTATGGGTGCGGGAGATATATTCAAGCTTTTTACAAAGCTTGGACTCGATTAAAAATAATCAGGAGGGAAAAATGAGTAAGACAAAAAAGATAATACTTTCAGTTACGGTGGGTACGGTGTTGACCGCTTTGTCGTTTTATATAGCGTTGCCTGCCATTAGCATCTATGACGTAGGATTTTGGATATATCTTTCCTGCGTTGCGCTTTTCTATGGCTTTCCGTTCTTGTTTTCAAAAAAGGAAAAGCAAAACAACAGTGTTAGATCCCGCAAGGGAAAAATAAATATTTCAATAGGCGTGGGATTTAAGGCCGGAAAAATACCGCTCATTATTATTGCAACGCCTATCGCGCTTGCACTCATCGGTGGCATTATTTCATCAGAGGTATTCAATGCCCGCGCATATGCTTCCGTCATAACGGTAAAGGAATCTGTTTTTGAGGAGGATATCAAGGAGACTAATGAGGTCACCAATATAGCTCTCATGGACAGCGCATCCGCTCAGGAAATCGGAAAAAGAACTCTTGGCCCGCTTTCCGACGTTGTGTCTCAGTACGAGATAGGCGAAAGATATACGCAGATCAATTATCACGGCACGCCCAAAAAGGTTGCGAATATTGAGTATGCTGACTTTTTCAAGTGGCTAAACAACCGCAGCAACGGTGTCCCGGGTTATGTTATGGTTGATCCCGTAGCAAGCGATGCGGAATACGTCAAGCTTGATAAGCCGCTTAAATACGTTGACTCCGCATTTTTTGGCGAGGATCTTACAAGAAAGCTTCGTTTTAAGTATCCAACCAAGATATTTGATTTTATCAGCTTTGAGGTGGATGAAGAGGGTAATCCCTACTACATCGTATCTTGCCTAAAGCCTCACGTGTTCCCATTTGGAGCTATGGACGTAAATGAGGTCATCATTTTTGATCCGTGCACGGGAGAGAGTGAGTTGTATGACGTAAAGGACGTTCCGTCTTGGGTAGATGCCGTATACTCGGGCGATCTTGCCGAGCAAAAATATAATTGGCACGGAATGCTTTCGGGAGGCTATATAAACAGTCTTATCGGAAACAAGGGATGCAAGCAGACCACCGAGGATTACGGATATATCGTGATCGGGGATGACGTTTGGTATTACACCGGTGTTACTTCTGTAACAAGTGATGAATCCAATATTGGATTTATCATTACAAACGCTCGAACGGGCGAGTATAAATACTATCCTGTTGTTGGCGCGGAGGAGTATTCCGCAATGAGCGCCGCGGAGGGTGAGGTCCAGGAAAAGAATTACGAGGCAAGCTTCCCGTCGCTCATCAACGTATCGGGCGAGGCGACCTATATTATGGTGCTTAAATCGCAGAGTGGAATAGTTGAGCTTTACGCACTCGTAAACGTTGAGAATTACAGCATCGTTGCAACGGGCGATACGCAGGCGTCGGCTATGAGAGCTTATAAAAAGCTTCTATCGCAGAACGGCGTTGTAAATAACGGATCGCAGGATGCAGATGACAAGAAGGCTATGTTTACGGTCGAGAGCATTCGCGATACCGTGATCGACGGTGACACAGTCATCTATATAAAGGGTGACGATGGATATACCTACCGTTTTGACCTTGCGGAAAACGAGAATTTTATCCTTATCGACATTGGCTGGCATATAGAAGTCAAATATACGGAGGCTGAAAATACTCCCGGCATAAGAAAAGTTGTGGAATATAAGCTTTTAGTAACTTATTGATAAAAGAACACCGCCGCAGGCAAGCCTGCGGCGGTAATTTTTTCATTAAACGTCCAAGTCTTTCATATATTCCTTGCCGTGCGCCGCGATAAACTCTTTGCGCGCGGGAAGATTGTCGCCAAGAAGCGTGTCGAATATCTCCTCGGTACGCTTTGCATCGGTTGGCGTTACCGCGATAAGACGGCGTGTTGCGGGGTTCATCGTGGTCTGCCACATCATGTCGGGTTCGTTTTCACCAAGACCCTTGGAGCGCTGGATAGAGTACTTTTTGTTTCCAAGCTCCTTTAAAATATCGGATTTTTCGTACTCGTCGTAAGCAAAATAGGTCTTGTCTGCGCCCTTTTCTTTAACGGTTATTTCAAACAAAGGGGTTTCCGCAATGTAAACTCTCTGCTCCCGCAAAAGGGAGGGGAGCAGTCGGTAGAACATTGTGAGAAGCAGAGTTCTTATCTGGAATCCGTCCTCATCCGCATCGGTGCAGATGATTATTTTGGACCAGCGCAGAGAATCGATGTCAAACGGAGGGATATCGCTTTTGACCTTTTTGGTATCAAGCTCAACACCGCATCCGATAACTCGGAGCAGATCGGTAATTATTTCGCTCTTGAATATACGGTCATAATCTGCTTTAAGGCAGTTGAGTGTTTTTCCTCTGACGGGGATTATCGCCTGCATTTCCGCGGAACGTCCCAGCTTACAGGAGGTCAGAGCCGAGTCGCCCTCCACGATATACAGCTCACGTACGTTGGGGTCTTTAGAACGGCAGTTTACGAATTTTTCAACGCGGTTTGCTATGTCGATAGTACCCGTAAGCTTTTTCTTTATGCTCAGTCTCTGCGTTTCGGCAGATTCGCGGCTGCGCTTGTTGATAAGCACCTGATTGGCTATCGTTTCGGCTTCTGTGGGATGCTCGATAAAGTATATCTCGAGGTTGTAACGCAAAAATTCGTTCATTGCCTCGTAGATAAAGGTGTTGTTTATCGCCTTTTTGGTCTGGTTCTCATACGATGTCATAGTAGAGAAGCTGTTGGAGACAAAAACGAGGCAGTCGGCAACGTCCTGGAAGGTGATCTTGGCTTCACTCTTGTTATACTTACCGTTATTTTTAAGATATTTATCGATAGCGAATGTGAATGCGCTCTTTACCGCGCGGTCGGGCGAGCCTCCGTATTCAAGGTAGCTGGAGTTATGATAGTATTCTATCTTGTTGACTGCGGTAGACGTGCAGAAGGAGAAATCCGCCTTGAGCTTGTACTCGGGCTTATCCTCGCGGTCACGTCCCTGAGTTTCAAGATGCCAAAGCACCGGCTCGGTCTTTGCTGTGTCGCCAACGGTCTCGGCAATGTAGTCGGAGATGCCGTTGGGGTAGAGAAAACGCTCCTCGGTAAAGGTTTTGTCATCGTTCTGATATTTGAAAACAAAGGAAACACCCGCATTTACGACGGATTGACGGTGCAATACGTCGCGAATGAACTCGGGAGTTATATTGATGTCGGTGAAGACGTCCTTGTCGGGCTTCCAATGGATGACCGTACCCGTACGCTTTTCGCGTCGCTCAAGCTCGCGCTCCTCAAGTACACCCGTAACGGGCGCGCCTTTTTTGAAAGCGATGTGGCGCTCCATCTTGCCGTCATAGGAATAAACGTCCATAAATTCGGAGCTATACTGCGTAGCGCAGGCGCCGAGACCGTTTGTTCCGAGCGAGTATTCGTAGGATGAAGCCTCCTGGTTGTTATCGTATTTACCGCCCGCATACATCTCGCAGTAAATGAGATCCCAGTTCCAGCGATCCTCCTTTTTGTTGAATCCCAAGGGAACACCGCGTCCGTGGTCGTCAACTGTTATGGAATGGTCCTTGTAAAGAATAGTAAGTATTTCGTTTCCGTGACCTTCTCTTGCTTCGTCCACGGAGTTGGAAAGTATTTCAAAATAGGAGTGCTGACAGCCCTCAAGTCCGTCTGATCCGAATATAACGGCAGGGCGCTTGCGCACGCGGTCCGCGCCCTTGAGGGCACGAATGCTTCGGTCATCGTATTTTTGGGCAGAAGCCTTTTTTACGTCCTTGTCCATGTTATCCTGGGGCATTTCTGTTATCCTTTCAATAGTTGATTGGTAAAAAGCTCATAATCATCTTATTTTAACACATTTTTGCCTTTTTGAAAAGAGGATTTTAGCCCTTTTTTGTAAATTTTTTGATTAATTGAGTAAAATTTTGGAATCCACTTGAAAGAAAATAAAAAATAATATATAATAGTATTTGTGGCAGCATGTCTGCCAAGGAGGTCGCTTTGAGCTGCATTGATGAGATTGCTTTGAATTTTAGAGGTAAAAAATGTTGCGTTCTTGGATTTGCAAGATCCAACCGTCCGCTTGTTGATATGCTTTTGTCGGCGGGCGCAATTGTATCGGTCCATGACAAAAATACAGAGTCCGGGGATGAGAGGCTTGAGTCGCTTGGCGTAAAGTTTTGCGTAGGAGACGGATATCTGGACGGATTGCGCGCGGACTATATCTTCCGCTCGCCCGGAATAAGATATTATCTTCCCGAAATAGAGAACGCGGTCAAAAACGGAGCAGTTCTGACAAGCGAGATGGAGCTATTTTTCTCCTTATGCCGCGCAACCGTTATTGGTGTAACGGGATCTGACGGTAAGACCACGTCAACAACGCTTACCCATCTTTTTTTGCAAAGAGAGCTTGAAAAAACAGGGGCGGGACGCGTTTACGTTGGCGGAAACATTGGGGCGCCGCTTCTTCCTCAGGTTGATAATATGACCGGGGATGATTTTGCGGTGGTAGAGCTATCCAGCTTTCAGCTCCAGACAATGAAGCAGTCTCCCGCGCGAGCACTGATAACAAACATTTCACCAAATCACCTCGATTGGCATAAGGACTACGAGGAATACATAAGCGCTAAATGTAATATCTGCCGCCATAAAGGAGCGCAGATGTTAGTCACCAACGCGGATAATGAAGTAACGAGAGAGATCGCCCGAAAGACTGATCTGCCAATTACATTTTTCTCCTCTCAAAAGCATAGCTATGCCGAAATGATCCCGTCTTTTAGTGAAAACTGTAAGGCAATATATGAGGACGGCGGCGATATATATCTTGACGATGGCAAAGAACGAGTTTCGGTGTTGAAAATGGCCGACATTTTGCTGCCCGGCAGACACAATGTTGAGAATTACATGGCGGCAATAGGACTTACGCAGGGCTTGGTGAGCCATGAAACGATAAGAGAGATCGCGACAACCTTTCCGGGAGTGGAGCATAGACTAGAGTACGTGCGCACGTTCGACGGCGTAAAATACTACAATAGTTCGATAGATTCCAGCCCGTCCCGTACCCAAGCGGCACTTGGCGCGCTTGACAAAAAGCCCATAATTATTTGCGGTGGCGCGGAAAAGGGAATAGGCTTTGAGTCACTCGGTCCGGTGCTTTGCCAAAAAGCAAAGGCTGTGATACTCACGGGAGCCACCGCGCAGAAAATTTACAACGCTATCGTTTCGTGTCCCGAGTACGGTGAGAAAAAGCTACCCGTCACGGTAGTATCCGATTTTCGCGACGCGGTGCTTGCGGCTAAGGGCGAGGCAGAGGATGGCGATATAGTCCTGCTCTCTCCCGCTTGCACGAGCTTTGACCGATTCCGAGATTTCGAGGAGAGAGGAAATTATTTCAAGCAAATCGTAAGAGAATTTAAATGAAGTAAGGAAGTTATAATGGAATTTTCGCAGAAAATAAACGATATAGCAACAAGGGCAGAGCAGGCGCTTGAACCTTTATTTCGCCGCATAGACGAAATATCTTTCTATAACACCAACAAAATTATGGACGCCTTTCGCGAGCATCGCGTGGCGGCAACCAATTTCGATACCACATCGGGTTACGGCTACGACGACCGCGGACGCGACGTGCTGGATGCGATCTGGGCGGACGTTATGGGTGCCGAGGCGGCATTCGTGCGCCACAACATCGTAAACGGAACGCAAGCGCTGACCATCGGACTTTTCGGTCTTTTGCGCCCGAATGATCTTATGTGTTCCATCGCGGGCAAGCCTTACGACACGCTTGAGGAGGTCATTGGCATCGCGGGTGAGGCGGGAAATGGCTCGCTTGCCGATTTTGGAGTAAGATACGAGCAGATCGATCTTACCGATGACGGCGGCTTTGACTTTGACAAGATAGGCACCGTGCTTCGCCGCGAGCTTGAGGGCGGCAGACCCGTAAAGGTCATATTCATTCAGCGGTCAAAGGGCTATCTTAACAGAAAAACGCTGTCCGTTGCCGAGATAGGCGAGGCAGTTAGATTTGTCAAGGGGATTTCTCCCGAAACATACGTTGTGGTTGATAACTGCTACGGTGAGTTTACCGAAAAAGATGAGCCTACGGCGGTTGGCGCCGATATGATAATTGGCTCACTTATAAAGAACCCAGGTGGCGGAATGGCAGAAACGGGAGGATACATCGCGGGCACTGCGCGCGCGGTCGAGCTTGCTTCGTACAGACTGACAAGTGTTGGATGCGGTCTTGAGGTGGGCGCCACCATAGGTCAGACCAAAAATATGTATAAAGGACTCTTTTACGCGCCCCATACCACCGCGCAGGCGCTTAAAACCGCACACCTTGCGGCGTACGTGTTTGAGGAACTTGGGTACGAGGTGGAGCCGCGCTGGAACGTGGAGCGCTCCGATATAATCCAATCGGTAATAACGCGCAAGCCGGAGCTGCTTTGCGCATTCTGTCAGGGAATACAAAAGGGATCTCCCGTGGACTCCTTTGTAACGCCTATGCCGTGGGCTATGCCGGGATATACAAATGAGGTAATAATGGCGGCAGGCACGTTTGTGCAGGGAGCTTCTATTGAGCTTTCCGCAGATGGACCTATGCGCGAGCCTTATACGGCGTTTTTTCAGGGCGGATTGACATATGAAAGCGGTAAGATAGGCATTATGTCTGCGGCAGAGGCTATGCTTCAGGCCGCGGAAAAATAAATCGGAGATGTTGATATGTTAAAAAGAATAATCAAAGTGTTGATCGTTGTTTTGACTGAGCTTTTGCTTTTGTCCTCGCTTGCTTCCTGCTCGCAGGACGGCGTTCCGGACGGATATCAGCTGGTAGCTTGTGAGGGCGATGAGTTCCGTCTTTACGTGCCTGCCGGATGGAAAGCAAGCACAATGGGCGGAATTACAAGCGCAATATACTCTATGGATGATAATGTTACCGTTAGTGTATACGTAGCTGATGATGCGAAAGACTTGACCGCGGAAGATTATTGGAAGCTTTGCGACCAAAGGTTTAAAGAGGAGTTTGATGGATACAGCAGCTCCGACAAAACGGAAAAGACAGTGCTTGGCGGAAAGTCCGCGCTTAAGTGTGTGTATAGCGCAAAAAGGACAACTGTCAACTATGCTGACGGCAGCACAAGTCAAGTCGAATATAAGTATATGCAGATAATGGCAAGGCACAAGGATAAGATGTACGTGCTTTTGTACAGTGCGCCCGCGAATAAATACGACGCTCATATTTCTGAAATAGAAGGCAACAGCGAGGGAGTGGGAGTAGTTCCTTATTTCGTATTTGCCGAGGCATATCATTCGGATGACAACAATAAAGAGTATTCGTCCGATGTTACCGTTCCCGAGGGAATGAAGCTTATTTCTACAGACGAGAGAGCATATAGACTTTTCGTGCCTACGGCGTGGAAGGTGAACGTTCGCACAGAGGCAAGCGCCGCATATGTCGACGAGGCGGACGGAACGCGTACAAACGTCAGCGCGCAGATGTATATGACGGGAGATGAGAGTCAGACGGTGGAGCAATATTGGACGCTCTGCGAGCAAAGCTATAAGAAACTGTTCGACTCTTATACGCTTGTTTCATCTGAAGGCATAACTGTGGACGGAGCTAAGGCGGGAAAGTACGTTTATGACGTGACTACGGGCGGCAATAATTATCGTCAAATGCAGGTGATAGTCAAAAAGGGAGCGATGTTTTACGTTATTACGTATACCGCGAGCCCCGAGTTCTTTGACGCGCATATTGCCGAAGTGCAGAAGATGATAGATAGTTTTGATATAAGATAATAATTTTTGAAGAGAGGATTCGCTGCAATGCTTATAGCATTGCCGCGGTGTCAGTATGATATATCTTGATAATAGCGCCACAACAGAGCTTTCTTTGTCGGTCAAGCAAAAAATGATACAGTCACTTGAGAATTACGGCAATCCGTCGTCTACTCACGCGCAGGGAATAGTGGCGAGAAAAATGATAGAAGAGGCACGGGATAACGTTGCCGCGGCACTGGGTGTTAGCAAGGTGAATGCCGAGAATCTGGTGTTTACGTCATGCGGAAGCGAGGCTAACAATATGGCGTTGTTCGGCAGCGCGTATGCTAAAGCAAAGCACCGCGCGAACAGAATAATTACCACCGATTCCGAGCATCCTTCTGTAGAAAACGTGATGAAAAAGCTGGAAGCGGACGGTTTTGAGGTAATCAGATTGCGTACATTGGGCGGTGTGATAGACGAGTCACAGTTTTTGTCCTCTATGAACGAAAACGTTTTGCTTGTTTCCTTGATGATGGTAAACAATGAAACGGGCGCGTGGTACGATGTAAAAAAAGTGTTTTCCATGGCTAAAAGAATTAATCCCGACGTGGTGACGCATTGTGACGCGGTGCAGGGATTCTTAAAGGTCCCGTTCTCGCCAAAGGCAATTTCTGCCGACCTCGTGAGCATCAGTGCGCACAAAATACATGGGCCAAAAGGCGTAGGCGCACTCTATATCAGCCCCGAAACAATAAAGACAAAGAGAATAGTTCCGTGTCTTCTCGGCGGCGGTCAAGAGGGTGGATACCGCTCCGGTACGGAAAACGTTATAGGAATAGTAGGCTTTGGAGAAGCCGCCAAACAGGGAAGAGCAAACTTTGCTATAGACGTCCAAAGGATCAATGCACTCCGTGATATGTGTTGTGACATGCTGGAGGGGACGGAGGTCAAGATAAATGCTCCACGCGGAGCGCGCGCTCCCCATGTATTGAGTGTTACTTTGCCCGGAATAAAAAGTGAGACTATGCTCAACTTCCTGTCGCAAAGGGAAATATGTATTTCCGCGGGATCTGCTTGCTCCGCTCATTCCAAGCACATGTCAACTGCTTTGCTGGGGTTTGGCTTGAAGGATTTCGAGGCGGATACTACAGTCAGAATCAGCTTTAGTGCGTTCAACACGGAGGATGATGTTAAAACACTTGTGGATGCCTTGCTTTTTGGTGTGGATACCTTGACAAGAATAAAAAAATAATTGGTTAAGCAAACTTAATTATGCGCTTTTGACACGATCCGTATTGTAATGTTGCGATGCGGATCGTAAAGAAAAAAAGGCCAAAAAATATAGATTTTGTCGATACAATTGACGCTTTTAATAAGGAAGAAAAAATTTTTAAAAAAATAAAAAAAACTATTGACAAAAGAATAAAGCCGTGATATAATATACGAGTCGCCGACAAAAAGGCGGTAAAAATGGAAGCATAGCTCAGTTGGGAGAGCATCTGCCTTACAAGCAGAGGGTCATAGGTTCGAGCCCTATTGTTTCCACCATTAAAGTTTATTTTCCAATAGGGAAATAAGCGAAAGGCAATTTTTGCGAAGCAAAATTAGTCCAATATGACGCGAAGCGTCAAATTTAGGCCGCCAAGGCCGAAAGGCAATTTTGCGAAGCAAAATTAGTCCAATTTGACGCGAAGCGTCAAATTTAGGCCGTCAAGGTCGATAAGGCAATTTTGCGAAGCAAAATTAGTCCAATTTGACGCGAAGCGTCAAATTTAGGCCCGGTAGTTCAGTTGGTTAGAACGCTAGCCTGTCACGCTAGAGGTCAGGGGTTCGAGTCCCCTTCGGGTCGCCACTTACTTTTCTTGCAGGAAAAGTAAGCAAAAGAAATCTTAAAGCTCGGTTGGCGGTATTGGAAAAATATCGGGTATCCCGCGAGATTGAGGTTGAACTGAATATAAAAATGGCATATTATTTATGCCTCTGTAGCTCAGTTGGTAGAGCAGAGGACTGAAAATCCTCGTGTCGTTGGTTCGATTCCGACCGGAGGCACCACCGATCTTAAGATCGGTAACGCGGATTTAGCTCATTTGGTAGAGCGTCGCCTTGCCAAGGCGAAGGTGGCGGGTTCGAGCCCCGTAATCCGCTCCATATAGAAAAAAGGAAGAGATGCAAATTTCTTCTTTTTTAATCGGAAGCATAGCTCAGTTGGGAGAGCATCTGCCTTACAAGCAGAGGGTCATAGGTTCGAGCCCTATTGTTTCCACCATTAAAGTTTATTTTCCAATAGGGAAGTAGACAAAAGGCAATTTTGCGAAGCAAAATTAGTCCAATTTGACGCGAAGCGTCAAATTTAGGCCGCCAAGGTCGTAAGGCAATTTTGCGAAGCAAAATTAGACCAATTTGAAGCGTTAGCTTCAAATTTAGGCCCGGTAGTTCAGTTGGTTAGAACGCTAGCCTGTCACGCTAGAGGTCAGGGGTTCGAGTCCCCTTCGGGTCGCCACTTACTTTTCTTGCAATGAAAATTGCAAACACGCTTTGCGTGATTTGCGCGAGTTTTCTGCGAAAACTTCGCAATGCAAAAGAAATCTTAAAGCTCGGTTGGCGGTATTGGAAAAATGACGAGTATCCCACGAGATTGAGGTTTGGTTTTTATATAACACCCCACCTGCGGATTTAGCTCATTTGGTAGAGCGTCGCCTTGCCAAGGCGAAGGTGGCGGGTTCGAGCCCCGTAATCCGCTCCAATTTTCAAAAGCGATATGCTCGAAGCGAGTACCGACAAAGTCGGTAAGTTTGCCGAGCCCCGTAATCCGCTCCAGAATTCTGGTGACGTAGCCAAGTGGTAAGGCCCCGGTCTGCAACACCGTTATCCGCCGGTTCAAATCCGGCCGTCACCTCCAATACAAAAGGGACACCGTCAGGTGTCCCTTTTGTATTGGAGCTACCGTCCGGTTGCTTGCACCGGTACAACTCGCCAACGGCGAGTTATGGGTTCAAATCCGCAGATAAACAATGCGCTGGCACAACTCGCCAACGGCGAGTTATGGGTTCTAAATCGACTGCGGTAAAATACAGATAAACGTGCAAAAAGGACACCAATCGGTGTCCCTTTTGCGTTGCGGGATACAAGCGTCGATGATTTGTGAAAAATGAAAGTTTGCAGCTCGTTTCATGCAAAATCAACAATCTTGAATTTAGTGTATACGTTTATCACGGGGGATAGAGGATGCGGCATGCCGCTACTTGCCGGGGCAAAACATAAATTGAAATTTGCCGGTCAAAAAATTATATTTATGCATATCTTAAATATAGGAAGAGATTCATTCGCGATCTGTTTGAATTTTTGATAGGCAGAATGGCAAATATTATTTGGGAAAAATGTTGGATTTCATTATGAAAGGGAATGATTTTGAATAAATAATTAAAAAAATATGCAAAAATATTAAATTTTTCTTGCGCTTTTCTAATATAGCGTAGGATTTATTGGTCAAATTGACCGAAAACATTTAAAAATGAATTAAAAAACTAAATAAATTTCATAATTCGATCAAATACCACCAATAATTAATTGTCAAAGTGGTTGACAAGTTGAAATTTATGTGATACAATTAGTGTATTCATATATTCGCTCGGTTTTTTCTATTACTATTAATGAAAGGTTCTGTCATTTATATTTCAATGGAAAGATTTTTGCGGGTAGTGAAACAAATTTTTTATTCATAAATGGAGGACTATTATGAACAAGAAACTCAGATCCATTCTTATGATGGTTTTGTGTTTGGTCTTGGTAGCCACTATGGCCGTTGGATGCGTCCAGGAACACGGTGACAAGGATGATGAAAAGGGTACTGAATCCGGTACAACTGATCCTAACAATCCCGATAATCCTGACAACCTCGACGTTCCCCAGGTTTCTTACAAGAAGGCTGAATACAACACCACCACAACCACAATGCCCAGCAACTGGAACGAATTTACCTATGCTGACAACAATGACACTCAGATCATGAGCTACATCACTTCTTCCTTCTTCGACTACGACTACAAGTTCGAAGGTGACAAGAAGTATAATGCAGACGGTTCCATCAACAAGGATGCCATCGTTCCCGGTGCATACACCACCAACTACTCTGCAGCAACCAAGCTCGAAGACGTAACTGCTTCTGTTGATGCAAAGTGGGGCTACACCAGCGCTCAGAAGGAAGAGGGTGGCTACGCTTGGAAGATCACCTTCCGTGACGACCTTAAGTGGGACGACGGTACTGCGATCAAGGCTGCTGACTTCGTTTGGTCGATGAAGCAGTTGCTCGACCCCGATTTCATGAACTTCCGCGCTAATACTTACTATGATACCCTTATGATCAAGAACTCTAAGGCATACTTCTTCCAGAACCAGGAAGGTACCTATGAGACCGTTGGTAGCAAGTATGCATCCAACCAGGCTGCTATTGATGCAGGCGAAACCCTTTACATCGACGTTTGGGCAGCATGGAGCGCAGAGGGTTACACCTCCGAAACCGGTGCAGCATGCCCTCAGTGGTTGGCTATTACCGATACCACCGAGTACAACAACGAAGAGGGTAGCGATCCTACCTCCGGTAAGATCGTTTACGAAACCTACATGAGCATGCCCGACTACGCTCCCGAGTTTGAGGTTGGCGGTGACTATGATAGCATGATGGCTATTTTCGTAGTAAACACAAACCGTGACGTTGCTTGGGAATCCGTAGGTATCTATGAGGTTGAAGGCGAGAACGCTATCGTTGTTTGCCTTGACAAGACCTACAACTTCCTTACCGAAGACGGTGAGCTCTCCGTTTGGGCTCCCTACTACATGTCCGGACTTCCTGTTGTACACAGAGAAAAATACGAGGCAAGCAAGAAGGCTCCTGAAGAGGGTGCAACTCTCTGGACCTCCAACTACAACTCCAACCTTGAGACCACTGCAAGCTGGGGTCCCTACAAGCTCGTTGAGTTTGAGGCAGGCTCTCACTACAAGCTCGTTAAGAACGAGAACTGGTACGGTTGGAACATGGAACAGTACAAGAACCAGTACAACATTACCGCTATCAACTGCCGTATGGTAAAAGAGTTCAACGATAAGTGGCTCGGATTCCTTGCAGGTGAATACGACGACGCTTCTCTCCAGACCGAGAACGTTGGCGACTACCTCAACTCCAAGTACGTTTACTTTACTTCTACCTCTACCGGTACCTTTGGTATGCAGCTTTACAGTAACCTCGACGTTCTTAAGAATAGCGCTAACAACAACGGTATTCTTGCTATCAAGGAATTCAGACAGGCATTCAACCTCGCTCTTAACAGAAACGACGTTGTTGAAAAGATCTGGCCCGGTTCATCTATTCCTTGCTTCGGTCTTGTAAACGTTGCTTACTACTACGATATTGAAAACGCTCCTGAACTTGAGGACGGCGGTCAGTACCGTAACACCAAGCAGGCAAAAGAGGGTATCCTCCGCGCTTACGGCTTCGTTCAGGCTGAGGACGGCACTTGGTCAACCGGCACTCTTACCGGCTTGGATCTTGATGATGCTTACGATTCTCTCACCGGCTACAACCCCACTCTTGCAAAAGAGAAGTTGAATGAAGCTATCGCTGAGCTTACTGCTAACGCAGATAAGTACGGCTATGACGCTTCTAAGCCCATAACCATTGTTTACGGTTCTTCCACTGACAATGCTAAGCAGCGTCAGAGAGCTGAGTACATTCAGACACTCCTTAACGACCTTTCTAAGGGCACCGCTCTTGAAGGTAAGATCAATATCGTATTCGATGCATCTGCAGGCGATCAGTGGGCAGAAGCATTCCGTTCCGGCGCAACTCAGATCGGTTTCGGTTACGGTTTCTCCGGTAACGCATTTGACCCCTTCGATATCGTTGGTGCATTCGTTAACCCTGACGATCAGCTCAACTACCATATGTATTGGGATACTTCCGCTATCGATATGACTCTCACCATGCCCGAAGGCGATTACGCAGGCGCAGGCGAGACCATCACCATGAGCGTTCAGAACTGGTACTTCTGCCTCAACGGACTTGCAGAGACCGAGAATCAGCCTAAGACCTACAACTGGGATGAAGGCTTTGCTCCTGCTGAAGCAAGACTTACCATTCTCTCCGCTCTTGAAGAGCTCACTATCAAGGAGAGCCGTTCCGTAATGCTTATCGCTGACGGCGGCGGATCCTTCCTCGGTGCTAAGTTCTCCTATCTCTCTGACGAAGAGCACACCTTCATGGGCTTCGGCGGTATCAGATACATGGAAGTTAACTACACCGATGCTGAGTGGGAGCAATTCGTTGCTGATAACGGTAACGACCTCTCCACCGAGTACAAGAAGTCTGAATAATTCTTGAGTAGAGTTTTACTCTGATTATTTGAATTAAAGCAAACGGCGGTGAGCCAAAGTGCTCACCGCTGATTTGCGCATTTTAAAGCATTTATAAATTTTCCTTTTACTTAATTGACGACAAACTTTATATACATAATATAGAAAATTGTCAAACGTAGATGTCGCTTTATTGGCGAATAATAACAAATAAACGAATTAGTTGAATATAAGTTAAGACTGTAAAACGATTAACTTAAGGAAATAAATTGATCTATTTCGACTTTTTATAACGAGTAACTTAGATTTGCGCGGGTCTTTCATATGATTGCTTTTATAAGACCCGAAGGCTTTGAATTGGAAAACAACAAAACAGAGGAGAAAAACCTATGTATATGTTTAAATATGTGTCCAAGCGTCTTGGCTTGATGTTGCTCACATTCTTCATCATATTTACGATGTGTTTTGTGCTTATCAAGATGCTGCCTATTCCTTCACCTCAGGAGGGAACCGATCCTGCTATTTATTACGCGCGTCTCGAGGAAAAGGGTTGGATCCGCGATCCTCAAGAGGGTGAAAACGGCGTTTGGACCTACGAAACAGTTCCGATATTTCAACAGTACGGAACGTATTTATCCAGAATATTTACCAAGGGCGACTTCGGTACTGTAACCAACATGCCTGATTTCCCGACAAATGCTCCTATTTGGGACATATTTGTTAATTGTCTCCCCCCCACGATCTTGATCAACATTTATTCAACCTTGATCGGAGTGCCGATTGGTCTCGGATTGGGTATTATTGCTGCGCTCAGAAAGAACAAGTGGGAAGACCAGGTTATCAATGTCTTTATAATCCTATTGATATCTATGCCTTCTATCGTGTTGGGACTTTTGATCAAGTACTTTTTATGCTTTAAGCTTAGATGGTTCCCGCTGAGTATGTCAACCAGCGATGCATATTTCACGTGGGATGTGATCAAATCGATGCTCCCCGCTGTTTTTGCGCTTTGTCTTGGATCTATTGCGGGATATGCGCGTTACACCCGTGCGGAGCTTTCCGAGGTGCTTACAAGCGAATTTATGCTTTTGGCAAGAACCAAGGGTCTTACCAAGGGACAGGCTATCTTCCGCCACGCTATGCGTAACTCCATGGTAGTAATCTTCCCCTCGATCCTCAGTGAGTTCATCGGTGTACTTTCCGGCTCTCTTATCATTGAAAACATGTTTTTGGTCAACGGTGTGGGCGGCTTGTACCTTGACGCCATTAATTCCCATGACTATGATTTCTTTATGTTAATGTCGGGCTTCTATACCTTGATCAGCTTGACAGCCGGTATCGTTATTGACATAAGCTACGGATTTATTGACCCGAGAATCAGAATGGGAGCGAAGTAAAATATGACAAATATAAATAACTTTAATAACATTCCTGCGGAAAAGTTTAGATTCGCGGCAAAAAATGATTTTGCTCACGATAAAAAATTTGATACAAAGCCGGTAAGCTATTTTCAGGGAGCCTTCCGCCGCTTTGCAAAAAACAAGGGCGCGGTCGTTGGCGGTATCGTAATTCTGTTCTTGGTCCTTTTCGCAATAATTGCCCCCTTATTCACGCCATATAATCCTGCATATTACGATCAGGCTTTTGCCTTTGCAACCCCCAGATTAAAGGTGTTTGCTGAAAGCGACATTAATTTTTGGGACGGTTATATACAAAAGAACAACATAAGTTACCTCAATTATATTCAGGACTATGCTTATGGTTTGGAAACGGGCAGAGAAATAATTAAAAACGGTGAGTACACCGTCAGTGAGGACGGAAAGTCCTATTCTTACCGTCGTGATACTTACGTTGGAACTAAATTCGGTAAGTACAAGATAATCTCCGAGGAAGAGTTTAAGGACATTCAGAGATATCAGAACGAAACAGGAACACAGGTCATTTACCCCACTGTTAAGACCTCTGAAAGACCTAAGCTTGAAATCAACAAATACGATGCTAACATCTATTATAAGATGGAGAATCCCAAAGCAAAGACTATTCGTCCCAAGCTTGATGAAAACGGTAATATAATCCCCAACTATTGGAAATACAAGGAAGGATCTGCTTCCTCACTTATTCCGGAGTACAATTCTCTCAGAATTGAAGGGGAAGACGGTATTCAAGAAGACGGCAATACCTATTATTATGCTTACGGTAGAAGAGTCGACGGCGGTGTCGAGGTAAGAATGGATTATTACGGATACTATTCTTATTATCACTCCGAGGTATTGAAGGACGGCATAGAAGAGCCTTACTTTATATTCGGTACCACGGGAGGCGGTAAGGATATATTTGCCTGCCTTGCGTACGGTGCAAGATTTTCCTTCATTTTCGCAACTGTTGTTGCGGCGGTTAACTTCATCGTTGGCGTTATCTGGGGTTCTATCTCGGGCTATTTTGGTGGAAAGCTTGACATGGCTATGGAAAGATTCTGCGAGATACTCGGCTCGGTGCCTTCCATGATCATTATAACCCTTTTGAAGTATCATATGGGTAAGCTTATCCTGGAGCGCGGACTTTATCATCTTCTTGACTATCAAAGTGCGCTGATCCTATTTATAGCATTCTTTGCGACAGGTTGGATCGGTATGGCGGGAAGAACACGTATGCAGTTCTACCGCTTCAAGAACCAGGAGTACGTTCTTGCGGCAAGAACCCTTGGTGCGAGTGATTCGAGAATTATGTTCAAGCATATATTCCCCAACGGACTTGGTACCATCGTAACCAGTGTTGCGCTGGTAATCCCTTCGATGATCTATTCTGAGACCAGCCTTTCATACTTGGGTATCATAAATCTCGAGTCAGGAAATACTACCTCGGTAGGTACGTTGATATCCGCAGGACAGCAGTCAATTATAATTGAGGGTTGTGCTTACGTTGCACTCTTCCCGTGTGCATTCCTTGTTTTGCTAATGCTCAGCTTTAACTTGTTCGGTAACGGTTTGCGCGATGCGTTCAACCCGTCGCTCAGAGGATCGGAGGATTAAGTATGAGTAAAGAGATTAAATTATCAGTTAATAATTTGAAGGTATCCTTCCGTACTGATGCGGGTAAGGTACAGGCGGTTCGCGATATTTCCTTCGATCTTTACAAGGGAGAGACCCTTGCGATTGTTGGAGAGTCGGGATCGGGAAAATCTGTAACCTCTAAAGCTATCATGGGTATTTCTGCGGTAAACTCTATCCATGAGGGCGGAGAGATACTCTACGATGGACAGGATCTTGCGCGTATTCCCGAGGAGGAGATGCACAAGCTCCGCGGAGATAAGATCGCAATGATCTTCCAGGATCCGCTGTCCTCACTTAACCCCATTATGCGTATCGGTAAACAGATTACCGAGGCAATGCTTCTTAAGAACAAGGCGAACAGAAAAGAGGGTCGCGTAACGTTTAACAAGACTCTTGCCGCTTTGTCCGACATAATGAAGAAGGCGATTGCCGCTAATGAGGAGATAAACGTTTCGGTTGAAGATATCGAAGACTATATAAAGACATTTGATAACTTCAATATTCAGGCACTCAAGCTTGAAAACAGTTATAACGCTGCACGTACGTCCGCAGAAGAGATGATCGCGATAATTGAAGATTTCCTCTTCCTTGTGGATAAAAAGCAGAAGGTGGATGCGGTTTCAACAATCAATTTGGTTGCGCGTAAGCTCAAAGCCATTGATGACAAGTATTTTGTTACAAATTACAGCTCAGCGTTAAAGTCTCATATGGAGTCTTTGGAGAACGTTAAGCGTATAGAAGCGGCTAAGATGTCAATTGTAGATACTGCAAAGAAGGCTATCGGATCAGCCGCTTCCAAGAAGGAAGCATCCTCTGAAACGGTTGACGCTCTGACGGCTATCAAGAATACCGCTGAGTCAATGATCGCGCAGCCTCAGTATAACTTCTTCAGAATCGGTTACTATGTGTACAAGCACCCTGAAACCGATCTCAGCAAAATGCCCGCTGAGGAAGCAAACGAAATGGCGTATAAGTTCCTTAATGAGGACTTTATGGACGCGTTTATTCGTCTGGAGAAGATCGCTGTTCAGTATTCCGCAAGTAAGACGCTGGAGAATAAGAAAAATGCCATCGATGCTTTGCAGAATGCTATTGATTTCTTTAAAGCAGGCAACTTTAACGCGCAAGAGGCATTTGCGCTTTGCAAGAACATCAACAAGAGCGTTCGCGCGGCGATAGATCCTTTGGCGGTTGTTAAGGACAACGTAGCATATACCTTTGGTGATGCGTTGCAAAGAGAAATTGAAAAGTACTTCTTCTATATCAAGAACAATCCCAAGGAGGAGGCTCGCTTCAACCGTCAAACTGCCAAGAGGGAAGCATTGATTGCAAAGGGCAAGAAGGTAGACTGGAACGTTGTTCCTAAGTCTGTTATCGAGCCCGAGGAGCAGATAGAAACTATCGTTTCCGTTCTTTCCAGAGTTATGAATAAATACCAGGCAGATATTAGTAATGCCGGATATGTGGATCCGGACAAGCGTTGCTTGGAAATTATTGATTATCTTAAGGAAAAGGCTTCTCAGGTAGTTTATACACTAACAAAGCGAATTGCCAAGGAAAAGGCGATCAAGCTTATGGAAGAGGTTGGTATACCGGAAGCGAGAATGCGTTTCAAGCAGTATCCTTTCGAGTTCTCCGGCGGTATGCGTCAGCGTATAGTAATTGCTATAGCGTTGTCTGCTAATCCTGATATCCTGATATGTGACGAGCCTACCACGGCACTTGACGTTACCATTCAGGCACAGATTCTGGAGCTGATAAACCGTTTGAAGAAAGAGCATAATCTTTCTATCATCTTTATCACACACGATTTGGGCGTCGTTGCAAACATGGCTGACAGAATTGCCGTTATGTATGCGGGTAAGATAGTAGAGTACGGCACAGCGAATGACGTGTTCTACAATCCCCAGCATCCTTATACATGGGCTTTGCTGTCCTCTATGCCTGACCTTGACACCAACGAAAAGCTGGATGCGATACCCGGAACTCCTCCGAACATGATATATCCTCCCGTGGGCGATGCGTTTGCGGAAAGAAATAAGTATGCAATGGAGATAGACTTCGAGATGCAGCCGCCTATGTTTGAGGTTTCTCCCACACATTACGCTGCAACTTGGTTGTTGCACCCCAATGCGCCTAAGGTAGAGATCCCCAAGATCATTACCGAGCGTATCAAACGAATGAAAGAAAGAGGAGGCAACCATGGAGAATAATAACGAAGTATTATTAAAAGTAGACCATCTTTGCCAGTATTTCCGTTTGGGACATAAGGACCTTAAGGCAGTCGATGATGTAAGCTTTGAGGTAAAAAAGGGTGAAGCATTTGGACTTGTTGGAGAGTCGGGATGCGGTAAGACCACTACGGGCCGATCTATCATCAAGCTTTATGACATTACCTCGGGTAACGTATACTTCAAGGGTCAAAGAATTGGTGCGGGAACTCGTTCTTATAAGGACGCCATCGCAAACGCCCGTTTAGAAGCGGCCAAAAAGATCAAGCTTCTCCGCAAAGAAGCCAAGGAGAACGAGGAAAGAAAAGAAGAGATACAGGCTGAGATCGAAAAGATCAACAGTGAGCTTGGTGCTATCGTTGATAAAAACAGAGAGCTTATCAGAGACGCAAAGTCCGATAGCAGAGAAGTTGATAGACAGTATGCGGCATCCTTGGTAAAGAAGTTAGAAGAGGAATATGCCGAGAAGTTCGAGGAAGCACAGGGCGATGAAGCAAAGCTTAAGGCTTTGAAAAAGGAATTCCAGATCAGAAGCCGTGTTGCTAAAAAGAGCAAACTGATAACTCAGATACAGATGATATTCCAGGATCCTATCGCTTCTCTTGACCCCCGTATGACCGTGCGTGAGATCATAGCCGAAGGTTTGGTTATCAACGGCATCACCGATAAGGAATATATCAACGAAAAGGTATATGAGATACTTGAAACCGTTGGACTCGTTCGCGAGCACGCAGACCGTTACCCGCACGAGTTCTCGGGCGGACAGCGTCAGCGTATCGGTATTGCGAGAGCGGTTATCATGCAGCCTGAAATGATCATTGCCGACGAGCCTATTTCGGCACTTGACGTATCTATTCAGGCGCAGGTAATTAACCTTCTCAACGATCTCAGAGATCGTATGGGACTCACCATTATGTTCATCGCGCACGACTTGTCTGTAGTTAAGTATTTCTCGGATAGAATCGGCGTTATGTATTTTGGTAAAATGGTAGAGCTTGCAGATTCTGACGAGCTGTTCAAGAATCCCTTGCATCCTTACACCAGATCGCTGTTGTCGGCTATTCCTTTGCCCGACCCGGTATATGAAAAGCAGCGTGTGAGAATTCACTATAATCCTTTGGCAGAGCACGATTATTCAGTAAACGCGCCCTCCTTCCGTGAGATCACACCCGGACATTTCGTGTATTGCAACGATGCAGAGGAAGAAAAATACAAGCAAATGGTAAAGTAATAAGAAATAAACGGATGGTTAAATCGAAGTGAAACAAGAAAACAAAGCGTTATTAAGAAAGTATATTATTTGTTTCTGCGTAGCTGCTCTGATCGCGTTTATCGTGATTTGGATAAGAGGCTTTTTCACCGACAGTATAGGAGTGAATATTCAAATATTATCGGATGCCTTCTGTGTTTCGGGAATAATGTTACTGATGTTTGCCGGAATGATGTTTATCAGCGGCGAAGGCGCGCTGATAGGAATCGGATTTGTTTTAAAAACCGTAGTTCAGATATTTGTTCCTATGGGACGAAAGAACCATGAGTTTTATGCTCAGTATCGTGAGCGAAAGCTTAAGGAAACTAAAAAATCGAGCGACATCTGCATTCTTCTGACAGGTTTGTTTTTCCTTGCAATAGGCATTGTATTTACGGTTATTTGGAACTCAAATTTCTATACTAAAACCCCGTAAAATAGATCCCCTCGCTATAATTGGCGAGGGGATCTATTTTATTATTTCCGAATCCGTGATAAAGCGCCGATCCAACCATAAACAAATAGCAAATTCCGAATACTTGACGCGCATCATAAATTATGGTAAAATGAATTTAGTCAATTATTGAAAGGGAGATTAATATATGAAAATCATGCGTATTTTTGCGGTAATACTTTCGGTAGTGATGTGCATGGCAGTCTGTATTGTTCCTCTGTCTGCCACACAAGACGACAAGGAAATAACAGTTCTTTTTACTCACGATCTGCACTCTCATCTTTTGCCCTCGGCGAATAAATCGGGGCAAGGGGAATACGGCGGCTATGCAAGACTAATGACTGCGATAAATGCCCAAAAAGCGATAGACCCCGACGCGATACTCGTGGATGCGGGTGATTTTTCCATGGGCTCGTTGTTCCAGACTGCGTACCCTACCTCAGCTATTGAGTTGCGTATGATGGGCGCGATGGGCTATGACGTTACCACGTTTGGAAATCACGAGTACGATTATCTGCAATCGGGACTTAAGTCAATGTTGAAAGCTGCGAAGTCGAGCGGAGATAAGCTCCCGGCTATCGTTTGCGCTAACTATCTGCCGCCGGTAAAGGGTCAGGACGGATACGACGCGGAGCTTTGGCAGGCTTTCAATGATTACGGAGTTAAAGACTATATGATTTTGGAGCGCGGAGGCACGTATTATGTCATTTTTGGAATATTTGGAGAGGATGCGGATGCTTGCGCACCAAATTCAGGCATGGTGTTTGAGGATCCTGCCGCTGTTGCCAAAGAGATAGTGAAAACGGCGGTTTCTGAGTGTGAGGCGACATATGGGGAAAAGCCCGTTGTAATTTGTCTATCCCATAGCGGCACAGACGGCGGCAAGGGTGAGGATTACGAGCTTGCAAAAGCTGTGGACGGAATCGATATTATCATATCCGGTCACACTCATACAACTCTTGAGGAGCCAATTGTCGTAAACGGAACGCTTATAGTTTCTGCTGCGGAATATGGACGCAACCTCGGCGTTCTCAAGCTAAAGATGGTTGGCGATGATTGGGTAACTGCCGATTATAAGCTTATAGCAATTGATGAGAATGTTGCCGAGGATCCGACTATCGCCGCGATGGTAGAGAACTATAAATTGGCGGTTGAGAAGGACTACCTTTCAAAATACGGATATACCTTTGATCAAGTGCTTGTAAATAATCCGTACACGTTTGATACGGTTGATGAGGTTTACGCCACTCAGCACGAATCCACGCTTTGCAATATATTTTCCGATGCGTATAAATGGGCGGTCGAGCGCACAACTGGTAAGACCGTTGATATGGCGGTAACAGCCGCGGGTGTTATCCGAGGCAGCTTGCCCGTAGGTAACGTGACTGTATCGGATGTTTTCAATGCTGCATCGTTGGGAGTTGGAACTGAGGGTGAGCTGATCGGAATCTATCTTACGGGAAAAGATCTGAAGGCGGCAATTGAGCTTGACGCGTCTGTTCAACCGCTGATGAGATCCGCGCAGTTGTTTATGTCGGGAGTTGAATATTCGTTCAATCAATATCGAATGATATTCAATAAGGTGGATTATGCTATGTTACGCCGAGCGGACGGAACTCTGGAGGCAATTGACGACGAAAAGCTTTATTTCGTTGTCGCAGGCATGTATATGGGTCAGATGCTGGGCTCGGTCAAGGAAACGTCTTTCGGACTTCTTTCCATAACGCCACGCGATGCCGAGGGTAATCCTATTGCTACCGAGGATCTTGTAAAGTACGTTGTCAAGGACGAAAACGGAAATCCGTTAAAGGAATGGGATGCGATTGCAGACTATCTTTACGAGATGGACGGAGAGATGAACCAGCGCTATTCGAAAGTGGACGGACGCAAGGTGGTATACGCAAGTCTGAATCCCATTGATCTTCTTCGTAACGCAAATATATTCACGTACGTTGCGTTGGCACTTGTTTTGATATTAATAGCAGCTATAGTATTTATCGTGCGCGCTATTGTAGTTCACCGTAAAAGAAAAAAAGCAAAAAATAGCGAAAATACCGAATCGGCGCAATCAGAGAGTTAACAAAAAATCGCAGGCAATTAATCTACCCGAAGTAGATTGCTCGGCTGCAAAAATTGAAATTCAAGCCGAAATCTTCTAACTGTGGGTTTGATTTGCGCGAAAAATGTGCTATAATTAGGTTGTAGAGATACTAAAATGATGTAGAAAGGGGAAGACGTAATGGGGGATAGTAGTTTAGGCTATGTGGTAGGATACTACATAGGTTTTTTGGGAGTGATTGGTTTGATGATTTGGGTTAGATGTGTACTTGCAAGACGATTTGACAGAATTGCCAAGAGTAAGGGCTATAATGATAACAATGAGGAAAACATATTCATTATTTGCCTGTTTCTGGGTCTTCCAGGATATATTTATGTTATGGCATTGCCCGATTTAGTTAAGGAAAATCGAGAAAAGGAAATATTGATTCATTTAATGGAATCAAATAATTGTTGTTCATCTAATAGACGATCCACCATTGATTGCGGCACCTCAAAGATTGTGCATGGGAATGAAATACCATCCAACGCGAACACCTATACAGATAATAAAAAGGTGTATGTTTGCCCAATATGTCACCGCAAAGTGCTTTTTGGGGATGATTACTGTAGTGGATGTGGACGAAAATTCAAATGGAATAAATAGAGCTTTTGGAGGTACGTAATGGACAGTAAAACTATAGGCGTGACCATAGCGAAGCTTCGCCGACAGAATGGCATGACACAAACGGCGCTTGCCGAGAAGCTTAGTGTCAGTAATAAGGCAGTCAGCAAGTGGGAAAGCGGTCAGGGATATCCCGATATAACTCTTTTTCCAAAGATCGCGGAGATATTCGGCGTGTCGGTTGATTATCTGATGCTCGGTGAGGAAAAGGGCATAACAATCGCGGGAACCACCCTTGTGGATATAGTCAAGAATATTGACAGATATCCGGAGGCGGGTATGCTGGTACATATAAACGACATAAATTATGCGGTTGGCGGATGCTTGCCAAACACCGCGATAAATCTTGCAAAGATAGATCGCCGAATACCGATCAGCGTTATTGGAAAGGTTGGAAATGACGAAAACGGACGCTATATTGTGTCAACTCTTCAGAAATACGGTATCAACGTGTCAAAAATGTGTTATACGTCACAGAATCCCACCAGCTTTTGCGATGTTATGAGCATACCTTCCGGCGAGCGTACGTTCTTTCATAAGAAAGGCGCCAATGCTGAATTCTGCCCCGATGATATCGATATTAATTCTCTCAACTGCAATATCTTTCATATAGGCTACGTGCTTTTGCTTGATAGATTCGATGAGGATGACAAGCAATACGGAACAAAGATGGCAAGATTTTTGTCAGAGACGCAAAAGGCAGGAATTAAAACCTCAATCGACCTTGTCAGTGATAGCTCGGGTAATTACGGCAAAAAGGTTATTCCTGTATTGAAGTATTGCAATTACGTCATCATTAACGAGATAGAGTGTTGCGGAATCTGGAACGTTGAGCCGCGTTTTGATAACGGAAAGATCAATGAGGAAAACGTTCGCCTTGCAATGCAGAAATGCATAGATGCGGGTGTACGCGATAAGGTAGTGGTGCATTGTAAAGAGTGCAGCTTTGCGCTTGACCCGAAGGGAAGATTTACTACTGTTGCGTCGCTCAAGGTGCCTCGTGAGGACATCAAGGGCACGGTTGGTGCGGGAGATGCCTTTTGCGCGGGATGCCTTTACGGTATATATAATAATTATGCGGATAGTCAAATGCTTGAGTTTGCGTCCGCTGCGGCAGCGTGTAATTTGCTTGAGGCAAACGCGGTTGACGGAATGAAGCCGCGAAACGAAATATTAATGCTTGCAGAAAAATATGGGAGGTTAACGTTATGACAAGAGAAACTTATGAAGAGTACGTAAAAAAAGCGCTCGAAATGTATGAAAAGGCGGGCATCGCGCTCACCGAAAAGGAAAAAGAGAGTGTTGAGGTAGTTGACTGGGGACTCGATATGCTTGAAACCATGGGTCTTGAGATCATCACCTACATAAACACCGATAGAGTTTGCGCAAAGGAAATGGTATTGCTCCCCGGTCAGACCTGCGCAGAGCATATGCATATTCCCACCAACGGTCAGGAGGGCAAGGAAGAAACCTTCCGCGTAAGATATGGCAAATGCTATCTCTACGTTTCGGGAGAGGGCAAAAAAGAGGATATTCAGGGCTACATTCCTCCCACGGACGTTTCCGTGTTCCACGAGGTCGTGCTCAACCCCGGTGAGCAGTACACGATCATGCCTGAGACTTGGCATTGGTTCCAGGCAGGACCTGAGGGCGCGGTAATTTCCGAGTTTTCTACCAGAAGCACGGACGAGACCGATATTTTCACCGATCCTCGTCTTGTAAGAGCAACTGTTATTGACGAATAATACATATAAGGAGATATAAAAATGCTTGCTAATCTTAACGACGTATTGTATGACGCGCAAAAAAATCATTACGGAGTAGGACTCTTTAACACCACCGACTCCGATATGCTTGAGGCGGTAATTTCTGCCGCTGAGGAGCTTCGTTCCCCCGTTATCATAGGTACTGCCGAGGTTCTTCTGCCTTACGGCGAGCTTCAGCTCATCGGACCTTCTATGGTAAATATGGCAAAGAACGCATCCGTTCCCGTAGTCGTTCACTATGATCACGGCTTGACATTTGAGCGTTGCCTCGAGGCGCTTCAGGTAGGCTTTACCAGCGTAATGTTCGACGGCTCCGCAAACGAGCTTTCCGAAAACCTCCGTGCTACTGCCGAGATAGTAAAGATCGCTCATACCTTTGGCGCAACCGTTGAGGGTGAGATCGGACACGTTGGCGACGCTATCAACGACGATAACGCGACTGACGATATGTACACCACTCCCAAGGAGGCAAAGGACTTCGTTGAGGCAACGGGTGTTGACGCGCTCGCTATCGCGATTGGAACGGCACACGGCGCATACAAGACCAAGCCCCGCCTTGACATCGGCAGACTTCAGGAAATCAGAAACACCATCGATACGCCCCTCGTGCTTCACGGCGGCTCGGGACTTTCCGATGACGATTTCAGAAATACCATCAAGAACGGTATCGCCAAGGTAAATATCTTTACCGACCTCTGCGTTGCAGGCGAGAGAGCAGTTGCCAATAACATTGGCGACAAGTCGGGCTTTAACGAATACCTTTCTCTCCGTGCCATCAAGGTTGAGGCAATGAAGAAGGCAGTTATGGAAAAGATGATGCTCTTCGGATCGAACGGCAGAGTATAAAAGTTTATAGCAAAAATAACGGACACCGCACGATGTCCGTTATTTTTGTATTTTAGGATTGTCGCTTATACCCAAAATATAGTCTGTAGATACGTTATAGAATAGCGCGAGCTTAATTAGCATGTCGGTGGGTATATCGCGCTGACCAAGCTCGTAGTTGCTGTATGCCTGCTGCGAGCAGTTGAGTGCTTTTGCCATTTGTTTTTGCGTAAGATCTCGATCCTCACGCAGATCGCGTATTCTTCGGTACAAATAACCACCCCTCGCCGATAATTTTTATTACTCACATTATATAATACCGCAATTTGAGGTATTGACATATACAACAAAATGTGGTAAAATGATTTTATTCAAAAAATATCCACAGCAAAGCATCAAAGGAGAGATACTATGAAAACGATAACATTGAAGGCACTTGCGGTATTAGTATGCGCTATAATGATAGCAAGCTTATTTGCGTCATGTAATAATACGGAGTCACCTGAAGGAAACGGATCAGGCTCCGCGCAAAGCACTGCTACGGTACAAAATGATGAAGTAGAGCAGACTACAGAGCAAGAAGAAGACTACGGAATACTGTATGATACGCCCTACAAGGTGTATGAGGAACTGACGAGCAGGGGATACGAGGGTACATTTGAAGAGTGGGTCGAGTCTTTGCATGGCAAGGATGGTAAGTCGGCATATGAACTTGCGGTAGAAAACGGTTATCAAGGAACAGTTACAGAGTGGCTTTCTTCTCTCGCCGGCGCAAAGGGCGACCAGGGCATCCAAGGTGAAAAGGGTGATAAGGGTGACAAGGGCGACCAAGGTGAACAAGGCATCCAAGGTGAAAAGGGTGATAAGGGTGACAAGGGCGACCAAGGCGAACAGGGCATCCAAGGCGAAAAGGGTGACAAGGGCGAAACCGGCGCCATCATTGAAAAGATTGAATTTGATGATCATGGCAGACTTGTTATCACTCTCACGGACGGCACCGTGCTTGACCCCATTAAGATTCTTGAAAAGGGCGAGGACATCCATACATATGGTGAACTTATAGAATTTGGCAACAACCAAGACTTGACTTGTGACAAAAAGCTGTATTATAGGGTCTGCTCCTCGTGCCATGAGATCATGTTTATTTCGGGAACAGAATTAGACCACGATTTTGCAACTACTTATTCATTTGATAAAACAAACCATTGGTATGCCTGCTCAAAATGCAGTGCCGTTAAGACTGAGGAAGAACATTCTCTTGACGACAGCGGTGTCTGTACTGTATGCAAACAGCAGATAGGCGGGGTTGTCTATGTGGTATCTGCGGACAAAAGCTTTGCGGAGGTAATAGACTATACGGCATCTTCAACAAACGTTGTTATCGCCGATACGTACAAGGGCGTGACCGTTACCAAAATTGCTGACAGTGCATTTGAGGGGAAAAGCATAACTTCGGTGATCATTCCTGACAGTATTAGAAGCATAGGCGATAATGCTTTCAAAGATTGCGGCAGCCTTAAAACTGTAGTTATCGGCGAAAACAGCCAACTGTTGGACATAGGTGATAATGCGTTCTGCGGTTGCGAAGAGCTTACGAGCATAATTCTTCCCGAAAGTGTCACAATGATAGGCAATTCTGCATTCTTCGGTTGTACAAAGCTTGTTGAAAAAGCAGACGGGGTGTCGTACGTGGACAATTGCGTAGTGAGTTTTGATGATACGCTTGAATCTATAACATTGCGTGAAGGTACAAGGAGAGTGCTTAGTTGTCGTGGAAGTTCTACACTAAAAACTATATCTATCCCTGATAGCGTCACGAGCATAGGTCGTGAGGCGTTCCAAAATTGTTGCGGCCTTGTGAGTGTGACGTTTGGTGAAAATAGTCAGCTCACTAGCATCGGTGTGGCTGCATTTGCCGAGTGCGGCAGCCTTATCAGTATAACGATTCCTAATGGAGTCACGAGTATGGGTAACTGGGTGATCGCTAATTGCCGCAGTCTTGTGATCATACATTTTGGAGGGACCACAGCACAGTGGGATGCGATAAGTAAGGGATCTGGTTGGAACCTCAACACAGGCACCTACACCGTCTATTGCACCGACGGAAATATAGCAAAGTAAACAACAAAATAAACTTCAAAGCAACCGACCTCGGTCGGTTGCTTTTTTACGTTCAAATTTTGATTTGTAGGGCGCCGATGTTCTTTTCTTGTCATCAGCGACAAGAAAAGAACGAAAAGAAACGCCGCTTAAGGAAGAAAGGTGTCTACGCAGGCGAAAGACTGCGCTATCCGCCTT
>SVTF01000015.1 GCA_015063905.1 Oscillospiraceae bacterium | reverse complement strand
TTCTTAGCTTCTTTTACTTTTTAGAGTTGTGTTCTCTCTTGGTTTTTTTGACAGATTCTTTTTCGCACTTGCTTTTTTTGCTTTGTACTTTCTTCTTCTGTTGTTCAATTGTCAAGTTTCAATTTCTTTGCTCCCAAATTTTGGTGAGCTTGTCTATTATATCACTTCTCTTTTTGCTTGTCAAGAGGTTTTTGAAATTTTTTCAAAATTTTTTGATCAAGCTTTTGAGGTGAATTTGTTGCCGCTTTTTACGGCAGCTTTATTATTTTATCACTTTGCCTTTTATTTGTCAAGGGTTTTTTGAAATTTTTTTCTTTTTGTGCATTTTTTTAATATGAACAAAACTAAATTCGCTTTTTTGTGCAACTCACACAATTTAGCTTGCTTAACTTTGTTGATATAGCCTAAATCCCTTTTATATTGCCGATTTCATAATAAACCGACTCAAAAACTCAGCTCACGAATGATATAATTGACTATATATTCAATAGGTAAACAAAATTATTGAATTTTTGCAATATTGTTGATTTTTGAGATTATAGCAACGCCTATACAAATAACGTTACAGTTACAATTAATAAATATGAAGAATTATAAAAACGCCCCCGATATCTCTCGGGCGGGGTCACCAAGGCCTTTGCTTTTGGGAAAATAAAAATTTAGACTTTTTTCAAAAAAGCTATTGACAAACAAAATATAAAGTGGTAGAATATTTAAGCCGTGTAAAAACGGCGACCGCAATATGCGGGCCAATAGCTCAGTTGGTTAGAGCTACCGGCTCATAACCGGTCGGTCCGGGGTTCGAGTCCCTGTTGGCCCACCAAAACAATAGAGGCACCCATTTGGGTGCCTCTATTGTTTTGCTGAGAAATTCACGACGATGAACCCCTCCTGATCGCTTGAGATCAGGACAGAGCGTGCTTCAGGGAAACTAACTCCCCAAAACAAACATTACCGAACGTTTAGGATTCAGAGTCCCTGTTGGCCCACCAAAACAATAGAGGCACCCATTTGGGTGCCTCTATTGTTTTGCTGAGAAATTCACGACGATGAACCCCTCCTGATCGCTTGAGATCAGGACAGAGCGTGCGGCAGGGAAACTAACTCCCCAAAACAAACATTACCGCACGTTTAGGGCTCTGTGTCCCCACTTGCCCACCAAAACAAGCAAATCCGAACTGCTTCGCCACTACGGAGCTGTTCGGATTTGCTTTTTTGCTTTGTACAAAGATATTTATATAGAAATTCCCCATTCCGATTGTAGAATGAGGGAATTTCATTGTTTCTCCGTTTTTTGAAAAATCAATTTATTTCAGCAACCCAAAAACTCGTAATCTGAAATTCGACCCAAGCTCCGTGTGCTTCAAAACGATATTTACCGGGAGTTAGAACATCATAATGTGCAGATAAATTATACGATGTGGCACGTTGGTTTTCAAAAACAAATCCGTCGCTAACAGTCATTCCATTGCCTGCCAGCATCTCACGATACAAGTGCCATATTCCTTTTTGTTCCAACTTTTCAAGTGCTGAACCATTGTATTTATACACTTCAAAATCGGGACCAATGTCAATATTATCAAAACCTTCGTTTGTCCAATTAATATCAAAAATCAAACGTTCATCTTCAAAACGCGCCTTTTCAAAATTGATAGCGGCATCTTTCACATCACAACCGAAATCTTCAATATTAATACATATCTGCATGTTGTTATCCAACGGAAAAGCGTATGTGTAAGTCTGTTCGTTTTGCTTCGATATCGTTTCAAACAACATTGCCCGTATTCTTTCAACGTAAGCATTTCTCTTTGCTTCAATATCCTCACCCTCGGTTATTATCCAATACCCACCAATATAACTTGAAATAGGATTTTGCCAAGGTATAACATAGATATCTTCTTCATCTATATCGTAGGTCGCAAGTATTTCGCGCATGTTTTCGACACTTACGCCTTTAAGTTTCATCAAATCGTCAGACAACCAATCCCGCATTTGCTTAGAATGAGGCAGAACACCAAAAGAATAATGATTCTCCGCCATTTGCCAAACATATATGTCTAATCCTTCCGATGAGTCAAGCCCAAAATATTCGGGATAGCTTGACATCAAGGATATCTGCGTTTCATTCAGCTTATTCGGATCTGTTTCACCGTAATTATTTTTCCGAGGATCTGTCAAGAAACATATCGCAACCGCTATACAAGCAATAACTGCGGCTATGATGATCCAAAACGCAGGCTTCTTGTAGTTGAGCACCGATTTCACGCGATCCTTTACACCAATCTCACCAAAGGCAAGAGGACAAGCCGCTATCATTCGTCTGTTCACGCTGCAAGTCAGAAGTGCTTGCGAATAGTCGGCTCTCGCATCGTGGTCAAGCTCCCTAATGACCTTTTCATCACAAGCAAGCTCAATGTCACGACAAAGCAGAGCGTAACCGAGCCATATCAATGGATTGAACCAATGGAGCGTCAACAGAAGGAATCCGAGAGGTTTCCAAAGGTGGTCTTTGCGGCGAATGTGCGCCATTTCGTGTGCTACAACGTGCTCCATATCCCTTTCGCTCATATTGAACGGAAGATAGATCTTCGGCTTGATAAGACCGAGGACAAATGGAGATACTACGTTCTCGCTCTGATAGATATTATCACGTAGTAATACAGCAGTTCCGATCTTGCGCTTCACCTTTACATAACTGATAACAGTATAGACGAGCATTGCTACCATTCCCGCGATCCATATTACTGTGAAGGTAGGAATCCACAACTGCAAGGGATTGGTGCTTGTTCCGGGATCGGGGGTAAAAGAACCGCTGATTACAGGGTTGATGACTTGGTTAACTATCGGAATACCCGTGTTTATTTCGGGCGTCCGGTCCATCATAATATCAGGGCTGACAGTTTCCGCGCTCGGTATCAAGCTGAGCACACTTTCAACAGTAAACGGACAAACAAGTCGAACTGCCACAATTCCCCAAAGAACTACCGTAATCCATTTAGGCGCTTTTTTGAGAAGTAGGCGCAACAGAAAAACCGCAAGTACAATATAACTTGCCGAAATACTCATATTGATAATCTTCAAGAATACCTCAGACATCATTACTCCCCTTTCCTATAGCGGTCTATCATTGCTTGAACAGCATCAAGCTCCTTTTCTGAAATCTTTTGATGCTTGGTAAAAGCGGCAATAAACGCGGGTAGAGAGCCTTCAAAGGTTTTCTCAACCATTTCATTGATCTCTGCTGCTTGCACATCATCCTTTGTAACGAGCGCAGAAACAATAGTATTTTCGTTTTTCAGAACACCTCTCTCAGACAACCGTTTAATAACTGTGTACGTTGTGGTTGGCTTCCAACCGAGCTGTTCACGACACAGATTGACAAGCTCACTACTCTTTATAGGTTCATGCTCCCATAAGATAAGGCAAAAGCGGTATTCACTTTCAAATACTTTTGGTGTTTCCATAACGGGTCCTCCTCTCTCTAATGTATTAGAGTACATATAGTCTAACACATTAGAGTAAGTTTGTCAAGAGGTTTTTTAAAATTATTCGCAATACTTCAATTCACTAAAACATCAATTCCGATATTTCTATCCTTGTCATATTCCCCTCTCCCCACTAATATAATATAGTGTCCACGGCTCGTCCGTATGGAACACTATATAAGGAGATAAAAAATCAATGAAAAAATCAAACCTCAGATTTATCGCTGCTATTTTGTCCTGCGTCGTTATCTGTTCTTCCGTTGTGGGATGCTCCACAGATGAACAAGACCCCTATTCTGACCAAACTCAAAATCAAACGTCTTCGCAAAATTCATCAAGTAGTAGTAATTCTTCCTCCTCCGAACAGCAAAAGCCTACAGGCTCCGATTCTCAGTCTAAGCCCAACGATATTACCGCAGATGCATACAACGAAAAAATAAATTATTATATGGACCTCGTTGAAGCTATGCAAAACGAGATCCTCGAAATGAAGCAAGATCATTACATTGAAGAAAGCCAATACAAAGCCAAGATCGCCGAGCTTGAGCGCAACGTTGATCAGCTTTTGGGCAGGATAGAACACATCCTCGCCGGTGGAAACATCTCTCAGACAGGCAATTCCTCACAAGGCAATATTGACCACGTTTCCAAAAAAGATCTGTTTGAATACGTTATTCAAGATGGTAAAGCGATCATAACCAAATATACAGGCAAAGAAACAGACGTAACCATCCCCGCATCGATAGATGGCTGCCCCGTATATGCTATTGGCGAGGAAGCGTTCAAAAGCTGCTACGTGACAAGCGTCACCCTTCCCGATTCCGTGCGCACAATAGATTGGTTTGCCTTTGCGGGATGCACCTCGCTTCAAAGCGTGACTGTTCCCTCCTCTGTAACGCGCGTTGAATACGGTGCGTTCGACTGCTGCCCCAAGAACATGAAAATATACTGCGAAAGAGGCTCGTATATGGAGGCTTATGCGAAGAGCTTTGGACTAACGGTAGTTGTTCAGTAAACATATATTGAGAGTAACCAAAAAGTACATATATCATAGCTTTTATCTCAATCCCTCTATTTTTTGAAAAAAATTTATTTTTGCTATTGATTTTTGCGATATTATATGTTATAATGCTTTGAGTATGGACATAGCTGTCGCATAATCGCGACTGAAATCATTGCATAACGTTTTTCAAAAAGGAGGGTTATTTATGGAACCGATTACCGCAACTGTTCTGACTTATGTTTTCGGTATTACCTTGTTGGTTCTGGCAACTGCACTCAGCGTTCTTGTGATGTTGCAGAGCGGAAAGGATAAAAAGCTTTCCGGCGCTATCGCAGGTGGCTCTAATTCATTTTACGGTAAAACAAAGGGATCGGATCGCTCTAAGGTCTTGTCCGTTGTTACCAGCGCCGTTGCTATAGTATTTGTAGTTTTCGTTTTCGTCACGTACATCATACTGTGATGAGCACAAGGAAAATAAGTCCGCAAAATGCGGACTTTTTTCTTTTTCGTCTTGTTTCGACGTTTATCTCTGTTGACAAAGAGAGCCTTTTGTGTTAGAATATATGATAGCTATAAATGAAAGGATGTCAAATATCCCATGTCTTCTGAAAAAATTAAAAAAACCGCCTCGGTTGACGATGGCGCGCTTAATCTTATAGTTATTCTTTTGATCGCCTGCATTCTGATCGTAGTGATCACGGGTGTTTATTTTATAGTATCTCACGCAAATCAACCCGTAAACGATGACGATAAAAATGACGTTGCTGCCGGCGCTAACGGGGATCTTCCCTTCCGAGTGCAGATAGACACGCCTTCCTTCGTTGACAACAACTGCCCCATTATTGAGTCCATCAATTCTGAATACGCAATCATCGTTGACGCGACAGATTCTGAAATATTGGCAACAAGACGCGGTACACAAATGATATATCCCGCATCAATGACCAAGGTCATGACTCTCATCGTGGTGGTTGAAAACCTCAAAAGCGAGGCAGCTCTCAATGATGTCATCACGATATCTATCCCTCGAGGAGAGCACTCGGGATACGGCTTTGAAATGGATGAAAAGCTTACGGTAGAAGACCTGCTTTACGCATCGATCCTTCAGTCGGACGGGGTCGCTTGTATTGAGCTTGCAAAATACATAGCGGGTAGCGAGGCACAATTTGTTAAGCTTATGAATGAAAAAGCAGCGGAGCTGGGTCTTGGCAAATCAACGTTGTTCCAAAACTGCTCGGGACTTCATCACAATTATCACTACTCTACCCCTTATGACATGGCAGTAATAATGGCATATGCTATGGAGAATCCTCTTTGCGCCAAGGTTCTGACCGCCATCAAATACAACCCCAGCGACAACTTCCGTCCCGGACAAGGCAGCACTTTTTGGCACAAGTTTATACATAACCATCTTGACGACGGTGATATCCAACCTCAAAACGCAACGATAATTGCCGGCAAAACGGGACTTACCGAAAAGGAAACCAGCGGACACTGTATAGTATCCTATGCAAAGGGAGCGGACGGACATTACTACGTTTCGGTAACCGCCAAGGCTAAAAGCTGGTCAGCAAACGTTGATGACATCTTATACTTGTTTAATGCATATGTAAAATAAATCAAAAACAGGTCGCCTCTTGGCGACCTGTTCTTTATCCCTATTTTTCAAATCCGTGAACAAAACCCGAAACGTCTGCCGAGCAAATGTCGCCGCCAACCACTTTGTTGCGATAAACAAGGACGTTTGCGTACACCTTGCCCTCATAATTTGGGTAGTTTGTTACCTCCAGAGTATATCGCGTAAGCTCCTTTTTCTTGAATTTGGCAAGATCAAGTCCCTGCGACTTCTGTATCTCATTATATGCGGCAAACACCTTATCAAAGTCCTCGGGAATGGTGACCTTTACACACTCTGCCGTGGCGCCGTTAACCGTCCAGCCGAATTGAGAAAGGAATCCTACTACGCCGCTTACGTCCTTTACCTTATCGTAAGAATAGCTGACCGCGCCATCGTTAGCATTAACGGGCGTGTCTGTTGCAGTACCGCCCTGCACGTATACGGGCACAAAGGCTATTATTGCAATAAGAGCCACAAGCGTTATCGCTATTATACCGAAAAATTTCAGCGATGCGGCACGGAAAGAATAAATAAACATAAAAAAGCTCCTCCGTAAAATGTTTCTTTACTGAATTATATTTTACAGAGGAGATTTTTATGTGTTTTTGAATTGAAATTATTAAAATTAGACCATGCTTTTTGGCTTATGGCTCTTGACTGAATGTATCAGGGATAGCAAAACGTACGTTGCAAGCACTGATGAGCCGCCGCACGAAACAAACGGCAGCGTGATTCCCACAACAGGAAGCATAGCAAGACACATTCCAATGTTTTCAAGCGTCTGCACTATAATGATCGCCGCTACACCCACGCATATGTACGAGCCATAGTCCGATCCGCACGATCTCGCAAGCATAAGGGTTCGCACCACCATAACTACAAGCAAGCCTATAACCAAAAGCCCGCCTATCATTCCAAATTTTTCACACACGGTGGCAAAAATAAAGTCCGTGTGTGACGCGGGGAGCGCTTCATAATCTCCCTTACCCATAAGGCCAATGCCAAAAAACCCACCGTTTGATATGCACTGCCTTGAAAGTAGCGCCTGCATGCCCTTCCCTTGCGGATCAAGCTCGGGATTAAATCCCACGATTATTCTTTCGCGCTGATACTCCGCCAGAAAATCCCACAAAAGCGGAAACGCCAGCACAACAAGCACTCCGCCACCTAAAAAATACCAGCCCGAAAGTCCTGCCACAAAAAGCATTATCAGCAAAAAGCCCATATACACCAACGCAACTCCAAGGTCTCCCGATATAAGTATGAGTCCTACTATCGCGCCCGCGTGAAGAGCCAACAGAGAAAGCTCCTTTGGGCGATTGATTCGCTCTCTGACCATGGAAAGATGCTTGGCAAACGAGCAGACCAAGGCTATCTTTACAAACTCCGACGGTTGTACCATTATGTTGATGCCGGGAATGTTGAGCCAGGAACGGTTCGCCGTTTCCATATTTTCTCCCGAGCTTCCGAATACAAAGGTCACTATGAGCAAAAGCGCGGATACGCCAAGCATTATTAGCCACAGCTTGTCAACTATCCAATGGTAGTCGATGCGCGCGATAACAAGCATTACTATTATTCCCGCAACAGTCATTGCCACCTGCATTATGAGCTTTCTCGTGCCGAAATTATCCATCGCGCCCAATATTGTCACGATACTTATAAGGGAAAGCAACGCCGTGCATATAAACAAAACGGGATCTATGCTCTTTACGCATTCGCGCACGTAGTTTCCAATAGCTTTAAACACGCCGTCACTCCTTTCGGTATTTTTTATTGATATTCCCTGCTCAAAGACTTTGAGAATGCAAAAAATTATTACGTAGACTTAGTAAAAATTGCGGGAGGCAAGGCGCACCGGAGAAAGCAAGACGAAGGCGTATTTCCCTACGTCAAGTCGCTTTCGAGGAGCAACATAGCATCCCACAATTTTTACAAGTCTATTAGTATTGTCTGCCCCAGACGACCATATGCTTCGCAGGCTTACCGCAGCACACGCAAACGTCGGAGAGATGATCCTCACAGAAGGGGATGCAACGCGACTTTACGCCGCCCGTTTCGTCTTTTATCTTATCCTCGCACTCGCTATCTCCGCACCACATAGCCTTGATAAATCCGGGCTTGTTCTCGGCGATGTCGAGTAACTCCTCGTACGTGCGAGCCTCGTGCGTCTTTTCGGCAAGATTCTTTCTTGCTCTTTCAACAAGCTCGTTGTGAACGAACTCGAGCATCTTTGCTACCTCATTTTCCACACCGTCTATCGCAACGAAATTCTTTTCGCGCGAAACACGGGAAACAAGCACACAGCTACCGCTTTCAATATCGCGAGGACCGATCTCAAGACGAACAGGAACGCCCTTCATCTCGTACTGGCTGTACTTCCAACCCGTGCTTTGATCGGAGTCGTCCAGCTTTACGCGATATCCTGCTGCCACAAGCTTTTCCTTGATCTCGTTGGCTTTATCAAGCACGCCTTCCTTGTGCTGTGCCACAGGAATAATAACCACCTGGATAGGAGCTACCGCGGGAGGCAGTATAAGACCGTTGTCGTCACCGTGCGCCATAATGAGCGCTCCGATCATACGCGTGGAAACACCCCAGGACGTCTGATGAGGATAGGTCTGTACGTTATCTCTTCCCGTAAACTTGATATCAAACGCGCGCGCAAAACCGTCGCCAAAATAGTGGGTAGTTCCGCCCTGAAGCGCTACGCCATTATGCATCATGGGCTCGATAGTGTAAGTTTCCTCTGCGCCCGCAAACTTTTCCTTTTCGGTTTTCTGTCCCGTGATAGCGGGAATAGCCAGACAGTTAAGATAAAACTCCTCGTAAACGTCCAGCATCTCAATGGTCTTTGCCTTTGCCTCCTCGGCAGTCTCGTGCATGGTGTGTCCCTCTTGCCACAAAAACTCACTTGTACGGAGGAAGGGACGAGTTGTCTTTTCCCAACGGCAAACGTTTACCCACTGATTGTATATTTTGGGAAGATCGCGATAGGACTGGATTATATCCTTAAAATGCTCGCAAAATACCGTCTCGGACGTAGGACGAACGATAAGTCTTTCAGCAAGCTTGTTCTGTCCGCCGATGGTAACGATAGCGCATTCGGGAGCAAAGCCTTCTACGTGATCCTTTTCCTTTTGGAGCAAGCTCTCGGGAATAAACATAGGCATATATACGTTTTCCGTTCCGCGCTCTTTGAATCTCTTATCAAGCTCTCTTTGAATGTTTTCCCATATAGCATAGCCGTAAGGGCGGATTATCATACAGCCCTTAACACCCGAATAATCGGCAAGCTCCGCCTTTTTCACTACGTCTGTGTACCACTGAGCAAAGTCTACGTCCATGCTCGTGATCTGCTCCACCATTTTTTCCTTTGCCATTTTTTCACCTCTAATATGTCTACAGTATTATAATCTTACTTAACTTAATAATTATAAATCAATTCCCACAGTTTGTCAAGTGGTCGAACGACAAATGCCAAATTTCGCTCAAATTTATCAAGCGATATGTGTCTTCGTATACGTCAATCGTCAAAATGCACATAAATCAAGGCGTATTTTTGGTGAAAAAATAAAAAACGCCGATTTTTATTCGAATTTTAAAAAAACTCTTGTATATTTGAAAAAAATGAGTTAAAATATATAATTGGAAATGTAAGAAATTGCATTCCAAGGCAAAGTTTTTAAAAAATATATTATAAACGGAGGACATTAAAATGTCAGTAAAAGTTGCTATTAACGGATTCGGCCGTATCGGTCGTCTCGCATTCCGTCAGATGTTCGGCGCAGAGGGTTACGAGATCGTAGCTATCAACGACCTTACCAAGCCTTCCATGCTTGCTCACCTTCTCAAGTACGATACCGCTCAGGGTCGTTACGACGGTCACGTTGTTACCGCTGATGACGAGGCTGGTACCATCACTGTTGACGGCAAGACCATCAAGATCTCTGCCGAGAAGGACGCTGCAAACTGTCCTTGGGCTGCAAATGATGTTGACGTTGTTCTCGAGTGCACCGGTTTCTACTGCTCCACCGAGAAGTCCATGGCTCACATCAACGCAGGTGCTAAGAAGGTTGTTATTTCTGCTCCCGCAGGCAAGGACCTCAAGACCATCGTTTATTCCGTAAACGAGAACACTCTTACAGCTGATGACAAGATCATCTCCGCTGCATCCTGCACAACCAACTGCCTCGCTCCTATGGCTAAGGCTCTTAATGACTACGCTCCCATCCAGAGCGGTATCATGACCACCGTTCACGCATACACAGGCGACCAGATGATCCTTGACGGTCCTCACAGAAAGGGTGACCTCCGCCGCGCAAGAGCAGGCGCTCAGAACATAGTTCCTAACTCCACTGGCGCAGCTAAGGCTATCGGTCTTGTTATCCCCGAGCTCAACGGCAAGCTCATCGGTTCCGCACAGAGAGTTCCTACCTGCACAGGTTCTACAACTATTCTCGTAGCTGTTGTTAAGGGCAAGGATATCACTGTTGAGGGTATCAACGCTGCTATGAAGGCTCAGTCCTCTGCTTCCTTCGGTTACAACGAGGATCAGATCGTTTCCTCCGACGTTATCGGAATCAGCTACGGTTCTCTCTTCGATGCTACTCAGACCATGGTAGCAAAGATCGACGACGATACCTACCAGGTACAGGTTGTTTCTTGGTACGACAACGAGAACTCCTACACCAGCCAGATGGTTCGTACGATCAAGTACTTCGCAGAGCTCGCTTAATTAGCAAATCATATTTTAAAAGGAACTCCCTCGGGAGTTCCTTTTTTGTTTTGATTGATGGATTTCAAATTTTGATTTATCGGAGAGTTAGATGGTGCAACGAATGGGAGACGCAGTCGCTTTTTAATAAAAAGCTCCGCAAAAACCTTTCGGGTTTTGGGGTTCTAACCCACTCTAGTTGACGCTGAAAATTGCCCGCAAATTTCAGCCTGCTGAGCTGACCCATATTGATAGATTGTCGAACCCAGCCTTTATAGATAAAGCAAAATCAATGTTTAACTTAACGGGGATGCGACAACGATAATATTTGCTCCACCTATTAAGCATTGCTTCAAACTTAGATTTACTAATCCGATGCCCCAAAGAGTTTTGGAGTGGGTTGGGAGTTCTGCACAGCAAGCTATGCGGTGAGTTTTGCAAGCAAAACATCACGACTAAAGTCGGGGAAGGGCGAACCTTTTTACAAAAGTTTCGCCCTTCCCCCTATGATCCTCGTCCCTCTCGCCCCGATAAATCACAATTTATTTTTTTCTTTTTCTGCAGAGGTATTCGTCCAGCTTTTCCTTCATATTATCGGGAATTTCGCGGGAAACGGGACATCTTTCAGCATTGATCATTCTTTCCGCAAACGCAGAAATAAAGGTTATGTCCTTTTGCATATTATCGGTTTTTATAAGCTTTTTTGTGTCGTAGCTATTATGAATAGTTGCCGTATTCGGAGGCGCCAGACGGGCAAACGATATAGCGGGAACGCCCTTGTCTGCGAACGGGGTAGAGTCGCTTGAATAAACGTCCTGCCGTGAAGATACAGAAAGTCCTATCTCATCCCCAAAATACGAAATATAGTCCACAAGTCTTGGCTCTGCCGTGGAAACCACACAAAACTTGCCCATAATACATCCGATCATATCAAGATTGATGCAAAGCACGGTTTTTTCAAGTTCGTCCGCGTGTGCCTCACAGTATGCCTTGGATCCCAGCAGTCCTCTCTCCTCACTTCCGCACCAGACAAAGCGCAACGACCTTTTGTTATGCTTTTTGGAAAAATACTCTGCCATGGCAAGCAGTCCGACACAACCCGACATGTTGTCGTACGCGCCAAAAGAAAGCGAGGTGGAATCATAGTGTGCCGTGAAAACAACCGTTTCGTCACACTCTCCGGGAATATCGAGGATAACATTTTGCGACGTTCCCTTGTATTCATTTTGCTCTACAACGATTTTTACTGATTTGCCATTATTATTAATAATGTTTACCGCATCCTTTGCGTTGATATTGACGCCAAGTATCTTATTACCCTTTGAAACGTAGGAGCGAAGCTCGCGGCGGTCAATATTGCGATCCGCATAGTTTACATTTCCGTCATAGGTTATAAATCCCCTTGCTCCATGCTCCAGCATATCCTGATACTTCCAATATCCAAGATAACCGTCTATCAAAACTATCTTATCGCGGCAGCCTTCAAGCGCATGCTTGCCATCTTCGCAAAGGTAATAAAGCTCTCCCTCGATCTCGCCCGAGCCGCAATTCATATATCCTCTGCACTCAACAGATACGCCGTCTATCAACAGCTCTGCGCGCGTAACGTCCCCCATGTCAACCTCAAAATCCTCAAGGTATGCGTCGCAGCCAAAGCCTGCGCAAACGCTCTTTATGTACTCTGCCGCAGTCTTCTCCTCAGCACTACCGCCCATCCTAACGTATGACGTATCGCGAAATATTTTTTCAATAAGCTTTGATCTCATTTATCCGTCCTCCAATTTTTCAGTATATGCCTATATTATACCGCAATACGCGTAAATTGTCAATGTGACCACAAATAAATCCAAAGCCAATATCCACACTATTCTTACCGACAAAAATTGCATTTAATTTTATCTCAGCAAGGCAAAATGCGCCTAAAATTGTCATAATCAAGACAATATTTGCTATTTTCTTGTTTTTTGTTGACACGAGTCAAAATTGTGCTAAAATTAGATTAGCGTGTTGTGCGCTAATCTACCAAGGATGGTATAGACTATGAAAAAGAATCTTGTTGTTGTTGGATACGGCGGAATGGGCGGCTGGCACGTTCAGCACGCGCAAAAAAGCGACGTTGTAGAGCTTGCGGGTATTTACGATATCGACCCCAAAAAGACAGCTCTTGCACGTGAGCGCGGCATCTTTGCTTACGACTCGCTTGAACAGGTGCTTGAGGACGAAAAGGTTGATATAATCACCGTTGCTATTCCCAACGACTCTCATATAGACGTTGTTGTTAAGGCTCTTACAGCCGGAAAGAACGTTGTCTGCGAAAAGCCCGTTGCCATGAACTCCAAAGAGCTTGACGAGATGATCAAGGCGGCAGAGCAAAGCGGAAAAGTATTCTCTGTTCACCAAAACAGACGCTTTGACGTTGACTTTTTGGCTATGAAGCAGATAAAGGATTCCGGCGAAATTGGCTCAATCATCAACATCGAATCCCGCATTCACGGCTCAAGGGGTATTCCAAGCGACTGGAGAGGCGAGAAGGAGCACGGTGGCGGAATGGTTCTTGACTGGGGCGTTCACCTCATCGACCAGCTTTTGCAGATATTTGATGAAAAGATCGAAAAGGTGTACTGTACTCTCGATCACATCACAAACAATGAGGTTGACGACGGCTTTAAGCTCACTATATATTTCGAGGGCGGTAAAAGCGCTTATATCGAGGTTGGAACGTACAACTTTATCGCAATGCCCCGTTTCTATATGCGCGCCGAAAAGGGTTCTGCCATCATCACTGATTGGCGTGAAAAATGTAAGGTTGCAAAATGCAAGTATTGGCATGAGAGCGAGGTCGTTCCCGTTGAGACAGCTGCAGGTCTTACAAAGACCATGGCTCCCCGTGACCACATAACCATGGACGAATACGAGCTTGAAAAGCCCGCAAGTGACGTTCACGATTATTATCGCAACTTCTGTCTCGCAGTCGACGGCAAGGCTACTCAGCTCGTAACACATCCCGAAATGAGACGCGTTATGAAGGTTATGGAGGCTTGCTTTGAGTCGGATAGACTTGGACAGGCAATACAGATAGACTTATAACAGACCGTTAAAGAGGGGGCTTTACAAAGAGCCTCCTCTTTACTATTTTCACACATAGAATATTAATAACAATAAAAGTGCTTTTCTTCTTGACAAAAGATTATTTATGTGATAAAATAGTTTGGCACGTAGATGTGCATGAATCAGTACGCTCATGGCGGAATCGCGTGCGTACGTGGCGGAATTGCGAGCGGGCGTGGCGGAATTGGCAGACGCGCTAGACTTAGGATCTAGTATCTCCGATGTGCAGGTTCAAGTCCTGTCGCCCGCACCAAAATTCAAGCAATGGGCTTTTGCCTTTTGTCTTGAGTTGTTATATTATAAATCGATGCACACCCAAAGGGGAGAGGCTAGTCCCCTCCCCTTTCAAAATTCTCTCTCACGAAAGGAGAAACAATGAAAAAAGCCTTATTATCCATTTTAGTTGTTTGCACACTTGTATTAACGGGGTGCAATCTCAGTACTTTATCAATAAAGGACACAGAAATAAATGACAGCGGCGAATTGATCATCACCTATTCTGACGGATCAGAGAAAAACCTCGGCATAGTTGTCGGTGAGGCGGGTGCCGACGGTATCGACGGTGCCGACGGTAAGGACGGCAAGGACGGTATCGACGGTAAAGACGGTGTAGATGGCAAAGACGGTGTCAACGGTAAAGACGGAATTGACGGTATAAACGGAAAAGACGGCAAGGATGGCGTCGATGGCATAAACGGAAAAGACGGCAAGGACGGTATCGACGGTATAAACGGAAAAGACGGCAAGGACGGCATAAATTCCGACGGTACTTCTCTTGCATCTTCTATCGCTATAGCAATGAAAAGCGCAGTCAGCATCTGGTGTCCCCTCGTTGATCCAGCCGCAAGCGAGGATGACGCAGTTATGTACTCCACAGGCTCCGGCGTTATATATAAGTTAGACCGTGAAAACGGCGATGCGTTTATCATAACCAATTATCACGTAATATATAACGCAAATCCCGAGTACGAGCTTGGCATATGCAACAACATATCCGTTTTCCTTTATGGCAACGAAAGCAACGAGGGCGCGATATCCGCAACGTTTATCGGCGGCTCTATCAACAACGACATAGCAATACTAAAAATTACAGATAGCTCTATACTCCGTGAGTCTGAGGCAACAGAGGTGCAAATTGCCGACTCTGACGCTATCGTCGTGGGCGAGAATGCTATCGCTATAGGAAATCCTGAGGGAATGGGCATCTCCGTTACATCGGGAATAATCAGCGTGGATTCTGAATATATAGACGTGGCTGCCGCTGACGAAAGCGCTACCATATCTTTGCGCGTGCTTCGCATGGATACGCCAGTAAACCACGGAAATAGCGGTGGCGGTCTGTTCAACGACTACGGAAAGCTTATTGGAATCGTAAGCGCAAAAAAGATAGAAACCGGAGTTGAGAATTTTGGATATGCCATTCCTTCAAGCACCGCAATAGCGCTTGCGGACAATATCATTGATAACTGCTATCAAAAAGACTGTATTGCCGTAAGAAAAGCAATTATGGGCATTACGGTATCATCTACCAATTTCCGCGCAGTATACGACGAGCAAACGGGTCTACCCACGCTTTTTGAAGATACTGTAGTGGTATCAGTAACCGAGGGTGGCATTGCAGACGGTATTGTTATGGCAGACGATATTATTTTATCCGCGAGAGTGGGAAGCCACTTTGTTGAGCTGTCCCGTCAGTACCAGCTGCTCAATCTCATGCTCTATGCTCGCGCCGGAGATACGGTTACACTTACCGTTCTCAGAGGAGGAGAAACCTTGACATTGGATATTGAAATATCTGAAGATAATTTGGTTGATTATTAAAAAAACCGCGGTCATCCATAAAGGATGACCGCATTTTTTATATATTGATTATCAGTCCAAAAGATTTGCCTTTATGTAATCCGCGCTTTTCTTGACTGCGTCGTATGAACCAACTTCAACGGCTCTGTCGTCTTCAACCACGAAATACTTGACTCCACACTTCTCCGCAAGCGGAATTATGTCCTTGAAATTAATATTTCCCGAACCGACCTCGGTTATTGCGGGTGCGAAATATACCGCATCAGTTCCCGCGACCGTATAGCGCTTCATCGCAGCCATATCCTTGAGGTGCAGGATCTCCACTCTGCCCGCAAGCTGCTCTATAACGGCTCTTACGTCCTTGCCGCCGTGCTGCAACCAATAAGTATCGAGGACAAAAGAAGTATTGGGCTCGGTAAAGCCCTCGACCAACCTGTCAAATATGGTCTTTCCATCCGAAAGCTTGACAAATTCAAAGGAATGATGGTGATATGTCAGCTTCATTCCGTACGCGGCATATTTTTTAGCCGTTTCATTGAACTGCTTTATAAATTCTGCCAGCGCCTCTTCATTCTCTCTGGGTGCCATCGACATAGCCCCGATGCCTACGTTTGTCGTACCTAAAATCTTGTGATACGCCACGGTTCCTTCAACGTCGTTAACGATCCTATCCCAATTATAGTGCGTTCCGCAAACCTCAATACCTGCATCCTTAGCATACTGAGCAAATTTCTCGGGAGTAATGAAATCATATGTTCCCGCGGTGTGAGCGTAAGTATATCCCATTTTGCCAAGCTCCAAAAAAGCTTGCTTTAAGCTCTGCTCATCTGCCATGTGATCTCTTACAGAATATATCTGCAATCCAAATCTTTTCATAGTCTTATCTCCTTTTTATTAGAGGGTATTTGTTCCTCAATTAATTATATAGCAAATCCCCCGTTTTTTCAAGTGCTTTTTATTTATTTTATTATGAACACAAAAATTATTTTGTCGCTCCTTATTGCGACATTTTTTTGTTTTTTGATGCTGTATAATGATATCACCATCTATGAGAGGAATTTTCGTGCCTATGCCGCAGGACGTGTACGTTGATCTTTTATTTCTAATAAATTTCAGTATGGATTATATTTGCTTGTACATAACGGTCAAGATACTTCACCAAAAAATCCGACTTTCGCGAATGATCGTCGCCTCGGTTTTAGGCGGAGCCTATTCAGTAGCCGCCTTGTTTTTGCCGATATCGCCGTCAGTTGAGCTGGCACTTGATGGCGCGGTTTGTATTTTAATGTGCTTTATCTCATTTGCTCAAAAGGGGCGAGCCATAACAAGAGTTCTGCTATACGGTTTTTTGTTTGTCGGTGTTTCTATGATGCTTGGCGGTTGCATGACTGCCATATTTAATCTACTCTCTAAAATAGATCTTCCGCTTGAGGATATTTTTGCTGACAGCAGCTCTACATACATTTTTGCCATTCTGGCAGCAATTGCCGGAATAATCTCTCTCAAAAGCGGTCAGATCATATCCAGGCGCTCCGCGGCTCGCAAATGTCATCTTGAAATCGCGTTCTGCGGCAAAAGCTTTGATTTTCAAGGGCTTTGCGACAGCGGAAATCTCGTGCGCGACCCAATCAGCCACAAGCCCGTGATCTTTGTTGATCGGAGCGTGCTTGAAAAACAGCTTGACCTTTCCTTTATAGACGAATACTCCAAGGGAATTCTGCTCCCCAACAGTCCTTGTAAAAACCTTCGTCTTATCATAATCAGCACCGCTTCAGGTCGCTCTACCCTCGTCGCCGCGCTTCCACAGAGCGTCATCCTCGTTCCCGACCACCCACAAAAACACTCAAAAGAGCCTATACGCATAACTCTCGACTGCCTTATAGCGCCTACACAAATAGACAAAAATCCGGACGAATATAACGCCATAGTTCCATTGGAAATTGTTAAAGAAATGTAGAAAGGATATACGTATGATCTTATTGATAAAAAAACTCAAGCTCTTGATAAACTCTTTTTTATCAAAGCAAAAATCATCCCCTCTTTATTACATAAACGGTCCGGAAACCCTCCCCCCGCCTCTTTCCAGAGAACAGGAGGAGGAAACTATCTCTCGCCTTCCCGACGAAGCCGCGCGCAATATACTTATAGAGCACAATCTGCGTTTGGTAGTTTACATTGCCAAGCGATTTGAGAATACAGGTATATACATTGAAGATCTGATATCCATAGGCACACTTGGGCTTATCAAGGCAATAAATACATTTTGCGCTGACAAAAATATAAAGCTTGCCACCTATGCCTCGCGTTGCATAGAAAACGAGATACTTATGTATATACGCAAAATATCGGGCAAAAGCGGAGAGATATCTATTGATGAGCCCTTAAACGTGGATTGGGACGGCAATGAGCTGCTACTATCCGACATCCTAAGCTCGGATGAGGAATCCATATCGTCCAACATCATCAAGCAAGAGGAAATATCTACGATATACGACGCGATAAGCTCTCTTGATACCCGAGAGCGACAAATCATTATTTTGCGCTACGGTCTTTACGGCAACCGCGAAATGACACAAAAAGACGTTGCCAAATATCTTGGCATATCGCAATCCTATATTTCGCGATTGGAAAAAAAGATCATCAGCGACTTGCGCGAGTCCCTTTCGGGAAAGATATAAAACAAAAATCTCCCGTTGCAAACAATAATCTCCCGTTGCCATATGGCAACGGGAGATTTTTTATAAATATTATTCTGCGGTAAGTCCGCTACGCTCAATACCTTCAACAAGATATCTCTGCAAGAATATGTATACGATTACCAACGGAGCTATTATCATAATACCCGAGGTGTTTCGTATCGCAGTTTCGTACAAATTCTGACCTGCGTACTCCGTGTCCAAAACGCTGAAGACCTTTTTGAGATCCAAGCTTGAAAGCATCAGAGGTGCCTCCTTTGGCGATGTGAAGAACATTCCCGTATAGAACGTATCTGTCCACTGCCAACAGAAAGCAAACAGGAACACTGTTATCATCATAGGCACAGACATAGGAAGAATGATCTGTATAAAGGTCTTGAAGTCGCCCGAACCGTCGATGTACGCTGATTCTTCCAGGGAATCGGGGATTCCACGGAAGAACTGACGAAGCATGAATACGTACAGTCCGTTCTTAAACGCAAGACCCGTGCTTGCCAGAATTATAAAGGGCCAGATCGTGTTCTTTAGGTTGATGCTGTTATCGGCAAGTGTTTCCGCAAGACCGAAAACGTTTATCTGGGAAAGCACCTGGTCAATAGACTCAATGCCCACCGATGCGCCTCCGCTGAGGAACGAAAGAATACCGCAAATATCAAAGTACGTAAAGTTCATTGACATAGACGAAGCCAACGTTCTGTGAGGAATGATCATTGTGATCATTACAAGCAGGAATACAATACCGTTTCCGCGGAATTTGTACTTTGCAAGTCCGTACGCGATAAAGCAGCATACAAACGTCTGGAGCACAGCCAATCCGACAGATATAAGCGTAGTATTCAGCAGCGCCTCTGTATAGTCGGCATGAACCCAAATAGCTTTATAGATATCTATCGTAAAGTTTTTGGGTATAAGCCTTACAGTTACGTCAATAAAGTCTTCACGACCCATGAACGAACCTGCTATCTTTGAGAAGAACGGGAAAAGTACGACGTACGCGATTCCAAGCAGGAATATGAATCTGAACAGCTTAATTACAACCGTTTGAAAGAAATAGAAGTTTAAAAACTTTGCTTTCATTCTTTCCTTAAGCGGTGTTCTGTCAAATTCGACCCTGATCTTTTTCTTGGTTTCTTTTGCAATCTTTGGTGTAGAATTATCCATCTTTTCTCCTCCCTTCTCAGTCTTTTCTTTGGTAGAATACGTACATGGACATTATACCCGCTACCGCCGCCAATATGACCACAACTATAAGGAAGTATATCCACGACATTGCCGTGCTTATCTCTGTGGTATTAGAGGGAGTAGTGATACCTGATATGTATGACATGACCGTATTCGATTGAGTTGTAAAGGAGTCGATGATAGTATATACCGCATTTACGAGTATCATCGGGCTTATCATCGGGAACGTTATCTTCCAGAAGGTCTCCCAGCCCGTAGCTCCGTCGATCTTACAAGCCTCGTAGATCGCGGGAGAAATAGACTGCAAGCCTGCCAAGAATATAAGCATCTGTACTCCGGAGCGGTTGACTATTGCGTAGATATCGTTGATTATCTGAACAACGTATTCAACAAGCTCGGTACCTATCTTCATATTCTCAAACAACGCCTCGATATCCATTGCGGATACTATCTGCGACGCAGCGCTGGAACCTGAACCGTCATCAATTCCACTGGTCTCACCCATATAGGAGCCGAGAATATTGCTAGCCTCAATGGTCTCCATAATTCCGGTTGCCAAAACAACAGGGAGGAAGAATATCGCTCTAAACGCAGCGCGTCCCGCCATTTTCTGATTAAGCAACACCGCCATAAATAGCGAGAACAGAAGTATTGCGGGTACCTCAAACACCAGCTCTCCGATACCGGATACGAGCGTTTGTACAAAGCCCGCATCGGTAAACAGAGCGTATTGGAAGTTCTCAAATCCAATGAATCTGAACTCGATTCCGCCTCCGGACTTGACAGTCATGTCCGAGAAGGCGAGAACGAGCGAATCCTTGAGCATAGGAAGGTAAATAAATACGAATCCTATGAGGAAGGGTAATACAAATATCCAACCAACACGTGCTTTTCTTTTATCAAGAGAAGCTATTTTCCTTCTTTTTGGCGCTTTTTCAAGCTTAACTTCATTAGTCATTTGTTTACCCTCCTTTCTCATTCATTAACGTGCTTGATCACTACGTAATCATACGCGGGCACGTTATATTCGTACTTAACACCGTTATACTCATAAACGACACGAACAGTGTAGTTATTGTAGTTAAGAATGATGGTCTTGTATGCCGTTCCGTCATTTTCTCCGTACGTAACAGCAACAATGTTCTCTACGATATACTTAGCGTTTTCATCCTCTTCGATGATTTCTTCGTCCTTATCATCCTTAGCCTGCATTTGAGCAAAGATATCTATCTTTTTCTCAAGCTCTTCATAGAAGGTTGCGTCAAATTCGATCTTAGATACCATATCCTTGATATCAGTCTTGATCTCATCAGCGCTGAAATAGCAATTATTTATGCTTCTGTCATAGCTGTAACGTGTGTAGAGTCCTTGCTCGTCTTGAGAAACGTATATAAGGTCTCCCGTAATTCCCGTTGCGGTATATACGGTTGCCACAGACATATCTTTGTCAACCGCGTTTCCGTTCTCATCGATATATGCAACAGGCTCATCGGACAGCTCATACGTTATGTTTTCTCTCTTGATACAGATCGGGTCATTGTTCGTTCCGTAGTTAGTATAGTAAATATACTCAACGTCGTTAGGAACGTAGTAATAAGTCTGCTTGTTGAGAGTGTACTTGTAAATAGGTCCTTCTTCGTTAGTCAAGTACGTAAATGTACCCTTCTTGTACACCGTAAGTTTTCCGTCGGGTCCCTGAGTATAGTAGGAATATCCGGTCTCAAGAGTTCCGGTGAAATACAGGGTAGTTTTGTCCTCTACTATCGTATAGAGCTTTTTACCGTTATGATATCTCTGGTCACCGTTAGAATCAAGCGCGGGCTGTCCGTACGTGATCTCGGTATACTTATCCATAACAACGTAGTTGTTAACGGCGAGAGCCCTGTCTATAGCCTGCTTGACAAGGAACGATTTCTCTGCGATCTCGTCATAATTGGTTATAGCGGTAATATCGCCTTCTCTGCCCTCTTCGTACTCAATGCTGATTCCTTGAGGCTTCAGCTCGGACGTTGCGAGAATTTCTACAGCTGCTACCGCGAGCTCGTAGTGCTCTATAGCGGTATCATAAATATCCTTAAGCTTACTCAAAGGAGTACCATCGATAAGAGCGAGAGATCTAATAGCGGCGTTTCTTGCAGTATCATATGCTATAACCGCATTGTTATACTCGCTAAGTTCCTTGCTATCCTCAGCCTGCTCATCGTACTTGAGGTTCTTCATAGCCTGCAGCTTTGCGGCTGCCTCTATGTATTGCTCAAGCTTTCCAAGCTTGACATCATAGCTATTGACCTCGTCCTCAAGCTCGGTTATTGCACCGGACGCCTCATGATAGGAAATATACTTTTCCTGATCGGGACGGTCATCACCGTCAATGCTGGGAATGCCCGCAATGATATCATCATTTGTGGTCATAAGGTAGGAGGTGTAGTCGGAATAATCGGTTGCTTCTGGAACTACCTTAGTAACCATCTTACCCCACTTGGACAAGAGGCTTGCGCTTTCAAACGCAAGATACTTGTCAAGGCAATCGCCGAACTTAACGTTAAATCCTGAATTGATCACAAGATCATACGCATTCTCTATTGCCTGATACTTGTAGTAATCTTCAAGTGCTTTATTATACTTATCGTAAGCTACAGTTAAATCATCCTCGGACAGCATTGTGGATGCAAACATTGTAAGCTCCACCTGGGCGGATGCCAATGCCAAATATGCATCGTCAAACGTTGCCTTAGCAACATCAGCGGTAACACTTGCATCAACGTTGTGCTTACCTACAGCTACAAGATACTCCTTCTTTGCGGCATCCAAATTCTTGATAGCATCGTTGAAATCCTTAGTTTTAGCAGTTCCCGATACATATCCTTCCATTACGTCCTTAAACGTCTTTACCGCGTTATCGTATTTTTCCTGCGCTTTTGCAAAGTCTTCATCGGACATCTTGTCGGAAGCACTGTACACAAGCTTACCGTTCTTTGCGTCCCAAACTCCCTCAGCAACAGTAAGACCGTTCTTTGCCGCGATCACGTTTTGAACGTATACTCCGATAGCTGCCTTATCTATGCTTTGTACAGCATAGTCCGCAAGAGCCTGATCAAGCGCCTTCTTGTTCTTATTGGAAGAATCGGACTTGTACGTATCGATAGCCGCTATAACAGCTTCTTTTGTTACAGTCTCTCCGGTTGAGCCACCAAGCCAGGTCTCAATAGCATCTGCGAATGCTCCGTCCAAGGTGATATAGCTCTCAACAGTTCTGTCGAACGCTGCCTTTGCCGCAGCCTTATCAGCCTCCTTGGCACTATCATATGCCTTCTTGGCATTTGATATAGCTTTCTTTGCATCGCTTGAAAGCTCACCGTTGATGTAGTTATAAACCACATCGTCGAAGTCCTCGGTATCTATCTTGGCTATAGCATACTTATCGATCTCTGTCTTAAGCGCCTCAAGGGTCACTTTACCTGCTACGTAGCCGTCGATTGCAACATCAAGAGCAAATCTTGCGCTATACATTGCGCGAGCGCTTTCAAACTGCGCCTTGTTGATGTCGCCATCCGCGTAATCATCGTAAAGCGACGAAAGATCATTGTACAGGCTCTTATAAGCCTCAGCACTTTCATCAACAACGTACTCCTTCATAAGTTCATCATAAGCGGCAACACACTCTTCATAAGTCTTGTTGAAATCCACTATGATACTCTTGATGGTGCTGTACTTTGTTTTGTCCTCACCGCTTGCAGCCGCAAGATACTTCTCATATGCCACAACGAGATTGCTATAATAAACATCCGCATCGAAGCCCGAACCGAATCCCGCCGCATTGCCGGAGTTGTCCATTTGGAATCCATACTGCTTGATCGCCTCAAGCACTGCCTCTGCGGCATATGCCTCTGCATTACGTCCGTTTTCTCTCGCTATCTTAACAGCTTCACGAAGCTCCTTTTCAGCAAGCTCAACGATGTTGCGATAATCCTCAAGATTCTGTTCATACTTGGAGAGCACGTCATTCTTAAGCTCATCGGAATCGGGTATTCTGTAGCCTTGGAGGAACGTATGTCCGGTTATGTACTTATTCTGTACGTCTCCAATAGCACTGTTCAGCTTAGTGTAAACGTCTGCAATGTCATTTTTCCAAATGTCATATCTTATTGAATAGTATTTACTGAGCTGCTCGTCCTCTTTGAGTACCTCTGTATTATCATAAGACAGAACGAAATAGGGGGATGCGCCGTTCTCTATTGCCTTAAGTATTGCATAGTTGAGATCTCCCTCCATGTTGAGGGGCTCACCCGCAAAGCTTATAGAGCCGTGAAGCACTACGCCTATGAAAGGAACTGCCTTTGAGGAGAAGTTGTAACGGGAAGAGTCGAGAGATACGCCAAGAATATGGTCTACATATTTCCAAACGTACGCGTTTCCGTCGTTAGTCATGATCTCAGTGTTGGCATTCTTTGCGTTAAAGTATTCAAATGCCTTTACGGTAAAGTCCTTGGAGTCCTCGCGATTATAAGGCTCATCCTCATCAAAATCGGAGTTGAGCGCGCCGCCGAGAGTAGACAACGAAATACCGTTTACCTTATCATACTTGAAATAGTTCTCTGCCAATTTCTGATAGAATTCAGAGAAATATGCGGGAGATATTACCATTTCGTAATAGTTTACATACTTCTGCTGAGTAGCACTGTAAGCCTTCTTGGATGCATATCTGCCATCAATGGTCTGAGCGTTGTGATGCAAAGCGTTGTATCCGTCAAACAGCTCTGAATGGCTGCTGTACGCAAAGTCGAAATCGGGGAAAATTCTAAAGTTACTGTTATCGTTCTTGGAATTTACACTATTCGCAGCATTCAAAAGCTCCTGGAAGCCTTCATTTCCGCCAACAGCCTTTTCAAACTTGAGATTGCCGGGCATGGTATACTGCATACCGCCGTTAGCATAACCTGTAAGCTTGAAATTGATGTTCTTCATTCCCTGAGCCGCAAGCTCCTTGTATATCGTTTCTACGTTATCAAACGTAGTAAGAGGAGCCATAACGTTTACGGGAATGGACATTATTTTTTCTGTGGTCTCAATGGTTCCAAAAGTCTCTATATACAGCGGGATTCCTCCCGTTGTAGCGGTCTTCTGCTTAATAATGCCGTTTTTCTGGAGATAATCACGGTATGCTACTGCCATTCCAAACCAAGACGTATCGTAGGTTTTTACACCCGCCTCTACATCCTGCGTATCGGAAAGCATAATATACTTGATCTTGTAGTTTCCTACGTATTTACGGTCACTTACAACAGTCCACTCGGTATCCGTACCAACGGAAATTGAGTCGGAAAGGTTATATGAGTCCTGAGGACGGGGCGTGAACTGCATCTTGATGGTATTGTAATCATTCAGCGCGCCCGCATGATACGTCGAAAGCGATGCCAGAGCATCTCCTTCTTCTATCACTGCAACAAATCCTCTTTGGTCTGTGATCTGTGTAACGACTGTATTGGGGGGAGTAAGATTGGGCTCATAATCAGCTATAGTCATGCCCTCGGGAAGAATTCCATCAGCAAACAGATCAAGCCAGAACTGCTTAAGAAGCTCTTGCTTACCAACGCAAGCCTTGGGTGTTTCTTCGTTTTGGAAGGCTTCCAGTGCCTCAACTATAGCTCCGGGAATAACCTTTGTTTTTTCGGGAATAAGGTCTCCGTTTCCGTTATACTCCTCGAACTTATAGTAAGTAGTCTTCTCTACTATACCAAATACGGGATAGCGTATAGTTTTCTGATAAGTTCCGGTGATCTCGTGGTAAGCGAAGTCTGTACCGTAGACCTTTCCGCTTACGGAATATGTCTTATTGGTATTCAGCTCTTCGAAATCAAACAACGTACCCGAACCGTCGGGGAAGAAATTGTATCCTGCATACGCGCCACTACCCGCACCCATATAAGGAAGAACCTGTATATTGGTCAAGGTATAGAGCGCCTCGTTAAATCTGATACCGTTTGCGGGAAGTCTAACCGAAAGACCGTCCTCCTGAATAGTGTATTCAAGAGCCATTCTGAATACGGGAGGGTTCTTATCATCGGACTTATACTCGGTGAGAAGGTGGTCATACTCAAGCTCCTCGTACGTGTAGTCGGGGCAATACTTAGTAATGATTTCCTCCGCCTTTGTAAGCTCAGATTCGCTCGCGTCGGGGTCAAATGCGAATACGGGAAGTGTTTCGACTATCGGGAACTTCTTAAGAGCTCGAGCATACTGCTGGTCGGAGCTGATAAGGTTATCATAAAGTCCCCCGTATATATTGTCCATTCTTCTTTCTTCCGCCTTAGAAAGACCAAGATCTTCCTTGGAATAGATCATAAAGTACGACAATACCTTTTGAACATCGAAAAGATCGGGATTTGTCGGTCTCGGGTCATACAACTCGTCACCGAAGGTTTCATACAAGGGGGCAAGTATCATGCTTTCAAATCTCTCATAGGAGATAAGACGCGGAACAAGCACCTTGCTGGATTCACGTCCGATGGTATATTCCACACGGACACCGCCCTTGATCGCCTCTACGACGATCTGGTCGCGGGATGCAGCCTCTTCATAGCTTGTAAATATTCTCTCAATACCGGTATTATCGGTAAAGGTAACTATGATCTGAGACAGTATCTCTTTCTTTGTTTCCTCATTACCCGTTGATATTGCTATATCGTAGGGATTTGTAAAGAGGATCTCATTTGTTTTTGTGTTCTTGACAGCCACTTCTCCACTATAGCTATCGATATAAAGCTCATAGCCGTCCTTTGTAACGGCAAGCTTCATAGTCGCAAGCTTGTCTTCGGGGCTCATGAACACATCGTTCATGTAATCGATCTCACCAACCGCGGTTTCTTCTTCGCCTGTCTCTCCCTCGGCTCCCGTACCCGTTTCAGCTTCCGTATCGGCAGCAAAAACTGACAGGATACCCAACGAAAACACGGTAGTGCATGCGCCCAGCATCATAAGCACAGTCAAGAGCATCGACAATATTTTATTAAATTTTCTCATCATATCACTCTCCTCCTCTGTGTATTATGATCTGTAGCGGATCTCGGTGATAATATTGGTTACCAAGCTTACCATCTTACCAACGAGGGTTGAGAACAGCATTACCAGGAATATTATAAATACCATAGCAACTGCCGTGCCAAGTACTGTTATAACGTTCTTTCCGATTGTATAGTCGTGTGTGACCTGCGTTCCAAAGAATATTAACAGTCCAAGCCAGATAAATGCCAAAGTGGATATAAATCCAATAATGTTGATCTCGGAATTGGTGCAAACGTTTGAAAGTATAGTTGCGGGGATAATAAGTATCGGGAGAGGCAACAAGCTGTATGAGCATGCGATGAAGATATCCTTAAAGCTACCTTCACCCTCAAACAGAGTTGTCAGACACCAGTTAGCCACAACAAAGAGCATGAGAGGTACAAGCACTCCTATCAGCTGCATCCATATAGATGCGTATTCACCCTGGGGGTTAAGAAGATAACCCTGACCGATGGACTGATAGAAGAAGGCAAGCACGGTTATCGCAATAAACACGATCGAAGCTCTGACAGATCCTCGTTTTTCATGTTTAAGGTCCCAGAAACCGTCAAACGGATGCACGATAACGTAAAATCCGTAAGCCAGCTCCTCGCCAAACGTCTTTTTCTTTCCGGACGTAGTAGCGCGTCTGTTTATCTTAGTAATAAACTTATTGAAGAATACGATTCCAACAATAACAGCTACTATTACAAGAACTAATACGAGCAGATAGTCAGACATAAACTGTCTTCTTATCTCCTGATAGGATTTTGACCAGTTTTCAGTATCGTAAGCCGACTCAAAATACTTAAGCGACTGCTCATACTCACCGTTACGGTACATTGCCTGACCGATTCCGACGTATGCCGCGTCGAAGTTTGAGTTTCTCTTAAGGACCTCAGTCCACTGATATATAGCTTTGTCAAATTCCTGGTTGTTCTGTGCTTCTATAGCGGATATAAGAATATCTCCGTATTCTGTTCTGTTAAACACTGTAATAGCGTTTGTTGTCTTATCGAGAACGAGAAGCTTGCTTCCCTGATAGGTTATCGCCTCAACACCGGTAAGGTTTCCTATCATGGTACCTATATCGCCAAACGCAAACAGAAGATTTCCGTTTGAATCATAGGTATATATTCTCTGCCTCTTCTCATCTATGATGGACCATGTTCCCTCCTCGCCGATAGCAACGTCGATGATTTTGGAAACGCCCGTTACAGCGTCCTTGGAGGACGTTGAGTAGTCAACCTCTCCTGCAGGGGGCCAGAAGCCGTTTCGCTTCATGATCTCATCACCCTTGGTGTTGAGCATCTTAACGGGCATGTACTTACCGTCTTTAGCCTTACCCGTAATAGCACTCTGAACCGAGTTCTCGTCGATTGCCGACGTAGTTACGTAGATAAATCCGTCAGCATCGATAGTGATGTTGTTAAACTCAGTAGAAACGTTCTGTTCTGTCTGTGCTCTCTGCTCGTCGGTCTGGAATCTTCTCCAGATTATATCCCAAGCAGAAAGTGTTGTAGCCTGCGCTCCGATAAATCCTGTAAACTCACCGTTTTCCGTCATAACGATGATACCCTGATAGGTAGTTGACGAAACGATAAAGAGTCTGTTATATTGGTCTACCGCGATAGCAACCGGCTTATAGAGTGAATTATCGCCAAAAAGGTTAGACGTAGGCGCTTCAATTACCTTAATAAAGTTTCCTTCTCTGTCAAATACGACTATTCTGGAAGCACCCGTGTCACACACCCAAATTCTATCCTTTGTTACGAACAATCCTTCAGGTCCTGTAAGACCATCGTCAACACCTTGTTGGTTAACGAAATTTTTGATGGTAAATCTTACCTTGTAGTAGCGGTCAAGACAGACGATTCTGTTATTGCCCGCATCGGCAATATACACGTTGCCTGATTCGTCCGTGATGAGATCTCCGGGCTTGCTCAGAGGCACGTCGAGTCCCATATAGTCGGAATCTATTATTGTTGAATCCGCCGTATAAGCATCAGGAGAATGCAAAGCATATCCTCCGATAGCATACGTATACGTCTGATAAGCCGAGCTTGCGTTCGCGCCTATCATAGCGCAGGAGGCGATCATCAATATAACAAACAACGCGCAGATTAATTTTGCAAATCTCTTCATTATTATATATACACCTCCCACATCAGTCTTTCATTCCGCTGGAGCCCATCGTTTCCACGATATTTGACTGAGAGAATACGAATACCATGATAGGTACAAGCATCATGACAACCTGAGCTGCCGCGGATGCACCCGCACGCTTGATTCCTCCCGCGGTTATCTGACCTATCGCGTAGTTCAGTGATTTAAGCTGCTCGGAATGTATGTACGTGGATGCGCCTGCGTTCCAGAGTCCCTGGAACGAGTAAACTATAAGTGTAAGCCACGCGGGCTTAACCATAGGCATTGCTATGATCCAATAGGTACGAAGCTCTCCGGATCCGTCAAGTCTCGCAGACTCAAGAACGGTATCGGGAACGTTTGTATCCATAAACTGCTTCATAAGGTAAAGGCCCAAGGTCGAACCCCAAGCAGGGACTATAATTGCCCAATAAGTATCCAACCAACCGAATGCCGACATTATAATAAATGAAGTGATCGCGGTAACGGTGGAGTGGAACATAAGTGACGTCTGGACCGTCTTGAACATGAATTTACCGCCGGGGAATTTGATCTTTGCCATCGTATACGCTGCAAGCGATGCGATGAACAAGTGTCCAAACGTTCCCATTACCGAGGTAAATACCGTGTTGAATATGTATCTTGAGAAAGGAACCCAAGAAATATTCATAAGCATGAACAACGATTTAAAGTTATCAAACGTCGGGTTTGTTACGTAAAATTTGGGAGGATACATCCAAAGCTCATCAAGGGGCTTTAAGGACTGCATGATTACGTATATCATAGGAAGGAACATGAATGCTCCAAGCAACGTAAGCAATACGGTAATACCTGTATCTCCACCCGCGGAACGTGCGAATACGACTCTATGATTTCTTGTTCTTAATTTTGCCATATTACACACCTACCTTCGAGAGAATCTTCTTGACAAGTCCGTTTGATCCTATCATTATAAGGAACAGAACCACCGCTATTGCCGAAGAATATCCGACCTCATATCTTTGTCCGCCGTAGTCCTCAAGGTGATGGACTATGGTATGTGCCGCATAATCGACCGACGGGAATCCGCAAAGCGCGGTTACTATTCCGCCGAAGCCGAACGAACCTGTTATTGCCATGACCGCACCGAACATAAGCTGCGGTCTCATACTGGGCAACGTTATGTAGTAAAGCTCTTGCCAACGGTTCTTGACTCCGTCAACCGCGCCCGCCTCGTACAGCGAGCGGTCTACACCCTGAAGACCCGCTATAAACGACAGGAAAGAAGTACCAAGTGAAGTCCAAAGAGCAACTACTATACACAAGGGCATTACGTAGTCAGCATCCTTGAAGAAGGCTATCTCACTGTCAATGAGTCCAAGCTCGAGCAACGTTGCATTGACCCAACCGTAAGAGTCCGCCGAGAAAAGCGTACCCCAGATCAGATATACCTGACCCGCAATGGAGGGCGCATAGAATATCAGCGTTACTATTGCACGGATCTTTGGAGGGATCTCGTTTATGAACCATGCTACCAAGAATGAAAGCAGGTAGGAGGCAGGGCCAACGATTCCCGCAAAGATAAACGTATTGGTAGCAGCTGTCAGGAATATATCGTCATTGAAGAACAACTCAACATAGTTTTGAAGTCCAACGAAATCAGGCCATTCCAGCATATTAAAGTTTGTAAAGCTTATTACCGCGGAAAGTATAACGGGCAAGACGGTAAACACGCAGAAAATGAGCATATACGGAGCAACCATAAGATAGGCTACCCAGTTTTTCTTCATTTCCTTCCATGTCCATTGTGCCATCGTCATATCTTTACGGGCAACAGCTCTTTTTTCTGCTGTTTTACTAGACATTTCTTAACTCCTTTCGAGTAATTGGAGACGATCAATAACTGTCATATGCGTTTGCAGCATCTCTAAGGGCTGCCGCGATATAATAAAGAAGCTGTTTTTCATTCATCTTTGTGATATCGGGGCCTTTGGAAATTACCATCGCATATTCGCTACCGGTCATTTTCATGATCTCCTCGGACAAAGCGTTCAGTACCGCGCTTTCCTCGGATTTTGTTGCCTCTGCAACTTTATTTATAATATCAGCCTTACCAAGCTGTTTTGCAGCGGCATTCGCCTGTTTGATTCTCTTTTCCGCAAGTGTCTTTTCTCCGTTCTCGATATCAAGCGTCTCAAGTCCGAATTCTGCGCGCTTACGGGTTATTTCCTTATTTATAGGATCTATGTTTGCAAGCAAAGCTTCAACCGGATCCTCACGGTCGTTGTACGCCGCCAAGAACGCAAACTCGGTGTAACGCGCAACGATATAACGTCCGGGATAGTTAGGTACAGACGCCAGCATATTAAACTGCGCCGTGATTCTTTCAAGCTCCTCGGTAGTCCAAGGCAATCTCTGAAGTGCCTCGATATTTGCCGTGTTGTACTTAGCGGAGGGACCCATCAAAGCCACCATCTCGTTTGCGTACTCGGTCTGGCAATCATCGCCGGTAAACCACTTCATAAACTTCCATGCTTCTTCTTTGTTTTCCTCGCAGCCCTTGACCATTACGGACGCGGTTACTGCGGATATTGCCATGTTGTTTACGACCTTGTTGCCGTCTTCATCGTATATCTGCTCTCCGTTTTCATCAAGCTGAGCAACACCGGGAACGGGAACCATCGCCCAAGAGCCTTCGATCTCGGTTGCGAATACCTTAAGCTGATTATAAAGTCCGGTATAGTCGCCGATAAGAATGGGCATCTCACCCGTTCTGAAACGGTTTGCCGCATCGTATGTGTAGGGGAATCCGTATTTTGTGAACAGCTCGCAGGTCTTTCTGAACGACGCAAGACCCACTTGAGAATCAAGGTTGATTCTCATACCGTTGTCGGCGAAGAGCTCTCCACCCATCTGATAAAGATGTATCGTGTTATCTGTAGTAAGACCCATCTGCATATTCTTTGCCTGGAGCTTAGGAATAGCAGCCATAATATCATCCCACGTTTGAGGAATACCAATTCCAAGATCTGCCAACACGTCAACTCTGACAAACATCATAGCAAATCCCTGAGCCTCGGGAAGACCGTAATAATGTGTCTCTCCTTCGGAGTTGTCCATTGCCAGAACTATCATTGCGGACTCGTTGAACGACTTGGAGACCTCCTCAAAATCTCCAAAGCCATCCACAGGCAAGACTGCTGATCGTATCGCGTAATTTATTACGCTTCCTTGGTCAAGTCCCAAATAAACGTCAGGACCTTGATTTGCAAGTATAGAAGGAAGCAATGTTCCCGCCGCAACCAACTTGAGGTTTACGGGAATCTGCTCATTACGTGTAAAGTCGTTATTTATGAGGTTTCTCATAACCTGAGACTGATCTCGTCCGGTTGCGAGCCAAACCTCAAGGCTTCCCTCCTCGATCTCCTTAAGTGTACCTACGTTATCGTAGTTACGGATGAAGGAGAAGAAGAATCTCTGTATCTCATGGATGAATCCCTGCCAGAAACCTGCCTTAGCCTGGGGCTCATCTTCGCCGGTGGGCTGAATGAGAATATAGTCTATCTGAAGAGGCTGTGTCTTCGCGTCGGAGAGGAATGTTCCGAGCGTTCCGATATAGCTCTTAAGTCTGGAAAGCAATCTTGCGATCTCGTCCTCATCGGTACCCATATCTATAAGAAGATCCGCTACCTTTTGAAGAGTTGCGACGTTGGACGATTTCTGTCCTGCCAATGCCGTGAGTCTTTGCGCAACTCCGGCAGGTGCGTTCTTACGGTAACTGTCCGTTGCGGTTGTAGGATCGTTATCAAGCACGCATGCCTGAATGATCATATCCTGAAGCACGTCGGGCATTATTCTTCCAAATCCGTAGTCACGGTACGTATCGGGAGTTGAACCCGTGAGCTGTATGATAGAAAGATAATCCGAGTTGATGTTGTCAAGCGCATCCTGAACGGTGTTTATGATCTCACTCATATCTCCAAGAGTAACCTCGAAGCAGATAGTGTATACAACGCCTTCCTTGAAATAGAAGCTGAACGATGTCTCGTCATCCTCGTTCTTCTTGGCGGTTCCGTTTGCCATGGTCTCACCATCGGTAGCCTTGGTCACCTGCCAATCATCTCCGTAATTATACGTAAGTCTCTTGGCTTCCTCAAAGGGCGCGCCGTTATAGTATCCGGGGTCATCCGCTGAAAGACCTTCACTGTATATGTACAGCGCGCGGTTAACAAACATACCGTCAAGCACGTTCTGCCTGAAGCGCGTGATTATATCGTACATACCCGACGACGATACCGAGAATTTATAGGAGACCGACTGACCCGCCGTCTGCCACTTCTCTCCTCCGATCGTGTTGAGCAACACTCTTGAGGGGTCGTGAGGAGACGTCAGCGCATCCGCTCCGTCCTCGATAGGATATATCGTCTTATCAGAAGTAGAAGAAGTATATTCAGCCTCAAGCTTTACGCTTCCCTTTCCGCGCTTGTTCAATCCAAGATTCTTAAGCTTTGCGATATAATCGGCATAAGACTCAACGGTGTCAGAGGGAGAAAGAACTATCTCCGCGATAGCAAGCTCGGAGTTCTTTCCCTCCAAGGTTATTACGTCGCCCGCCTCGAGAACAAACTCGAAGGGCTCGGTGTAATAGCCCATGGAGTCCGTCATGGCATATTCTGTCCACAAGGGCTCCTGGAACGCGGTGGGTCTGATCTCGTTATAGTTTATATCGAGAGTCATAAATCTTAAATTGTATTCATTGCAGAACTCGGTAATAGCCTCAGTCCAAACCTCAGGATACTCGAATGTGAGAATATCCTTTTTACGAAGCTCACTGTAAGCTATCTTTCCCTTGAGTCCAACAGTCTCTCCCGCCTTCTTGACCTTGCTTATTTCTTCTTTACCGATATACTCCGCGTCGGCGTAGTCATTTACCCAATTTTTCTTTATGGTAATGTATCTCGCCTCGGAGAAAGGCACCTTATCATTGATCTTGAAGACACGCTCGATAGAGCTTGCCTTCGTCTTATCGGCCTCGTCAACCTTGGCATAGTACTTAAGAGTGATGGTGTACTTACCCTTTACGCAGTCCTCGGGAACTACCCAAGAGACATATCCCGATCCGGGAGTAAGCGTAGAAGTTACGCCGTCAACACTTTGAATAAGGTCCTCGATCTCGCCTTCCACTTTAGTGTCTTCTTTGCAAATAGCGTCGACAGTGTCGGTTTTGATCGTGATAGTACCCTTACCTGCCGGAACGTCCACGTTATCAAGGACGTAATCATCGTAGGACATCAGATCCAACATCTCCAGCATAGATGTACTATCGTAAATGCCGCCGGAAGATCCGGGCAAACCGACGTCTGAAGCATCAGAGGAAGCACCAGAGGCAGCGGTAGCGGTAACTGCAAAGCTTCCAATGACAAACGTCAAACAGATCAGTAGCGACATCACTCTTTGAAATTTGGTTTTCTTCATAAAAATTCCTCCTGCTGTATTTCGGCGGGCGTGTCCCGCCTTATTGGATGAATGCTCACGGCAATAACACCAAGCGCACCGGCGCAAAGCCAAGCAGTTGCCCGGCCGCAGCATTGATAAGTCTCATGAGGCGTTTCCTGTAGCATTACCAAACGCGGTATAGCCAGTTTTGAATGCCAGCCAAACAAAACAAATTGCATCAGTATCATTGCGTTAACTCGCCCAAGCCGTGTTGCTACCAAAAATCAGCGTTGAGGCAAGCGAGGATCTACGTCACTTTGCACAAGTCGACGTATCTCTGACAGCCGCAAATAAGTACAAACGCGTTTCATCCAAATATTTTACTTACTTATAATATCATAACAAGCAAATTTTGTCAAGCAACAAAAGTGTTCACAAAGCTTAACAAAATCCCTTGTTGCACAAGGCAAAGCAACGCGTTTTGCTCAACAAACGCCAAGGGCCTTCCGATTGCCCTTTGTGCTATTATTCCCAACGATTCAAATTGGCGTTTTTGAGTAAATTATATTTACTGTGATTCTTCAAATTCGCGGCATGACAAGTTAAAATTTAGCAATTTTTGTTCACTTTTGCCACTTGACAAAGCAGGTATTGAGCGTCACAAATCCATCGGTAAATATTATTTACTCCACTTGCGCTGAATTGCTTAACCTTTTTCTCGCAACAGACGGCCGCGTTTTATAACGAAATTTGTTGATTTTTCGACTCTCAGCCGAGCAAAATTAAATAATGAATTTTTTATTAATTTTTCATTACTCGAGTTCAAAAATTCGGCCATTCAGGAAATTGCGCAATTATTTTGGAAATAAGTGGAATTCCGCGAGTCAAGCTACCATCAAAATCCTATTATTTCCATTTATGGTTAATATGACTAATTGGGCAAAAATCCTGCCAACCAAGTCTAATTATATCAAGATCAATTAGCAAACGTAATTCTCCGGAGTCGCGTAACAATGCAGTAACGGTCGCGCAATCAGGCAATCAAACAATCCACCGTTCAAAAAATCGCCACGCTCGCTCTGCCATCTTAGCGGAAACGCAATGCATCTCCAGTGACCGCAAGGACGTCAAATCGCCCAATTCTTCAAATTGGAAATCCCATCTGCCCCTTCATCACAAAATTTGCACCATGCACTTCACTCACTGCGGTAAGCAACATAAAGCTCATCAAACCGCTAAAAATTTGAATCAGCTAAAATTCATTAACCCTTTGTTTGTATTTCAACATTTTGTTGTTTAATTGTCAAAAAAATGAACCTCGCGCCAAAAGCGCGAGGCCTTTTCTTGATTTCAAAATCAGAATCTATCAATGTTATTCTTTACGTACTTGACCATCTTTGTCTGAATGTACTTCTTGTTATCGCCAAGGAACTTTTCCGTTCTCTCATAATTTCCGTCCGCATTCTCGTGAAGGAATTTAATAGCATTGGCAAGCTCAGCATCGTCGTTGTGGTCAAGCGCGGCAGCTATCGCGTCAATTATATCGTCGTCTGCCGCAAGGTAGAGCTGCCAGATCGCTTCGTTGGATCTTTCAAAGAGGTCATAGAGGATCTTGTAGGCAACAAGCGGAACGAAGCTATCATCGCCGTCCTCAAATATCTCATTCTCCATTTCAAATACGTTCTCCGTCCAAACCTTAGACGCACTGGATGTGAGGTTAGCCATAACAAAGGTCATCTTTTTGTTAACTATATCAAAATTAAGCTCGTCCACAGATATATTTGATTTAAGTTTGGAGTCGTACAAGAAGAAGTTTGCCTGTTCTCCCGAACCAACCACAACCGCAAGCAAGGCAAGCGATAATCCCAAAAGGATGAGCAGGATTCCGAATACAATAAACATGACCTTCAAAAAGCCATCGCTGTCGGAAGCACCGAAAACAAACACCAGAATTCCCGCAACGGCAAGAACTCCGCACAGCACAAACAGAATTATTTGTAAATTCTGCTTAACAAATCTTTTAATTTCGTTCATATAACACTCTCCTGTCGAAAAACGACGTTAACCTCGGCGGCGATAGACATTCACAAGGTCCCCCTTACCGATTTTTATATACATATTTATTATATCACACTTTTTTTGTTTTTGCAAGCAATTTTGCCATTTTTTATATATGTTTTTCATTTTTTTCGACCAAGCGGCACCGATCTATCACTCAACCAGCTTTTTTGAAAGCACAATGCACAAATCTTGCAAAAATTAGCGGTAACGCCTATAAAACATTTCCGCTTTCCCTTGACTCTGTTGACTATCTGTGATATAATATTTTTTAAGTATTGAATAATCACCGTCGCAACATTGCAAAATTCACCGCGACAATACCCGGAGGATCAAAAAATGATCAAACTTCACAACAACGGCGTTTTTTATGAAAACGGAAAAATCAGCAATCAGTCAAATACCCCAAAGGACATAGCGCGCAAAAACACTATTGCGGCGCAAATCCTCTCCGCCCATAACACGTCGGGTGACGATAAGGCGCTTAAGATCAAATTTGACGCTATGGTATCACACGATATCACATACGTAGGAATAATCCAAACCGCCCGTATAGGCGGTCTTACCCAATTCCCCATTCCCTACGCACTAACCAACTGTCACAACAGTCTTTGCGCGGTGGGAGGTACGATAAACGAGGACGATCATGTTTTCGGCTTGTCGGCGGCTAAAAAATACGGCGGCATATACGTGCCCGCCAATCAGTCCGTCATCCACTCCTACGCTCGCGAGGAGCTGGCTGGCTGTGGAAAAATGATACTCGGCTCGGATTCCCACACCCGTTACGGAGCCCTTGGCACTATGGGCGTTGGCGAAGGCGGTCCCGAGCTTGTAAAGCAGCTTTTAAAGGATACTTATGACATAAACGCTCCCGAGGTCGTTTTGGTTCATATTACGGGCAGGGCTCCCAAAGGAATCGGTCCTCACGACGTGGCTATCGCACTCGTTGGCGCAACCTTCAAAAACGGTTTTGTCAAAAACAAGGTGCTTGAATTTGTGGGCGACGGATTGAAAACGCTCCCCATAGATTTCAGAAACGGAATCGACGTTATGACAACGGAAACAACGTGCCTTTCGTCTATCTGGGAAACGGACGAAGTCGTAAAAAAGCATTACGAGATCCACGGCCGACCCGAACAATACAAGCAATTAAAGCCCCGAGGCGTCGCGTACTACGACGCTATGATAGAGATAGATCTTTCCAAGATGGAATCCATGATAGCGCTCCCCTTCCATCCATCAAATGCTTATACTATAAAGGAATTCGTTGCCAATGCCAAGGAAATACTTGCAAGCGTGGAGGCAGAGGCAAAGGCAAAATTCCCCAAATGCAAGCTTGATCTTTTGTCCAAAATACAGCCCGACGGAAGCGTTCTTGCCGATCAAGGCATAATCGCGGGTTGCGCGGGCGGTATGTTTGATAGCATCGTCGAGGCAAACGCTATTCTCAAGGGCGGCAACGTAGGCTGCGATTATTTCTCGCTTTCAGTATATCCCACAAGCATTCCCGTATCCCTGGCGCTCACCCGCAGAGGCGTGTCCGCAGAGCTTTTGGCAAGCGGCGCGCTCATCAAGCCCTCATTCTGCGGTCCTTGCTTTGGCGCAGGCGACGTTCCCGCAAACAACGGACTGTCTCTCCGTCATACCACGAGAAACTTCCCCAATCGCGAGGGTTCAAAGCCTGGCGAAGGTCAGGTCTCAGGCGTAGCTCTTATGGATGCCCGCTCCATTGCGGCAACAGCGGCAAACGGCGGCAAGATAACCCCCGCTACCGAAATAGACTACGACTACACTCCCATCGAATACGAGTTTGATAAATCTGTATACGATAAGCGCGTTTATTACGGATTTGGCAAAGCGCATCCCGAAACAGAGCTGATCCTTGGCCCCAATATCACAAGCTGGCCCGATCAGTACGAGCTTTCCGACAATGTTCTTTTGGAACTTGCGGCGGTCATTCATGACCCCGTCACCACCACAGACGAACTTATCCCCTCGGGTGAAACGTCATCGCTCCGATCCAACCCCGTCCGACTCTCTGAATTCACGCTTTCCCGCCGCGTCCCCGAATACGTAGGTCGCGCAAAGGCAGTAGCAGCGCAGGAAAAGGCAAGACGAGAGGGCAACGTGTCCGACAGGCTTATGAGCGTTCTTTCCTTGGTGGGCAACGCGGACGAGCTTGCAAAGAACACACAATTCGGCTCTTGCGTATTCGCAAACAAGCCCGGTGACGGCTCAGCGCGCGAGCAGGCGGCATCCTGCCAGAAGGTGCTTGGCGGATTTGGCAACATCTGTTACGAATTTGCCACCAAGAGATATCGCTCCAACTGCATCAACTGGGGAATACTTCCCTTTACCCTCGATCCCGATACCAAATTCGAATATAATGAGGGCGATTGTGTATTCGTCGGCAACGTGAGAGAGGCTCTTATCTTGGGTCAAGAGCAATTCTCCGCCAAGGTAATAAGAGCTTCGGGCGAGGTGGAGGATATAACGCTCTACGTAAAGGGACTCACCGAGGAAGAAAAGAACATTCTTCTTGCCGGCTGTCTTATGAATTACTACAAAATCAAGAACGGAAATTGATACATTTGCGAGGTGCCCATGAAAAAAATTAAAATGACCACGCCGCTTGTTGAGATGGACGGCGACGAGATGACAAGAATAATATGGCAGATGATAAAGGACGAGCTTTTGCTCCCATTTATCGAGCTTAACACGGAATATTACGACCTCGGTCTTATCGAAAGAGAAAAGACCAAGGATAAGGTGACCTTTGACTCGGCTTACGCCACTCAAAAGTACGGTGTTGCCGTTAAATGCGCCACCATCACGCCAAATAAGCAAAGAGTTGAGGAATACGGTCTTACGGAAATGTGGAAATCGCCCAACGGCACGATTCGCGCTATTCTCGACGGCACAGTATTCCGTACTCCCATCATTATCGATTCGATAAAGCCGGTGGTGCGTAATTGGAAAAAGCCCATCACTATCGCCCGTCACGCGTACGGTGATGTTTACAAGGCAACCGAATACCGTGTTCCCTCAAAGGGCAAGGCAACTCTTTCCTTCGTTGGCGAGGACGGCACGGAGTTTTCCAAGGAGATCTACGATTTCGAGTGTCCCGGAGTGCTCCAGGGTCAGTACAACAAGGACAGCTCAATTATAAGCTTTGCTCACTCCTGCTTCAAATTTGCCGTCGACACAAAGCAGGATCTTTGGTTTTCTACAAAGGATACCATCTCCAAGCAGTACGACCAGACCTTCAAGCTAATATTTGAGGACATATATAACAAAGAATATAAAGAAAAATTCGAGCAGCTTGGCATCACATATTTCTACACTCTCATCGACGACGCGGTAGCACGCGTTATCAGGAGCGAGGGCGGATATATCTGGGCATGCAAGAACTACGACGGCGACGTCATGTCCGACATGGTTTCCACCGCGTTCGGTTCGCTCGCCATGATGACGTCGGTACTTGTTTCCCCTGATGGAAAGTATGAATACGAGGCAGCGCACGGCACAGTCACACGCCACTATTACAGATACCTCAAGGGTGAGGAAACGTCCACAAATCCCATGGCTACCATCTACGCATGGTCGGGCGCGCTCCGCAAGCGCGGCGAGCTGGACGGTCTTTGTGACCTCGTCGATTTCGCAAACAAGCTTGAGGAAGCCTGCATCGATACACTCAATGACGGAATCATGACAAAGGACCTCGTTGGTCTTGTCAGCGAGGGCTACGCCGCCACCGCCGTCAATACAAAGGATTTCATTTTGGCTATAAAAGAGAGGCTTGAGCGCAAGCTTGCATAAAAATAAGACCCGTTTGGCACTGCGTCCAAACGGGTTTTTGCTATCAACGCGCTTTAAATCTTTTCCAAAGCGGTGCGGCTATCACGCACACGAGGGTTCCTACAAGGCAGATAAGTATCCACACAAACAACGTAGACGTCCATCCCTTGCTCACTTCAGCCAACACGGCAAATCCGCTTGTGGCTATGGCGGCACCGATATAGGTGCAGGAATTTAATAGTCCGGACATTGTTGATACCTTGCCATATTTCGCAAAGCATTTGGGAACTATGGCTATAAGCATTAGGTTTACTCCGTGCATACATCCAACGATGACCGCCATAAGCAGCATGGACGCCACGACAGAGCTCGTAAATTTATTCACGATATAGAGTGCCGCGGCACTTATGAGCGCCATACCAAATATCGCTCCTCCGCAAAGCACCTCATTCTTTATAAGCTTACGGTAAAGCAAGTCAAACACCCAGAAACTGAATATGCTGAACACGGCAAGTATCACGGTTGCCAATATGGAGCTATCCTCGGGAAGCCCAAAGGTCTCAAGCAAAAAAGATGGCATCCAATTTGTTACTCCATCGCGCATCATTCCTTGAAATACTATTCCAAGCACTATGAATATGATGGGCAGGATCACAAATTTGGGAATCGCGGGATATGCGCTCGTCTTCACGCCGTCATGGCTTTTATCGGCGGGGCGCACGAGTATCATATCGTCACGCAAAAGCTTTGAGCTTGCAATAAGCCATACCGCCATTACAACAACGCCTACTCCCGCGCAAACAAGGATTATAGCTCTCCAGCTCATTACCGAGAGCAACAAGGGACACCCAAGATACAAAAGTATCGTTGCGATTGACGAGCCCCAAGAAACCCTGACCGACGCATAGCTATATTCATCCTCAGGTATATACGTTGAATTCAAGCGTACGATAGGCGGCCAGAGCATTGCGTGCGCAAGTCCGTTTATTGCCCACACCGCAGTCATTGAATTAACATCACGGCAGAAAAACATAGCCACGTTGCATATTATCGCCAAGGCGAGTCCGCAAGTCAGCATGTACTGAGGCTTTATCTTGTCTCCCACAAAGCCGCTTATCACCTGACCTATTCCGTAAGTCACGGTAAGCGCCGTTATTACTATCGCAAGGTCGCTTTTACCAAGTGCCATGTCACTGCATACTTTTACAAGCATAACGGCAAAATTTATTCTCATAACGTAGCTGGCAAAATACACAAGTGTGAAAAGCCACGCTATCATCTTTGTCCTTTTCCCAATCGTACCGCTCAAAAAACTCACTCTCTTTTCTTCACATATCAAGGGTAATGGCGCAAAACACCATTACCCTTGTATATCATTATGCTTCGGTTACCTCTGCCTCGGTCTGTGTTATTTCCGATGCATCCGTTGCCGCCTCGCCCTCATCAAGCTCGTCGGCCTTTTCAATTATTTCCACCTTTACGGTCTTTTCGGGACGCTCGGCTTTTTTCTTGTCGTCGTCATCGTCATCATTCTCGTCATCATCGCGATCCTTCTTGCGATCGTCCTCATCCTCATCCGTGGGAACAGACTTTTCCTTAACGGTTACAAACGTATCCTCTATTCTGTGGTCGATGATGGAATTAACCTTTATCAAAAGATCGTCGGTCTCAAGGTCTATCTGCGTTCCGTCCTCGGGTATCTCGCCTACAAGCCCGAAGATGTAGCCGCCAAAGGTATCGCAATCCTCGGTATTAAACTCAACGCCAAGCGTCTCCGCAACCTCCTCAAGAGGCGCTACGCCGAGAACCTTCCACTGGCGTTCTTCCTCGTTAAGACAAACTATCTCCTCAACGATTATGTCGTCCTTGTCATCCATATCTCCGACAAGAAGCTCAAGAAGGTCGTGAATAGTGATAACTCCACTTGTTCCGCCGTATTCGTCCACGACGATGGCAAAATAATTTCTCGTTTCCTTCATATTGGAGAAAAGCACGTCCGCCTTCATGTTTTCGGGCACGAAATAAGGCTTTTCAGTTGCCACTCTAAGCGCCTCGGAAACGGTCTTACACTCGGAACGGAAAAACTTCTTTATATTAAGAACTCCGACAATATCGTCCGAGTTTTCTCCGCAAATGGGATAATAGCCGTGACGCGATTGTGAAAGTGTCTTTTTCCACTCGTCTATATCGTCCTCACGGTACAGCATCTTAACGTCTCTACGGTGAGTACATACCTCGGATATAAGTATATCGTCAAACTCGAAGATGTTCTGTATCATCTCGTTTTCCATACTGTCAATAGCGCCCGCCTCACTGGATGTGTCCAGCATTATGCGGAGCTCTTCCTCGCTTGCGGCTTCTTCCTCCTCATGGGGATTGATGCCAAACATGCGAAGTAAGCCGTTTGTTGTCTTGGTAAGTATCCATACAAGCGGGGCAAATATTCCTGACATAAAGCGGATAAATCCGCAAAGGCCCAAGGACACCTTTTCCGCATTCTTCATTGCTATCTTCTTGGGAACAAGCTCGCCAAGCACTATGCTGAAGAAGGACAAAACAAGCGTTATAAGTATAACGAATACCTGCTCGGGAATAACTATGCCGTTGCCCTTGATAAATCCAAGTCCGTTAAACCAAAGGGTGAGCGGCTCGGCAAAGCTATCTGCAGCAAACGCAGAACCCAAAAATCCTGCCAGCGTAATTGCAACCTGTATAGTAGACAAAAACTTAGAGGAATCCTTTGTCAGCTTTTGAAGTCTCTTGGCTCTCTTTCTGGTCTTTTTATCGCCCTCTTCCACCATTTTTTCAATTTTAGCCGTATTTATCGATAAGAACGCCGTCTCGGCGCTTGCGAATATCGCGTTTAGTGCTATAAGTATTACTTGAAGTAATAAAGGCCCTATATAGTCCATTTTTTAAAAAATCTTCTCCTGTGTTAATATTGTTTTTAAATTCCGTTTTCTATTGCTATATTCTCTATCTCTTTCTGTAAAATGCCTAAAAAAAGCAAAAAAAGCACAGCCTACCCGAAATTACCGTTAGGCTATGCGAATATTATGAGATATAATGAAACGTATGTACAACAGATAAGACACCTAAAATACAAGTACAAGTGTCCGTACTATCCCCGTCGTCCATTTCGACAATATACCTTCCCTTCCTTAATTCATTGACCCTTATCATACCATATACCTATGCTAAAGTCAAGGAAAACGCCATCTTGTTAACATTTTATTTACATTTGGCATCAAGTTCCACGACTTAAGCGTTTAAAAAATCATACAATATAAAATGTAGCTTAATTTTTGCTAAATTCTCTTGACAAACACGCCGTCAAGTGATAAAATTATGACAATAAGGGAGTAATCAGTGCGCAAGCGCGATAAAGTCAACATCGTGAGTCGGGTTCTGCCTGTTCTCTGGCTTTATTCTTAAATGATGAGACTTATCTGTTCTGTCGGGCGGGTAAGTTTTTTTATTTGACTGCCCCTATAGTGTAAATTTTTCAGAAAAAGGAGAAAACACAAATGAAAGAGTATCTTTCATCCTGTGCCGAGGTCGTAGAGTCGGTTGGCTCACGCGAGGACGGTCTATCGGCGTCCGAAGCGGCTAAAAGACTTGAAGAAAACGGCAAAAACAAGCTGGTAGAAGGCAAAAAGGAATCACTTATAGTCAGATTCTTTAAACAGCTCGCAGAGCCTATGACCATTATCCTTCTCGTTGCCGCGGCTATTTCCGCAGGCGTAGAGATCTATAACGGTGTGGCAAATCAGCATTGGGAATTCCCCGCGGACGTTGTAATCATTCTTGCAGTCGTCCTTATCAACGCGGTCCTCGGAGTGTTCCAGGAAAGCAAGGCTGAAAAGGCCATCGAAGCTCTCCAGGAAATGTCCAAGGCGCAATCCAAGGTTATTCGTGACGGCAAGCAGATCTCCATCCCAAGCGAAGATCTGGTAGTCGGTGATATAATCGTGCTTGAAGCGGGAGATGCGGTCCCCGCCGACGCACGTATAATCGAGTGTGCTTCTATGAAGATAGAGGAAGCCGCGCTCACGGGAGAATCCGTTCCCGTTGACAAAAAGGTTGAAGCTCTCACGGCGGGAGCTAACGGAGACGTGGCTCTCGGTGACCGCAAAAACATGGTATTCATGGGATCTACCGTTGTTTACGGACGTGGCAAGGCGGTTGTTGTTGCTACAGGCATGGATACCGAGATGGGTAAAATAGCGGACGCGCTTGCTCAGGCAGAGGAAGGCAAAACTCCCCTGCAGATCAAGCTGGCTGGCCTTTCCAAGATACTGACCTGGCTGGTTATCGGTATCTGCATAGTCATCTTTGGCGTCCAGCTTATACGTGACGGATTTGGATTTGAGCCTATCCTTAATTCCTTTATGATAGCCATATCGCTTGCGGTTGCCGCTATCCCTGAGGGACTTGCAACCGTTGTTACCATCGTTCTCTCCATCGGCGTTACCAACATGTCCAAGAGAAACGCTATCATACGTAAGCTTACCGCGGTTGAGACTCTCGGCTGCACGCAGATAATCTGCTCCGATAAAACGGGTACGCTTACACAGAATAAAATGACCGTCGTTGACCACTACGGCGATGACGAAAAGCTGCTTGCGAACGCTATGTCACTCTGCTCCGACGCGGAGTTCGACACAGAGGCAAACACCGCAGTCGGTGAGCCTACCGAGGCGGCTCTCGTAAACTACGCAGAGGTCGTCGGTCTTTCCAAGAACGTTCAGAAGAACGAGCTTGTCCGCATCGGCGAGGTTCCCTTTGACTCGGGAAGAAAGATGATGTCAACCGTCCATAAGACAAAGGACGGCACGCTCGTTCAGTTTACAAAGGGCGCGCCCGATGAGCTCTTGAAGAGATGTACCAAGGCGCTTGTTGGCGGCGAGGTCGTTGAGCTCTCAGATGCGATTCGCGCCGACATACTTGCGGCAAACAAAGCCATGGCAGACAAGGCGCTCCGCGTTCTCGCGGCAGCAAAGAAGGATCTTTCCGAACAGCCCTCGGAATATACTACCGAGGCTGTTGAATGTGACCTTTGCTTCATAGGTCTTGTAGGAATGATAGACCCCGTTCGTCCCGAGGTCAAGCCCGCTATCGACGAGTGCCGAAGCGCAGGTATCCGTCCTATCATGATCACGGGCGACCACAAGGACACCGCAGTTGCTATCGCTATGCAGCTCGGTATCATTACCGACGCATCGCAGGCTATCACGGGTGCTGAACTCGACGATATTTCCGACGAGGATTTCGAAACCGCGGTTGAAAAATACAGCGTTTACGCGCGCGTTCAGCCCGAGCATAAGACGAGGATCGTTAACGCTTGGCGTAAAAAAGGCATGGTCACCGCTATGACAGGTGACGGAGTTAACGACGCGCCTTCTATAAAGAACGCCGACATCGGCGTGGGCATGGGTATCACAGGTACCGACGTTACAAAGAACGTAGCGGACATGATACTCGCGGACGATAACTTTGCAACCATCGTATCGGCAGTTGGCGAGGGACGCAGAATTTACGACAACATCCGTAAGGCTATTCAGTTCCTTCTCGCATCCAATCTCTCCGAGGTGCTTACCATATTCTTCGCAACGCTCTTCGGATACACCATTTTCGCTCCCGTTCACCTGCTCTGGATCAACCTCATTACAGACTGCTTCCCTGCTTTGGCTCTCGGTATGGAAAAGCCCGAGGCAGACGTTATGGCACGTAAGCCCCGTGACTCCAAGGAAGGCATATTTGCCGGCGGTCTTGGCTTTGCTGTTGCTTATCAGGGCGTTTTGGTAACAATAATTACTATGGCATCTTACCTTATCGGCAGATTCTGGCTTGCTGATCTTCACCACGCAGAAGCTATTGCTGCGGGAACCTATTCTGCAGAAATGCTTGGCACGTCCATGGCATTCCTCACGCTTTCGCTCTGCGAGATCTGCCATGCGTTCAATATGCGTTCGCTCCACGGATCTATCTTCAAGATGAAGGGTCAGAACATGTGGCTTTGGGGTGCAGGCGCGCTTTCGCTCATCCTCACCACTGTAGTTATTGAGATCCCCTTCCTTGCAAATGCTTTTGAGCTTGCTCACCTCGACCTTATGGAATACGGAATCGCGTTTGGTCTTGCCATCCTTATCATCCCGATAGTTGAGATCGTTAAGATATTCCACAGAATGGTTGATAAAAAGCACAACTAAGATACTATAAAAATATTAACCGCCTCGGACATCCGGGGCGGTTTTTATTGACAAAAATAGCGATAATTCGTATAATTATATTATATTCTCTATAATGGTGATAGATTTTAGTATTTTTTGCGACTTGTTTATATGAGGAAGAATATCCATTTTTAGAAATCAGAGGTAAAACATGGACACAAAAGACTTAAGCGGGAAAGATCTGCAAACGGATGAGGCTATAATCGAGCTTTATTGGCAGCGAAATGAGTGTGCAATACAGGAAACCGATAAAAAATACGGCAAGTATTTGCTTGTAATAGCCGACAACATATTACATAACCGACTTGATAGCGAGGAGTGTCTGAACGATACGTATCTCGGCACCTGGAACAGAATACCGCCCACGCGTCCCGCTTCGTTGCAGGCATTTCTGACACGAATAATGCGAAATATTTCCATCGGTAGATTCAGGCAGAATACCGCAGACAAGCGTATTCCAAGTGAGCTTGTAACGTCGCTTGGCGAGCTCGAGGAGTGTATTGCGGGCGATAACAGCATGGACGAGGAAAGAGCGGCAAGAGAGCTGGCCGGCATTATAAATCAAGCGCTTCACGCTATGAAGGATCGAGAGCAATACATTTTTGTTTGCCGTTACTACTACGCGGACAAAATCTCTGCCATAGCCACCTCGCTGGGTGTCAGCGAAGTTACGGTAAACAGAACGTTAGCCAAGTTAAGACGCGATCTTAAAGCAAGACTGGACGAAGCGGGATATACCATTTAAGGAGGCATATATGAGAAAAAAGGATGAAATCAAGCTCGACGCGCTATCTATGATCGACGACGACATAATTGACAAAAACACGGAAAAGCGAGCAAAATTGATGGGCAAGAAGCGTTTTCCCAAATGGATAATTCCGTCAGGAGCGGCAGTTGCGGCGGTTATAGCGATAGCCATAATAGTGCCCATGCTGTTGACTATGCTGACAACAAAGCAGGTGCCCATTTACGAGGGCATGAGCGTGCTTGATAACTATAATGGGGCTTCGTCCGCTAAGGCGACAGAGCCGCAAAGTCAAGAATACAGATTCGATTTCCTTTCCGCAAGCAAGGGTAACGACAACGGAAATCATAACGGACACAATAAAAAGCCGGTTGAGGATATAGTAAAGGACGATGAGTCCATAAGCTTGACTGTTCCCGAGCAGAAGATGTATTACGCGCAGCCCAATCAGGATATATATATCAACGTTCACATATCTAACCCCGATAGCTTTGAGATACTGTCCTTTACTCTTAACGGAAAGAAATACTCCTCATATATGTTCGAGAACGGCTCGGATTTGGAGAACCTTATCCTAAAGGTCAACGTTGGAGAGCTCGCGGGAGTTCGGGAATACACCATTGACGCAATAAAGTACGTTGACGGTCAAGAGATAAAGGACGTTGTTATGGAGGGTGACCGCACCGTTAAGGTGGGTGTATACTCCGATGGAATACAACCATCTGCAAGCATTACAGACGAGCTGGTGGCGATCAATGAAGTAAGCTTTAAGATAAGCATAAG
>SVTF01000014.1 GCA_015063905.1 Oscillospiraceae bacterium | reverse complement strand
CACAGCAAGCTGTGCGGTGAGTTTTGCAAGCAAAACATCACGACTAAAGTCGGGGAAGGGCGAAATCTTTTGCAAAAAGGTTCGCCCTTCCCCCTATGTCCCTCGCCCCCATAAATCCCAATTTATACAAAAAACACCGCATCGGATGCGGTGTTTTTTGATTATTTCAAGTTGTTTCTTTTTTCCATATATTTATTGAGTTTGAATGCGCCGAAGAACAGTCCTACTACAACGACTGCGAATATCGCAATCGCGCCTATCCAATGCCACGGTGTAGTAAGCAATTCAAAAGGAATAAAGGATAGTCCGAAAACAATAGTTGCTGTTCCAATTCCTCTTCCAACAATTATGGACGGAATAAACCACGCCATACTCATCTTCATAGTTCCCGCTATCATAACAAGCGCGTCGTCCGGGAAAACAGGAAACAGCATCATCAAAGGAAAGAACGCAGTTCCCTTGTTGCGCAAAAGCTTTGTAGCCTTTTCGCAATCCTCTTTTCCCAAAAACTTAACACACAGATTATATCCGCCAAAGCGCCCCGATATGTACATAAACAAGCTTGACAAAAGCACTCCCGTAAATGCGACCGCAAATGCTATAAAGGGGTTGGAATAGAGATTTTGTATCACCACAATAAACATCATAGACGCGCCCGGGACAAAGCACAATAGCGTGGTAAATATCACCTCAAGCAACACCACCATGACATATCCCGTCCAAGAATTCTTGAAGGAATCAAATATGTCCATATTAAACTGCATGCCGTCTTGGAAATAGATTATCCCGCACGCCCAAAATATAAGCATGCACACAACTGATACTCCAATGAATATTCCAAGTGTCAACAATCCGTTGACGATCATTTTTTTGTTCTTGTTGAAAAAGTCCTTCAAGATATATTCCTCTCTAAAAAATAATCAACATATTCTGCATAATATTTTTTCACTGCTGCGCAAAAGAACGGTTCCGATAACCCCGCACGATATCACCTCACCAATAAACACAGTAGCCGCGTAAAAAGGCACTATCTCCCAAGTCTGAGCCGAGGGCGCCGTGTAGCAAAAAAAGCACACCACCGTTACTATGACCGTGTTTGATACAATATTCGGCACGGTACATATCCATCTTGCCACATTCACATTCCGCATTTTTCCGATAAGGTAGGCGCCTATAGCTCCGATAAAGGTTGCTATTGGACCAAGCAATATATCAAGCGGGGCACAACCCGTGAGAATATTTGCAAGCAAACATCCAACGGTCATTCCCGGGACTGCGGCGGGTGTCACGAACGCCAAAACGCAAAGCGCTTCGGAAAATCGTATCTGAATAGCGTTTTTGTCAAGTCCGAGAAACATAGACACGTACGTCAATGCCACGTAAAGCGCGGCGATTATTGCCGCGGTGCATAAAAAGCGTACTCTTTGAACATTGTTTCTTTTGATTTGTTTTTTCATGGCTATTTTCGCGGAGTAATATCCGCCCGACTTTGCACGAAGGCTGCGTCGGCTCCTTAGTTTTATTTATAGTGAGGAGGGTTTCGAACTCACTTTTATTTATATTTTTACATCATTTTACGTGTTTTCTAACCGCATTCAATACTTCGCCATACATATAGAGCGATCCAAGACTGATGATCGGTATGCCACAAGCTTTAGAATATTTGACTGCCGCCTTTACCGCATCGTCCACTGAAGCACAAGCATCAGCGCAGATCCCATACGACTCAAACACTGAAGCATATTGCTCCGCTGACAATGCCCGAGGGTTGTCAGGTCTTATACAAAACACTACCTCTGCGACCTCCGATATCCTGCCCGCCATATATTTATAATTCTTGTCCGCCATAACGCCCGTTATGATCGCAACTTTACTGTCTTTAAAATAGCTTTTGATGCTATTTACCGCCCCGTCAATTCCCTCCGGATTGTGTCCCCCGTCGGCGATTATCAACGGCTCCTTGCTTATGACCTCAAATCTCGAAGGCCACTTAACGCTCAAAAGTCCACGCCTTATAGCATCCTCATCAATGCTGTATCCAAGCTGCCTTAAAATATCGACGGCGCAAAGCGCATTTGCCGCATTATACGGCTGATAGCTGCCAAGCAGAGATAACCTTAGATTCTTACGCTCGCCGCAATCAAAATCAGTGCCCTCAAGAGTCATTTTATTCACGCGGAGCGTATCGCGTTCTGCTTTGTATGTGCAAACACCGTTCCGGTTGGCTTTTTCAAGTATAACACGCTCTGCGTCCTCATCCTGTCCGCACCACAAAAGAGGCGTTCCCTTTTTGATTATGCCCGCCTTTTCCGCGGCTATCTTTTCCACTGTGTCCCCAAGTATTGCCGTATGGTCGAGCGCGATGCCTACAATTACAGACAATATTGCGGTATCTATCACATTGGTGGCGTCAAGTCTGCCGCCAAGTCCGCATTCAAGCACTACAACGTCACAGTTATGCCTTGCAAAATAAAGAAAAGCAAGCACTGTTATGAGCTCAAACTCGGTGGGCTTGTCCTCCATCTTATCTGCATATGGCTTGATATACTCAACAAGCTCACAAAGCTCAACATCCGATATATTTTTACCGTTGATCCTCATTCTCTCGTTGAAGTCAACAATATAAGGCGATGTAAAAAGTCCTACCTTGTAGCCTGCCTCGCGGAGAACACTATCTGTCATAGCGCAGAACGATCCCTTGCCGTTAGTGCCTGCGACGTGTATAAACTTTAACTTGTCCTGCGGATCTCCCACTGCCGCGCAAAGCTCCCTTACACGATCAAGTCCGGGCTTGCAGAACACCCAATTTACCGAATGTATATATTCGATTGCCTCGGAATAAGTCATTTAACGTCCTCCTCCCGATACATCAAAAGCTGCTTGCGCAACGCTTTATTTTTAAGCAAAATATATATCAGTACGCCCTCGATGACGCCGATAATGACATAGTTGAGAAGACGCCATAGCATAAGCTCCCAGATGGGCATTGAATAAAATGCGGCAAGTCCTATCGTCTTTACTACCACAGAGCCTATCGTGTGGCACGCCGTTACAGTCAAGGTCACGCATAACCACCACGGTAGCTTTCGGCAAACACGGAACATTATTCCGCCGATAGCGCCAATAAGCGCACCCGCTAAGGTAATTATGGGATTGATCGCATATCCCACAAGAATGCATCCTATAAGATCCGCTACCACTCCAACCGCGGCACCTGCAACGGGTCCAAATGCCATGCCCGCCAGAATTATTGGCAGATTTTCAAAGCTAAAGCGCAAAACGTCTCCGCCGCGTATAGCAAGATACTTTCCGCAAACGATACTTATTGCCACGAATACCGAGCACAAGACCATTACGCGAAGGCTTCCAAAAATTCTGATCTGATTCTTACTCTTCTCTTTTTTCATAAAAAAATCTCCTTTCCTCACAGCATATGGCAGGAAAGAAGGATTTATAAAAAATGATTCCTTTGCCGTATGAAGCGGGATGCAAGACCATGACCGCGAAACACGCGTTTCTTCGTCCGACCGGCAACTCCCCGTCCCGTCGGCACTTGACGCCAAGATCCTTACTCTTCCAAAACAAAATTCGAGCTTTTTCAAACTCAATAATAATTATACCATCATTTTTTACATTGTCAAGGCACATGTCTAAATTTGGTTATTTTTTTGCTAAATTTTCACCCATTTCTTGAAATGTGTTGTACATTATGTTATAATTATTACAAGTAATATGCGTTGTCTCATTTCATGGCTTACATACGAGGTTTATATGGTATTTTCGAGTCTTTTCTTTGTATTCTTCTTTCTTGTGATCTGTTATGCGGTATATTTTCTTGCAAAGCGGATGAAAACACGGAATATTATATTGTTGGTATCATCACTCATCTTTTATGCGTGGGGCGGTCCGGCGCTTGTGCTTTTACTGTGTCTTATGACGTTTATTTGCTGGATAGGCGCTATCCTTATCGATCAAAACGTTGAAAGACGCCAAAGACTTGCTCTATGTATTGTGACCTCGGCTATCTGCCTTGCAATCCTTATCGTTTTCAAATATACCGGCTGGCTTATGTCCACGGCATTTACACTGTTCAATATCCAGGCGGTCGTTCCCTCTATCGCGCTGCCCATAGGAATATCGTTCTACACATTCCAGCTTATCTCATACGTCATAGACGTATATCGCGGAGAGGTCGGGGCACAAAAAAAGTATTGGCTGCTTCTTCTTTACGCTTCCCTATTCCATCAGTGCATAGCGGGACCTATCGTGCGCTATGCCGACGTTAACAATGACATTGAAAATCGCACACTCTCGCTTGAGGATATGAGCCGAGGCGTTTCACGGTTTGCCGCTGGACTTGCAAAAAAAGCAATATTAGCAAACGGATGCGGAGCAATAGTAGACGAAATATTTAACTCCTCAAACGGACTAATGATGACAGCTGACGGCATTGCTTCTCTCCCAAGCGCCGCCGTGCTTTTGGGCTCGCTTTGTTACATGCTCCAGCTCTATCTTGATTTTTCGGCTTATTCCGATATGGCAATAGGCATGGGCCTCATGGTAGGATTTCACTACAAGGAAAACTTCAACTATCCCTACATAGCCGACTCTGTTACGGATTTCTGGAGAAGATGGCACATTTCGCTATCCACTTTTTTCCGAGACTACGTCTATATTCCTCTTGGTGGAAACAGAGTTTCCGTTCCACGACACATTTTCAATATGTTTGTGGTGTGGGCACTAACTGGAATTTGGCACGGCGCCAACTGGAACTACATTCTCTGGGGACTTTACTGGTTTGTATTCCTGGTGCTTGAAAAATACGTGCTCAAGCCTAAAAAGCAACCCGTATGGTATATGCGTGCCGCAAGGATCACCATAACGCTTGTAATAGTGTTCTTTAGCACCATGCTGTTTAAATTCAACGATCTTTCGGCTCTTGGACAAGCCGTTGCCAATATTTTCGTTTCAAACGGTCAAGGGTTTTCTGATATTCAGACGTCATTGACCTTCAAAAACAATATTTTCTTCCTAGCAATAGCCATTGTTGCTTGCACACCGATAATTCCCGCGCTCAAAAAGCTTTTCTCAAAAAAGCAACTGACTTTGCGCATCTGGACGGTGGCAGAGATGGCAATGCCCGTAGTCTTGCTCGTTCTGTCGGCGTTCACGCTCGCGGGCGACAGCTACAATCCGTTCCTGTATTTCCAATTCTGATGAAAGGGGACCTTTAATATGAATGACAAATTCACCCAGAAATGCTCGAAGCTAAAAATAGTCCTCTTCTCTGCAATAATGGTTGTGGCTTGCATAATAGGACTTGCGTTTTTCGCTCGTCCTGCGGTTTCGGAAAATGAAAAGCGTGAGCTTACGAAATTTCCAAGATTTACCATTGAGTCCTTTTTGTCAGGTGAATACACCTCACAAGTTAGCCTTTGGTTTGCCGACACATATCCCTTGCGAGAGCCTATGATTCAGGCAAACGCAACGTTTAATCAGCTCTACGGTATCAAGGACGAGCAGATCGTTGGCGGCGGCAATGCGGACGATATTCCCTCCGGACCTGCCGATATAGAATTCAATCCCACCGACGACGGTGGCGGTCAGGGTATTGAGGGCTTGTATCTCAACGGAAGCACAGCATATCAGCTGTATTTCTTTAACAAACAGAATTCCGACTCGTACGTATCTTTGATAAACACGTTCGCATCTCAGGTTGACGGAAAGGCAAACGTTTACAATATGATCGTTCCGCTGCACTGCGAAATAGCGCTATCCAAAGATACCATAGCAAAGTACAATGCTTCGAGCTGCAGCGACGCAATAGAGTATATGTATTCCAATCTTTCGGACAGCGTAACACCCGTTGACGTAACACCTATCCTCAAGGCTCACAACAACGAGTATCTGTATTTCCGCACCGATCATCACTGGACGGCGCGAGGCGCGTACTATTCATACGTTAGCTTTTGCAGGCAAAAAGGCATTGAGCCCAATGAACTCAGTTCTTACAAACCGTTGAAATTTAACGGATTTCTTGGAACGTTTTATTCCGAAGCAAAGCAACCTGCCGCTATGAAAAGCGATCCCGATTTTGTTGAAGCCTTTGTTCCCAACGGAACCAATGACGCAACCGTGTATGACAGCCGTGGAAGTAAATTGGCAGAATACGCGGTAGTATATACAAAGGCAGATAAATATAGCGCGGGAAACAAATATCTCTGCTTTATCGGCGGCGACAACCCGCTAACGGAGATACACAATCCAAACATTGATGACGGTTCTTCAATCGTGGTCGTTAAGGAGTCATATGGAAATGCTTTTGTTCCCTTCCTTGTTGACTCTTACGAGCATGTTTACGTAATCGATTACCGTTATTGGAACGGACATCTTGCTGATTTCGTAGAGAAAAACGGAATTGATGACGTATTGTTTTTGAATGTGGTAAACAACACTTCAACATCCGCGCGTCTCAAAGAATTGAATCTCATAATAAACTAATTTACAAAAACACCGCCGACATCAGTCGGCGGTGTTTTATTTGCTTATTTGATCACTGTTCAACGGAAATAATAAAATCATACAGAGGCTGACCGCCGGGAAGCATTGCTACCTCGCAGCCCTCAACTCGCTCTGTTATCATTTCTGCAACCTTGTTTGCCTGCTCCTCACTGACTCCCTCACCGTAGAACACGGTAACGTAAGACGCTCCCGTCATTCCTCGTGCAAGCTGTTTCATGCAGCTGAAGTTGTCATTGGTAACGCAAGCGATCTTTCCTTCTACAAGACCTAAGAACTGTCCCTTCTTAATGCTGAATCGGTCTATCTTGGTATCTCTCACCGCAAACGTAACAGACATGGAAGTTACCATCTCTATAGCAGAATTCATTTCCTTAATAACATCGTCAAGCTCTCCGTCGGGATTGAACGCGATCATTGCCGACATTCCTTGAGGAACGGTGTGCGTGGGAATGACCACGACCTTACGGTCTGTCACTATCTCTGCCGCCTGATTTGCGACCATGCAGATATTCTTGTTGTTAGGAAGAACGAATACTATCTCCGCGGGTGTTTGCATTACGGCATTCAAGATATCCTGAGTAGAAGGATTCATTGTCTGTCCGCCCGTGATGATATTATCAGCGCCAATGTCTTTAAACATATTGCTTACACCGTCACCCATACATACGCTGACAAATCCGTATTTCTTCTCGATAGCCGAGATCTGACTCTTGGGCTCCTCGACCTTTGCGGGCTGCTCCTCGCTCTTCTGCGCCTTGGACTCACCGCCTGTAAGCTCGGTGTGCTGATTCTTCATGTTTTCGATCTTGACGGTTGCAAGGCTACCAAACTCTATTGCCTTGGTAAGCACTGCGCCGGGATCATTAGTATGGATATGGAGCTTGATAATGCTCTCGTCATCAACAAATACTGCACTGTCGCCAATGCTCTTAATAAACTCGTAAAGCTCACCCGACGTATCCTCTCCAAGATACTTTTCGTTCTTATCAACGATACACTCTGTGCAGTAGCTGAACTTAATATCCTCGGTATTGAATTCGCCAAAGTCGGCTGAAGAACGGTTCTCGGAAGCATCATCGGTCTGCTCGGCAACGTAGGGGCGTCCCTCCAATGCCGCGCTCATACCTTGAAGTACGCATACAAATCCGTATCCACCGGCGTCCACAACGCCCGTCTGCTTAAGCACGGGCAACATCTCGGGAGTTTGCGCCAACGCGTCAGCCGCACCGTTTTCTATGACTGAAAACAGCTTCTTTACGCTTATTCTCTTGTTCGCGGTATATGCCGCCTCCGCAGCCTCTCCACTCATACGCATAACGGTAAGGATCGTTCCCTCTGTGGGCTTCATGACCGCGCGGTATGCTTCGGTAGTACCTCTCTTGAATGCCTCAACAAGATCTCCAGACTTTGCCTCGTTCACGCCCTTAAGAGCCTTTGCAACTCCTCTGAAGAACAAAGAAAGTATAGCTCCGGAGTTTCCTCTCGCAGAGCGAAGCATGAGTGCCGCTATCTTATCTGCACTCTCGCCGACAGAAAGATCATCGGGAGTGTTTGCGATAGTGCTCATGGTAAGGCTCATGTTTATGCCCGTATCCCCGTCCGGCACGGGGAAAACGTTTAAGTTGTTTATCTCTTCTTTTTTGTTGCTGAGGAGTGCCGCACCCGACAGCGCCATGCTTTTGAGTAAGTTACCTGTGATATTCATAATACTACTCTCCAAACGATTTATTAATTATCTCTGTGTTCCAAGGAAGAACAGAGCCAAGGTTCCGGGACCGGAGTGCGCTCCAATAACCGGACCCACCTCACTGATGTATATATCCTTTACTCCAAACTCAGCCTCGATCATATCCGCAAGCTTCTTTGCGTCGTCATAGCAATCGCCGTGGCTAATGTATATAACCTGTTTTTCGGGATCTATAGCGGTATCTCTCATCTTATCAAAAAGCGCGGTTATCGCTGCGTTTCTTCCGCGAGCCCTGTCTACGTTGATAAGGTGTCCCTCATTATCCACGTGCATAACGGGCTTGATGCTGAGCATGGTTCCAAGCACTGCAGTAGTAGCCGAAACACGTCCGCCTCTCTTAAGGAAGAAAAGGTCATCTACCGTAAACCAATGGCAAAGATTGAGCTTATTGTCCTCAACGAACTTGGCTACCTCTTCTATATCCGCACCCGCGTTTTTCTTGCATACCGCATGGTAAACGAGCAGGCCCTGACCAAGAGATGCGCAAAGCGAGTCTACCGCTACAACCTTTCTTTCGGGGTATTTTTCGGAAAGCTCCTCTGCCGCGTTCTTTGCCGCCATATAGGTTGCGGAGAGTCCAGAAGAAAATCCGATGTAAAGGACATCCTTGCCATCCTTTAAAAAGGAATCAAAGCACTCAGCGAATCTATCCATATTGACCGCGGAGGTCTTTGCGGACTTTTTGGAGCGCAAAAATTCGTAAAACTCCTTAATATTTATCTCGTCATTCATCTTTGTGCCAATACCTTCAAGATTAACCTCCAAGGGAAGCACGGTAATGCCAAGCTCCTGCGCCTTAGACACGGGAATGTCGCATGAGGAATCTGTAATAATAACGTATTCGTTCATTTCTTTGTCTCCTTATTCAATGTAATTTATATCATTAACCACAAATAGCCAAATTTTCCATTATCAATTCATTATACAACAAAAACGTTGACTTGTCAATGGTTTTTGCAAAATTAAATCTTAAACTTACATTTAATTAATACTCAAGTGTTTGATGCAATATTGACAAATCGGACATAATATGGTAAAATATTTTCATATTACGGCAAGGATGTAAAGAATGAAAGTTATTATAGCAGAAAAGCCGAGTCTTGCGCGCAATATCGTTCAGGGTATTGAACAGATGAACGGTTCAAGACTGCAAAAGAAAAACGGATATTTTGAGGGTGACGGATATTTTGTTACGTGGGCATTCGGTCACCTTTTTTCACTATGCGATATTGAAGACTATACAGGAAAGCAAGCAGGCAAGCGCTGGGAGCTTGACGATCTTCCCTGCTTTCCCGAAGAGTTCCGTTTCAAGCTCCGAGCAGGCGCCGACAAAAAAGCGGATGCGGGCGTGCAGCGCCAATTCGATACAATAAAGTATCTCTGCCTTCGTGATGACGTTGACGTCATTGTCAACGCGGGAGACTCCGACAGAGAGGGCGAAATAATTATAAGACTGTGCGTTATGCATACGGGCGCGCTTGAGCGAGAGGGCAAGTCCTTCATGCGTCTTTGGCTTCCCGATCAGACTCCGGAGACGGTTGCCAAGGCTCTTGTGGAAATGAAAAGCGAAAACGAATATCAAAGCCTTGCAGACGAGGGCTTTGCGAGAACCTATATCGATTGGCTTTACGGAGTTAATCTCACACGCTATGCCACGCTTAAAACGGGTATGCTTTTGCGTGTTGGCCGCGTTATCGTGCCTATAGTGCGCGCAATTTACGACAGGGATCTCGCCATACGTAATTTCGTTCCCGACGTATATTATGCCGTGGTGTCAAAGGAGAAGACCGGTGGCGAGGAGATAGAGCTTGTAAGCAAAGAAAAGTTCGACAAGAGCAACATGGCTTTTGCAGAGCAGCTTTGCCAAAAGTATAATAGCAGTAAGGCATACGTAGTTTCAAAAAAGACCAAAAAGGATACACTAAACCCGGGAAAGCTCTATTCCCTCTCAAAGCTTCAAAACGTTCTTGGTAAAAAGTATAAAATGTCCATGGCAGACAGTCTTGCCATCGTCCAAAAGCTTTACGAGGAGGGCTATCTTACATACCCCCGTACAAACTCCGAGTATCTTGCCACCAACGAGAAGGATAAGATCAAAAAAATACTAAATAGTATTAAAAATATCGGTTATCCCGTAACCTTCAAGGATAAAAAATCCATATTCGACGATTCTAAGATAGAAAGCCACTCGGCTCTGACTCCGACCTATAAGATCCCAAAAAAAGAGAGCTTATCAGAGCGTGAGATGCAGGTTTATCAAACTGTATTTAGACGCTTCGTCGCGGTGTTCTGCTCCGAGGACTGTCTTGCGGAAAAGACCGAAATGGTAATCGACGTGGGCGGATACGAGCAATTTACGCTAAAGGGTATCACCATTCTGCAAAAGGGCTTTTTGCGCTTTGATGAGTCCGACAAAAAGGACAAGATCATACCTTCTTTAGAAAAAGGTGACGAGGTCGTAATAAACTTCTCCCCCGTGGAAAAGCAGACCAGCCCACCAAAGCATTACACCATAGAGACGCTTAACAATTATCTTAAAAATCCTTTCAAGGAAGACAAGGCGGCACTTGCGGAGAAGGCGGCACAATCTGTCGAAGATGCCGACACTCCCGAAAACGACGACGAAGATTATCGCGCTATATTTGACGGTCTTGAGCTCGGAACCGAGGCAACCCGAACAGGAATTATCGACAACGCGAGAAAATCCGGCTATATAGACCTGAAAAAAGATACGTACTATATCCTGCCTGGAGGCGAATATCTCATCGAGCAGCTTATGCAGATGAACATCTCCATGGACAAATACAAAACCAGCGTTTTAGGTCAGGCGTTGAAGAAGGTATATAAAAACGATATTCAGATTTCCGACGCGGTTGGACTTGCCTGCGAGGAAATATCCGAGGTGTTCAAGCACAAGCAAGATCCGGTAGAAACAGACACCGACACGGGCTTTTACGGAGATCTTGTCGGCACTTGCCCCGTATGCGGCAAGAGCGTTGTCAAGGGTCGCTACGGATATGGCTGTATGGGCTACAAGGAGGGCTGCAAATTCCGCATTGGAAGCTTTATATGCAAGCGAACGGTGTCCATAACAAACGCAAGAAAGATCCTCTCGGACGGCTCGTCTGCCGAGATCAAAGGCTTCATTTCCAAAAACGGCAAGCCTTTTGATGCCCGTCTCAAGCTTGACGGAGATAAGATCGTGTTTGATTTTAGCAAAACCTGATAATAAATGCAAACGCTCTCGGTGACCGCCGAGAGCGTTTTCTGTAAATAATGTTCATCCGATCGGGATTCCCCAATCATTATTTGTCGCTTGTCCGAGCTTTACTCGGTAGGATTGAAGTCCGTCATTCCATCCATCCTTGCGCGCTATTTTTCCCCAATCGGATTTCGAGCCCGCAAAGTATATTGTAAAGTCATTTTGATTGCCAAACGCGAATGCCCCAATACTGTCGATATTAACACCAAAGCTTATGCTGCTCAACTCGGTATCTATAAAAGCGCTGTCTTCTATAGCACTTACCCGTTTTCCGTTATACGTATTGGGAATGATGACATCAAGACCGCCAAAATCGCCTATTCCGACAACCACGTAAGTATCAGATGCTTGGTCAAGTCGGTATTCCAGACTCTTATCTGCGGGGCCCGGCTTTTCCTCTGTTTCGTCTGTTCCCTCTGTTTCTTCTGTTTCTTCTGTTTCTTGAGTTCCGGACGTATCCTCGGTCACCTCTGTATCTGTTGTATTGTCTTTACCGCTGTCCTCGGTTTCAGTGCTTTCGGGGGTATCTTCCGTATTGTCGGACTCAGTCGTCTCGCTTTCGTGAGACTGATCCTCTGATTCATCAGACGACTCTATCGTCTCATCTGAATCGGTATCTGAAGCATCATTGCTTTCGGTTTCCTGTGTTTCTTCGGTAGTGCTGTCTTTAGACGATACATCCGTTTCCGACTCATCTGTATTTGATGATGACTCGGTCGCTTCCGATACGTCATCAGTGTCATTTTCAGCCGTGGAACAAACGCTCTCCGATTCTTCAGAACCTATCTCTCCCGTCTCAATGGAATGGGTTTCGTTTGTTAATGTTCCCTGACTTGTCGATTCGACACTCGGACCAGGCCCGGGGCCACGGGTACACGCTGAAAACACGCTTATGGATGCGGCGATCATCGCAAGCGATATTATCAAAGCAATATGCTTTTCCCGTTTGTTCTTTGTCATGAACACAAATCCTCCAAAATAGATCTACATATCTGTAAGCTTATCCTAACAATCAGCCAACAACTACTCCGTAATCGTTTTTGGTCGGCTTGCTGAATCTAACTATTCCTTCGCAGTTATCTCTCCAGCTGCTTGCCTTTTCTATATCTTCATTGAATGTCGCCTTATCTCCGTAAAACAATATTACCTCAAGCTTTGCGCAACCAGCAAATGCTCTTTCCCCTATTTTTGTTATATTGGCGGAGAACGTGATCATCTCGATCTGTGAGCCCTCAAACGCTCCGTCACCAATTGTCGAGACAGGCTTATTGTTATATTTTTCGGGAATTACCACTTCTTTTTCATTGCAGTTTCCAAGTCCAACCACTATATAGCTTTCTCCATCATCTGAAAGCTGATACGCAAGGCCTTCGCTCTTTTCGACCGAGTCAAAGCTCGGTGCGGTGCTTTCATTTGTTGATTCTCCCTCTGTGGTTGCCTGTCCCTGAGGCGCAGGAGCGGGAGTGAGCATTTGCGCATTTTTGTTTTGTATCAAAACTATGATCAAAGCCGTAAGCGCTGCTGCAACCAAAACCGAAGCTATAATTATTATCAACGTTCTTTTTCTCATTTTGAAATCTCCTCAAGCACATTTCCATTCTTCGCGGTAATAACACACGAGGAATACTCTTTGTGCCCATCATCCCATATTAATTGATCTATCGAATCCGCTCTGACATATCCGCCGAGAGGATTTTTTACACTCATGATGCTTCCGACTATATCGGCCTCAACAAAGCTATTCTCAAAGGAAAGATCCGTGTTTTTCATGGTGCAGTTTTCAAGCACCAGACCCTTGCAATAACAGAATGGCTGAGTACCTACTACGGTGCAATTAACAAGCCTTAGATTCTCCGAATACCATGCTAAATACTCGCCCTCTATAACACTGTCGTAAACGGTAACGTTCTTTGCGTGCCAAAATGCGTCCTTGGTCTTGAATACACAATTCTTTATTGTCGCATTTTCCACGTACTGAAAGGAATACTTTCCTGTCATATTCAACGCTTCAACGCGCATATCCGAGCATTCAAAAAACGGATATTGAGAATTGAGAGTGCTGTTTTTGATTTCTATTCCACGGCATCTCCATCCGAATTCTTCAGAATCAATATCGCAGTTCTCTATCACCGTGGCATCGCATTCACGCAACGCTTTTATTCCATGCAGCTCGCTTCCAAATACAACAACGTCTCTGTCATACCACAAAGCAGCACGGCAATTGGACGTCATTTTCACATTTTTAATACTTGCTCCAATAACGTGCCAAAACGGATATCTCAAATTAAAGCTACATGCCTCAACCTCAATATTTCTACTCTCCTTGAGTGCCGATTCGCCATCCGCAGGACCGTCAAATACGCAATTGATTACCGCGCTGTCCTTTATACCGTAAAGCGCTCTTTCCTCATCATATGTTTTATCACTAAATATCATTTTCAAGCCTCGCGACAACGATTTGCCGCAAATTTATATTTTTTAAAAATCACGTCTACCCTCTATGGCACGGAACAGAGTTACCTCATCGGCATACTCAAGATCAGAGCCCATAGGTACTCCGTATGCAAGTCTTGTAACCTTGATGTCAAGCGGCTTTAATAGCCTTGCTATATACATTGCCGTGGCCTCTCCTTCAACCGTGGGGTTTGTAGCAACTATGACCTCATCTATCTCACCATCAGCTATACGCGAAAGAAGCTCTTTTATTTTGAGCTTATCGGGAGTAATACCGTTCATGGGCGATATTACGCCGTGCAGCACGTGATAAAGCCCCTTATATTCCCTGACCTTCTCCATCGACAGTACAATACGCGGATCGGACACCACACAAACCGTTGTTCTGTCTCTTTGGTAATCCGAGCATATAGGGCAGATATCCTTATCCGTAATGTTCTGGCAGATTGGGCAAAGATGTATTTTTTCTTTTGCCTCAAGTATAGCGCGGGCAAACTCTTGTGCCTCCTCGTCTGCCATATCAAGCACAGAAAACGCCATTTTCATAGCATTCTTTTTTCCAACGCCCTCCAGCCTGCCAAACTGCTCCGCAAGGCGCTGGAGCGACTCTATGTATTCAGCCATATCAGAACATTCCGGGCATATTCATGCCCTTTGTGATCTTGCCCATTTCCTCGTTATTTGTGGTCTCAACGCGCTTGATAGCCTCGTTGACCGCGGCAACAAGTATATCGGACAGGGTCTCCACATCATCGGGATCGACTATTTCAGGTTGAATGTCAATGGAGAGTATCTCCTTTTGACCGTTTATCTTAACGGTGACAACACCGCCACCCGCCTTTATCTCATATTCGCGACTGTCAAGCTCCTCCTGAAGCGCAGCCATATCCTCCTGCATCTTCTGTGCCTGGCGAAGCATTGCCTGCATATTCTGAGGGCCGCCGCCCATTCCCTTCGGTATATTTGCTCTCATAATCAATTCTCCTTGTAGTTTTAATCAATTTTCGGCTGAGCCGATAATATCGTCGATAACGTCATGCATTTCCGATTCGGATTTGCATTCAAGCGCGATGTCGGCAGGCGTGACAGTCCTTCCCGTCACCTGCGACACAGCGGAGGCGAACATCTGCTCGCCTTTGAAGCTTTTGATACGCTGGATGATAGATTCTTCGGTAAACCGCACAATTACGTGTCCCGCGTCATCCACATACCACTTGCCATTCTTGAAGAACGAGGACATCATTGCCGAAAGCCCGTCCATTATTTCCGTCACCTCGGCGCGCTGCTTAAATGGGTGCAGCTTATTTTGTGTGTTGGATTCTGGCGCGGTCATGGGCTTTGCTTCTTTTTTGGGAATTGCCACAGGTGCATCCCCGCGAAACATATCGTCATCATCAAGCGTGGGGGCTTGTCTTTTTTTCGCAGCAACTGTTTTTTCGGTTTTGGTCGCGGGATCGGCACATTCCGATCTTGCTTGATTGGCGCGTTGATTGGTCGCACCGGAGGGCGCCGCGCTCTCGAGTGCGGATATTCTTGAAAGCATCGCCTCAGGCGACGTTGACAATCTTTCATCGCACATTCTCACGAGCGTAAGCTCTGCCACTATTCTTCTGACGGAATTAGCATTCATCATTGCAAGATACGCTTCGCGCATCATATCGCAATGATAAGACAACCTTTCCGTTGTAAACATAGACGCAAGCTCCGCAAGACTCTCTGTTTCACTGTCGGTAAGGTCAAGATATGCCGCAGCGTTCTTTGACGTTTTGGTAACCAAAATATCCCTATACAATGATATCAGGTCTTGCCAGAATATCGTTATGTCCTTTGAGGACTGGACAATAGAGTCAATAAACGAGAATATGGTTTCGTAGTCTTTCTTGACAATTGCCCGAACTATATCCGTAAGCGTTCCTCTGCCGCTTGAGCCGACAGTTTCCTCAACAAGCGCAAGATCGATTCTTCTGTGTCCGCCCGCGCAAAGATCAAGCAAGCTTATCGCATCTCTCATACCGCCCTGCGCGTGCTTTGCAAGAGCGATAGCGGCATCCTCGTCTATCTCTATTCCTTCGCTTGCCGCGATCCTCATCAGATGCTCCTTAAGCACCGCGGTGGAAATGCGTCTGAAATCAAATCTCTGGCATCTTGAAATAATGGTTGCCGGCAGTTTGTGCAGCTCCGTTGTTGCCAGAACAAACACAACGTGCTCCGGCGGCTCCTCAAGCGTCTTTAAAAGCGCATTGAAAGCACTTGCAGAAAGCATGTGTACCTCGTCTATGATGTACACTCGATACTTAAGCTTTGATGGCGAATACATCACCTCATCGCGAATATCTCTTATATTGTCAACACCGTTGTTTGATGCAGCATCCATTTCAAGCACATCTGTTGCCGCGCCCGAATCTATGGAGCGGCACGCCTCGCACACACCGCACGGACTGCCGTTTTTCAGATCAAGACAGTTGACCGCCTTTGCCAAGATCTTGGCGCAGGTGGTTTTACCTGTTCCGCGCGATCCGCAGAAAAGATACGCGTGGGAAAATTTTGAGTTTTCAAGCTCGTATTTTAAAATCGACGTAATATGATCTTGTCCGTACACGTCATCAAAGCGTTGCGGACGCCACTTCCTGTATAATGCCTGATGCATATCTTTTCTCCTTTCAAAAGAATGGGTTGAATAAAAAGTAAAAAACTAAGCTTCGGCTTTTTCGATTTACCTAAAGACGCAAGTCAAAAAAGGTAGCCGCACAAATTCTTTCGCAGACAAGGCGCGCCTAAAAAAGCAAAGCGAAGGCGACGTTTGCGTTAGCAAACTCGCGCAAGCAAGCTCCGCTTGCGTTTGCTTACATTACGTAAATCGAGCTGCTTTTGACGGCGTAACACAGTATGCGGAAAAATTTGCGGGCGCATATAGAGAAATGGTGTGCTGCAAAACGAGACCATACACCGCAAAGTCGAACTTCTCCTCCACGCGATCTTCATACCTATTGCTCAAGGCAGGCTACCTCGCGGCACATCGGGTCGACCGCTTAATGCTGCTTGGTTCCCCATCTGACATGGTTCACAGCTCCCAATTGCGCAAGACCCGCCCATCAACACAAAAGATAGGACTCAATTCGTAGAGGTTTGGCCCTCATTTGCGGGATCCACCCCTGCTGTAGCGGATTTCAGGTACAGGGCTCCGCTAATTCCCCGGCTGGTATGACCTCGTTTTGCAGCACACCGCTGCTATTTAATTATTATATCATATTATAAGCGACTTTTCAAGGGGTTTTTCAAAATTTCACACAACAACGCAAAAATTATCAACAGCCCGTCAAATAAGTGTTTTGAGATAGGCAAATCCGCGAGCTATGCCGTCAATGCAATCCTCGCTCCCCTCAAACTCAATGGATAAATAACCGTCGTAACCCGCCTTTTTAAGAACGGCAACACAGCGGGCTACATCAACGTCGCCCTCTCCAAGCACCGCGCCCTTGAAATAGTTGCAGCCTCGCGTTTCGCCAAAGCCCTCGCCGCCCGTTTTGCTGATATACATATCCTTGGCATGAGCATGCACCGCATAAGGTGCCACGCGTGAAACCGCGGTAACGTTATTCTCGTCAACACAGACAAAGTTGCCCATATCAACAAGTAAACCGAAATTCTCATGGTCGACGGCATTAAACAAGCGCTCCATTCTGTCACTGTCCTGCGCCACGTAACCGTGGTTTTCAACACAAGTCTTTATCCCCAATTTTTGAGCATATTCAGTTATTTCACGTGCATTTTTTGCAATGGTTGGGAGCATAGCGTCAAAGCTTCTGACCTTGCCCTCTGAAGGAACAGACCAGCATGCATCGTGTCTTAATACAGACGCTCCAAGTATCTTTGCAACGTCAAGCTTTCGCTTTATTCTCTCGACCTCGTATGCATTATCAGCATCGTTTCCTCGATAAAGATTCGCGCTTACAGTGTGAGCATTTATATCCATACCGAGCTCATCCGCACGCTTGCGCAGCTTTGCCGCAAGCTCGCACTTCTTTTCGTGATCCCCACCGGGAAGATCTGTGAATTCTATGGCTTCGAAGCCCATCTCGCGCGCCTTTTCAAGCGTTGTGATCATATCAAGCTTGCCCGCGTTCTGATACTGGGCAAACGAATAAGAGCTTACTGAAATCTTCATTGTTTTTTCTCCTTATATCTCTGTTACTGTATCTTGTATTTTCCTTTTGGGAACAAGGTAATTCTTGTTTTCGTCAAGACGGTATTTCGCGTCACCGTCAACCATATCGACAACGGTGCTCGTGTGTGTGGGATAACCCAATCCAACCAACATGCACACCTCGAGATCCTCTGAAATCTCAAGCATCTCTTTGAGCGCGTCTATCCTTGCGCTACCGATTATACAAGAGCCGACACCGCTTTCATAAGCCGCAAGAGTCATGTTTGACACCGCAAGTCCCGCGTCAAAATCACTAAAGCGAGTCTTCAGCTCCTTGTCTGTAAGCACAACGACGAACATAGTCGGTCTTTCGCCCACCTTGGGCCTGCCAAGACCGTCCGGTAACGCTCCGCCCCAGCTCGTTATGTCGAAAATGGAGTTTACCGTATCCACGTCGCGCACGTAAATATAGCGCAAAGGCTGACGGTTCATCGCGCTTGACGCAATGCGTGCAGCATATTGCATTTTCTCCACCACGTCGTCGGGGATTTTTCTGCTTTCGTCAAAGCGACGGTAGGTTCGTCTGCCCTCCAAAAGCTCAATAACACTTTTATTTTCCATTCTTGCCTCCAGCATCAGTGACATTCAAGCCAATTCTCTCCACTGTGCGCCTCAACGACCAAAGGAACGTTTAGCTTTACAGCGTTTTCCATCTCATCTTTCAAGAGCTCAAGTGCTTTGCCGGCATCCTCTCTTTTGCACTCTATCAAAAGCTCGTCGTGAACCTGCAAAAGCAATTTTGCGTCAAGTCCGCTATTTCTAAGCTTTTTATCAACGTTTATCATAGCGATCTTGATAATATCCGCGCTGCTTCCCTGTATCGGACTGTTTCTCGCCACTCTTTCTCCGAAATTGCGCACCATTTTGTTGGGCGCGGAAAGCTCGGGAATGTATCTGCGGCGCGAGAACATTGTCGTTGTATATCCGTCGCGCTTTGCGCTGTCTATAGTATCCTCAAGATACTTTTCAATTCCGCTGTAGCTTGAAAGATAGCTGTTTATATATTCTTTTGCCTTTGCTATCGGTATTTTGAGATCGTCAGACAGCGAAAATTCCCCCATTCCGTAAAGGATGCCGAAGTTTATCGCCTTGGCTCTTTTTCTCATTTCAACTGTTACATCTTGAGGCGATACGCCAAACACTCTGCAAGACGTTGCGGTGTGTATATCTTCTCCCGACATGAACGCCGCGCACATATGCTCGTCTTCCGATAGGTGCGCCAGAACTCGCAGCTCTATCTGCGAATAGTCCGCGTCGATAAGCACGTATTCGTCATTTTGAGGGACAAAGTATTCGCGGAAGCGTCTTCCAGCCTCGGTTCTTATCGGGATATTTTGAAGATTGGGGTTTACGGACGAGAGCCTGCCTGTTGCGGTTCCCGTTTGTTTGAAGGTGGTGTGCAACCTTCCGTCCTCTGAAACAGCCTTAATAAGTCCATCGACGTATGTGCCCTTGAGCTTGCTCATTTGTCTGTATTCGAGAATATCGTCGATTATCGGATGATAGCGGCGCAATTTTTCAAGAACATCCGCACTCGTCGAGTAGCCCGTCTTGGTCTTTTTACCCGAAGGCAACATAAGCTTTTCAAAAAGAACTTCGCCAAGCTGCTTTGGCGAATTGATATTGAACTTCTCGCCCGCCGCCGTATATATGCGCGTTTCGAGCGCAAACGTTATAGCGTCAAGCTCGTGTCCATAGCCTACTATTCCATCGCAATCCACCTTGACGCCGCGAAGCTCCATATCGCAAAGCGTAGCGGCAAGCGGCATCTCGATGCCGTACAGCAACTCCTTTTGACCGCTTTGCTCAAGTCTTTCCTCAATAACGCGCCACATGCTTGCTACGTAAACACTCTGCGACACGCCCTCGTCCATAGTCTGACCAAGGTACGTGGAGCAAAGTCTTTCAAGCTCGTATGAGCTTTGGGAAGAATCATCCACGTATGCTCCCAGCATAACGTCGAAATGGCAATCCCTGTAATGCACTCCAAGACCTTCAAGCTTCTCGTATATGCTTTTACAGTCGTAACAGACAATCTTTTTTCTGTTCAGAAGATCGGACCTTGATACGTCGTCCAGGGAAACTTTATACAGATTCTCTCCGTCACAAAGATGGCATTCTCCCGTGTCATTCAAGCAGAACGCATACCATTCACCGTCAAGCTCACAGGTCTTGCACTCCTTAACTTTTGCCGCACCAACGTTTACCGTCTCTCCGGATGGACTATCCGACACAGCATCCTTATCAAGTCCGAGCCTTTTAATCGCGCCAAGCAACTCATATCTCATAAGCAGCTCTCGCGTACGGGTGCGGTCTATCCCCTTGAATTTAATATTCTCAAGTTTAATTCCAAGCGGAACTTCGCACATGATTTTGGCAAGAGTTCTTGACATAAACGCGCTATCGCGACCCACATCCAGCTTGGCTCTTACCGATTTGGTAAGCTCTATATTTTCAAAATTTTCATAGAGCGCGTCAAGACTGCCTTGCTCGGCTATAAGCTTGAACGCGGTCTTTTCTCCGATTCCCGCAACACCCGGAATATTATCGGAGCTATCTCCCATCAACGCCTTTACGTCAACGTACTGATTTGCGTGCACGCCATATTTGTCAAAGAAAACCTCGTCCGTATAATCCACCGTATCGGTGTTGGTAGCCAAAAGCACGTGGACTCTGTCGGATATGAGCTGAAGCGAGTCACGGTCTCCCGTGAGGATATAGGCTTCGGTAGGCTCGTCTGCTTGCTTTGCCATAGCCGCAAGCGTGCCAAGGATATCGTCTGCCTCATAGCCCTCAAGCTCAAGCACGGCAATTCCCATCGCGCGACAAAGCTCCTTTGCTACGGGAAATTGCTTTATAAGCTCCTCAGGGCTCGGCTTTCTTCCCGCCTTGTATTCGGAATACATATTGTGACGAAAGGTTGGCGCCTTAAGGTCAAATGCCACGGCAACAACATCGGGAGAGAGTGCCTCCATCTGACGAATCAGCACGTTTACAAATCCAAATATAGCATTAGTTGGAAAGCCGTCCTTGGTTGATAAAAATCTTATTCCGTAAAACTGGCGGTTAAGAATACTGTTTCCGTCTATACAAAGTATTTTTTTCATACGTACCTCGCATATCTTTATTGCAAATATTATACCATACAAAAAACAAAATTGTCAATAAATTCCCCAATTATTCCTTGTTTTTTCGCTTTATTGCGCCACATTTTCCCGCCGACGTTCTTAAGCAAAAAAAAACAAAGAATTTTGTGTTTTTTCCTTGACATCACATATTTATTATGTTATAATGATTTTATAAAAATCATGATGCGAAAAATAATGCCCTATGGGGCTTTATCGGGAGGAAAAAATGACTAAAAAGATCTTAGCAATAATTTTGGCTGCACTTATGGTTGCTGCTCTCGCTGCTTGCACCAACGGCAACAATGGCGGAGAATCCACTACCGACGGCGGAACTATCAACGTTGGCAATAATGAATCTAACAACGGTACCGAGACCGAGCCTGATGAGACGGGATCTGAAGTTCAGACCCCTGATAATGTTGAGGCTCCCGGAGAGCTCGACTATGTTGAAAGCACCGGTTTTGTTTACATTCTTCACAAGAATGGCGCAGTAAATCTCCGTAAGGCAGACAATTCTATATTCAAGAGCTTCCCCAACGGTACAAAGTTCCAGAAGATCGCTGTTAGCGAGGACGGCTCTGTAACCAAGGTAGTATACGAGGGAGAACAGTACTACATCTACTCCACCGGTGTTACCACTCTTGAGAATCTTGACGAGGGATTTGTTGAGGAAAGCAAGACTCTTGTTCTTGCAACAGACTCTCTTAAGATCAGAATAGCTCCTGACTATGAAAACACTCACGAGGCTATAGGCTTCTACCAGAAGGGTCAGGAAGTTAAGGTTATCGCTGTTAACGTCAGCAATCCTGAAGAGCCTTGGTACAAGGTTGAGTTCGTTGCTTACGGCGGAGAAACCAAAACAGGATACGTTTCCGCATCTGCAAAGCACTACGTTCAGGAAACCGAAACAACTGAAACGACCGACGCTGAGTAATTCAGCTTCTATATCAAGAACGGCTATCCCGCGGGATAGCCGTTTTTTTGTTATTTGTTTTTGGGCGGATGCGCTTTGCCCTTTTGTGCGCTTGCCCTTTTCTTTTTCTTAGCGGCTGAAAAGCCGAACGTTCCGATCTTTTTCCCAAGCTCAAAATACTCTCCGTGTGCATACGCCGCAAGATGTGCGCGAGAAAGGTCCAGCTTGCCGTTTTTATCGATAAGCTCCTCGTCCACATCAACGCCTACTATGTCCGCTAAAAACATATCGTGCGTGCCTAGAGGAATTATCTCTGTTACGCGGCATTCAAGTGACAAAGGACTTTCTGCGATAAGCGGGCACGAAACGCCTTGCGCCTCTTCCTTGTGAAAATTGCACTTTGCGAATTTATCCACCTTAGCCCCCGTATAGATGCCGCAATAGTCCGCCGAGCGCACCTGCGACGCCGACGTGAGATTTATTACAAACTCTCCGCTTTCCTTTATTATATTGTACGAATGGCGCGAGGGACGAACGGAAATATATGTTTTTGGCGGAATCGTATTGATTATTCCCGTCCACGCCACAGTTATTATATTGGATTTCTCCATATCGCCGCAGCTTATCATAACGGGCGGCAGAGGCGCGATAAGCGCTCCACCCTTCCATCTCATTTTTGCCATGCTGTGTCTCCTGTTTTTCAAATACAGGATAATTGTATCACAACTGTACAAAAATGTCAACAAAGGTATTGAATTGACATAAAAAAAGTGCTATAATCTATTTATGATTTTTATGGGGGATAGCGTTATGTCATATAAGTTTTCAAATAAAATTGCAAATTTGCGTCCTTCGGCTATAAGAGAGATTTTAAAGGCACCCGCAACACCCGAAACCATCTCTTTTGCCGCAGGCAATCCCGCACCGGAATCCTTCCCTATCGAAGACATGGCAAGAATATCCGCGGACATATATAAAAACCAAGCCGTGTCGGCACTCCAATACAGTGTAACAGATGGATATTCTCCCCTGCGAGAGCATATTGCCGAAAGACAAAAGGCAAAATTCAATATTGGAAAGTCAAAATCCGCAGGCGATGCCTTTGACGACACGACGATAATCGTTTCGGGTGGTCAGCAAGGAATAGAGCTTGCTTGCAAGGTGTTTTGCAACGAGGGCGACGCGGTAATTTGCGAGAATCCAACCTTTATCGGTGCGCTCAACGCATTCCGTTCAAACGGAGCCACTCCCGTGGGCGTAACTCTTGAGGATGACGGAATGAATATAGAAGAGTTTGAAAATGCAATAATTAATACCCCCAACGCAAAGCTTATCTACGTTATTCCCACGTTTCATAACCCCACAGGCATTACAACCTCTTATGAAAAGCGCGTTAAAATATACGAGCTTGCTAAAAAATACGGTCTTATGATACTTGAGGATAATCCATACGGTGAGCTTCGCTTTGCCGGAGAGGATATTCCAACTATCAAAAGCATGGACGAGGACGGAATAGTCATTTACTGCTCCACGTTCTCCAAGATCCTGTCTGCGGGAATGAGAGTCGGTTTTGTGATAGCACCCGATGAGGTGGCGTCCAAAATGGTGGTATCAAAGCAGACAAGCGACGTACACACCAACATCTTCTTCCAGATGCTTTGCTACAGATACATGACCGAATGCGACCTTGAAGGTCATATAACCGACATTCAGGACATATACCGTCACAAGTGCAATCTTATGCTCGGCTGTCTTGACAAATGTATGCCCAAATGCGTTAAATTTACGCGCCCCGAGGGCGGTCTGTTCATTTGGTGTACACTGCCACAAGGCGTTGATGCCTCTGCTTTCGTCAAGCTCGCCGCTGACAACAACGTTCGCGTTGTTCCCGGAGCAACCTTTAACTGTGATACCGAGGCACCCTCTCAAAGCTTCAGGCTTAATTTCAGCACACCAACTGATGAGCAAATAATAAAAGGAATTGAAATACTCGGCAAATTCGCACAAGAAACGCTTAAATAATAAAAAAGTGTTGACAAAGCGCCCTCCCGGTGCTATAATCTTAATATCATAAACCTGTGATAAAGAAAAGTAGACGTTTTCCCTTTTGTTCAGAGAGCCGACGGTGGTGTGAGTTCGGTCAAAATGAAACGTTGAATGGGCTTTTGAGGGCAGACCGAAGCGGGCATTGAGCCTGTGTGTAGTATCTGACGGTGCGCACCGTTATCGCGGAAAAAGAGGTGTTGTTTTCTAAAACACAACGTGGGTGGTACCGCGGATTTACTTGTAAATTCGTCCCCGACAGAGCTTATCTGTCGGGGACTTTTAATTTAAAAATAAACAAAGTGAGGAATATATCATGTTTCAAAACACTCCCATTTCCTACTCGGGTGTTCAGCCCAGCGGAAATCTTACTATTGGTAACTATCTCGGCGCGATCAAGAATTTTTCGACCTATTCCGAAAAATACAAGTGCTTTTACTGCGTGGTAGACGAGCATGCCATAACTGTTCGTCAGGTACCCGCTGATCTGCGCCGCCGCACGTACGAAACGCTTGCGCTCTATATGGCTTGCGGTCTTGATCCCGAAAAGAATACGCTCTACGTTCAGTCACATGTCAAGGAGCACGCGGAGCTCGCATGGATCCTTAATTGCTTCACGGGCTTTGGTGAGCTTTCAAGAATGACTCAGTTCAAGGATAAGAGCCAGAAGCACGCCGACAATGTAAACGCAGGTCTCTTTACCTACCCTGTGCTTATGGCATCCGATATCCTGCTCTATCAGACCGACGTTGTCCCCGTGGGTATCGACCAAAAGCAGCACGTTGAGCTTTGCCGCGACATTGCGACACGCTTCAATTCCATCTATCCCGACACCTTCACCATTCCCGAGCCTATCATGGCAAAGAGTGGAGCTAAGATCATGTCGCTTGCCGATCCCACAAAGAAAATGAGCAAATCGGATGAAAATACCAATGCCGTGGTCTACATTCTCGATGACCGTGACACCATAATCCGCAAATTCAAGCGCGCCGTTACCGACTCCGACACCTGCGTGCGCTTCTCCGACGGTAAAGACGGTATCAACAACCTTATGACCATCTATTCCGTGTTCACGGGCAAAACGCTCGACGAGATCGAACGCGAATTCGATGGCAAGGGTTACGGTGACTTCAAAATGGCGGTTGGCGAGGTCTGCGCAGACGCTCTCGCTCCCGTTCAGCACAAATTCAACACCTTTATGTCCGACAAGGCTCAGCTTGAAGCGCAAATGAAAAAGGGCGCCGAGGAGGCAGCCTACGTCGCTCGCCGTACTCTCTCCAAGGTTCAAAAGAAGCTCGGCTTCGTTCAGATAAGATAAGAGTGAGAAGAACTTCGGGGAGGGAGAAAACCTTTTTTGAGGAAAAAGCGTTTTCCCCCCTCCCCGAACACCTCCCTCTTTCCAAAAACCTTAAGGCAGGGGGAGTTGCCGAACACTGCTTGGATTGTGCCGATCAGTTATTGAACATTGACTTTTTGAGTATAAAAGTTTATAATTTCATGTTATTTCTACCAACGGTTTGTTTACTTATTGGCAAACACATGGTAAGATGTACGCAGAAAGGAGTTATTCAAAATGCAGGAATTAATTAGAGTTGAAAAGCTGTCAAAAACATTTAAGCTATCGTCAAAACAGCAAAAAATAGAAAGAACCGCGGAGAAGGTACGCCGCGCGGTAGTTGACCTTTCTTTCGAGGCATACGAGGGTGAGATATTTGGATTGTTGGGACCAAACGGCGCGGGAAAAACCACAACGCTCCGTATGCTTGCCACGCTCATCAAGCCCGACTCGGGCGACGCGTACATAGACGGTCACAGCATTGTCACCGATGCCGAGGGTGTGCGCTCCAAAATAGGATTTCTGACAAGTGAATTAAAGCTTGAGGAGTTTTTTACCCCCAATTATCTTTTTGATTTCTTTTCGAGCTTGCACGGCATCGCTCCCGAGATATCAGCCAAGAGAAAGGGTGAGCTTTTCTCTCGCTTCGGCATTGACAAATTTGCAGAGGTCAAGGTTGCAGATCTTTCAACAGGTATGAAGCAAAAGGCTTCTCTTGCCATCTCGCTTGTCCACGATCCCGATATCATCATATTTGACGAGCCAACAAACGGTCTCGATGTGCTTACGGCAAAGGTTGTTACCGATTTCCTTACTTACCTTAAAGAGCAAGGAAAAACCATAATCGTATCTACTCACATATTCAGTCTTATCGAAAAGCTATGCGACAGAGTTGGCATAATAATCGACGGCAAAATGGTGGTCTGCGATAAGCTGGAATCTGTATGCGCGGGAAAGCCGCTTGAGGACCGTTTCTTTGATATTTTCGCTGACTACACACAGAGCATAGGAGGTGAGATATAATGAAAAGCGGCGCAATATTTACAATATTCAAAAAAGAGCTCGCGCGTTTCTTTAAGGACAGAAGAACGCTCGTGGCACTAATTATGCCCGGTATACTCATCTATATCATATATTCGTTGATGGGTGGCGCGATGGGAAATGCCTTTATGCCCGACGAAGATTATATTCCGACTATTTACTCGGTCAATATCCCGCAATCCGTTGGCGCCGTCTTTGATGCCGCCGAGCTTGAGATGACACCGTCCAAAGATATTTCCGCAGAAAAAGAGCTTATTACAAACGGCGACGCCGACATTCTCATAATCTTTCCCGAAGACTTTGAATCAAAGATAGGAAATTATGACGCGTCAAGTAATACTGCGGCTCCAAACATTGAGATATACTATAACTCATCAAGCACCAACTCATCTATGACCTTCCAAACGGTAACCGCCCTGCTTGATGCGTTTGAGTCGAGTATGACAAACAAGTTCGATATCAACAATTCACCCAATAAGCTATTTGATCTTGCAACTCAAGAGGATATGACTGCTATGATCTTTTCTATGATCATGCCCATGCTCCTTGTGATGCTTCTCTTCTCGGGTTGTATGGCTGTGGCTCCCGAATCAATTGCGGGTGAAAAGGAAAGAGGCACTATTGCCACCATGCTCATCACTCCCGCAAAGAGATCCCATATAGCAATCGGAAAGATACTTGCGCTATCTATTATGGCTCTCATAAGCGGCGCGTCCAGCACCATCGGCGTAGTCCTTTCTCTGCCCAAGCTTATGGGAGAAACCGTTAATATAGACGGTTCTGTTTATGGGCTTGACGATTATGCGCTATTGGCTTTAGTCATTCTTTCAACAGTTCTCGTTCTCATAACTGTCATTTCTGTAATCTCCGCTTATGCGAAAACTGTTAAGGAGGCGGGAACTTACGTTACACCTCTTATGATAGCATCAATGCTGATAGGTCTTTCGGGAATGTTTGGATCTGCGACAACCAACCCTCTGCTCTATCTCATTCCTCTGTTCAACAGCGTTCAGAGTATGATCGGAGTATTCTCGTTCGAGGCGAACGTTGTCAACGTTCTTATAACTGTCGGCGCAAACCTTGCCGTGACCGCAGCCGGAGTATTTGTTCTGACAAGAATGTTCAATAGCGAAAAGATAATGTTTAACAGATAATTATTGCAAATAATTAAGCATACTTAACAAGTCTTTGGTTTTGTTAAGTATGCTTATTTTTTATTGTATTTTTTGTTAAGTATATTTAATTTTTCTTTATTGCCGGTATTTGACAAACGGGAACGGCGACTATTGCGGTTATTACTATCTCGGGAATCATAAACAGTCCGTTATAGAAAACAGAATACACAAGTGAAAGCCATTGACCGTCAAACGCATTCATAATAACACCGCCAATGTTGTAAAATCCCTCTTGAGTAAAGAACCACTCCGCCCAAGCGCCATAAAATATATATCCCGACACGATATGGCAAATGTAACGCAAGGACAACGCTACAACTACGCCAAGAACTATTGCCGCAGTCTTGCTCTTGAGCTTATTGCGGAATATTCCGCCGAGTCCAAGCACGGTATAGGCAAGCAGATAATCTATTATAATTATCATGATTGCCGCGCCATAGCCCATAAAATCATCCGAACTTGGCATAAACAGTGCCATTACAGTACCGCCCGCGCCCTGCGTTAACGACAGAATTATCTGTATGAGTGAGTAGCAAAATGCGGAAAACAATCCCCATTTTGTACCGTACATATACGCGATTATTACTATGGGCAACATGCTTGCCACAGTAAAACCGCCGCCAAACGGCAAATTGAGAAAAGGAATGTAGGCACAAACAAGCGCCAGCACGGTGGCGAGTGCCAGCATCATAGCGGACACCGTCAGTCTTTTTACGTTTTGATTCATCTGAATCCTCCTTCTGACCTTTATGGTCGCAAAAAAAATTCATCCGCACGGAAAATCGCCGTCGGATGAAATTATGCTTACAAAAGAGTATTCATAAATATCAACAAAATCTTCCTACGCCGGTATTATCCGTATCAGGTACGAGGGTTCGGTATAATCCGTCTCAGCCTAAGGCAGCGCAGCGCTACCTATTCGGCACCCCTGATTTTCTATGCAAGATGCTTGGGAGTATTTTCTCCACGCGCATATTATACCACCGCATGTCTTACTTGTCAAGTAAAATTTTAATTTTGTCCACAAAAATAAGTACATGCAGCACTTTCATATACTCGGTAACAGTAATACGTCAGACTTTAGGCTATATGAAAGGAGTGATAAGCATGATAATTATATCCCTGATACTGGCGGCGTTTTCGCGACTTCTCTCCCCCATTTTAGGAATAAGCACGGGACAGAATTTTCCACCAACGCTATCCGCGGAAGAAGAACGGCTCAACTTTGCCCTCTTTAAGAAGGGTGACGAGGAGGCAAGGCAAAAGCTGATTCTGCATAATCTGCGCCTGGTCTCGCATATCGTGCGCAAATACTACTCAACAAGCAAAAACCAAGAGGATCTCGTTTCCATTGGAACCATCGGACTTATCAAGGCGGTTGACACATATAACACCGACAATGGCACCAGATTTGCCACTTATGCATCAAAATGTATTCAAAATGAGATACTCATGAGCTTTCGCTCACAAAAAAAGCACTCCTCCGAGGTGTCTATACACGAGACGATCGACGTTGACCGCGACGGGAATCCACTCGCTTATATAGACGTCATAAGCAGCGATGAAAACGTACCTTTGGAAATAGAACGAAAAATTATGACCGACAAAGCAATGAAATGCATAAAGACCGTGCTTTCACTCCGCGAGCGTCAAATAATAATTATGAGATACGGTCTTTGCGGCACAGAGGAGCTTACGCAAAGAGAGATCGCGGAAAGGCTGGGAATTTCCCGCTCTTACGTTTCGAGAATAGAAAAAAGCGCTCTTGAAAAGCTCAAAAGCGCTATTGACGGATAATTATAAAGGTCATTTAGAGGCTATCCTCTTCTCTTTCCCTTAAATATTATCGCAGCAAGGTATCCAAAGCATAACGCCGCCGCAATACCGCCCGCAGCGGCGGTAAGTCCTCCCGTAAGCGCACCGAGCAATCCTTGCTTATCTACCGCCTCGCGCACTCCTTCTGATATCAGATATCCAAATCCCGTAAGCGGCACAGTAGCCCCCGCACCCGCAAGATCAACAAGCGGTTTATACGCACCTATAGCGCCAAGTATCACTCCCACGGTAACGTACATAACGAGTATGCGCGCGGGGGTAAGCTTTGTTTTATCTATTAATATCTGGGCTATGACGCAAAGAAGACCGCCTATAACAAACGCCCAAATGAATTGACTGAATGTTTCCATTTTTCATCCTCACCCTTCAAATACTACCAAATGTCCTATAGCGGGAATACTGTTTCCCTGCTTTATCATATCGGGACTCATCATAGCGCCCGAGCCAATAAATATCGCGTTTTTAATTATGCCCTTTCTTATGGAAGGAATAACGTATGCCGACATTACAGAAGCAGAGCATCCGCATCCCGATCCGCCCGCATGAGTATCCTGCCTTTGCTTGTCGTATATGAGAATTCCACAGTCGGTATAGTTTTCGCCAAGAGGATATCCCTCTATCTCCATAAACTCACGCATGATCTGCGCCCCCTCGTGTCCGAGGTCGCCCGTAATTATAAGGTCATAATCGTCGGGGCGAGTGTTACTTTGCTTAAAAAATCTTGTAAGTGTATCGCAAACCGCGCCCACCATAGCCGCACCCATATTGTTTGCATCGTTGATACCTTTATCTATCACCCGCCCGGGCATAGCTGCGCTTATTTTTACCTTTCCCGCGTTTTTATCACCTATGATAAACGCGCCTGCGCCCGTAACCGTCCACTGTGACGTGGGTGTTCGCTGACCGCCGTATTCTATAGGTGTGCGGTACTGGCGCTCCGCGGAGCAGTTGTGCGAGGAGGTGATCGCGGCACATCTGTCAAATACGCTGTGTGTAGTCAGTATAGACGCAAGCATTATTCCCTCCGCGCAGGTGGAGCAAGCGCCGTAAAGACCGAAATACGGTATGTTACATCCAAGCAGACCGTAAGCCGAGCCCACACACTGATTTAGCAGATCTCCCGCAAACAAAGCCCCTATATCAGAATACTCAAACGAGCCTCTTTTTAATGCAATATTAAACGCTATCCTTTGCATCTCACCCTCGGCACTCTCCCACGTGTCCTTGTTGAAGCGGTCATCAGTACAGTGAAAATCAAACAGCTTTCCCAAAGGCCCCTCATATTCCTTTTGACCGACAGTGTTTCCACAGCAAATAATCGACGCATCCAGCTTAATTATCTCTCCTGACATGTCCTATCCTCCTCGTTTTTGTTAGTATTTGCGTTTTTTCTCACGCTATTCGCCATACGGCTAAAAAAGCTATTGATATTTTTTCTGATTTGTGATAAAATATGTGTATGGAGTAAAAATAGAATCAGTGCATTTGGAGGTATTATATGCTTTCAGCTCATGAAAAACAGTACCACATAGGCGTGGGAGCAGGCGACGTTGGTAAATATTGCATTATTCCCGGCGACCCCGGAAGGTGCAAAAAGATCGCCGCTTTTCTTGATCAGCCTTATCACGTTTGCACCAATCGGGAATACAACATCTGGAACGGTAAGCTTTTAGGCGAAACTGTTACCGTATGTTCAACGGGTATCGGCGGGCCTTCAACCGCTATTGCAGTTGAGGAGCTTGTGATGTGTGGCGCTACCACGTTCATCCGTGTGGGAACGTGTGGCGGGATCGATCTCGACGTTAAATCAAAAGATATAGTTATTGCCTCCGGAGCAGTAAGGCAAGACGGGACCTCGCGCGAATATGCGCCCATCGAATTCCCCGCGGTTTCTAATGCAGACGTTCTTTTTGCGCTTCGCGAGGCGGCGGCAGAGCTTAATTTTACAAACCACACGGGAGTTGTTCAGGCAAAGGATTCCTTTTACGGTCAGCATTCTCCTGCCCGCATGCCCACCTGTCATCAGTTGACGCAGCAATGGGAAGCATGGAAACGACTTGGTGTGCTTGCAAGTGAAATGGAATCCGGAACTCTGTTCACCGTTGGTGCTTATTTGCGTGCGCGTTGCGGCGCGGTATTTACATGCGTTTGGAATCAGGAGCGTTTTCTTGCCGGCTTAGATACAAATGACGATGAAACTCATAACACCGAGGATGCTATCAGAGTAGCTATCCGTGCCATTGAGCGCCTTATAGCACAGGATAAGGCTTGATTTCGGAGGCTAACTATGAAAGATAAAAAGAACAACTGCCAATGCGAATGTGAGCCCTGCACGCATGTTGATGTGACGAAAAAAAGCTCACCTGGCGCAGAGGAGCGAATATACAATGCGCTTAACACCGCTGAAAAGATTGCCATCAAGCTGGCGCAGATAAATCAGATAATTAAAAAATCCAAAAAGAAGAAAAAAAAGAAAAACAAAAAGCTTGGAAAGATAGACAAAAAAACAGGAACTCTGATCCTCAAAAAGGAGAAAAAGCAAAAGCTGCAAAAAAGATATAAAGCCCAGAAGAAAAAGTAATTTTTATAGATAAAAAAGGTCACGGAGCATCCCGTGACCTTTTTATTATATCTTAGCCTTTTTAATTCTCTTTTTCATTTTAAAGAGGTCTTTTATCATCTTTACCGAATCGCGCATAACGTTTACGGTACTTTCGCGATGATTTATGATCTTTACAGGCATTTCTACGATCTTGTATCCGAATTTATTTGCCCAAAGCAGGCACTCAAAATCAAAGGCAAATCGATTGACCTCGCATCTTGAGAAAATAGGCTTTACAACGTCGCCTCTGAATGCCTTGCAGCCGCACTGCGAATCAGAAAGCTTAAAGCCGCCTATAATACAAAGCACCTTGATATATGTCTTTGACGCAAGCTTTCGTATAAAGGTATAGCCCTCGTATCCGTCACCCGACAAGTTGCGCGAGCCTATTACTATCTTGGCATCAGGATTCTCCAAAAAAGTGTCCGCTACTCTCTTGATTACCTCTGTTCCATACGCAAGATCCGCATCGGTGAACATAACGATATCTCCTTGTGCGGCAAGCATGGCGGTACGCACCGCATAGCCCTTGCCCATGTTCTGCTCATACCCGACTACCTTTACGTTGGGAAGCCCCAGTTTCTCAACTATCTTATCGCAGCCGTCATGCGAACCGTCGTTTGAAAATATTATCTCATAATCGTCGAAATTATCTTGCATATACTGCGACAAGGTTATGGCAGTATCCCTTATTATTGACGACTCGTTATACATTGGAATACACAATGATAGTTTCATTAATTCTTCGTCCTTACTTTTTATATACGTTTATTTGAAATTCGATCTCTGTAGTCAGGCCCTCAAGGCTTGTCAGCTTCAGCTTATCCTCTTGACTCGTTCTCCAATAATACGGAGTCATGGAAAACAGCGCTTCTATATTTTCCTTGCCTTCCACTGTGATGTTATAGGATACGTTAACGGTTTCAATATGATCCATATTTTGCGGGAGATCGGCTCTTTCGGCATTTTCATACACGTTGGAATAGAGCACCTTTTTAAGTCCCATAAGGTGATCCTTGCCCGCTCCCACAACAAACAGGTATCCCCCGTCACAAAGCACACGTGAATATTCGTTTTCCGCGCATGGAGCAAAAATATTGACCACGGCGTTCGCCGCTCCGTCCTTTACGGGAAGGTCAAATACACTGGCTGTGGCGTACATCAGGTTTTCCTTTCCCTCTTTTTTGGCGCGTTTTGCCGCATGCATGCATCCATGCTTTGAAAGATCAAATCCCAACGTGACACTTGAAATTGTTGCCAGCTTTGAAGTATAATAACCCTCTCCGCATCCCGCGTCTATGATTATGGGTTTTTCGGGAAGATACTTGCAAACCGTATCCAATATAGCGTTTGCCGCCTTTTCATAATACCCGCTTGACAGAAAACCGCTCCTTGCCACCACCGCTTGCTTGGAATCTCCTCCGCCACCCGTCATAGCAAGACTTAAATATCCAAGTGCTGAGAAATCAAAGCAATGTCTGCGTGCGCCGCAACACACCGCGCTTTTTTCATCCTCTGTCACACTCATATCCGCCGAGCAGATCGGACACTTCAATATTTTCTTTACTAAATCATTTCGGCATCCCACAAAAATCCACTCTCCCAAAATCATCAATTATCCCCGAGAGCTCCTCGGGGATAACTTTTCCTATATACATTCTAATACATTTTCGTAGTTTTTGCAATACCTATGGACAAAAAAGTTATCTTTCCGCCATTTCAGAATCATCAACCACGTTGAACATCTCAAACTCGAACCAGAAATTCGAGCCTTCTCCAACACGGCTCTCCACTCCGTATACCGCTTCGTGTGATTCCAATATGCCCTTGACGATGGACAGTCCAAGTCCTGTTCCTATCTTTGCGCGCTTGTGGACCTTATCGACCTTATAGTATCTATCCCATATATACGGAATATCCTTCTCGGCTATGCCATCTCCCGTATCTATTACAGATATTCTTACCTTGTTATCCCACACAGACTGTACGATGCTGACCTTTTTATCCTCTCCTGTATAGTTGAGGGCATTGTTTATCAGATTATAGACTACCTGCAATATCATCGTTCTGTCGGCATTGATAAACACGTCGCCGTCAGCGTCAAAGCTTATCTGATATCCATCCTTTTCGGTAAGCTTTTCGTATCGCTTAAGAACCGCTCCTACGGTTTCCGTCAGATTGAAGCTTTCGCGCTCGGGCTTTCTCGTTCCCGCGCGTATCTTGGAAAGATCGAGCATATCGTTTACAAGCTCAGTAAGTCTTTCCGTCTCATCAATTATTACCTGAACGTTTTCCGGAGTGTTCTCTCCCGGAATATCGCGAATAACCTCTCCGTATCCCTTTATCATGGTTAGCGGCGTGCGTAGATCATGCGAAATGTTGGCAACCAGCTCCCGCTGCAAATTATCGTTTTTAGCAAGCTCATCCGCAGCGTAATTCAAAGCCTCCGCAAGCTCTGCCGCCTCCTTATACGTTCCTCCGTCAAACTCTGCCTTATAATCTCCCTTTGCGAGTCGGTGCGCGGATCGGCTCATCTTTTGAAGCGGAACGCATATGATCTTGGATATTGCCAGTGCTACGATAAGCGCGCCCATAATAAGTATACACATTATCCAACCAAACTGCCTCTGGAGCGTCATAACCGTTGCATTGAGTGGTATAAGCTCAGACTCCATCATCAAGATATACTCATAGCCCTTGGAATTCGATTCCAAAGAAACGTATATCGTGTTTACGTGCTTGTTCTCGTCAACAGGCTTGGCTATATTCTTTGTAAATACACCGTTGTTCTGCTTTGCGTGCTTGTACAGCTGCGATAATCCGTATGCCTCCACATGATGCAGCATACATCCCGCACTTATATCTGACGACGCAAGCTCCTTTGCCTCTCCGTCCACTGCCTTGAATAAACGTATACACATATCCGTTTGCGCGGAATACTTGTATACGGATTCCTTCATTTTTTCCTCATTGTCTATATTTGCGAATATTCCTTCACCGTTCGCAACGAATTCTGCCATTTTTGATTGCTCGTAAAAATCGTTAAGCAATACTATCTGGAATATCCAGATCACGATAAGGCTCAGTAAAACAAATAAAACAAGCGTGCCGAAAAGGCGCCACGAGATTCCCGTTGCGCGAGGAGCATATTTTCGCTTGTTTCTTGCTTTGCTTTTTTGTGCCATATCCTGTTTTCCCCGAAGAAATTACTTGACGTCGCCTTCAAATCTGTACCCTACTCCACGCAGAGTAACTATATATTTGCTATACTCTCCAAGACTCTTACGTAAGAGCTTTATGTGTGTATCAAGAGTTCTTGCGTCACCGTAAAAATCATATCCCCATACCGCGCTTAGCAGTTTTTCCCGTGAAAGCGCAATGTTTCTGTTTTCCAACATATAGAAAAATAGGTCGTATTCCTTTGGCGACATATCTATGCGCTCGCCCTTAATATATACGATTCTGGCGGTTATATCAGCAACCAGACCGCCTCCGTCCAGCTCGACCTTTACGTTTGGCTTTGCTGCCTCGGTCATTTTGTTGCCTCTTGGCGCTCCCCTCTTCATAATAGCTTCTATCCTCAGCATAAGCTCCTTGGCTGAAAAGGGTTTGACAACGTAGTCGTCTATTCCTGTCTCAAATCCGTTTATCTTGTCATACTCCTCGCCTCTTGCAGAAAGCATAATTATCGGAGTATCGCTTATCTTTCTGATTTCTCTACACGCCGAAAATCCGTCCAATTCAGGCATCATTATGTCCATAATGATCATATCAAAGCTTTGTTTACGGCAAAGTCTGACCGCCTCCATGCCGTCACCCGCCTCGGTAACAGTATGGCCCTCAAACTCCGCATATTTTTTAATTATCGATCGAATACGTGCCTCATCATCAACTACAAGTATATGATACATCAGCTTTCCTCTCTGTCATTTACTAAATCTATTGTACGGATCAATCAAAGACTATTGTATCCGGAGTCTTTTCCTGAAGCTTTATTTTTACGCTTTTCTCAACGTTTGCATTGTTCACTCTGCGCACAACGGTTACCGTTATCTCATCTCCGATACTGTGTGATTTCAGAATAATGTCTATATCATCGCTTGACTCAATATCGATGCCGTCAATTGATATAATGCAATCACCGTATTTAAGAGCATCGGTAAACTTAGACTCAACTATTATCGTTCCAAGGAAAGAAACACCGTATTGATATGCCGCGGTAGCATTTCTTACGTCTATTGTTGTAAGTCCGTCATCAACAATGCCTCTTACGTATCCGTATTCAACGAGGTCGGTTATAACACCGTAAGCAATATCTATGGGAATAGCAAATCCGAGTCCTTCTATTCCTTCCTCGGCGATCTTAGCGTTTACGATACCCACCAGCTGTCCCGCCATGTTAAAAAGTCCGCCTCCGCTGTTTCCGGGATTAATCGCAGCGTTGGTCTGCAAAAGGACCATTTCCTCGTTTTCTACAACGATCTTTCTCTCCTTTGCGCTGATTATTCCCGTGGTCAACGTGCCACCCAGTGTTCCAAGAGGGTTGCCAAGAGCGACCACGTCCTCGCCAACCTCAAGATCGGCGCTGCATCCAAGCTGAGCTACGGTAAGCTTGCCCTGCGGGGTTATCCTGATAACCGCAAGATCCTTTGAATCATCGTATCCCACAAGGCTTGCGCTGTATTCCGAACCATCCGTAAGACGAACCGTTACCGTATTAGCATTTTCAATTACGTGATAGTTTGTTACTATCAGACCGCTTTCATCTATTATCACTCCGCTTCCGGCGCCCGATGACACATACTGCCCCCAAGGGCTCATCTGTACCGTTTCGGTCGTTATCTCCACAACGCTGTCCGCCACCTCATAATAGACCTCTGTTACCGTATTGTAAGCCTGTCCCGCACTGGTAATCTTATCTCCCTCTCCCTTTTGAGATTCCGGCTTTTCTATAGACACGCCGTCCTCGTCATCAATGATAATAACCTCAAAATCATCACCGGAAAGAGTCACATCTTCTCCATCGGAATTATTGGTGTTTCCAAAGTTCAGCCAATCCACGTTTGATACTGTGCTGAAATTACAGCCCGCTAAAAATACGCAAGCAGTCATTAATATGATCAATGCTTTTGCCGCCCTGATAAATTTCATCTATTGTCTCCTTAATGGGAATATTTTCATCTTATAATTCGATTATACTTTCTTTTTGTGACAATTAAATGAAGAAAAAATAAAATTACACTGAATTATTACAAAAAATCGCTTGTCTTGCACCGCTAAATCTGTTATAATTAAATTGAGTTATTTTGCAGTTTTATGGGGGATATATTTATGCTTGACACACTGAAAAAGGCACTGTCTGACTTTGGTATAGATCTTGTAGCCGGCATGCCTGTATCCAAATGCAAAATCGTTCGTCCCTATAAGCTGAAAAACGCGGGGTTTGACGAGGATGCGCCTCTGTCTGTTATAGTATTCGCAATCCCGTATTACACAAAACAGGACCGCCGCAACATTTCCGCCTATGCGGTGTCACGTGATTATCATATGTTCGCAAAACAACTTTTTGATACAATTATTCCCAAAATGCAGCATGATTTCCCATCAAACAGATTTGCGGGATTTGTCGATAACTCCCCCATAAGCGAGGTGCATGCTGCCGCGATGGCGGGGTTGGGTGTCATAGGTGACAATATGATGCTTATAACCGAAAAATATTCGTCCTACGTTTTTTTGGGAGAGATAATAACGGATTTTCCTTTATCCGATAACGGTAATTATGAAATAAAGCTGTGCGAGCATTGCGGAAGATGCCGCGCCACCTGCCCTATGGGCGAAATAGGTGAATGTCTGTCCGCCTTGACTCAAAAGAAAGGCGACCTCACCGAACAAGAAAAGGGCTATATCCTTAAATATGGCTCGGCTTGGGGTTGCGATATATGCCAGGAGGTGTGCCCGCACACGCTAAGGGCAATACAGCTTGGAACCATATATTCTCCCATTGACTTTTTTAAGCATGACGCTACACCGCACCTCACAAGTCATGACATTTTATCCATGTCCGAAGAGCGCTTCGCGGAACGTGCTTACTCGTGGAGAGGACGGAATACTATTCTCAGAAACCTGAAAATGATGGAGGAAAGCAAGAAAGGAGGAGAGTCATAGTGCTTACGTTTTTATTCGGCGCGCCTAAAAGCGGCAAAACCACGTACATTATGGATAGAATACGGGAAAACATTAAAAATGGACAAAAGACGTATCTTTTAGTCCCGGAACAGCAGCTCTTTATCAGCGAATCCATGCTGCGCGATCTCCCTCCCTCCTCCGCGCTCTATTTTGAGGTTATTGGATTTTCTCGCCTGTGTGAGATAGTCTTCTCCAAATACGGCGGCGTATCCAACGCAAAGGTGAGCTCGGGAATAAAAAAGCTTATTATGTGGCAAACACTAAAAGAGCTTTCAAGCAGTCTTTCTCAATACAAGAACATAAAAGTAGACTCGGCATTTATCGATATGATGCTCTCCTCTCTTGATGAGCTTCGCGCAAACTCCATCTCGCCAGATGCCTGCAGCATCGCGGCGGAAAAATGCGAGGAACCTATACTTGCGCGCAAGCTTTCCGACCTTTCCGCAATCTATCAGCTCTACAAGCTCAAGCTTGAGGAATGTGTGGGAGAGGATGCCCTTATTAACGAAGACAAGCTTCATAGACTTGCCGAGATACTGTCAAATAACGGTTTCTTTGCACAAACCGAAGTGTTTATTGATTCATTTACCGATTTTACCGGCGAGGAGTTTGACATTATTGAAAGCATTCTTCGCCAAGCCAAGCACACATACATATCATTTACTTACAGACGCGGTCTTTCATCTCCGCACACCGTAACGCTTTCGGACACTGTCAAAAGGCTTACGGCTTATGCTAGAAACCATGGTATAAAGACCTTTGACATAACTCTTGACAAAGACCGCGGACGACCCCAAACAGAGCTTGACGTTATTGAGAGATGTATATGGGATTTTGGAATTAACAAGAATAATACGCCTATTGTTGACAAGCAGCATCGAGGACAGGTCGAATCATACGTTTGCGAAAATGAATACGAGGAAGCATGGCTTGCCGCGCTTAATATTATCAAGGCAAGAAAGCATGGAATAAAATATTCCGAAATCGTAATAATCGCGCGCGATCCCGAAAGTCGCCGCGGAATGCTTGAAGCCGTTCTTGACGGAACAAGTATACCGTATTTCTATTCCGAGCGCACCGATCTCTCTGCAACCGCACCCGCAAAGCTTATTCTCTCCGCCCTACGCTGTGTCACTCACAATTTCCAGCAAACAGACGTTATCAATCTGATCAAAACAGGTCTTTGCGCGATAGATATGCGCGATGCCGATCTGTTTGAGGACTATTGCTATACTTGGAGCATAAACGGAAGTCAGTTTACCGCTGATTCCTGGAGTATGAATCCCGACGGATACACTACCGAGATGACTTCTCGATCAAAAGAGATTTTAAACGCGGCAAACAATGTAAGATGTGAGCTTATTCCTCCGCTTATCAATTTGAGGACCGCGATAAAGGCCGCCGACGGCAACGTGACCGAGGCTTGTCGCGCAGTTTATTGCTACCTTGAGGCGATCCGTCTGGAGCAAAGTATATCAAGACTTGCCGAGCACGCTCTGTCTGCCGGCAACGTCAAGGAGGCGGGCGAGCTTTTACGCGTTTATGACTTTATCATATCTACGCTTACTGATATATGCACGGTCATGAATGGCATCCGCATGACCTCAGAGGACATTTATTCTGCCATTGAGATCATGCTAAAAAACACCGACATAGGATCGGTTCCCGCCATCAACGATTGCGTTACCGTCGGCTCGGCGGCTACCTTGCGTACTGAAAACGTAAAGGTTGCCATAGTTTTGGGGCTTTGCGATGGCGAGTTCCCCGCCTCATTCCACGATAACGGAATGCTGTCTGAGAGCGACAAGGATGCTATGAGCACTCTTGAAATCCCATTATCATCGCGTGAAAATAAGATCATTTCCGACGAGCTTTTCTATGTTTACAGAGCTATGACTAAACCGACGGAGCGATTGATACTGTCAACCTGCCGTTCAAGCGTTGGCGGACGTGCATGCTCACCGTCCACCGCCTTCAACCGCGTTCACGCAATACTTCCTCATCTCACCCCCAAGCCCTTTGACCTTACAGGAATAAGAATGCTAGCAGACGCCTTGGCTCATTATGAATTGGAAAGCACAGACGAGGAGCAGACCGATTGCGGCAATTCCGATATTATTTATACCGAGGAGGGCGAAATTGTCGATCCCAAATTTGTCAGAATGCTATTTGGCGACAATCTTCATCTGTCAAAATCCAAGATCACGTCCTTCGTTGAATGCCCATACAAATATTGGAGCGATTACGTATTAGGACTTCGTGAAAAGAAAATATCGGAGATCAGCTATGATAACGCGGGTACGATAATTCACTTCGCGCTTGAAAACCTTGTCAGGCGACTGCTTTTGCCTGACGGAGGCTTAACAATAATTCCCGAGGACGAGCTTATACAAGCAGTTGACGAGATACTTGACAAATACGTTTCAGAGATAAGCTGTCCCCTTTCCCCCTATACGCTGCATAGCTTCTCAAGACTCAGAGATCTCGCTCTCATCATGGCGCACAGCGTCATAGAGGAGTTCTCGCAGTCTTCCTTCAAGGTGGTCGGGCTTGAAAAGCATATATCGTCAAGACGCGTAGGCGCCTTAAAGCCTATGATCATAAAAACCGGCGAGGATAACGATGCTCCCACGGTCAGTCTTGGCGGTGTTATTGACCGAGTGGACTGCTTTGACGATGGGGCTCGCAAATACATCCGCGTTATAGACTACAAAACGGGATCGCACACCTTTGATATTGACAAGGTAGACTCGGGCGAGGATGTTCAGCTCCCCGCATATCTCTTTACCGCATCTCTTGAGCAAAATAAGAGCATTTTCGGGGCGGACAGCAATACCGAAATAGTTCCCGCCGCGGCACTCTTCCTCTCCGCAGAGGAAAAGGACGGAACGGTATCTCCAACAAGACGCGGATTTATTCTGAACGAGGAAAACGTTATCACTGCATCAAGCGCGATCAAGAATTCAAAAATGCTTGCCGGAATCTCCTATAACAAGGACGGTAGCCTCTCCGCACGAAGCAAGGCAGCGGTAAGTCAGGATGATATGGCAGAAATGCGCAAATCGCTTATTGACACGGTATCAACCACCGCAAAGGATATGTATTCGGGCGAGATATTCAGAACTCCGTCCGACTCCGCATGCAAATTCTGCTCTGTTAAAAGCTCCTGTCCCGTGGCAATCAAAAACTGAAAGGAGGAGAGATCTATGGGATTTACACCCAATCAGCAAAGCGCCATAGACGTACGAGACCGCACACTGCTTGTCAGCGCGGCGGCGGGATCGGGAAAAACGTTTACACTGACGCAAAGAATAATCAGGTCCATCATTGACGACGGTCAGGATCTCTCGCGCCTTCTTATAGTTACCTTTACCAAGGCGGCGGCAAGTGAGCTTAAAGCCAAGATAGCGCGCGCAGTCAGCGAGGCAATTTCCGAAAACCCGCAAAACCCAAGGCTGCAGGAGCAGCTTATACGTTTGGGTAGCGCGAACATAAGCACTATAGACTCGTTTTTTATGGAGCCGGTCCGTTCGAGCTTTGAAAAGCTTGGACTCCCCGCATCTATAAGAATGGCGGACGAGGCAGAGCTTTTGCCACTCAAGGAGCGTATTATGCGCGAGGCGGTGGACGAAATGTTCGAAAAGTGCGAGGCGTACCGCGACGGAGGACTGTCACGCGTAGGATACCATGACAAATACACCGATCTTATCGGCATAATTGCTGAAACGCGAAGCGCCGCAAGGATCATCCCCACGCTTTGCGATATTTATTCCAAGCTCTTGACCTCTCCCGAGGGCATTGAGCAAATAAACAAGCATGCCGAGCGATTGCGCTCGGGCGCGGAGCTTGAATTTTTCGATACACTTGAGGGAGGTATAGTTAAGCGAGAGCTTATCGAAACCGCAGAATACGGTGCCGCCACTCTTTCAATGTGGAAAGAGCGACTTGAGCTTTGCCCCGACGTTCCGATAAATATGGTACAGCTCTTTGATTCCAATGCCACCTCATTTATCGCGCTTGCCGAAAAGCTAAAGGCATCTGATTATGAGGCGGCAAAATCGGCAATATCGGGACTTGATCTTGGCAGGCTTTATTTGAAAAAGGGCGAGTATCCCGACGTTATTAATGATGCCAAAAAGGCTCGAAAGACCGCAAGCGACGCCATGTCGTCTATATATAGCAAGTATCTCTCATTATCATCGGATGAGCTTAAGAAATGCCTTTTGACTTATAGTGAAATGGCTTATGTCATATACGATGTGATAAAGAGCTTTGACGAGAGATACCGCCAAGAAAAGCTTGCGCGCGGTGTTTGCGAGTTCTCGGATATGCCTATATTCATGCTTCGTCTTTTGCTTGATGAAAACGGCGAGCCCACCGAATATGCCCGCGAGCTTTCAAGCCGATTTGATGCCGTATATATCGACGAGTATCAGGACGTAAACGAAATACAAGACAAGATTTTTTCAATAATTGGACGTGACCGTCGCTTTATGGTCGGTGACATCAAGCAAAGCATTTACGGCTTCCGCGAGGCTGAGCCCTCTATCTTTGCTCAGTACAGGCGCGAGTTCTCCACGTACGACAAGCAAAACGACTCCCCTCCCGCAAAAGGTGGCGGAAACACCATATTTATGTCAGAGAATTTCCGTTGTGATGAAAACGTGGTCAAATTTACAAATCTCATTTGCTCGGGCATATTCTCAGCATTTGCTCAAAGCATAGGATACACGAACGATGACGATCTCCGCTTTGCCAAGGGGCGTCCATTCCAAGACTACCAAAGCCCCAAGACCGTAATAAGCTTGGTGCACTCACCCAAATACACCCAAAACTATGACACGGCGGATTCCGCGGTCATATCAGCCGAGATGAAAAGCGACGAAAAGGCAAAAAGCTCTGCTTCTCTTGCAGATGAGGCTATCGTGGTCGCAAACCAGATCGCCGACCTTTTAAGAACGCAAAGAAACGCCAACGGAACTCCTGTGCGGGCAGGAGATATTGCGGTTTTGGTTCGCAGTAGCGCTAACGCAAGACCTCTTATGTCGGCTCTATCCAAGCTTCGCATCAAATATGCTCTTTCCTCCAAGACCGAGCTTTTCGAAACCGACGAAATGAAGCTTCTCGTTTCTCTTTTAGAAGCTATAGACAATCCAAGATACGATACCTCTATGTGTCATCTTTTGACCGCAAGGACCGATCAATTCAAGGCATTCTTTTCATATCAAGAGGTCGTGACAATGCGTCACGAGGCAGACGCCGAGCTTTCTCTCTTCGATGCTCTCCTCAAATACGCCAATGACGGAAATGATGCCACGCTCCGCGCTCGCGCTCGCGATTTTGCCCTTCTCATGGACAAGATGCGCACAGAGGCGGGTAAGCTTTCTGCTGATAAGCTCGTTAAGGGCTTGATCTTCAGTCCGGTTTTCTCCGGACTTGCCACAAGCTCGGCTTACACCTTCCTCTATGATTGCGTTTGTAAATACGTAAAAAGCAACTGGAACAGTCTGCACAGCTTCCTTACCTATTTCAAGGATCTCATGGAAAACGGAAGCGTCGGAGGAGAGCCCGATAAGTCCAAAAATGATGCGGTATCTATAATGACTATACATCAGTCAAAGGGTCTTGAGTTTAACGTTTGCTTTTTATTTGGCTTTGGTAAACAGTTCAATCTATCAAACAGATATCCCCTGCTCTTTAACAAGGACTTTGGCATAACCATGAAGCTTCCTCCCAATAGACAGGACGAAGCTCCCATAATCGAACGCATCAAGACAAGGCACGAGGAAACTCCTATTTGGAAAATAGTCTGCGACAGCGTCAAGAAAAAGCAGATCGAGGAGGAGGCGCGCGTGTTTTACGTTGCGCTCACCCGAGCAAGAGAAAGGCTGTACATAAGCGCCTCAATCTCGGGTGATTATGAGGATCTCCAAAAAAAGCTTTCATCGTCAGCCGATTACGTATACGACGTAAAAAAAGGCAACTCATATATCAATTGGATCCTTCTGACGCTTATGCGCTCCGAGGATCGCGATTCTTACACAATTGATCTCTATACAAAGAGTTATAACGAGCTTACCCGTCCGTTTAAGTGGGATTACTCTGTTGAGAGAAGCATCAACTCCGACGATTTTGAAGAGGAGTTTGCAGAGCTTTACAATACGCGCTCGTCAATTACTGACGCCGAAAAGAGCATCTCGCTTATACCATCAAAGATAGCCGCCTCCAAGGTAAAGCCCGATATGCTTGACACAAGCATATTCATTCCCATTCCAACGGGAAAGCTTTTCTCAGACAGCGACGAGGACGCCTACGAGCCCGAAGGTGACGACGCAAAGCAGATCAAAGCAAGAATCGAGCTTATGCGTTCGCAAAAGACCGATTTTGACAGTCTTTTACGCGCAGGCGAAAGACCCACCGCAGCGGAACGCGGTACGGCAATGCACCAATTTCTCCAATTCTGCGACTATGATAACGTAGAAAGGCTTGGTGTCGCCAAAGAGATCCAAAGGTTGCGTGAGCAACGCTTTATCAGTGAGCGCTCCGCATCAATGCTGGATATAGGCAAGCTTGAAGCCTTTTTCAAGAGCTCGTTGTTTTCAAGCATAAAGACCGCATTGTGTGTTCATCGTGAATTTCATTTCCGCATGTTCCGACCTGTGAGCGACTTTACAAAAAATCAAAAGCTCATAGATCTTGCCGCCAACAAAAGCATACTGATCCAAGGCTCCATTGACCTTGTGGTCGAAACGGCGGATGGGCGCTTGATCCTCTGCGATTACAAGACCGACAGAGTTACCAAAGAGGAGTTTAAAGACCGTTCTCTTCTTATCAATAACATGAAAGCGCGGCACGGCGAGCAGCTCAATCAATACCGCTCTGCCGTAGAGCAAATATTCGGCAAAGCACCCGACAAAATATATCTCTTTTTGCTCTCTATAGGGGACTGCATAGAGGTATGATATCAAAAAAGATAAACCGCCTGTCAGGCGGTTTATCTTTTTAACATTGCTCTCCGCAATAGGTTTTGGCTGTGGGCTTTATATTATCATTATCAAGACCGTAACGCGCGCTCTGTCCGAGTGATGCCTCTATGCGAAGCAATCGGTTATATTTTGCCACCCTGTCGCTGCGGCACGGTGCGCCCGCTTTTATAAACGGAGCGCCGAGAGCAACGGCAATATCAGCTATAGTCGTATCCTCGGTTTCTCCCGAACGGTGCGAAAGAATATGCGAATATCCACAATAAGCCGCCATATCGCACACCTCTATGACCTCGCTAAGCGTGCCTATCTGGTTCGGCTTTACGAGAACCGCGTTAGCCGCACCCTGATCTATTCCGCGCTTGAGCCTTTTGGGATTGGTAACAAACAAGTCGTCGCCAACAAGCATTACCCTATCTCCAAGCTCACGTGTAAGCTGTACCCAACCGTCGAAATCGCGCTGGTCAAGCGCATCCTCAATGGAATTTATTGGATATTTATCGCAAAGCTCGCACATATAGCCAATCAGCTCGCTTCTGTCAAGCGTTACGTGACGTTTTGGCATATGATAAAGCGAGTCCTCGGTGTCATACCATTCGCTCGCCGCCACGTCAAGCGCTATCTTCACCCGATCTGTTCCGTATCCGCTTTTTTCAATTGCCTCTATGATATACTCGATAGCGCGCTCATCGCTCTCAAGATCGGGGGCAAAGCCACCCTCATCTCCAACACCGGTTGCCTTTCCCTGCTTTTTTAGTATCGCGCCCAAGGTGTGATATATCTCGCTTCCCATTCTAAGCGCATCGGCAAAGGATTGCGCTCCTACGGGAACTATCATAAATTCCTGGATCTCAATATTGTTGGAGGCATGTGCTCCGCCGTTTAGAATATTCATCATAGGTATCGGTAATCTTACCGCCCTCACGCCACCAAGCCAACGGTAAAGCGGCGTCTGATACGATGCTGCGCAGGCACGCGCATTAGCAAGTGAAACAGCCAGAATTGCATTTGCTCCAAGCTTGGATTTATTATCCGTTCCGTCAAGCTCACACATCATTTTATCCAATGCAGATTGCTCGGTTGCATACATGCCGATTATTTCCGGAGATATATGTCTGCATATCATATCCACTGCGCCAAGCACTCCGCGACCGCCGTATCTTTGCTTTTCCGTATCTCTTTTTTCAACCGCCTCGTACACTCCCGTAGAGGCTCCCGACGGCACACTTGCAACGCCAACCGTTCCGTCCGACAGCACAACGGTTGCTTCCACGGTTGGATTTCCTCTTGAATCAAGTATCTCTCTGCCGCTGCATTTTATGATCTGAGGTTTCAACATTCAAAACACGACCTTTCACTCATTTTTGTTGTCATAATATATTATTAACTGTACCGACAGTTTTATGCAAAAACACGATCCATACACAAAAATACGGATGCGCCGACCAAATAACAGTCCTCACACCCGTATGATATGTGGACCTAGATACAGTTACATATTAAAGTCCCATAAGCCTGATAAATTCATTCTTAATTTCCGCGGCGAAAGCAACTCCGCCAACGCATAAAACAGTCAGATTCTCCATAGATGCCTTATGTACGTGCTTGGCGGCAAGCTTTACAGTGCCGCAAACCGACACATCCGCGCAAACAGACTTCAAACTGACATCGTCCTCATCAAGATCTCCGCACACTATAAGCCTTTCTATCTTTCTTCCCTCAAAAGCGGACAATTGACAAGGCAGCTCTGATTTATCGCCTGCCTTTATACAAATCGTTAACCTACTAAAGCTTCCCACCGTTTCTTCAAACGTTTCTATAACGCTTTCCAATTCTTGCTTTTGGCTTGCACAGTCAACTAACACCGCGGGAGATATTGAAAGCATATCAAAGCATCCTGTATTCTGCGCATTCTCTAGTCCCAACGCAATACTTCCCCAGGGCATCTTTATTCCGTCACGGCGAAGAGCCAGCGCGCTCTCAATAACCAGCATAGCGCAGTCTCTTAAAATATGGGATGGACTCTTAATCACATATCCGTCTCGGTCTGCATATGAAAACACAACGCGGCGAGCCGTTGTTTCCTTTATTTGAAGTGTGGGCTTTGCGGTTACGTTAATTCTTACTCCCGCAAGCATACATGCGTTTGAGATCACCCCGTACACCGAGCTTTTCTGGTTTCCGCTAACGACCTCGCGAACACCGCGCTTGATCGCATCGCATATATGCTTTGTTTCTTCATTTCCGTCTTTCGAATATACGGTTGGAGCGATTACAAGCTCATATGGGGCGCAAAGCGCGTCAAAGCTATATCCTTCACCCGAAAGAGCCTCTAAAATAATAAATTCACAGCCGTTAAGCTGACACAAAAGCAAAGAGAGCGCAAAACAGATCTCCTGTCTTAAATAATTTGCGTCAACCTCTTTTGAGACTATTCCTTTTATCTCCGCTACGCATTTGTTGTAATCCTCGATATCCGCAAGCTCTCCGTCCAGATACACCATGCTTCTGGACTCAAAGTCCGACTCTGAGGTTATGCGTCCTACTCGGTATCCCGCTTTTTTTATCACGGACTCAAGCATAACGGCGGTCGCGTGTCCGGCGCAACCCGACGGAACAACTATAAACCTTGATCCTACGTTTACCCGTCCCAAATCTTCGCAAAGCTTGCGCACTCGCTTTGTCGAGATATCCGAGAGCTTGTCTGCCATCTCAAAGCTATTGATATATTTTAAAGAATTAGCATATTTCATAGAGCCCCTCTTTTTTCTTTCAATATCATGGCCTGATCGGCACCTATCCTGATCCTGCCGCAAAACTCTTTTCCACTTATAAGATCGACATATGTTACGCCATCGGGAACATCAAATTCGTAGTCCTTTTCGCGCGCTGCCGCCACAATAAGTCGGCTTTCGCTATTCTCTCTTACAAAGGCTATCGCACTCTCACTGTACGCTAAAACGTAAAATCTGCCGCCGTCGAGCGCAGGCTCGGTTTTTCTTATTTCTCCAAGTCTTGTGTAATAATCCAGTATTTCGGCGCGGTACGGTCTTTCTATATCCGACCAAGGAAAAGGCATACGGCAAAAAGGATCTCCATAGCCCTCCAATCCTACTTCATCCCCGTAATATACGCAAGGAATACCGTATGAGCCAAATTGGAGCGCGGCTGCAATTTTCAGCAACCTGACTCCACGTTCTCTTTGCGACTCCGTTAATCTCTTTACAGCAAGAACGCAATTAGGCTCATCACCGTCGCCAATATCACGACCCAAAACTGTCAGTATCCTTTCGGTATCATGAGTACCGAGAAGATTCATAAGCTTATGAGATACACGTTCGGGATAAGACGCGTATATCTCAACCAACGTATTATAAAGGCAGCCTGCATCCGCATAAAGACAGTAATCCACTATCGCGTTTTTCAGAGGATAATTCATCACGCTATCAAGCTGATCGCCTTGAAAATACCGTCTTCTTTGACCGTACGCTACCTTATCCGCGGCATTTTCCCACACCTCGCCGATAATGACCGCATCGCCATCCGATACCGTTTTAGCCGCAATTCGCAGCTCGTCTAAAAACTCATTTGACAACTCATCCGCAACGTCAAGGCGCCAGCCGACTATGCCACGCTTAATGTATTTTTGTATTATTCCGTCTTGCCCGGTAAAGTATCTGCGACACGCCTCATTCTTATGGTTGAGCTTTGGCAATATCTCAATTCCCCACCAGGATTCGTAATCATAGGGATAACTGCGGAATTTGTACCAATCCTTATAGGGCGACGACGCATCGTTAAACGCTCCGCCATCTCCATATCTACGGTATCTGTTAAAATATATACTGTCGTCTCCGGTGTGATTGAAGACCCCGTCCAGAATTACTCCGATTCCAAGCTCTCGGGCGCGTTCTATAAGATTATCAAACGCCTCTTCTCCGCCAAACATCTCGTCTATTTTAGAGTAGTCACCGGTATCGTATTTATGATTGGAATATGCTTCAAAAACTGGACACAGATATATGAACGTTACTCCAAGAGACTTAAGATAGTCCAGTTTTTCTGCAACACCCCAAAGTGTTCCTCCAAAAAACATATTGTTCTTTAATGGCTCTCCGTTATGATCGGCATATTGAGGTATTCCGTTATCCCAATCGTAGTTTATTTCTACGTCGTCACGCGCCTTTACGCCATGCGCTTTATCTCCACTTCCACCAAAAAACCGATCAGTAAATATCTGATACATTACCCCCCGACCAAACTTCTGGGGTGTTTTATAATCTTTTTTGTATACGAGTAGGCGAAATCTCGTTCCCTCGTGTTCAGATACGGTAAAATCAAAATTATTGACTGTATCCGTAAATAAAGTATGCTCTCCTCGCAAAAACAAAAACTCATAATAGAACAGCCCACTCTCGTGATTACCGCACAACGCCGCAGTATCCAAAGAATACGTGTATACATCGCACACGTTACCGGATCCAACCTGCTCAAACGCGAGATCCTTATCCTCCCGTCCGTCACGTCTTATCCGGCAAACAACACCGCCTACGCCAAGCCTCGACGGCACGGACACCTCAAACGTTACCACATCCCCGTACGCCAAAGCGCCGAGAGATGACACATCCTCGGCACCGATAAATTTTTTAATTGTGATTTTGGAGCTATCGTCTATTTTTGAGTAAAGTTTTGCAAGCATCTTTAAATTTTCTTCTCCGAGGAAGGATAATCACTTCCCCGGAGAATCTTTCTTATCAGTGTACAGGCTTTAAATTCCAGAACTTGTCTGCGTATTCCTTTATCGAACGGTCAGCGGCAAAGAAGCCCGACGCCGCGGTATTGAGAAGCGACATTCTGGTCCACTTTCCTCTATCGGAATAAGCCTCTATCATTTCCTCGTGGGTGAGTCTGTAGGACTCAAAATCTGCAAGGCACATATAGGGATCCGCAACTCCCTGTCCCGTGAGGAGATAGGTCGCGATATCGGCAAAGGATTCTCCCGCAAAGCCTATCGAAAGGAAGTTTACTATTCTCTTAAGGCGCTCGTTATGAGTATAGAACTCAGCCGAGCGATAGCCGCGAAGCCACATCTGCTCAACCTCGTCTGCCTTAAGACCGAAGATATACATATTGTCCTTACCAACGGCATCCAGCATCTCGACGTTAGCACCGTCAAGCGTACCTATCGTGATAGCGCCGTTGATCATAAGCTTCATACAGCCTGTTCCGCTCGCTTCCTTACCCGCAAGCGAGATCTGCTCGCTTATATCTGCGGAAGGAATGAGTATCTCAGCCGTACTTACGTCATAGTTCTCAAGGAATACGACGTTGAGCTTTTCCTTGATGCGAGGATTCTGGTCGATATCCTGCGAGATCTTGCACAAAAGCTGAATAATTCTCTTTGCCATCTGATATCCGGGAGCCGCCTTTGCTCCGAAGATAAAGGTCTGTGGCTTGATATCGAGGTCGGGATTCTCCTTTAAGTCAAGGTAGATTCCTATAATGTTTAGCGCGTTGAGAAGCTGACGCTTGTACTCGTGCAGACGCTTGATCTGAACGTCGAAGATGGAGTGGGTATCTATCTTCTTGCCCGTCTTATGATAAAGATGCTCAGCAAACGCGATCTTGTTATCGTGCTTTATCGCGCGCACTCTGTCAAGCACTGCGCTGTCGTCCGCAAACTTAGCAAACTCGGCAAGCTCAACGGGATTGTGTCTGTAGCCAGTGCCGATGCACTCGTCAAGCAGCTTTGCAAGCTCGGGGTTGGAATAGCACAACCAACGGCGGTGCGCTATACCGTTAGTAACGTTATCGAACCTATAAGGATACATCTTATAGAAGTCCTTAAATACGGTATCGGTAAGAATATCCGAGTGAAGCTTTGAAACACCGTTTATGGAGTGCGAGCCGATAACCGAAAGGTTTGCCATTCTTACGTTTCCGTAGCCTACCACACTCATCTTGCTTATTCTCTGCCAGTTGCCGGGGAATGCGTTCCAAGCCTCGCGGCAGAAGCGCTCGTTGATCTCCTTGACAATAGCATAGATTCTCGGTAGCTTAAGCTTGAACAGATCCTCATTCCATGTTTCAAGCGCCTCTGGCATGACCGTATGGTTAGTATAAGAGCAGATCTTTACAACCTTGTCCCAAGCGGCTTCCCATGAATAGAAATAATCGTCCACAAGTATTCTCATAAGCTCGGGGATACAGAGCGCGGGGTGAGTATCGTTGATATGGATAGCAACGATACTCAC
>SVTF01000013.1 GCA_015063905.1 Oscillospiraceae bacterium | reverse complement strand
CAACGGGAATATATACGGGAACGCTTGTATACGCTCTGCTTTATCATTGCGGCAATTCGCTTTCGGGCATCGGCGGTGTAATAAGACCGGGTATCGTGCATAGAATAGACAAGGACACCTCGGGGCTTTTGGTGGTCGCCAAGAACGACGAGGCGCACGCGCGCCTGTCCGACCAACTGAAAACGCATGACGTCAGTCGCGTATATCACGCTATCGTGGCGGGCAACGTAAAGGACGACAAGGGAACGGTAGACCGTCCCATCGGGCGTCACATGACGGATCGCAAAAAAATGGCAGTCTTGCTCGATCCCACAGCACACGCGCGCCAAGCCATAACGCATTATGAGGTGCTGGAGAGATTTACTCTGCCAACGGGTCGCTTCACATATATAAAATGTAAGCTTGAAACGGGCAGAACTCATCAGATAAGGGTGCATATGGCATCCATCGGTCACGCGCTCGTGGGTGACGAGGTCTACGGCGGCGGAAAGACTAAATTCGAGGCGTGCAACAAAGCGTTGATTCACGGTCAGTGTTTGCACGCGGCACAGCTGGAGCTGACACACCCGAAAACGCTCCAAAAAATGACGTTTTCAGCGCCTCTGCCGCAGAATTTTGAAGAATTGCTCCAAAAGTTGCGCGCGCAAAATGTTACTTAATCGAAAGTTGTTCAATAATTTATTAGGTGAAGGTATATTGCAATGCATGACGAATTAACAAAGGTCGATATTAAAAAGATGCAGGAGGAGGTCGATTACCGCATGTGCGTGCTTCGTCCTCAGCTGCTCGCCGAGGTGCAGAGAACGCGCGAATACGGCGACCTCAGCGAAAATGCCGAATATAAAGAGGCAAAGCGCGAAAAGAATGCAAACGAGAGCCGAATCCGCTATCTCAAAAAAATGATAGAAACCGCAAAGGTCATAAAGGTTGAAAAAAAGGACGACGCTGTTTGTCTTTTCGACACGGTGACATACTACGTCGAGGAGGACGAGGAAGAGGAAGAAAGACAGATCGTTACAACGCTCCGTCAGGACGTTCTCAAGGGTTATCTTTCCAAAGAATCGCCCTTAGGAAAAGCACTCCTCGGCAAAAAGATTGGTGACCGAGTATACGTTAAGGTCAATGATAATTACGGATATTACGTAGTTGTCCGCGGCATCAAAAAAGGCCACGACGACGAGAATATTCCGATAAGTAGTTATTGATAGCTACGATTATTGCAAAAAGCAGCAAGATTAATCTTGCTGCTTTTTGCAATAAATTTAATTGACATTGCGCATCGTCTAAACGAATACAGGCTTTAGACTTACACGAGGCACAACAATATTTGTTTTCGGTGTATATTGTATGTTCAAATTTAGATAATGAACAAAATGATTCCAATCAATCAGAATCAATAACATCAACTTCGTTTAACACTGCCTTTATGTCCAAACCCCAAGCGACTCGAACAAATGCCAGGTGAACACGAGTTTCTTTGTTTGAGGAAATTTTGATTGAATTAGTTTTTCGCTTTTGCTTTGCAGATTTGACTCCATATGTAGGGATTGCCAAAATTTCCATATCCCTATGTATCTCAATGCGTTTAACCGTACCAGGCTCAATTGTGCAAAGTTTTTTTCCATCGGTCGAACAAATATCAAATGTTAACTGTTTTCTGGTATAATCACATGGATTGTTTTGTTCTTTAATTATTACTTTTCCAACATTATCTTCATCTGATGCTATTGGGCAACCACAGTGAATACATGTTTTAGTTCTGTCAGAGACTTCTTTCCCACAATCGGGACATTTAATTAAAGCCATAATTATCCTCCTTTCCCAAAATAAAAAGTGCGCCAACCGAAGTTAACGCACCGAAAAACGCAGACTTCGATTGTCGCCAAACAAACTTAAGAAAAGACAAGGATACCCCTTTTCGTCTCGCCTTATGGAATCTGCATTTTTGCCGATTTAAAAAAACGAGACTAAAAAAGGTATAGTTATCCCTTGGGGTAAAAATACTTGTTTTTTCTTATTAAGTTTGTTTGGCATTCTAATTCTATCATTATTTTTTCCATTTGTCAAGAAAACAATTAAAAAAACCTATTTCTCTTGACAAATACCCCTAGGGGGTATATAATTAAGTTAAAGGTTAGAGTGAAAAGTGAAAAAGTATATTAAGGGGTACAGTATTGATGGAATGTTGTTGTGAAAAAACAAAGATAAGAGATGAGGGCGAGAAAAAGCTATTGCTCAACAGGCTCAGCAGGATCGAGGGGCAGATACGCGGCATCAAGGGTATGGTCGAGCGCGATGCTTATTGCGCGGACATAATAACGCAGGTTGCCGCAGTAAATGCCGCGCTTGCAAGCTTCAATCGAGAGCTTCTTGCTGCCCACATCAACACATGTGTAACAAACGACATAAAAGAAGGAAACACAGAAAAGACTGACGAGCTTATTTTGCTCCTCGGCAAGCTTATGAAATAAAGAGGCATTATTTTTATGGATAAAAGAAAATTTAACGTCACCGGTATGAGCTGCGCCGCTTGCTCGGCAAGAGTTGAAAAAGCGGTATCGTCAGTAGACGGCGTCAAGGAATGCTCGGTCAACCTTTTGACAAACTCCATGACCGTCGAGGGCACGGCGACGGATGAAAAAATAATCGCCGCAGTCGAGGCGGCGGGATACGGAGCGAGCGCGGACGGATATAAGGCACGACAAGGAAACAATGACAACCTAAATGACGCAGAAACGCCCCGCCTGATAAAAAGACTTATCTTATCGGTTGGATTTCTGATAGCATTGATGTATCTTTCCATGGGTTACGTCATGTGGGGATTTCCGCTTCCCGCAATTTTGACGCAAAACCCCGTTGTCATCGGCGTTTTGCAAATGGCGCTTGCGCTTACCGTCATGATAATCAACCGAAAGTTTTTTATCAGCGGAACACGCGGGCTTATTCACCGCGCGCCCAATATGGACACGCTGGTGGCTCTGGGCTCGTTTGCTTCATTTATATATAGCACGGTGATATTGGTGCTTATGGTGATTAACACGGCGAAAGGAAACGCGGCACACGCCGCCCACTATCTGCACGAGCTTTATTTTGAGTCGGCGGCGATGATATTAGCGCTAATAACCGTGGGCAAAACGCTGGAGGCGTACTCCAAGGGCAAGACAACCAAATCCTTGCGCGCGCTGATGGATCTGTCGCCCAAAACGGCAACGGTAATAGTGGAAGGCAAGGAAAAAACCATATCCGCCGAGCAGGTGCGGCTTGGCGATCTTGTAGCCGTGCGCCCCGGCGAGAGTTTTGCGGTTGACGGAATAATAGCACAGGGCGAGTCCTCGGTGGATGAATCGGCTCTCACCGGAGAGAGCTTGCCCGTTGATAAAGCGCCGGGCGACACCGTTTCGGCAGGAACGATAAACAAATCCGGCTATCTGGTGTTCCGCGCAACAGGTGTTGGCGAGGATACGGCCTTGGCGCGAATAATAAAGATAGTAAGCGACGCCACCGCATCCAAAGCACCCATAGCCAAGGCGGCAGACAAGGTTTCGGGAATATTTGTTCCCGCGGTGCTGATAATCGCCGCGATCACGGGGCTTGTATGGGCTATAGCGGGGCGCGACGTCGGTTTTTGGCTTGCGCGCGCGGTATCGGTGCTTGTCATAAGCTGTCCGTGTGCTTTAGGTCTTGCAACACCCGTAGCCATAATGGTTGGAAGCGGAGTGGGCGCGCGGCGCGGCATACTGTATAAAAGCGCAAAGGCGCTTGAGCTTGCGGGTCGATGCGACGTTGTCGTGCTGGACAAAACCGGAACGGTCACCAAGGGCGAGATGCACGTAACCGACATTATACCTTTTTCCGTTGACCGACAAAGATTGCTGTCCCTCGCTTGCTCTATCGAAAAAATGAGTGAGCACCCATTGGCTCGCGCCATTGTGGAAAAGGGCACGGAGGACAACGTTGCCGAGGCTCTTCTGACATCGTTTGAGGCTATATCGGGCAAGGGCGTCAAAGCCGAGCTTGACGGAAAAAGACTGATTGGCGGCAATCTGAAATTTATTGGAGAAGAAGCAAAGCTATCGGACCTAGCGAGATCCGAGGTCCAAAGGCTGTCCCAAGAGGGCAAAACACCCATGCTTTTTGCGCTTGACGGCGAGCTTATTGGTATAATCGCAGTTGCAGACGTAATAAAAGAGGATAGCGCGGACGCGATAAAAAGACTTAAAGATATGGGCTTGCGCGTTGTGATGCTAACGGGGGATAATGCCCGCACGGCTCGCGCGATAGCATCTGCCGCGGGCATTGACGAGGTCATATCCGACGTTCTGCCCGACGGCAAGGCGGCACAGATCTCGCAACTGCAAAAAGAAGGCAGAGTCATTATGGTTGGAGACGGCATCAATGACGCTCCCGCGCTTGCCTGCGCGGATATAGGCATGGCGGTAGGCGCGGGACGGGACGTTGCCATCGAGGCGGCGGACGTCGTGCTTACAAGCAACCGCCTTTCCGATCTCCCTCGTGCCATAAAGCTTTCTCGCGAAGTGCTGACAAATATTCACGAGAATCTTTTCTGGGCGTTTCTATATAACATCATTGGAATTCCTCTTGCGGCAGGAGTTTGGATCCCTCTGTTCTCATGGGAGCTTGATCCCATGTTCGGCGCGCTCGCAATGTCGCTTTCCAGTTTTTGCGTCGTAATGAACGCGCTTCGCCTCAATCTTATCAATCTGGATAGGACCTCGCGCCGCAAAGCGCATAGAGTGAAAATAAATACAACTTCAAAGGAGATTAAAACCATGAAAAAAACAATGAAGATCGAGGGCATGATGTGTCCCCATTGCTCAGGCAGAGTAAAAAGAGTGCTTGAGGCTCTTGGGGCAGTCGACGTAGCAGAGGTAAGTCACGAGGCGGGCACCGCCATAGTAACGCTCAACGCGCCCATAGCAGACGACCTGCTCAAAAAAACCGTTGAGGATCAGGGCTACACCGTTCTCGGCATTGATTAACGGCACATAAATCCACAAAAAACCGCGTTCTTCCTACAAAGAACGCGGTTTTATTATTAGTTGCGGGCACAAAAATCTTCTTTAAGTAGATTTTCGCCCCATTGACACGCAAAAGATAAAATGATACAATAAAATCAAGCAGTAATGACAATCAAACTTGTCATGATGTCAATATAATAAAAGGAGAATATTATGCGTTACAAAAAGTTTAAAAATGCAGGCGTTGAGGTCTCCGAGCTGGCAACAGGTACTTGGGCGATCGGTGGCGCAAGATACGGCGAGGTAAATGAAAAGGACTCCATCGACGCGATACACGCGATGATCGACAACGGCGTCAACCTCATAGACACAGCTCCCGCTTATAACTGCGGTATATCCGAGCAGATCGTGGGTAGGGCGCTCAAGGGCGGCTATCGCGAAAAGGTATTTATCTCCACAAAGTTCGGTATCGGCGACGGTATGGACAAGGCTGGCGTTATTCCGCGTGACAGCTCCAGAGAAGCTTGCTTCAAGGAGTGCGAGGACTCTCTCCGCCGTCTTGACGTCGATTACATAGACTTTTATTTTGTTCACTGGCCCGACGTAAATACTCCCATCGCGGAAACGATGGATGCTATGCTCGAGCTTAAAAAGCAGGGAAAGATTCGCTTTATCGGCGTTTCTAACTTCGACAAGCCTCTTATCGAGGAGTGCCTTAAGACAACCATGATCGACGTATTCCAGCCCCCCTTCTCCATGGTCAACCAGAGCGAGCGCGAGCTTATGGAGTGGTGCTACGGAAAGGGAATAAATACGTTCTCATACGGAAGCCTCGGTTCGGGTATCCTTACGGGTGCTATCCGCGAGATCCCCAATTGGGATCCGCTTGATTTCCGTTTCACGTTCTACGATTTCTATAAAGAACCCAAGTTCTCAAAGTGCATGGATCTGCTCAAGACTCTGGACCAGATTTCTGCGGGTAACGGCAAGCCCCTCGCGCAGATTGCGCTCAACTGGGCAACTCAAAAGGATTTCGTTGGCACGGCTCTCTGCGGTGTCAGAAACGTTGCGGAAGCTAACGAAAACTGCGCAGCTTTCGATTGGAAGCTCACCGATGAGGAGATCGCTATAATCGACAAAAAGCTCGACGAGCTTAAGATTGGATAATAATCAAAAATAAGGCTCCCCCCCGGGAGCCTTTTTTTGATTTATTGGGGAGTGCGAGGTGGAGGAACATATGGAGAGAGGGTACCTTTTCATAAAAGGCGCCCTCTCTCCCTATGTCCATCGCATCCCGATAAATCACGAATTATAAATCAAAGAATACTTCCAAGGAACTGCTGTAATCTGGGGTGCTTGGGATTATCGAATATTTCGGAGGGAGTACCTTCTTCGGCGATGACACCGTCGTGCATGAAAATCACGCGGTCAGCGACCTCGCGGGCGAATCCCATTTCGTGAGTAACGACGACCATAGTCATTCCTTCCTTGGCGAGCTCTTTTATGAGGTCCAGAACCTCGCCCACCATTTCGGGATCGAGCGCGGATGTGGGCTCGTCAAAGAGCATGACCTTGGGGTTCATTGCAAGTGCGCGCACGATGGCGATACGCTGTTTTTGTCCGCCCGAAAGCGTGGAAGGATAGACGTTTGCCTTCTCCTCAAGTCCGATGCGGCAGAGAAGCTGCATTGCCTTTTCATCAAAATACTGCTTGACCTCTTTTTTGCTTTTTCCATCCTTGATCATTTGCTTTGCGCGCGTTTTCATGGGCGCGAGAGTTATATTTTCAAGAACGCTCTTGTTATTGAAAAGATTGAACTGCTGGAAAACCATTCCCATCTCCTGACGGGCAACGTTTATGTCGATATGGTTTTCCTCATATATCGCCTTTATAGCCTTTGTGTATTCTTTACCCTCGGCTACCGAAAACTTCTCGTTGAGCAGGTCCTCCGCCTTTGTCTTGGCAACGGCGGAGTCAGAACCCATTCCCGACTTTATAAGCTTTTTATACATTTTGGATGCCATTATGACCTCGGGATGAAGATAGGGATCAACGGGAGTAAGCAGTTTGCCGTCCATCCAGACCTCTCCAAAGGTGGGATTCTCGAGCAGGTTCATGCAACGGAGCAGGGTAGATTTTCCCGATCCCGAAGCGCCGATTATGGCAACGACCTCGCCCTCCTTTATCTGCGTAGACACGCCCTCCAGCACCTTTAAGCTGCCGAAATTTTTGTATATATTTTTAACGTCAAGCATGTGCTTTCATTCTCCTTTCGAACACGCCGAGCAACTTGGACAACACGAAGTTCAGCACGAAATAGATGATACCGATTATCATAAGGATGGGGAGCGAGTTATGCGTTTTTCCGACGATGATGTGGTATTGTGTCATAAGCTCGCCAACGTAGAAGGTGGATGCGAGAGAGGTTTCCTTGATGATGGTGATAAATTCGTTTCCAAGGGCGGGGAGGATATTCTTTACCGCCTGAGGAAGAACCACCTGTATCATCGTAGTAGTGCTGTTGAGACCCAAGCTTCTTGCCGCCTCGGTCTGCCCCTTGTCCACTGCCTCAATTCCCGAACGAATTATCTCGGAAACGTACGCAGCGCTGTTAAGAATAAGGGTAAAGGATATGCAGATCAGCTTTTTGTTTTCAAGCTCGTTCATCGAGGGGATAAGCACGGGGATCAAGAAGGTGCTTATGTAAAGCTGCAACAGCATCGGTGTGCCGCGAATGATCTCAACTATGGCATTGACTATCCACTTGAGCGGCTTGATCTTGCCAATCTTAACAAGCGCGAGCAGGGCACCGAAAACGGTACCGAAAAAAACAGTCATTATAGAGAGGAGTATGGTCGCGCTGAGTCCCTTGATCAAAAACAGGTCCCAGTATTTGACAAATATCTTGCCCATATCCTCAAACATTTGTAAGATGTACATATTTTACTCCAAAAAATAAACGATTAATAAACATAACGCGAGCCGCCGCACTAAACATAAGCACGGCAGCTCTGCTTTATTGATTACTCTTGTGTTTCTGCTTTTGTTTCCGCTTCTGTGATCTTGTTACCGTTGTCGTCGTAACCAAGCTCGTCAAGAGTCTTTATCTCAGCGTAGATCTGGCAAGCCTCGTACCAACCGTCATAAAGGTCAGCAGCCATTGCCTTTGCAAGCGCTACGTTGACCTTTTCAAGAAGCGCTGTGTCTTCCTTGTTGAGAAGGATTACGTTGTTCTTGTATTTTTCCTCAACCTCAAAATAGTATTCGGAAAGCACGATGGTATCGTTTACGAGAGCCTCGCCGTTACCGTACGCAACTGCAAGCGCGTCGATCTCGCCGGTTGAAAGCGCGGTTGCCGCAACGTTGATGTTCTCGTAGAGCTCAATCTCCGCGCCCTTGGGAACGAGCTGCTCTTCAACGAGAAGCTGCTGAAGGGAACCGCCCTGCGCGCCTATCTTGAGACCGGAGAAGTCCGTCTTGCCCGCGGTGATCTTGGATGCGTTAGCCTTTGTTGTGATAAGGATCTGCTCGGTCTCGTTCTCGCCTGCTACGTAGTAGTCGGAGATAAGGAATGTCTCTGCGCGCTCTGCCGTCCAGGAGAAGCCCGAGATGGCAAGGTCCGCGTTGCCGGAAGCAACAGCCGCCATACAAGCATCAAAAGACATAGGGTCGATCTTAACCTTCATGCCAAGCTCTTTGCCAAGGTAGGTTGCAAGAATAACGTCGAAACCAACGATAGCGTCGTCACCGGACTTTGCGGTATCGTAGAACTCCATGGGAGCAAAGTCGGGAGACATTGCAATAACCAAGGTTTCTGTATATTTGGAAGCGTCATATCCAATCGCGTCTACCGCTTTGTCATAAGCCGCGGAAAGACTGTCTTCTTTTTCTTTTTCTTCTTTGTTGCATGATGCGAAGGTTGCGATGCAACCAAGCGCCATAATAATTACAAGTGCGATGGAAATAATTTTTTTCATTTTGGGTTCCTCCGTGAATAAAAATGAATTTGTTGATGCTATTATTGTATCACTATTCATTCACGATGTCAACACTTTTTTTGCTTTTCTACCTTTTGTCGCTTATAATATAAGGCTTTTTGCCCTTTTTGTGCATTTTGTTGCAAAATGAATAAATATACGAATATTTATGCGGTTTTGCATAGAATAAATATTCATTTTGCATTTTATCTCGCCGGCACGTAAACACAGGAGCCGCGCGGCAAGGAAAAATCTCTGCGGGTTGCGTAAACGCGCCATTCGCATAAATTGATGGGCAAACGGGCTTTGAGGCGGCAAAAAGAGCGTCGGATACCGACGCTCTTTGAGCTTTTGCTACTTATTTATTTTTAATCTCTGCAAGTATGAGCTTGAGCAGGTCCTCGGTTGTGGGATTTGCCTCGCGGTCAAGTCTGGCAGCCTCTGCCAGAGCCGCAGCCTCTGCCGCAGCCGCCTCGTCGGCAAGTCTTTGCTTCTCCGCAAAGTAAGCCTTAATTGCTTCCTTGTCGTATATCTTCACGCCGTTAGCGCGAAGCTCTTTTCTCTGCTCGCGAGTAAGCTTTTTCTTTTCAAGCTCGTTCTGTCCCTCGCGGAACTTGTTGATTATCTTTACTATAGTGAAGAGAACGAATGCGGTAATAAAGAAATTAAGCACCGCGTTTATGAACGCGCCCCAGTCGATATAGATGGATTGAGCAAGATCGATCTCGCGTCCGATAACCGCGCCTGCCTCATCTACAACGTCCTTCTCAACGATCTTGAGATACGTGAACACCTCAGAGAGAGAGTTTGCGCCAAAAATAAGCGCGAGCAGCCAGTTTACCACGGGCTTCAGAATAAAGTTACCCATACCGTTGACGATCGCGGTGAAGGCGCCGCCAACGATAACACCGACAGACATATCAACCACGTTGCCGCGGGTGATAAACTTTTTAAATTCGGGAAAAAAGTTTTTCATTATTGCCTCCATTTTTGTCGATTCCTACGATTATAGGTCGAATTTACTCTTCTATTATACAACCTCTATGGCAAGTTGTCAATATTTTTCGGCGTGTAAATAAAGGCAGAAAAATTTTTCAAAAAAGTATTGACAAAAATATGTATTTATGGTATGATATTTGAGTCGCAACGGCATAATAGAATAAAAGAAGCCTGACAGCATGGAGAAGTCGCGTAGCTGGTCGAGCGCGCACGATTGGAAATCGTGTAACCGTCAAAAGCGGTTCGAGAGTTCGAATCTCTCCTTCTCCGCCATTCAAGTCCACAACAGAAATGTTGTGGACTTGTTCACTATTTGTCCCTTATCTGTGCAGTTTCTTTCTTACTATCCACCTTATCGGTTTCCATCACAAAAAAGTTCAGTAATGGACTTGAAATTAAGTTTGACATGAAAATGGAGGATTTGGTTATGTGTTCGGCTCTTTCGGTAATCGGCGTTCTGGGGATGCTTCCTACTGGTTGTGCTGTGCGTGGTAGCAGAAGGCTTAAAGGATAAAAAAGAAGAGCTGTGCGTATAATATAAGGAAAGCCGCCATGGGGTTCGATTCCTCAGACGCACACCAAACAATAACCGACTCAATCATTTAGTTGAGTCGGTACTTTTTGTTTATAAACTATATGCCTAGGTAAGCTCGTTTCCATTCAATTTTGAGAAAACAATTGATTCGTTTTCTAAATCTATCAAATTATCACCTCGATCGGAAGGATTTATATAAAACAGTTGATGCGAACCTTGATATAGGCATCCAAACAAAACAAAATCCAATCGATCTTTAGTTTGAACAAAATCGTAAAATTGCTTTGTTAAGAAATAATAAAGTTCTCCAAAACAACATAATTCTCCATTTCGCCACTATTCATATAATGGCGGATAAAGTATGATTATTCCCGTAAAACTCAATTAAATGATCGTATTCTGACATTGCTTAGTCCCCTCCTTTGATCTATTTTAATTATACTCTTTCAGCAGTAGTAATCAAGAATAATATTTGTTATTGGTTCAATGTTTTAAGTTAAGCAGATTCTATATACTTATTTTATGGGATTGACATTTTTCGAATAAAATGGTATAATTCCTCCAAACAGGAGGTGTAAAATGTTGCCGATAATTCTAAACATAGTTGATGATGACGATCGCGCATTTGTGGAGAAAATATACGTTAAATATGAAAACAAGCTATACTTGATATCCATGAAGTACTTGAACAACCATCATGATGCACAAGACTGCGTACACGATACGATCCAATTGATCATGGAGGGTATTGACAAATTCAAATCAGCTCACGATATGGGATATCTTGAAAAACTGTTAACGGTGGTATGCCGCAATTGCGTATTAAACGCGCTGCGCGCTAAAAAACGCAAAAATGAACACGAGCAGTCTCTCCTAAAATACAATTACGACGACGATGAATACGAGGAATCTGATATTCCCGATTTTAGTGAATGTGTTGATAAAATATATATCAGCGAAGAGAATTGCGAGTGTCTTTACGGGCTGATAAATAAGCTTGACAGTAAATACCGTGACGTTATTATGCTCAAAAGTCTGGGCTTGGACAATCGGAGCATAGCGCGGGTTATGAATATTTCCGAGGAGCTTGTAAGAAAGAGATATTCTCGGGCTAAAAAGCAATTATGGGAGATGGGAGGTAAGGATCTGTATGTTTAACAATTCAGATAAATTCGACCATTTGATTGCATTGGCGGCAATGAAATGTACCGAGGAAGAGGCGCAGGCGCTGAATGAGCTTGATACAGAGGGCGTAAGCTTCGATGCCTCATATTACAGAAAAAGAAACAGAGTTATAAACAAGTGTAAACGCAGATCCACCGTGAAGCTTGGCAAAATGGTGGTTATCAGAATAGCGGCGGCTATTATGATAATGGTAACGCTCGCGTGTGTGCTTATCGGTTGCGTGCCCGGACTCAGACAGGCGATATATAATGCAATTGTCGAGTGGTATAACGAGTATTTTACCGTTCGTTATGAAGATCCCAATGGAGAGGAAAAGGAAACGGGACACGTTAATGAAACAACAGCAGAATCCGCGGCAGTTGCGCCCGATTTCATTGAAGATATACGTAAACCGACCAATCTTCCTGAAGGAGTTTGGGAGGATGTGATATTAGATAATGCAACACAAAGAGCTGTTGATTATTATGTAGGGGAGGAATATTTATTTTCATTTACACAAGGCGTACTGAATCCAAGTGACAAATACATTGACAATGAAAATGTGAACGTTACGTATTATCAAATCAACGGTAAAAATGCGACAGCTGTTGAATACATAGACAAGAAGGCAATAAACATATTTTGGAGTGACAGTGAGTATTCGTATCAGATATTTTCCACAGAATGTGATCTTGACACATTGATAATGTATGCGGAAAGTGTAAAATAATAGCAAAAATCATAATATTACAAAAAAATATTAAAATTTTTAAAAAAATCCCGAAAATTTTGTCACGTTTTCGGGATTTTTTTGTTAATAGTATAGACCCCGAAGATGTTTTGGTGACATCGGAGGAGAAATGAAACGTAACAACGCAATAAAATTGATCGTATCGATCGTACTTTCTGTTATTATGATCTGCTCGCTGACCGTGCCTACTTTTGCCGCTGTGAAAGATGAGCCAACGGTGGAACCGAGATGGACAAGCATCGCGACTATGGAAGTCAGTATGAGCTTTGTCGGTAACGCGGGTAACGTTAGCGCAACTGCGCGAAAGCACGCTACCGCCTCACACATCGTAGGTACGCTCTATCTTTACAAATGGAACGGAACCGAATACGAGTATATGGATGAGGTTTCGGGTAGCAAAACGGTAGGAACGCTGGGACTTGAGATCAACTTCGTTTGTGAAGTTGGCGTTCAGTACAAGGGCGTTCTCGAGGTGGTTGCTTATACGGACGGACACGGCGAGCGCGAGATCATTACATACTACGAAACCTGTGACTGATTTTGATCAACGTCAGACCAAAAAACAAATCTAATACAAGTCAAAACAAAAAATACTGATAGAAAAGATCATCAAAGGCATTAAGTAGGGGTCTAAAAAAATTCAACATTTACTCATTCATCAAATCGTTGATGACATCAATAAAATGCACATAGGGAATTCTGTGCTTGTTCAATATGTCAACGATAGAGAGGGCGAACTCTTTATCGGAGCCAATCTCCTTGATGCATAAGACGTTACCGTCGCGTGCATCGTTTGCGGCTACGCCGTAAGCACTTTCCGAGTCGGTTTTTGCGATAACAGCCAGGCTGTATTCGCAGCCGTCATCGAGAGAGGCTACGCGGGCCAAGGTTGATTTGTTTGTCTCCATTTTGCAACGCTCCTTTCTTGAGGGTGACATCATTATACTCGCTTTGACAGGGTTTTCCAGGGTCAATTGACCCTTTTAGCAAATTTTTTTGACAAATCTTTGATTTGATGGATGGGTGAATGCGCGCATCAAAGGCGGACAGAGGCAGTGTATAGGGAGACTAAAGTCAAAATTCAGACGGATAAGAGATCAAGAATGTCCCTATCAAAAAACTTGATCGATTATAGGAAAAGGCTTAACATTTCAAGAGAAATTCTCGCGCTCAATTGCGAGGTTGACGTTAAGTATCTGTCGAGAATTGAGAGCTGTAGCGCTAATGCCTCTCTGGACACATTGGACAAGTTAAGTGACGGCACGGGTATTTCAGCAGGGGATCTGCTCGCCTGATGCCGCCGTAATATAAAATAAATATCATTAACAAAAAATTGAGAGAGCTACCAATTTGGCAGCTCTCTCTATTTTTCTATCTTGCCACGGTCTGCAGAGCAAGTATCAATGAAAATAACGAGCCGAAATAAGCAAAGGAAAAATTATTCACCGATGATTCGTTAGCATAAGGGCTTATTGCACCATATGCGGGACTGCTGGTCATTCCACCCGCTACAACGAAGCCGACATTAAGGTGGCACTTTGATGACATAAGTTTACAGATAAGGATTCCACAGCAGATTGATGTTAGGGTAATGCATGAACCGTATATTACCGCCCTCGCATTGAATTGTGCGGGTTGGATGCCTGCGAAAAAACCTGTTCCGACAAAGAAGAGGGATAAGCCAAAGGCTTTTGGAAAATGTTCTGAATCTTTACGCAAATCAAGCGCGATCGCATTTTGGCAAGCTTCTTAACAATTGAATATTCAACATAATTAAATATTCAACAACGCCTGCCTAGCACTATTGCATTTTTTCTCTTGACGTGATATAATCAAGGTATACAACAAAAGGGGAGGATAACGCATGAAAAAGCTGATAGCATTGCTCATTTTGCTCGCATTGGTATTTTCCTGCTCGTGCGATTTTTTGCCGGGATTGGACCCGGATGACGACGAGAACGGCACATATGACAACGCGACGAAAGAAGCGTCCTCCGATTTATCCAATTCAGAAACGGAAACCGAAGGAAAGGACTCGGCTTGTGAGCGCCATACAGACAGCGACGACAACGGCAAGTGTGACAATTGTTCTGTATCCGTCATAATAACGATAGACCTTTACGCCATCAACGACCTGCACGGAAAAATTTCCGACACAGACGCGGACGAGGGCGTTGACGAGCTAACCTCTTATCTCAAGGCGGCGGCGCAAACCGATGAACACTCCATAATTCTTTCATCCGGGGATATGTGGCAGGGCGGCTCGGAATCCAATCTGACAAAGGGACTGATAATCACCGATTGGATGAACAGTATCGGCACGGTATCCATGACGCTCGGCAATCACGAATTTGACTGGGGCGAGCAGCTGATCACAGAAAACGCGGCATTAGCCGAATTTCCCTTTCTCGCCATCAACGTTTTTGACAGGGATACGGACGAGCGAGCGGAGTACTGTGACGCCTCTGTCGTGGTGGAATGCGGAGAAATACAGATAGGCATTATCGGCGCAATCGGCGACTGTTACTCATCCATCGCGCCCGACAAGGTACAAGACGTATATTTCAAAACGGGCGACGAGCTTTGCGAGCTGGTTAAAGCGGAATCGGAAAGACTACGCCAAGAGGGAGTTGACTATATCGTTTATTCTTTGCATGACGGCTATGAGAGATCAACAAGCACCACGACGTCTGTAACCGATTCTCAGCTTTCGTCATACTATGACACGGAGCTGTCGCGGGACGGTTACGTGGATCTGGTCTTTGAGGGACACACACATAAAAGCTACGTTATGAAGGATGCCTATGGCACTTATCATCTGCAAAACGGAGGTGATAACCAGGGAATATCGCACGTCGAAGTGGCAATAAACACAGTTAACCTCAATTCCTACATAAGCATAGCCGAGTTTGTCAGATCAAGCGTGTATGACTCACTTGATGACGACCCCATCGTCAATGAACTGTTGCAAAAATACGAGGACGCGGTAGCAATCGGTCGCCAAAAGCTCGGATATAACGCACAATATCGCGGCAGCGACTTTTTGCGTTCGCTTGTCGCAAGGCTTTATTACCAAAAAGGAATTGAGCTTTGGGGCGAGGATTACGACGTGGTTCTTGGCGGAGGATTCATCTCCATTCGCAGTCCTTGGGAGCTTGAGTGTGGAGACGTGACGTATTCAATGCTCCAATCCCTGTTCCCGTTTGACAATCAGCTCGTGCTTTGCTCCATAAAGGGCTCGGATCTTAAAAATAGGTTTATAAATAGCGACAACTCCAACTACTATTGCTATTTTGATGCATCGCTTGAGTCAAGCATAGAAAACGACAAGAGCTACTATATTATCGTAGACTCATATTCATCAAGCTACGCGCCAAACCGTCTTACCGAGGTGGAAAGATACGATGCCGAGGTGTTTGCGCGCGACCTTCTGGCAGAATTTATAAAGCAGGGCGGACTCGGGGAATGATCGTGTGCGGCATAGACAAAATCGCATCCATCTACCCGTAGAGAGCGCAGAATTACGGAGGATTTATGTATATAAAATCTAATATTTTGCGATCTCCGCACGCGTTTTCAACAAGGCAGGGCGGAGTGAGCCGGCATAGCCACACAAGCTCGCTCAATCTCGCCTTTTCGCGGGGAGATGACGACGAAACCGTGCTGCAAAACCTCGCCATCTTTTCAAAAGAGGTCGGCTTTGACAAAGAAAGCATCGTGTCCTTTCCGCAGATACACTCCGACAGAATATTTACTGTAAGCCACCTCGACTGCGGCAAGGGATATTATTTCAGAGATGATCTGGAGGGCGGCGACGGCTACGTAACGAACGAGCGCGGAGTAACGCTTGGAATAAAGACCGCCGATTGCGTTCCGATACTGTTTGAGGCGGAAAAGGCGGGAAGTGTCGTTGCTATCGGCGCGGTACACGCGGGATGGCGCGGAACGGTTTCAAAAATAGCGACAAAATGTGTGGACAGAATGGTTTGCGAGTTTGACTTGGACAAAAAGCACATTCGCGCATCGATAGGCCCTTGCATCCACAAGTGCTGCTACGAGGTGGGAAGTGACCTTTACGACGCGGTGTGCCGTGACCTTGGCGAGCAGCTTGCCCTCAGATACGTGGTTCCGTCAAGCACCGCAAGCGGAAAATACAAGTGCGACCTTGCGGGGCTTAACCGCGAGCTGTTGCTTGACTGCGGTCTTGAGGACGGCAACGTCGAGCTTGTGTCGGAATGTACCTGCTGTCAGCCGCAAAAATTCTTTTCGCACAGATATTCGGGCGGCGTGCGCGGCACGATGCTCAGCGTCATATTTATTAAATGAGGTAAGAAATGAAGGATATAAAGGTATTGATTGACACCGATATAGGCGACGAGATAGACGACGCGTGGGCGCTTTATCTCGCCATGAAAACAGAGCTTGACATAGTTGGAGTTACTACGGTGTTTCAGAACACGGACGAGCGGGCGCGCATCTGCAAAAGGCTTTTATCGCTTTATGGCAAGGGATATGAGAACGTTCCTGTGTACGCGGGGGAGTCCGATCCTATTGCCGCAAGCGGCGGAAAATACGGTCACACCTGCCATTATACAAGCGAGCTTGACCTTGAAAAATACAAGCCGAACGGTGACGCGGCGGTGGATTATATTATAGATTCGTGTAAAAAATACGGCAAAAAGCTCGTCATCGTGGCAATAGGCCCTTTCACAAACATAGCAAAAGCCATAAAAAAAGATGCCGAGGCTGTTCGCTCGGCAGGCAAAATCGTTATAATGGGTGGCGCGTATTACAAGCAATATGCCGATTGGAACGTGATGTGCGACGTGGACGCGGCACGCGATATTTTTAGCTCTCTTGACAATCTCGAATGCATTGGGGCGGACGTTACTCACAAGTTGCAGCTTAACAATGAACAGCTTGATAAGCTTTGCCTCGCAAAAAGCAACGCGGCGGCAGAGGAGTTGGCAAAGCTTTTGAAGCTTTGGAGGGGCTCGGTCACAGACCGTCTGCCCGCGCTTCACGACCCGTTGGCAATATACTACGCGGCGCATCCCGACGTATGTGAAATGGCAGAACAGCGGGTGACGGTGGTCACCGAGGGATTGGCTCGCGGCATAACGCTTAACGTTGACGCATATGGGAAACAGGCTATGAACCCGACATACAAAAACACAGAGATTCCTCGGTTAGCGGTTGCACGATCCGTGGACGCCCCCGGCTTTATTGATACTTTTCTTTCGTTCTTTGAGTAGATCTGACAATACTTTGAATTGATCCTTTAGCGTCGGATTTTGTAACGTTACACGTAACGATACCGTAACGCAATGTAACGCCGACAGATAAAGAATAAGATAAAGAGAAGATAAAGAATAAGAGAGAGAAAGATAAAAGAGAAAGCAACAGCAGCGTTACAGCTGCTGTTGCTTTCTCTTTATGTGCCGCCCAAAAGAGCTATTCCAGCTCCTCGTATATTTCCATAAGGCGATCCTCTATCTCCGTTTTGCGCGTGTCAAGCTCGGCTACCCTTTTGTAATCGGTTGCCGCCTCTCCGTTCATAAGCGCATCGATCTCGTCAAGCTCCGCCTCCAGCTTTTGCATCTCATCCTTGAGACGCTCCAGGCGGCGAGCGCTCTTGCGCGAAGCGGCAAGCTCCTGCTTTGCCTTAAGATACTGCTCCTTGGATTCCGAGCTTGCCGCACCTGCCGTTGCCGTGCTGACGGCAGCGCCGCCTTGCGCCAAACGGGCGACGCGGTCCGCAACGAACTCGCGAAACTCGGTGTATGCCTTGCCCCTCTTGGTAACGTAGTAGTCAAACATATCGCCATCAACGTATCCCTCGGGCTTTAAGCGAATAATGCGCGTGGCAAGCTTTTCGATAAAATAGCGGTCGTGTGACACGGCAATTATCGTACCGTCAAACTGCTCCAGCGCGGCTTCAAGCGCCTCTTTTGAGTCGATGTCAAGGTGGTTTGTCGGCTCGTCGAGCATCAGCAGATTCATATGCGACAAAATAAGCTTGGAAAGAGTAAGCCTTGCCCTCTCTCCTCCCGAAAGCACACCAACCGACTTGTAAACGTCCTCGCCGTAAAACTTGAACCAAGCAAGCGTGGAGCGTATCTTTTGCTCAGGCAACGAGGGATATGCATCCCAAAGCTCGTCAAGCACGGTCTTACCCTCGTCAAGATTCTGGTTTTCCTGATCGTAATAGCCTATCTCAACGTTATATCCCATCTCTATTTTGCCCGAGGTGGCGGCAAGCCTTTGCATCATCAGCTTGATGAGCGTGGATTTGCCGCAGCCGTTCGGTCCTATAATAAGCAGGCGCTCACCGCGCTTGACAAGAAAATCCAGCTTGTCAAACAGTCGGTTGTGCCCAAAGGACATGGACAGCCCCTTGACGTTCATAACCTCGTTTCCGCTTGCTATAGCCGAAGTGAATTTTAACCTGATGGCGCGCTCCTCGCTTTCGGGCGCCTCCAGCTTTTCCATTTTGTCCAGCAGCTTTTGGCGCGATTCCGCGGCGATGATATTGCGCTCTCGGTTCCACTGACGCTGCTGCGCTATATATGCCTGGTGATGCGCGATCTCCTTTTGCTGCTCGCGGTAATGCTTTTCGTATATCTCGCGGTCTATGCGGCGCTGCTCCATGCTGCGTGTGTAGTTTCCGTTATACAGCTTGGCGCGATGATGCTCGATAGACAACGTCTTGTTTGTCACGCGGTCAAGAAAATATCGGTCGTGCGAGATTATCATAACGCACTTTTTGTATTGAACCAGATAATTTTCAAGCCATGAAAGCGTTTCTATATCCAAGTGGTTGGTCGGCTCGTCCAGCATGAGTATATCGGGCTCTCTCGCAAGCTCCACCGCAAGCGCCAATCTCGTTCTTTGACCGCCCGACAAAAGCGACACGTCGCGTTCTATGGCATCGTTGTCAAATCCGAGCTTTGCGAGTATGGAGCGCGAGCGAGCGCGGAATTCCAACCCGCCGCGGTCAATAAATCTTTGGTGAAGCTCAGTATATTCCGCGGTATACGCGGCATGCAGCGTATTATTTACGTCGTGCAGTAAAAGCTCAAGCTCAGCAAGCCTACTCTCCATCGCTACAAGCTCGGGGAACGCGGCTATCATATGCTCAAGCGCACAAGAGCGCGAAAAATCCGAGTCGTCAAACGCGCCGTACTGCGACAAAAGCCCAACCGTTTTTCCCTTGGAAATATAGACCTCTCCCTCCGTGGCGTCATATTCGCCCGTAATGAGCTTTAAAAGCGAGGTCTTGCCACTGCCGTTTGATCCAATGATGCCAAGCTTATCGCTCTCGTCAAGAGAGAACGACACGCCTTCAAGCACGCTTGTTGTGCCAAATCTCAAAGTAAGATCGCTTATGTTGATCGCTATCATTGCCGCTCCCCCTCTTGTACTTGACTTTTTTGCAAATATGCTGTATAATGTCTAGCAATACCTTATCCATTTTAACATCTAATCTTTGATTTGTCAATAAATACGCGGAGGAAAAGAATGAAGATATGTGTTGTAGGCTGCGGACGCTGGGGCTCTTTGATAACTTGGTATCTCTCGGAGAAAAAAGGTCTTGACGTCACGCTTTACGGTCGCGCCGAAAGCGCGAATATGCAGAGGTTTTTATCGGAAAGGCGCAACGATCTGTTGACCTTGCCGCAAAGCGTGCGCCTTTGCTCGTCGCTTGACTGTCTTACAGACGCTGACGTCGTGATAATATCTATAAACTCGCAGGGACTGTCAGCTTTTATGAACGAGATAGCTCCGCTGGAGCTTAAAAATAAAATATTTGTGCTTTGCATGAAGGGAATAGAGATCTCCACAGGGCGCAGGCTTTCCACGGTCGTGTCCTGTGCCACGGATAGTTCAAACAAGATTGCCGTATGGCTGGGTCCCGGACACGTTCAGGAGTTTTACGCGGGCATACCGAACTGCATGGTCATCGACAGCGATGACGAGAGCGTAAAGCACCTGCTCGTAGATAGCTTTTCAAGCGATCTCATACGCTTTTATTACGGGGAGGACCTGCTGGGAAACGAGATAGGAGCTGCGGCGAAAAACGTCATCGGAATTGCGGCGGGCATGCTGGACGGCAGGGGGCTCTCAACGCTCAAGGGCGCGTTGATGTCGCGCGGAACGCGCGAGGTGGCAAGGCTTATTGACAAAATGGGCGGAAACGAGCTTTCCGCATACGGTCTTTGCCATCTTGGCGACTACGAGGCAACCGTTTTTTCAAAATTCAGTCATAACCGCGCGTTCGGTGAAGCCTTGGTCAAGGGCGAGCACTTTGAAAAGCTCGCCGAGGGATATTACACAGCCAAGGCAATAATGGAGCTTTCGGAGCAGTACGGCGTAGACATGCCCATCTGCCGCACGGTCTACGAGATCATCTACAACGGCAAGGACCCCGACGTTGCCTTTGGCGCGCTGTTCGACAGAAGCATCAAAACCGAGTTTTATCGATAAACAACGCGTAGAGCAGCGCTCTCCGCCTTCTTCACCCTTTGTCTTGGAGTTGAATAGTCTGTAAAAAGACACGGAGGTGAAGTATGTCCTTATTCGATCTGTTTTTTGATTGTGTAAACGTTACGTATCCACAAGCCTATGGCTATGCAAATTTCGCGCTCAAGCGCCAAGGCGAGAGCCTATACGTGTTTTTCGAAGGCTCAAACGGCGATGAGGATTGGAAGGTCAACCTCGACTTTCCGGCGCGAGCCTACAAGCGCGGAGGCAAAATAATCTGGTACGCGCACAGAGGCTTTTTGGAGCTATGGAAGCTGACAGAGCCGCATATATCGGGCGCGTTGCTCGACCCGTCTATAAGCCGAATCACCACCGTCGGCTATTCGCACGGCGGAGCCTTGGCTATGCTTTGTCACGAATACGTGTGGTTCAACCGCCCCGACATAAGAGATTCTATAGAGGGGGTGGGGTTTGGCGCGCCGCGGGTGTTCTGGGGAATACCCACCGCCCCGCTTATGCAAAGATGGAAGCGCTTTGGCGTGGTGCGTAACATCGACGACGCGGTAACACACCTTCCGCCCAAGGTGCTTGGATATTCTCACGTAGGCAGCTTGATAGAAATCGGAGAGAGGGGCAAATACACGGCGATAGACGCGCATCGCTCGGAAAATATTTTGCGTGAGCTTGCGGCATACGAAAAAAATAATAGCCGATGACTTTAAGCTCATCGGCTATATGATATGTGTTTTATTTTTTCTTTCTGAATGCGACCCCCGCGGCAATAAGAGCTGCCGCTAAAACGCCGTGAATAGCGGTAAAGGTAGCGGCACATCCCGTCTGCGCGGCCGCGGGTGCTGTGGCGCTCTCGGCTCTGCTTTCACCCTCGGACATCATGGATTCATATTCCGCCTGCGTTACAAATACGGCTGTATACGTGGCGTTTGTCATAATAATATCGCTGACCTCTGCGTCCCAGCCAATAAACACGTATCCCTCGGGAACCGTCAAGTCCAGTGGAACCTCTATCGGAGTTCCGTAATATCCAAACGACTGCGATATCAGCGTTTTATCGGGATTCTGAAATGACACGAGATAGAAATTGCTGTCAAACACGGCTACAAGGGAAATATCCTCATTTGCCGCGGGCAGCTCGTCTCCGGGTGCCAAAATTATCTTTTGCTGCCCCGAGATATATTCCCAACCGACAAAGCCGCAATCATCTCTTACAGGCGCGTTTGAATACGTCTTCTTTTTTTGATCCTCAAGCCTTAGCTGCGGAGCAAATATGGCATCTCCGTCAGCATCGAGATATTCGATTCTATAGAATTTCTGGAGCGAGGTGACTTGAACGACGTCCGCGCCCGCGGAAATATATCCCGAAGCGGAATTGCCCAAAACCGTGGCATTTACATTGAGCGTGTTACCGCCGACTTCGATCACGTCAAAAAGCGTGAACGCGTCTATTTCTCCGATAGCTTGCGTCATCGCTTGGTCCGCATACACCTCCACCCTGCCGTGAGGAATATACTGTCCCGTTGTCTTGAAGCCACCCGAATGATCCACGCGGTTATACGATTTCTCCGCGTTGTATTTGGGTGCCGCGTAACCGACTATGTAGTCGCTGTCCATATCATAGCTCTTGATGGCAACGTACTCTCCGTCACTCGAATAATCGTTGGTAAACGAGGTGTTGCCCTCAACGGTATGTACCTTTCCGCCCTCGGTATAGAGCACAAGCCCCACGTGAGTCGCAGAAACCGCGCTTCCGATATCTCTGAAAAATACCATATCTCCCGATTGCGGAACGTATGAGCCGCGGCTTTTGTATATCCCCGCCGAGCTGCACGACGCTATCCATCTCTGGCAGCTTATTTCGGCTCCTGCCGAAGCAGTTTCGGAAACACCCGCCTGGCGCATGCACCAGTTGACAAAGGAGGCACACCAATAATATCCGTAGCTTATTCCGTTGCCTTGCCCGTTATCATACTTGCCCGCAAGCACGTTATATTCCACAAAATCGCGAACTCCGTCGGTGCTGTTGCCGTCAAAATCCGCCTCGCTGTCGCCCTCGTGATATCCAAGCTGAGAAAGCGCTATGGCAATTACGTCCTTGCGCTGATCTCCCGTAAGCTTAACAGAGGTAAAGTTTTTATAAAACTTACCCGACTTATATTCGTCCGACATATCATACGTGGGCTCAGCGGCAGACGCGGTAAGGACAAGCCCACCGCCTTGTGCAAGACCGGAGGCAAACAGTATCGCCACTGTCAACACGGCACAAAGCGCCATGGATAATTTCATAAACGTTTTTACCGTATGCCTCACCGTCCCCCATGCAAAGATTGCATATAAATGCTTATAATAGATTATACCATACCTGCCAAAATGTGTCAAGGAATCAATTGCCGTTTTTTGCCAAAAAAACCCGTTTTTTCTATATTTGTTCTCCACTTTTATCAAAGCTTATGAATGCTTGTCCGCAAATATTCACCACAAGAGCTGAAATAACAAATATAATTATTCAACTTACAGTTTATTGACAAAAAATGACAGAAAGTTTATAATAGATATATCGTTTGTCGGTATAGACCGCCGATGTGACGAAATCTTGAGGAATAGGAGGCGAAAACAGTGTTATTAAAGGTTAAATTATTCGCGCTTGGCGCACACAACTGCAAACTCGCCTCGGAGCAGGTCTTGGAGGGAGCATAACGCATCTTTCCATGCTCTTTGCGGCGAGTCTTGTCGGAATGAGGGGTTGCAGTGACTCATTCACACTATGACGCAAGGAGTTAGCAATGATAAACACAAGTAAGCTGGCACAGCGCATAGCCGATGCCAGACGCGAAAAGGGTCTGACGCAGAGAGAGCTCGCCGCAAGGGTGGGCGTATCTGCGCAGGCGGTATCCAAGTGGGAGCGGGGAATAGCCTGCCCCGACATATCCATTCTCGATGAGCTGGCAGGGGCGATAGGTCTGTCTCTTCCAGAGCTTTTAGGGGTGGATCAGACATAAACTGCAAGTCAATAAGCGATACCTCAGCTCCCCGAGCCGCAAATTTTGCGGCTCGGGGAGCTTTGCTTTGGGCAATATAAAAATCTTGCTTTAATTTGCTTTTAGCACGTCAGAGCATTGACCGTCACGCCGCAATATGATACAATCAAAACAAAGCAACACAAAAAAGTGTTGACACCTCTTTTTATGAACAAGATGTAAATTGTATCGAGATATTCTTGACAACGTATTTTTGGGGTGATAAAATTAAATCAGAAAATCAACAGAAACGTTTCTGTTGACGTTAAAATCGGCAAGGGAGAAGAAATATGACGAAAAGAGTGACCATTAAAGACGTTGCGCAGCATGCGGGTGTAAGCATATCCGTGGTGTCGTACGTGCTTAACGGAGCCGAAAAGCCCGTGATATCGGAAGCGACGCGCAAACGTGTATTTGAAGCGGTAAAAGCACTCGGATACGTGCCCAACCGCACCGCCGCGACGCTCCGAAAGGGCAAGTCAAATACTCTTGGAATCATATCCTTCTGGGATCACAGCTTTGTATATGAGCATTTTTTGCAGGGCATTATGAGTGCGGCAAAAAAGCGCGGCTATAACACCGTAATATATCAGGCAGATCCCGATACGTCAGAGCTTGAATACATAAGATATTATCTTGACCGCATGATAGACGGCGTTATACTGATATTGCCCATCGATCGCAACACTTACGACATAAAAAAGCACCTCGATGCGCTCGTAAAGCACGATGTTCCGTTCTCGGCGATAGGAGACCCCGTTGACGGATACAATGAAAACATCATTAACATCGATTATGCTTCAACAGCGATGTGTGCCTGCCGATATTTTGCCAAAAAAGGTTATGAAAAAATAACGTATATAGCCCCGCGCTCCATGAATTTCGGAGACCGCGACCGTATGAGCGGATACTTACGCGCATCGGAGGAGCTGGGTTTTGCAACAGACGTATGCTATATGGACGAAATAGAACAAAGGCTTGCATCCATCAAGGCGGCGGTAGTATATAAATCCGCAGGGGCGATCACGCTGTTGAGGGCGGCGGAAAAGCAGGGAACAAGCGTGCCGCGCGACCTTGAGCTTATCGCCGCAAACACCGAGGTGTATTCGGAATTCGTCAATCCGTCGCTCAGCACGGTCGTTTTACCCTCGCGCGAAATGGGTGTAGCCGCCGCGGAAAAGCTGATCGCAAAGATAGCGGGCGAAGAAACACCCGAGCATATCTTCCCCGATTGCCAGCTGAGACTTCTTGAGACCACGAGATAAGAAGACCGCACATTTATGATAAAAATTACACGTTTACATTAAGACAAAAAAGGAGAAAGCCATGCTTGACGTAAAAACCATCAATGACGCAATTGCTTCAACGGGAGTTCTGCCCGTAATAAACGTACCAAAGCCCGAGCTTGCCGAGCCGCTTGCCAAAGCACTTATCAACGGCGGAATGACGGCTCTCGAGATAACGCTCAGAAACGAGAGCGCGCTTGATTCCGTCAGGATAATTAAGCAAGCGTATCCCGAGTTTATAGTTGGCGCAGGCACCGTGCTTAGCGTGTCAGACGCGGAGCGTGCCATTGCGGCGGGCGCGGATTTCGTCGTTTCTCCCGGATTTGACGAGGAGGTCGTCGACTATTGCCTTGAAAGAGGGATCCTCATCGTTCCCGGATGCTGTACGCCGACAGAGATGCAGGCGGCGGTCAAGAAAGGACTTACCACGCTTAAATTTTTCCCCGCAGAACTTTCGGGCGGTATGGCGGCAATAAAGCTTTTGTCGGGACCGTTCCCCAAGGTCAGATTCGTTCCCACGGGAGGAATTACCTTTGATAATCTCGGAGAGTATTTGTCGAGCGACAAGATACTTGCCTGTGGAGGAAGCTTTATGGCAAACGCAGATCAGGTAAAGCGCGGGGACTTCGAGGCGATCACCGCGGCGTGCAAAAAAGCGATGGATATTTCTCTCGGCTTTGAGCTTGCGCACGTGGGCATAAATCACGACAGTGCCGAGCAAGCGTATAAAAACATCGAAAGGGTTTCGCAGATATTCCGCCTTGGCGTCAAGGACGGGGAGAAGGGAGCGATGGTCGGCGGATGCGTCGAGCTTATGAAGGTTCCGTTTTACGGCACGAAGGGACACGTCGGCTTCAAGACTCGTTCCGTTGCGCGTGCGCTTGCGTACTTTGAGAAAAACGGATACAAGATAAACGAGAGCAGCATCAACCGCGATGAAAAGGGGCTTGTTTCGGCGTATCTTGAAGAAGAGATAGGCGGTTTTGCCTTCCACGTCGTCAGAAAATAAGAATTGCGAGGTGTTTTGTATGCAAGATATGACAATACCCTCCCTTAAGGGCAAAAAGGTGCTGATCACGGGCTCGTCCCGCGGAATCGGCTACGCTATGGCAGAGGGATTCGCAAAAAACGGCTGCAGCGTTGCAATACACGGAACGCGTATGACCGAAAAGCTCGCAGAAGCAAAGCGAAGCCTTGAAGCGCTCGGAGCCGAGGCGGTGATCGTGTGCGGAGATCTTTCCGATCCGTCCGCGCCGCAAAGGATCGTAACCGAAGCGGCAGAGGCGCTCGGAGGATTGGACGTGCTCGTCAGCAACGTATCCGTTCAGATCCGAAAACCCTGGAGAGAGATCACCGACGAGGAGATGAGGCTTCAGACCGAGGTCAATTTCTTCTCGGGAATAAAGCTTATTCAAGCCGCCGTGCCATATATGCTGAATAGCGGCTGGGGAAGAATAATCACGGTAGGCTCAACACAGCAGGAAAAGCCACACCCCGACATGCTGATATATTCGGCAAACAAGAGCGCTATGAGAAACGTAGTGCAGAGCCTCGCGGGACAGTTGGCGGACAAGAACATCACGGTAAACAATCTGTCCGTGGGAACTATACACACCGACAGAAACGCCGAGGTGCTCAGCGACCCCAAATATTATGAAAAGGTAAAAAAAGATATACCGACCGGATTTATCGGTCAACCGAACGATTGCGTTGGCGCGGCTTTACTGCTGGCAAGCGACGCGGGCAGATATATCACCGCCGAGAATCTTCACATTGACGGTGGAAAAGCATTTATTTAACGTGCGAAAGGAAATAAAAAATGAAAAAAGTAGTTGGATTCGGCGATTACATATTAAGACTCAATCCCGAGGGATATCTTAAGTTCATTCAGGCAGACAAGTTCAACGTGTTTTACACGGGCGCAGAGGCAAACGTATGTACGTCGCTCTCGTATATGGGCGTGCCCACACAGTTTGTTACCAGACTTCCCGAAAACGCCATCGCGGAGTGCGCGCTGTCAACCCTTTATAAGTACAGAGTCGGAACGGATCATATCGCACGCGGCGGCGAGCGCATAGGCATCTTTTACGTTGAAAAGGGCGCGTCACAGCGTCCGTCCAAGGTGGTATATGACCGCAAATATTCTTCCTTCTGCGCCTCCAAGCCCGAGGACTACGATTGGAACGCTATATTCGACGATGCCGAGTGGTTTCACTTTACGGGAATAACGCCCGCGCTGGGAGAGCATTTGCCCGAAATATGTCTTGAGGCGTGTCGCGCGGCAAAGGAGAGAGAAATCAAAATAAGCTGTGACCTCAATTACAGAAAGAACCTCTGGACTCGCGCCGAGGCGAAGCAGACCATGGAAAAGCTGCTTCCTTACGTTGACGTTCTTATCGCAAACGAGGAGGATGCCGCAGACGTTCTCGACATCCACGCGTCAAACACGGATATAATGTCGGGAAAGCTCAGCCGCGAGGGATATATTGAAGTTGCCGATAAGATAAGCAAAAAATACGGTATCGGTGCCGTTGCAATAACGCTGCGTGGAAGCATAAGCGCATCGGAAAACGATTGGTCAGCTTTGCTCTATAAGGACGGAGAGGCTCATTTTTCAAAGCAGTACCGTATACATCTCGTTGACCGCGTAGGCGGTGGAGATTCCTTTGGCGCGGGACTTATATACTCTATGATAAACGGCTTTGATGCGCAAAAGACCGTCGAGTTTGCCGCCGCGGCGTCCTGCCTGAAGCAGACTATTGAGCTTGACGTCAACCTCTCCAAGCCGCAAGACGTGCTCGCGCTTGTTGGCGGAGACGGATCGGGAAGGGTACAAAGATGACGTACAAGCCCGAATTGTTGACGGATGCCAGATGTATTGTCGGCGAGGGGCCTATATGGGATAATGCAAACGGCCGTCTTATTATGACCGATATACAGGGCAAGCGTATGAGAACTATCCGTTGGTCGGACGGAAGCATAGAGGATCGGATACTTAAGGAGCAAACGGGATTCTTTTTGCTTACGGCATCGGGCGAGGTTCTCGGCGGAGCGGAAAGCGGAATATATAGAATTTCCGACGGCGCATTCGAGCGTGTCAACAAGCCCTTTGTGCTTGAAGGCACGAGATTCAACGACGGCAAGGTCGGTCCCGACGGACGGGCATACGTCGGTACGTTCAGCAGAGATAGCAGCGCGGCGTTTTACCGTATGGATGCCGACGGAATGATGGAAAAGCTGTTTGGCGGCGTAGGCAACTCAAACGGACTCGATTGGAGTCCCGACGGGCGCACACTTTACTATAACGACACTCCCACAAAAAGAACAGACGCGTTTGACTTTTGCGACGGAAGGCTCAGCCACAGGCGCGAGGTGTTCAGATACGAGGGCGGAAATCCCGACGGTATGACCATTGACACAGATGGAAATCTGTGGACGGCGGTATGGGGAAGCGGTGAGGTGCTGCACATAGACCCAAGACGGGGAAAGGTGATAGACAAGATCACCCTCCCTGTAAGCCAGGTAGCCTGCTGCGCGTTTGCGGGCAAGGATATGAAAACGCTTGTGATCACAACGGCGGCGCACGGAGTACATCTTCGGGATGAGCCGCTTGCGGGCGCGGTGTTTGCCGTCCGCACGGAAGCAGAGGGAATGCTTCCAAACAGAATGGATTTAGACGGAGGTAGCAAATGAGACTTGCGGATTATTTGCTTTCGGAAGAAAGCTTGCAATGGGATTACGCACGCCAGATGGGCGTAAAATACGCCGTTGGACGCATGCCCGACGGTCATATGGAGAAAACTGCAGAGAGCCTTGAGCTTCTTTCTCAAATGAAGCAAAGATACACGGACGGAGGCTTTGAGCTGAAAGTAATCGAGCCTGCCCCCCTCAATCAGAAGATAAAGCAAAATCTTCCCGGCAGAGACGAGGAGATAGAGCGCATGTGTACGCTTATCAAAAACATGGGCAAGCTTGGCATTGAGGTGCTGTGCTATAATTTTGCCACACATTTCAATTGGTCAAGAACCGATATGGCAGTCAAGGAAAGAGGCGGCGCGCTCGTAACGGGCTACCGTCACGATTCCATCGATCAGTCTATGATAACCGAGGCGGGAATCATTACCGCGGAGGAACTTTGGGCAAATCTTGAATATCTTCAGCGCGCGATAGTTCCCGTTGCCGAGGAAGCAGGTGTAAAGCTGGCGCTCCACCCCGACGATCCGCCCGTGGACTCCATTCAGGGAGTAGCAAGAATACTCAACAGCGCGGACGCTATGGAAAAGGCGTGCAATCTCGTTCCGAGTAAAAATATGGGTATTTGTATGTGTCAGGGAACCTTCGTTGAGATGGGCGGAGACATATACGAAAATATTTCGAGATTTGCGAAGCAGGGAAGGATACATCTCGTGCATTTCAGGGACGTTCGCGGAAACAAATACGATTTTCACGAAACCTTCCACGATAACGGCGTTACGGATATGGCGAAATGCGTCCGTCTTTACGACGAGCTGTGTCCAGACGCTTACGTGCGTGTTGACCACGTTCCCACTATGGCGGGAGAGGACAACACAAAGCCCGGTTACTGTTCGCTCGGCAGACTGTATGCCATCGGATATCTCAAGGGCCTTATGGAAATGAACCAAAGTAAATAAAAATAATAAAATCAAAACAAAAAGGAGACTAATTATGAGCACAGACAAGATCGTTGACAATTACGAAAGACGCCCCTATTATCCCGATTATGACGTCGAGGACATCCGTCAGCGTTACCTCAAGCTGTATACTGCGCTTATTTACGACGCAATGGAATCCATCGGTCTTCCCGGTCGCAGCATGTCCAGCGGAATTTACCCTCTGACCATCGATATGAAGGTTGCAGGACCCGCATTCACGTCGCGCCGCCAGACAACTGCTATGACCGATCCCTACACCCACAACATCCGTCTTGGACAAATGAAGAGCATGACTCCCGGCTGTGTATATATCAGTGACACGCAGGGTAACCTTAACTGCGGTCAGTTTGGTGAGATCACGGCAACCGCTATGCGCGCAGCGGGCTGCTCCGGCGCGGTAATCGACGGCTCCACAAGAGATTCCAACTATCTTATCAACATGGGCTTCCCCACGTTCTGCCGTTTCCGCAACCCCGTTGAGGGACTCGGACGCTCCATGATCGTTGACTATCAGATCCCGATATACGTAAACGGTATAGACGGAATGATACTCGTTGAGCCCGGCGACTTTATTTTCGGAGACAACGACGGCGTTGTTATCGTTCCCAAGGATAAGACCGTAGAGGTTCTCGAGATCGCAGAAAAGTGGTTTGAAAGCGAAAAGAAGAGCCGCCAGGCAATGGCTGAGGGAATGGATCCTTTCGAAGTATACAACAAATTCGGAAGATTCTAATGTGCTAAAACAGTAAAACAAAAAAAGGGGGTTTCTAAAAACCCCTTTTTTGTTGCGGTCTTGCGTAAATAATCGCCGCGCTATTGATTTTTTGGGGAGATTGTGATATAATTGTTGAATGAAGAACTTTAATCAAATCTACCGCGAGGAGATGGATATATGAAAGTAGTAGTAATTGGAAATGGTGCGCTTGGCGACGCGCTTATAGCTTGTATCTGCAACGAGGGTCATAGCGTGACCGTAATAGACGAAAATTCGAACGAGGTAAACGCCGTTGTAAACAAATACGACGTTCTCGGAGTTTGCGGAAACGGCGCTTCCGTGGATATTCAAAACAGCGCGGACGTGCAAAACGCGGACGTGGTCATTTCCGTGGCGGGCGGAGATGAGCTTAATCTGCTTTGCTGCATGATCGCAAAGCATCTCGGCGCAAAGCACACGATAGCCAGAGTGCGCGATCCCCGCTATCTTAATCAAAGAGCTTTTATGTGCAATAGCCTCGGAATAGACATGATAGTCAATCCCGAGTATGAGGCGGCAAGAGAAGCGGGACGCATCATACGCTTCCCTGCGGCTACAAAGCTGGAAAAATTCGCGCAGGGGCAGGTAGAGGTCGTTGAGATCGGCATAGACCGCGGACATCCTTTTGTCGACCTTCCGCTTATCAGCTTCAAAAGCAAATATAACACCAACGCGCTCATTTGCGCGGCGAAGCGCGGAGACGACGTTATAATCCCCGGAGGAGATTACGTGATAAGAGAGGGGGACGTCATATCCATTGCCGCTTCCCGTAAGGATATAACCGACCTTTTCAAGAAGATCGGGCTTATCGGAAAGCAGATAAAGGACGTAATGGTTATCGGCGGCGGAGCAATATCCGAATACCTCACAAAGCAACTTACCGACGGCGGCTTTGATGTAAAAATAATAGAGCAGGATGAAGAGGCGTGCTACGAGCTTGCAGAACAGTTCCCCAAAGCAACCATAGTTTGCGGCGACGCTACCAATCCCGACCTGCTTGACGAGGAGGGAATAGACTCGACCGACGCCTGCGTGGTTATGACAGAAAATGATCAGACAAACTTCATAATCTCCATGTTTGCAAAAACCCGAAACGTAGACAAGATAATCTCCAAGGCGGGCGCGCAGACCTTTGTAAAGCTGTCCAAAAACGCGGGTATAAGCTCCAACATCACGCCCCACATGCTTGTGTCCTCAAAGGTGTTGAGATACATCCGCGGTCTTGCCAACAGAGGCGAGGACGGCTCGCTGAGTCAGATCAAATCGCTCCACAGAATGGCAGACGGCAAGATAGAGGCTCTTGAATTTGACGTGGCGGAGGATTGTGAATTTACCGGCACGCCGCTTCGCAGCATCAAGCTTAAAAAGAACGTTCTCATCGCGGCAATAATACGCGACAATAACGTTATTTATCCCGGAGGAGATACCACGCTTGAAATCGGCGACGGCGTTATAGTGATGACTACAAACGAGCACACCTGCGATCTCGGAGATATCACGGAGAGGGCGTGAGGTTATTATGAATTTCAGAATGATCGGCTATATCCTCGGGCGGCTGCTGGTCGTCGAGGGACTGCTTATGGCTCTTCCGCTTATAGTATCCGCTATATATGGGGAATATGAAATGCTCATGGCGTTTCTCATTCCAATGGCAGTGCTTTTTTCCGTGGGACTTTTGCTGTCCTTCCGCAAGCCCAAAAACATGAAAATATACGCCAAGGAGGGATTTCTGACAGTTGGTCTCTCTTGGGTGGTTGTGTCTTTGTTTGGTTGCTTACCCTTTATAATTTCGGGCCTCATACCCAATTTTGTGGGCGCGTTTTTCGAGACGGTGTCGGGCTTTACCACCACGGGAGCAAGCGTGCTTTCATCCGCGGATTTCGACAAGCTCTGGGCACCCGCGTCCGCCAGCGTCGGCATGCACGGAGTATTCCTCTGGAGATGCTTTACACACTGGATCGGAGGAATGGGAGTACTTGTGTTCGTGCTTGCCATCATGCCTCAGCAGGAAATGTCATCCTCACACATGGTTTACGTAATGCGCGCAGAGATGCCGGGACCCAAGGTTGATAAGATAGTATCCACGGTAAAAAAGACCTCGGCAATAATGTACGGAATGTATACTGCCATGACATTTATCCAAGTTATATTCTTGGTAAGTGGCGGGCTTGGTATTTATGAATCGCTGTGCATCTCATTTTCCACTGCCGGCACAGGCGGATTTTCCGTATGGGCAGACAACATGGTATCCTTTGGCGGTATCGCAAACATCGAATACTGCACATGGGTGGTATCCGTGTTTATGTTTTTGTTCAGCATAAACTTCAACGTTTATTTTCTGATACTGACGGGCAAAGTAACCTCCGCATTGCTTAGTGAGGAGCTTTGGTGGTTCATTGGCATAGTGATGACCGCAACGGCGTTGATAGCACTGAATATATACACGGTATATTGGAACGTTTCCGATTCGATAAGGCACGCGTTTTTCCAAGTAGCGACCATCCTGTCAACAACCGGATTTGCCACGGCAGACTTCAATTTGTGGCCAAATCTCTCCAAAACGCTTTTGCTGATCCTTATGTTTATCGGCGCGTGCGCGGGCTCCACGGGCGGAGGAATGAAGGTGAGCAGACTTGTAATATCCTTTAAATCCGCATGGGTTGAGATCTGCCATATGATACATCCAAGACAGGTAAAGCGCGTAAGATTTGAAAGAAAGTCCGTTGATAACGACACGATCAAGGGCGCGTTTGCATACATAATCTCTTACGGGTTTATATTTTTCGCATCGCTTATTATTGTTGCATTGTTTGATCGCCCTTCCATCGAAACATTGTTCTCCTCCGTGGCATCGACAATAAACAACGTCGGTCCCGGACTTGGCGCGGCTGGCCCTATGAGCAATTTTGCTTTTTATTCCCCCGCGTCGCTTATAGTTCTATCTCTTGATATGCTTTTCGGCAGACTTGAGATATTCCCCATGATGATGTTGTTCTCTCCGTCGGTTTGGCGCGGAAAATAATATTGGAAGGTCTTTTTGAGGTTAGTTTTATGATAAACAAATCAAAGTTTATAGTTTTTGAGGGCATTGACGGCGCGGGAAAGACCACGCAGATAAATCTGCTTGCCGCTGCGCTCTCCAAACACAATATAGCGTGTAGCGTAACCGCCGAACCCACCACCTTGCCATCGGGCAAGCTTTTGCGGCAGGCACTCGCGGGCGAGATACCCACAACGGCAATGGAAATGGCCGAGATGTTCGCGCGCGACAGAGTTAACCACAACGTTGACAAGGAGCAGGGAATAGAAAAGCAGCTCTCGGACGGAATAACGGTGATAAGCGACCGTTATTACTATTCATCCTTGGCTTATCAGGGTGCGGAGCTTGGATTTGACGCAGTCTCTGCCCTCAACCTTGAAAACCCCGACATCCGTACGCCCGATCTTTGCGTGTTTCTGGACCTGACTCCCGAAAAGAGTCTTGAACGCATTGGAGCAAGAGTCGACGTGCCGCGCGAGATATACGAGAATTACGAATATCTTGAGAAAACGCGCAAGATGTTTTTCGACGTTTTTGAAAGATTGAAGCAAAGAGGGGAAAAAATAGTTATTATTGACGCGTCCGGAAGCGTGGATGACATAGCTGCCCGTATTTTCGATGCCGTTATACAAATCTTTTAATCAGGATAGGTAGCAAATGAAGTTTAAATATTCCAAGGCAGATGTCTTGCAAAAAGCAAAAAGCATCCTGCTCGTTATGTTGGGAACGGTAATACTCGCGTTTGGAACGTCGGTGTTTCTTCTCCCTTTTGATCTTGTCACAGGCGGAGTATCGGGATACTCAATAGTAATAAAGACGCTGTTACCATTTGAATTTATAACAAAGGAAATGATAATCGCCGTTTTGACGTGGAGCCTGTTTGTTCTGGGCTTTATCATTCTTGGTCGCAGCTTTGCAATGAAATCTCTGATCTCTACCATTGTTTATCCAATAGCCACAGCCGCGTTTTCGGGCTTGCGCTCGCCCGAATTCATGAACGGATTTTTCCGTCTCGAGGACAGCGTACATTCGGGAATAGCAATATTGCTGGCCGCGATCTTCAGCGGAGTGTTCGTGGGGCTTGGATGCGCGTTGTCCTTCCTTGGTGGCGGATCCACGGGCGGCGTAGACGTTATTGCCTTTACCTTATGTAAGATATTCAAGAAAGCCAAAAGCTCCGTCACCATATTCATCGTAGATGCGTCCGCGGTGGTGCTTGGAATGTTTATAATCGGAGATTTCATAGTGTCTTTGCTGGGCATCGTTTCCGCGTTTATTGCGGCAATGGTAATAGACAAGGTGTTTGTTGGCGGAGATAAAGCCTTTGTGGCTCATATCGTCACCGACAAATCCGAGGAGCTCAATGAGCAGATACGCGAACGACTTGACAGAACGACGACGCTGTTCAACGTAACGGGCGGTTATTCGGGAGAGCGCAAAACGGTGGTTATGGTGTCCTTCACCATGGCGCAGTATGCCGAGCTTATGGCGATAGTAACAAAGCTCGATAAAAACGCTTTTATGACCATAAACCGCGCCCACGAGATCAACGGCGAGGGCTGGACAAAATACGAACTTAAAAGGAAAAAATAAAACCGTAAATAAATCTCCCCCCGTTCTTTTGGGGGGAGATTTGCTATATCAGGATTCAAGCTGTCTGCCGAGAAATCCCGCGGCAGTTTGTATAAGCTTGGTTTCAACCGATTCGGGCAGGGAATCGGAGTCCAAGGGTGCCAACGACGCCACGCAACCCACAATATCACCTTCACTGATTATGGGCATCGCGCACTTGACGTAATGATTGCCGCCGTCCGCCACGGCGGATATTTTATCCTGTCCTGCGCCGTGCGTAAACATAGATCTGTTCTCGCATATACGTTCAAGCTCGGCTGAAAGCCTTTTATCCGTGTATTCCTTTTTTGATACGCCCGCGCAGGCAATAACGGTATCTCTGTCGCAGATAAGGACAGAGAGATCGCAGGTCTTGTGCAGAGTCTCGGCATACTGCGAGGCAAAAGCCGAAAGCTCGCCGATGGGCGAATACTTTTTGAATATCACCTCGCCCTCGCGGTCTGTAAATATTTCTAAGGGGTCACCCTCGCGGATCCTCATTGTTCTTCTTATTTCTTTGGGAATGACGACTCTGCCGAGATCGTCGATTCTTCTGACTATTCCTGTTGCTTTCATAATCTATCTAACTCTCCTTTGTTGCAAGTTGCTGCCTTTTTAGTATTGGTAAATTGACAAGATTTATGCAAAAAAATAACAGAATTTTCAGAAAAGCTACGTTGATATATGCCAGCACCAAAAAACATTTTTCGCAAGCAAAAAAGACCGACACCCGTATCGAGTGTCGGTCCTTGCTTTATTTGTGTGATATTAGGCGTTTTCGCTCGCCATTATATCACGGATACGTTAATAATTATTTCTGAGAATACGGTTACGATCCTCTATCAAATAAAGGACGTCGTTGATAATAGTTTCCGCGTCTTCCGCCTTCTCGGCTCTTACAGCCCTCTCAAGCTCGCCAATCTTGAACGCGATATCCGACTCTATATCGGCAACCGCGGGGATGGATTTGGTGGGGCTTGTATAAAGCTCGTCGTAAAGCCTTTCCAGTCTTGCGTCCAATCTGCCACCCATATATCTGCCTATCATCATTTTTACCTTGGAGGCATAATTTCTGATATAGTAGATCTCGCTTGCCCTTCTTTCAACCGCCGCTTCGGTGCGTCCGTTTACGCTGAGAACGTAGAAGAAGGCTATGAGGTATATCGCTATCGTGATAATATAAAATACCACGATAAATTTATATCCTTCAAGCCTGATAAGCATAAAGATTATGCCCGCAAGCAACTGAAAACCGAAATGCGCCGAAGATATGACCGCCAAGGGTGCGGAATTTTCAAAGCTGCTTTTTCCTTTTTTAACAAACAGAGGTGTGGCAAGCAGCGCAAGATACGCAAAATGGACCACGCCGTACGCTATCCAAACGGACGCGGGGGCGGGGAATTCACCCAAAATGAAGAATATTGCGTTAAACGCTATCAGAAAAACCAATGCAACGATTACTTGCGATATTTTTGATTTTTTCATATCCGTTCTTCCTTACAAATTACATTTTACTTAATATCTCTGCCTTTTTAGCATCGTACTCCGATTGCTCTATCAAGCCCGCGTCAAGCATTTTCTTAAGCTTGCCAAGAACCTCCATCGGATCGTCCGCGGCGGGCTGCGCAGGCTGTTGCATGGGCTGCTGCATGGGTTGCTGCATAGGAGCGAACATCTGCTGAGCCATGCCGCCAAACATACCTCCTGCCGCCATGCCCATTCCGAGTCCCATGCTTGCTCCCGTGAGTCCGTCTCCGCCGCCCTTGGCAACACCCTCTGCCATGGTAGACATGATGTTTACCGACTGCTGCTGAGCCCACTTATCCCCAAGGGTATCCATTACCATGCGGTCTGCCTGAGCGTTTCTCATCTTAGCGATAGCGTCCATACCGATCTCGTCGTATTTCTGGCGAAGCTCGCTGTCGTCGATGTCTATCGCCATTACCGAGAAGCTGACGCAACGAAGGCCGTAATCCTCAAGAGATTCCTGAAGATAGGGCTTGATCGCCGCGGAAAGCTCGTCGAGTCTGGAATCTATACCAAGGATCTCGGCGTTGGATTCGTTGACTGCCCTTGCGATCATTGACTTGATCTTGGACTGAAATTCACTGACAAAGAAATTAGTTATTCCCGTGGGAGTAGCGGCAACGAAATTATTTCCTATCATTTTTTCAAGGAACTTTGCGGGATTGGTAACCTGAACTCTGTACGCGCCCCTTGCTTTAAGCTTTGTGGCGATTCCAAGGAGCTTATCTCTTACCTGTATGGGCGTATCGGTGCCCCATTTGATCTCGGTGGTGTGCGCCGTTTTAACAAAATATACAACGCAGTTAAACGCGCTGATTCCGCCCGTAAACGCGTTGCGGAGGCGAGAGATAAAGGGATAGTTCTGGGTGGAAAGCTTATATGTACCGCTTTCAAAAACCTGTTCTATTGTTCCGCCGTTGACAAAAATCGCCGCTTCGCCCGGCATAACGATAACGGTGGAATTGGTGTTAAAATCCTCCTCAGGCTGACGCCAAATCAGGAGATCTCCGGGGCCCGTGTTTTTAATGACATCCGCCCAATGCTTCTGTCCGCCCTGAAATGCTGTTTCATTTGGATTTTTCTTAAAAAAAGCCATGATGTTTCCTCCAATTTATGTATCTTTATAAACGATTATGGGTAATCCACGCCTCTTTCGAGACCGCACCGATGCAAACGGTTTATACCCTTACAGACACCCTTGATTACGCCGTACTTCTGCACGGCAAGTATCATATATTCGGAGCAGCTCGGCTCAAAAACACATTTTTTCCGAGTTTCGTCCGATGCCAGATTCTGATACAGATGAACCATCCATATTATAGTTCTTTTGGCTATAACCGCAAAATAAACCGCGGAATACGCCACCAACGTAATAAGCGTCAACCACCATGCATCATAGGGAATAAAGCAGATCAAAGCAAACTGAACAATATAAACAAGCAAAGCAATGATCGGCTTTGTATAATGCATCTTGGGGCGATTTAACGGATTATGCGGAATAAACTCCTCTACCAGAGGGGTTTCCTTTTCAATATATCCCTCAACAATTATATCTTTATCTTCCATTTTAGCCTGCTTCAAAATAAGGCAAGGCAACAAATGCCTTGCCTTAATTATTTTTCAATTAACCGTTCTTCTTCTCGCGGATCATTGCCTTAGCGGCCTGAATGCTCTGCTCGATAGTTTCGGTTGTCTTACACCAGAAGGTGTAGCTGTCGCCGGGAACAGTGATAGAAAGCGTGTCGTATTCCTGGTTGTTGTGGAAGAACTTGCTTTCCTGCTTCTTGAAGCAACCGCAGCCCTGCTTTCTCTCGATGATCTTCTCAACGATCTCATGCTCGGTTCTGATACATGTAACGTCGGTGTAGAAGAAGTCTCTGGTGCTCTCTACAACGTTATCGCTGGTCGTATCGAACTGATAGGTGTATGTATAGATCTGCGTTGCCGAAAAGAATATCCATGTTACGGAGTACTTGTTGGATACGTTTCTCCAAATACCCTGAACGTTAGTTTCCTCGGACTTGATAACTACGTCGTCTCCTCTGTAAAGGAACGAGTTGAGTGTTACGGGGGGGATCTCGGAGATCTGAGTCTCGTCAAGACCTATCTTTTCGATAGCTCTCTGCTTGAGACCAAGTTCGTTAACGATCTTCTGAACGTGTGCGATATAGTCGTCCATATCCCAGGCAACGTTCTTGCTCATGCAACCGCCTTTTTTCTTGTTAGGCTTCTTTTTGCCGCCAAGACAACCCTTTTTCGCTTCCTCATCGGGAGAGTAGAGATAATCAATGCTCTTGCACTGATCGGGGCGCTTTCCGCGCTTAAGCATATCAAGCATAAGAGCAGTGGACTGCTTCTCCTTGCCCTTGCCTAAAAGATTTGATAAAATGCCCATTTTGTTTCCTCCTAAAAAAGAATATATAGATTAATAGGGACAACAGATTAAACGATGCTGATCTTGTCAACACCCATGATGCTGAACATGGTATCCACGTCCAGAGAGGAGTATCCCCTGAGCTTTGCCTGCGCGAGATAATCCTTGTAATTCGGGGTAGTGTTCAGGAATTTGCGCTTAAAGTAGTCATACTTGATATATGCGAGGAAATAGAAATAAATTCCTCTGTCCTCAATCATGGTCGCCGCGTTCATAAGCTCGAGTATCTTGTCGATCTCGGGGCGGGAAAGCAAGAACGCCTTTCTTCCCTTGAGCAGACAGATAGCGGCATAAAAGTAAGTTTCGGAGTTATCAAAATTATCTACGATAGCCTTGGAAAACGCAGCATACGCTTCGTCATACATTCTCAGCTTCAGATAACACATTGCTATAGACGTATTGATGGCTCTGTTATCTGGGTCTTCCTTGAGCGCCTCTCTGTATGATGCCGCATATTTGTTTACCTGCAGCGGAGACATAGAGGAAACGCTATTAAAGGTGGATATCGTTACGGGGCTGTGGCAAAAATCGCAGGTCTCCTGATCAATGGAAACGCGACTTCCGCAGCCGGGACATTGAAGATCTGTCACTTGTGATGCCATATGTAAGCTCCTTCTTTGCCAAATTGTATACCTATATATAATACATTATACCCCCTTATCCACTCTCGGCGACAAGCACTGAATGTCAATATACACAAAAATGCCAATTTATCCAAAAAACACCGCAAGACAAGCAACAATATATTTTTCAAATCTCTTGAAAAACCGTGTCGGCGGTGTTATAATAAAATACATCCTTCAAATTATACAAAGCAAGGAGATAAACTATGTATAAAATACTCGAAAAAAAGATACTTAATCCAACCGTTGTCCAGCTATGGATACAAGCTCCTATGGTGGCAAAAAAGGCGCAGCCCGGTCAGTTCATAATACTTCGTGTCGATGAGGACGGCGAGAGGATCCCGTTGACCGTGGCGGGTGTGGACGCAGCTCGCGGCGCGGTAAAGATAATATATCAGATCGTCGGAGGCACCACCAAAAAGCTCTCCTACAAGGAGGAGGGCGATTTCCTTTGTGACTTTGTCGGCCCATTGGGCGAGGCGACTCATCTCGACGGACTTAGACGCGTGTGCATAGTCGGCGGAGGCGTTGGCTGCGCCATCGCAATGCCCGTGGCGCAAAAGCTGCACGAAATGGGCGCCGAGGTTACAAGCATAATCGGCTTCCGCAACAGAGATCTCGTTATCCTTGAGGATGAATTCAAGGCTTGCTCTGACACGCTCCGCGTAATGACCGACGACGGCTCATACGGCGAAAAGGGTAACGTTACGATGCCGCTTTCGGAGATGCTGGGCGCGGGCAAGCAATTTGATATGATAATAACGATAGGTCCGCTTGTCATGATGAAATTCGTTGTGGCAACGGCAAAGCCTTATGGCACGCCCGTAACGGTGTCGATGAATCCTATCATGATAGACGGAACGGGAATGTGCGGAGGATGCCGACTTACGCTGAACGTGGACGGCAAGAGGGTAACTAAGTTTGCCTGTGTGGACGGCCCCGATTTCAACGGCTACGAGGTGGATTTCGACGAGGCTATGTCAAGAGGCAGAATGTACGCGGATTTCGAGCGCCACGCCTACGAGCAGAGCTGCAATCTTTTCGGCAAGGAGAAGAAATGATATGGCAAAAATAAATATGTCGCTAAAGAAGAACGAAATGCCAACACAAGCCCCCGATGTGCGCTCGCGCAATTTTGACGAGGTGGCGCTGGGATATACAAAGGAGATGGCAATGGATGAGGCAATGCGATGCCTGGGCTGCAAAAACATGCCCTGCGTCAGCGGCTGTCCCGTAAACATACATATACCCGAATTCATTTCCAAGATAAAGGAAGGAGATTTCGAGGCGGCTTATAGGATAATCTCCAAGACCTCGTCTTTGCCCGCCGTTTGCGGCAGAGTCTGTCCGCAGGAGACACAGTGTGAGTCGAAGTGTGTGAGAGCAATAAAGGGAGAGCCTGTCGGTATTGGAAGGCTTGAGCGCTTTGTTGCGGATTGGCACAATACTTTTTGCGCCGAAATGCCCGAGGCACCTCAAAAAAACGGACACAGAGTTGCCGTCGTCGGCTCTGGCCCTTCCGGACTCACTTGCGCGGGCGATCTCGCCAAAGCGGGCTACGAGGTGACCGTGTTTGAGGCGTTACATACCGCGGGCGGAGTGCTTGTATACGGTATTCCCGAATTCCGTCTGCCCAAGGCGATTGTTGCCAAGGAGGTGGAAACGCTCAAGGCTCTCGGCGTTAAGATAGAGGCCAATGTCGTCATAGGCAAGACTCTGACAGTTGACGAGCTTTTTGACGAAGGCTACGAGGCGGTATTTATCGGCTCGGGCGCAGGCTTGCCCAATTTCATGGGCATTCCCGGAGAATCGCTAAAGGGAGTGTATTCCGCAAACGAGTTTTTGACGAGAAGCAATCTTATGAAAGCTTATCTCGACACCCCCGAAACTCCAATAATGAAGGGCGGCAAGGTCGCCGTGGTGGGCGGAGGAAACGTTGCCATGGACGCGGCGAGAACGGCGCTGAGGTTGGGCGCGGAAAAGGTATGCATCGTTTACCGTCGCTCTATGGAGGAGCTTCCCGCAAGACGTGAGGAGGTGGAGCACGCGCAGGAGGAGGGAATAGAATTCCGTCTTTTGTGCAATCCTATAGAGATTTTGGGGTATAGCAATCCGAGCGACCCCCGTGATTGCAAGAACGGCTTTGTTTCGGGAATGCGATGCGTAAGGATGGAGCTGGGTGAGCCCGACGCCAAGGGAAGAAGACGCCCCGTGGAGATAGAGGGCAGTGAGTTTGAGATGGACGTGGATACCGTAATAATCTCCATCGGCACCTCTCCGAACCCGCTTATCAAGTCTACCACCAATGGCTTGGAGGTAAATTCGCGTGGCGGAATCGTGGTAAATGAGGTGGGCCTTACCTCGCGGGCAGCGGTGTACGCGGGCGGCGACGCCGTAACGGGCGCGGCTACTGTTATTTCCGCAATGGGTGCGGGCAAGACCGCAGCGGCGGCAATAGACGAATATTTGAAAAACAAATAAAACAGCAAACAGAGAGAGTCTGCCCCAGCGGTCGGCTCTCCCTGTGCTTTTTTCATCTTGACACAAACGCGATTGTGTGATATAATTATCGAAACGTATCGAAATAACGAACCTTACGAGGAATGATCATGAACACAGAAAACACGGTCATATCGGCAAATGATTCCAATGAAAGAAAAAAATTCCTGTTTTTGAAGCAGGTAGAAACACTGAACTCCTTTTTACAGCGGGGAGCAATAAGCAAGGCACAATATGACGTGAGCTTCAACGGTCTGATAACAAAAATGGAAATAAGCCAAGAGCAGCTTCGCGAGTGGGGAACAGATATAAAAACAACCACCTGACAGGCGGCTTTTCGCTGGCAAAATATTTACCGTTGACAAAATGATGTCGCGGTGTTATAATGTACTCGTAAACACAATAGCAACATTCCAAATTCCGATATACGTAACCCCTTTGTAACACTCATAGCACTTGAGATCAAGAGAGGAATTATTGAAATGAATATAAAACAAATACTTGCAGGAAAATTTCGGCGCGCGGTCTTGTTTGCCTTTGATTGCGTCGTATTTGCTTGCGTAACCGGAGCTTATTATTTCGGAGCCATCTTTTTTGAGCATCACGCTTCCGATTATTCTTATATTTGGTCAAACGCGGGTATACTTTTGGCGGCAGTGCTGATCGCCAGACTGTTCTTTGGCGTGTATAACAGCGTTTGGCGTTACACGAGAACGCTATCCTATTTAAAGATGGTGTTTGCCGACGTGATCGGTATCATCGTTGCCGCGGTCACAGTCTTTGCCGCGCATCTGGGTAACGATATATGGCTGTTTGCGGTCATAGCTCCAGTAAACACCATGCTTTCAGTCTGCTCAAGACTCTTCTACCGACTCATATATAAGCACAGATATAAGGCACACACATCGTCTGATAAAAAGATAAACGTGGCAATAATCGGCGCAGGACAGCTTGGCGCGTTTTTAGCAAACGAGCTGCTTTGCAACCATCAGTCCACGTTCAATCCCGTATTCTTCATAGACAAGGATCCGCAAAAGATAGGAAATCACGTTGCAGGTCTTAAGGTCTATCCGGAGGATGAGTCGGTATTCGAGCTTATCAAAAAGAATGGCATCACAGAGCTGTTCGTCGCGATAGCGGAGCTTGACAGCGAGGAAGCGGTACGTATATTCAACGTATATAGCCGCGCTAAGTGCAAGCTCAAGATATACGACATACCCGTAAAGGACTTCCACAAGGATGAGGAAGAGGAATCCGAAAAGAAGAGCCAGAAGGTAATTCGAGATTTTCAGATTGAGGATCTTTTGTTCCGCAAGCCCATAAATATAAACACCGGAGCTACCAGAAGATTTTATTTTGGCAAGACCGTGCTTGTTACCGGAGGCGGCGGATCTATTGGAAGCGAGCTTTGCCGTCAGATAGCGAAATGCCACCCCAAAAAGCTCATAATTCTCGATATATACGAGAACAACGCTTACGAGATACAGCAGGAGCTTACCAGACTGTATGGCGAAAAGCTGGATCTCGTGGTTGAAATAGCATCGGTGCGTGAGCGCGACAGATTGGAAGCGATATTCAACGCTTACCGCCCTCAGATAGTGTTCCACGCCGCCGCGCACAAGCACGTTCCTTTGATGGAGCATAGCGGATGCGAGGCAATAAAGAACAACGTTATGGGAACGTACAACACCGCGGACATGGCGGAGAAGTACGGAGCGGAAAAGTTTATACTTATCTCCACCGATAAAGCGGTCAATCCCACCAATATCATGGGCGCGTCAAAGAGAATGTGCGAGATGGTGGTGCAGTGCAGAACAGATAGCAAGACCGAGTTTATGGCGGTGCGCTTCGGTAACGTTCTGGGCTCTAACGGCTCGGTGATCCCGTTGTTCCGTCAGCAGATAAAGAACGGCGGTCCCGTCACCATTACGGACAAGCGCATAATAAGATATTTTATGACCATTCCCGAGGCAAGCCAGCTGGTTATGCAAACAGGCTTTATGGCGGCGGACGGAGAGCTATTTGTGCTTGACATGGGCAAGCCCGTAAAGATATACGATCTTGCGGTAAACATGATAAAGCTTTCGGGCTTTGAGCCCGATGTGGACATAAAGATCGAGGAGATCGGTCTTCGTCCGGGAGAGAAGCTTTACGAGGAGCTGCTCATCAAGACAGAACATCTTGAAAAAACTGAAAACAGTATGATATTCATAGAGAGGGACAAGCCACTGAGCCGAGCCGAAGTAGACGCAAAGCTGGAGGTCCTTATGAATGCGGTGGCCGAGGCAAAAACCGAGATATGCTCGCCGCTTATAAAGGAAGCGATAAAGAAAGTCGTCCCCACCTTCAGAGAGCCCGAAAAGGTCAACAAAAACGCCGAGCGCTCCGAAGAAATGAAGATGACCACTGTTTGAGATCAAATATAAATATTGAAAACACGGAGAATTTTAAGGTTCTCCGTGTTTTTTGTGTGCCCGAAAACAAAAAATATGCTTTTTGAAAATAAAAAATGCAAAAATTAGAAAAAATTTTGAAAATGTCTTGACAAGCCCGTTTTTTTGTGATAAAATTGTAAACTGCATTATAATCGCTTAATGTGCGTTCTTTTCAGGACGGACGGCGACACGAATATGACAAAACCCGACAAAAGTTAAGATTTTTTAGCAAAAAACTCTTGATGATTCGAAGGGCTTTGTCCATTCAGTAAAGACAATTCATTGAATGGAGTGATTGATTTAATGGTCAATGTAAAAGAGCAAAAGCTCGGCAAAAACACGAGAATGTCCTTTTCGCGCTCAACCTTCAACCTCGAGCTTCCCAATCTGGTCGAGGTTCAGACCAAGTCCTTCAAGTGGTTCGTTGAGGAAGGTCTTATGGAGGTGCTTCGCGACGTTTCTCCTATCACCGACTACTCGGGAAATCTGTCGATAGACTTCATTTCTTATTCTATTGACACTCAGCCCAAGTATCCCGTTGAGGAGTGCAAGGAGCGTGACGTAAACTACGCGGCTCCCCTTAAGGTCAACGTACGCCTTACCAACAAACAGGCAGGCGACGTAAAGTATTCCGATATCTATCTCGGAGACTTCCCGATAATGACCGACAACGGCACCTTCGTTATCAACGGCGCGGAGAGAGTAATAGTATCTCAGCTTGTCCGTTCGCCCGGAATGTATTATTCATCCGAGGTAGACAAGTCGGGAAAGAAGACCTACGCGGCTCAGGTCATCCCTTACAGAGGTGCATGGCTTGAATACGAGAGCGACGTAAACGGTGTTCTTTACGTAAGAATAGATAAAAACCGCAAGCTTCCCTTGACGGTCTTTATCCGTGCGCTCGGTCTTACTCACAGAGAGGATATCGAAAAGCTGTTTGGAGAGGACGCAAGACTCACCGCTACCTTTGAAAAGGATGAAACGGAGAATCTTTGTGCCGCAAACGGTACAGATCCTACAGTTGAGGCTCTTAAGGAAATATATAAGAAGCTTCGTCCCGGCGAGCCTCCGCTTGTCGAGTCGGCTATCCAGCTTATAAATAACCTTTTCTTCGACCCCAGAAGATATGACATCGCTATGGTCGGACGCTACAAGTTCGATTCCAAGATGGCCGTTTCTTCAAGAATCGCTAACCGCCGTCTTGCAGCAGACGTTGTAAGCCCACTTACGGGAGAGGTCCTTTATGGTAAAGGAACGGTTCTCACCACGGAGATGGCGCTCAACGTTGAGCACAACGCGGTAAACGAGATAGAAATAGAGCTTGAGGATGGCAGCGTTATCCGCGTAGTAGGAAACAACACCGTAGAGCCCGAATACGTTCTTGGATTTGATCTTAAGGATTGCGGAGTAAACGAAAAGGCAAGAACCGCCGTTCTTCTTGAAATTGCCGAGGCATGTCAGGGAGACGTTGACGCGATCAAGGAGCAGGCTAAGGAAAGAATTGCCGAGCTTTGCCCCAAGCACATCACAAAGGACGATATCTTTGCGACAGTAAGCTATCTTCTCAACCTCACGCACGACGTGGGTACGGTTGACGATATAGACCACCTCGGAAACAGACGCGTGCGCTCCGTGGGCGAGCAGCTCCAGAACCAGATGCGCATCGGATTCTCGAGAATGGACAAGATAATAAAGGAAAGAATGACGACTCAGGATAACGAAAAGCTTACTCCTCAGGCGCTCATTAATACAAGACCTGTGGCAACGGCTATCCGCGAGTTCTTTGGATCCTCGCAGCTATCTCAGTTCATGGACCAGAACAACCCCTTGGCAGAGCTTACGCACAAGAGACGTCTGTCCGCGCTGGGTCCCGGCGGTCTTTCGCGTGACCGCGCGTCCTTCGACGTCCGTGACGTACACTATACGCACTATGGACGTATGTGTCCCATCGAGACTCCCGAAGGTCCTAACATCGGTCTTATTTCCTATCTTACAACATACTCCCGTATAAACGATTACGGATTCATCGAGGCGCCTTACCGTAAGGTAGAGCATAACACCCTTCCCGACGGAACCGTTGACCACGTTGTTACAGACGAGGTCGTATATATGACGGCAGACGTTGAGGACAGATACATCGTGGCTCAGGGTAACGAGCCTCTTGACGAATCGGGTCACTTCCTTAACAAGAAGATAACCGCGCGCGACAAGACAGAGATCATGGAGGTAGACGTATCCAAGGTCGACTTCATGGACGTATCTCCTAAGATGGTCGTTTCCGTTGCAACGGCAATGATCCCCTTCCTTGAGAACGACGATAACTCGCGTGCGCTCATGGGATCTAACATGCAGAAGCAGGCAGTGCCGCTTCTCGTTACCGACTCGCCTATCGTCGGTACGGGTATGGAATATAAGGCAGCCGTTGACTCGGGCGTAGTCGTAGTCGCAAAGCACGCGGGTACGGTTGAAAGAGTCGACGCAAACAGCATAACGATAGTAAGAGAAGACGGCCACAAGGACGTTTACACTCTCATCAAGTTCAAGAGAAGCAACCAGTCCAACTGCGTAAACCAGAAGCCTATCGTAAAGAGAGGCCAGCAGGTTGTCGCAGGCGAAGTGATCGCGGACGGGCCCGCAACCTGCAACGGAGAGGTATCGCTTGGTAAAAACGCTCTCATCGGCTTCATGACTTGGGAGGGTTACAACTACGAGGACGCAGTTCTTCTCAACGAAAAGCTTGTAAGAGACGACGTTTACACGTCTGTCCACATTGAAGAATATACGCACGAGGCAAGAGATACAAAGCTCGGTCCGGAGGAGATAACCCGCGAGATACCCAACGTCGGCGATGACGCGCTCAAGGATCTTAACGCGGACGGTATCGTCAAGAAGGGAACCGAGGTCAGAGCCGGCGATATTCTCGTAGGTAAGATCACTCCTAAGGGAGAGACCGAGCTTACCGCAGAGGAAAGACTGCTCCGCGCGATCTTTGGCGAAAAGGCAAGAGAAGTCAGAGATACGTCTCTCCGCGTTCCTCACGGAGAAAGCGGCGTCGTAGTTGACGTTCGCGTGTTCTCGCATGAGGCGGGAGACGAGCTTCCCGCAGGCGTAAACAAGGTAGTTAAGCTTTATATCGCGCAAAAGAGAAAGATCTCCGTTGGAGATAAGATGGCAGGACGTCACGGAAACAAGGGTGTCGTTTCAAGAATACTCCCTCCCGAAGACATGCCCTTCCTCCCCGACGGTACTCCTCTCGATATCTGCCTTAACCCCCTCGGCGTTCCTTCCCGTATGAACATCGGTCAGGTGCTTGAGGTGCATCTCGGTATCGCATCCAAAAAGCTTGGCTGGAAGATAATGACCCCCGTATTTGACGGAGCAAACGAAAAGGATATCGCAGAATGCTTGCGTATGGCAGGCTACAGCCGCGACCTGTTCCCCAACGAAAATCCTGAGGGCAAGGAGCTTTATGAGGAGATCGTAAAGGAAAACGGAGATAAGGAATACAGACTTCTTTCCGCAGAGGAAAAGGCTAACAAGGAATACTGCGAGAGCCTCAGACTCCAGAAAAAGCTCAAGCTGTTCGACGGTAAGCAGACCGTATATGACGGACGTACCGGAGAGCCCTTCGATAACCCCGTAACGGTAGGTATCATGTACTACCTCAAGCTGCATCACCTTGTTGACGATAAGGTGCATGCACGTTCCAACGGTCCTTACTCCCTCGTTACTCAGCAGCCTCTCGGCGGTAAAGCGCAGTTTGGTGGTCAGAGATTCGGAGAGATGGAGGTTTGGGCGCTCGAGGCATACGGTGCCGCATACACGCTCCAGGAGATACTCACAGTCAAGTCCGACGATATCAACGGACGCCGCAAGGCTTACGAGGCCATCATCAAGGGACAGAACATCCCCACGCCGGGAGTTCCCGAGTCCTTCAAGGTGCTTGTCAAGGAACTTCAGGCTCTGGCTCTCGATATCAAGGTTCTCGACAAGAACGGTGAGGAGATACAGCTCTCCACCCTCTGTAACGAGGACGACGGACCCAAGTACTCCGGAAAGCCCATTGACCTGTCCTTGTTCGAGGATACGCAGACCGATGACGATGAGTTCAGAGACGCGTTCCAGTTTGAGGACGAAGAAGGCAACATTATCGACGATTTCAACGGCGACGACGCGTTTGAAGACGACGAGTTTTAATTAAACGATATTCGAAGGTTTTGCGCGGCGAGCGAGCCTTGCCGCGCAAAGCAAAAAATTACAAATAACAGATACAGTTAGGAGAACAGCTGTGGAACATAATGAATTTTCATCTATAAAGATAGGTCTGGCATCTCCGGAAATGATAAGAGAGTGGTCTTACGGCGAGGTAACCAAGCCCGAGACTATCAACTACAGAACTCTTAAAGCAGAGGTTGGCGGTCTTTTCTGCGAGCGCATCTTCGGTCCTACAAAGGACGGCGCTTGTATGTGCGGAAAGTACAAGAACTCTCACTCCAAGGAGGTCCACAAGTGCGAAAAGTGCGGAGTGGACGTTACCACCAAAAAGGTAAGACGTGAGAGAATGGGACATATTGAGCTTGCGGCTCCCGTGTCTCACATCTGGTACTTCAAGTCCATTCCTTCCAGAATGGCACTTGTGCTCGATATCCCGCTCAAGCGTCTTGAGCAGGTGCTTTACTATGCAGAGAACGTAGTCCTCGATCCCGGTCATACTCCCCTCAAGGCGGGAGAGGTGCTTTCCGAAAAGCAGTACGTCGAATATCGTGAGATGTACGAAAACGAGTTCCGCGTCGGAATGGGCGCGGGCGCCATCAAGGAGCTTTTGGCTAACATTGATATAAACGCGTTGTCTGCGGAGATCAAGAGCGAGCTCGCGGTAACCACGGGACAGAAAAAGACCAAGCTCATAAAGAGACTTGAAGTTGTAGAGGCATTCAGAAAGTCGGGCAATAAGCTCGAATGGATGATACTCGACGCGGTCCCCGTGCTTCCCCCCGATATTCGTCCTATGGTACAGTTGGACGGAGGAAGATTTGCATCCAGCGACTTAAACGAGCTTTACAGACGCGTTATCTCCAGAAATAACCGTCTTAAGAAGCTGTTGGAGATAAAGACTCCCGAGATAGTTGTAACAAACGAAAAGAGAATGCTTCAGGAGGCTGTTGACGCACTTATCGATAACGGCCGCCGCGGAAAGCCCGTAACAGGCTCTTCCAACCGTCCCTATAAATCTCTGTCCGAGATGCTTCGCGGTAAGCAGGGACGCTTCCGTCAGAACCTGCTCGGTAAGCGTGTCGACTATTCCGGCCGTTCGGTTATCGTCGTAGGTCCTCAGCTCAAGATATATCAGTGCGGACTTCCTCGCGAGATGGCGCTTGAGCTTTTCAAGCCCTTCGTTGTAAAGAGACTTGTCGAAATGGGCAAGGCTACCAACGTAAAGGACGCGCAGAAGAAGATCGAAAGAGTTCATCCCGACGTTTGGGACGCGCTCGAAAACGTAATAAAGGAGCATCCCGTTCTGCTCAACCGTGCGCCTACGCTTCACCGTCTGTCTATTCAGGCGTTTGAGCCCGTGCTGGTTGACGGCCGTGCGATAAAGCTCCACCCGCTCGTTTGTACCGCGTTCAACGCGGACTTCGACGGAGACCAGATGCCTGTACACGTTCCTCTGTCCGCAGAGGCTCAGGCCGAGGCAAGATTCCTTATGCTCTCGGCTAACAACCTCTTAAAGCCCATGGACGGCCGCGCAGTTGCAACACCTACGCAGGACATGATCCTCGGTTCTTACTACCTCACAATGATGAAGGACGGCGAGCCCGGCGAGGGCAAGTGCTTCCGTAACTTTGACGAGGCAGTTATGGCTTATGAAAACGGCGTTATCGGTCTTCACTCCAAGATCAAGGTAAGAGTTGAAAAGGAAATAGACGGAGAAAAGAAAAGCAAGACCATCGACACAACGCTTGGTCGCCTTATCTTCAACAAGCCTCTCCCTCAGGACCTCGGATTTGTGGACAGAACCAATCCCGAAAACGCTTTCAATCTTGAGATAGATCAGGTCGTAAAGAAAAAGCAGCTCGGTCAGATAATCGACTACTGCATAAAGAAGCACGGAAGCGCGGTCTGCGCAAACATGCTTGACGAGATCAAGTCTATGGGATATAAGTATTCCACAAAGGCTTCCTTCTCGATCTCCGTTTACGATATGACCATTCCCGAAACCAAGAAGGAATATATCGACAAAGCACAGAAGGACGTTGATAAGATATCCAAGTACTTTATGCGCGGTGAGCTTTCCGAGGAGGAGAGATACACCTCTGTTATAAAGGTATGGAACGAGACCACCGAAAAGGTAACAAGCGCTCTCAACGACTCCTTCTCTACCTACAACCCGATCAAGATAATGGCAGACTCCGGCGCGCGTGGATCTATGACGCAGATGCGTCAGCTTGCAGGTATGCGTGGACTTATGTTCTCGGCAACCGGTAAGACGATGGAGATCCCGATCAAGTCCAACTTCCGCGAGGGTCTTAACATTACCGAGTACTTTATGGGTGCACGTTCGTCCCGTAAGTCGCTTTCCGATACGGCTCTCCGTACCGCAGACTCCGGATACCTCACAAGACGTCTTGTTGACGTAGCGCAGGAGGTCATCATCAGAGAAGAGAAGTGCGATACCACCAAGGGCGCGTGGGTAAACGATATCATGGACGACAAGAACGTTCTCGAGCCCCTTTCCGACAGAATCGTTGGCAGATATACCATGGGTCCCGTTATCCATCCCGAAACCGGCGAGGTAATAGTCGAGGACGACGTTATGATCACCGACGAGATGGCGGCGCAGATCACCAAGGCGGGTATAGACAAGGTATATATCAGAACGGTTATCCAGTGTCACGCAAAGCACGGTATATGCGCTCACTGTTACGGAGCAGACCTTGCATCCGGAAAGCCTGTTAATATCGGCGAGGCTGTAGGTATCATCGCGGCACAGTCTATCGGTGAGCCCGGTACACAGCTTACCATGAGAACCTTCCACTCCGGCGGTGTCGCAGGAAGCGATATTACTCAGGGTCTTCCCAGAGTTGAGGAGTTGTTCGAGGCAAGACAGCCCAAGAAGGCAGCTATCATGGCAGAGACCGCGGGTACCGTCGAGGTACATCCCGGCGAGATCGCGGGCATGAGCTCTCTCGTTATCCGTCCCGATGACATCAAGGGTGAATATACGACCCAGGATTACAAGAAGATCGACGTTCCTTACGGTGTACGTCTCGCAGTCAGCGATGGCGATCACGTTGAAAAGGGCGACGCTCTTACCGAGGGAAGCAAGGCTCCCGCAGATATCATGCGTATTCTCGGACTTGACGCCGTATACGAGTACGTTATCAAAGAAACACAGAAGGTCTACCGTTCACAGTCCTGTAACGTTAACGACAAGCATATCGAGATCATCGCCCGTCAGATGACGAGAAAGATGAGAATCGATACCTGCGGAGATACAAGCATGCTTATGGGCGAGCTTGTGGACGCAAGCGAGTTCGAGGACGAGAACAACAAGATCGACGAAAGAATTGCCGCAGGCGAGAAAAATCTCGAGAAGGCAACGGGCTATCCCGTGCTCCTCGGTATTACCAAGGCATCCTTGGCAACCACCTCCTTCCTGTCCGCCGCATCCTTCCAGGAAACCACCAAGGTGCTCACCGATGCCGCTATTCGCGGTAAGGTTGACAACCTCTTGGGCCTCAAGGAAAACGTTATAATCGGTAAGCTTATTCCCGCAGGTACGGGTATGGGTTGCTACCATAATATCGACGTTGCAAAGGCAGGCGAGGAAGAGCAGGCAGACGAGGCTGAATCCTCCGAGCAAGACACCGCAGCAGTCTGATCTTAGGATCTGTAAAATAAAAAAGTTCCCCAAAAGGCACAAAAAGGTGTTTTTTGGGGAACTTTTTACAAATATGCAAGGATTGTTGCTCGTTGTTTTGTGCAAAAGAGAGAACTTTTTTGCAGATTTTAATGTCGCTTGACAAAAATAAATGTCAATGATATAATATAGGGGCGTGTGAGCGCTACAAAGGGCATTTTATGCCCAAAAATAAGGCTTTTATAGCTCCGCGCGCATAAAAAACGGCAGTTACGCATCTTTCTCTTATGCGTCTGTAATATAAACATTAGAATATTAAAAGAAGGAGGAAACAAAGGAAGAATGCCAACCTTTAACCAACTTGTAAGACAGGGTCGTCAGGACAAGACCTACAAGTCCAAAGCCCCCGTGCTTCAGACAGGTCTCAACACTCTTACAAACAAAGCAACCGATCAGCCCGCACCTCAGAAGAGAGGCGTGTGCACAAAGGTATCTACGACAAGCCCTAAGAAGCCTAACTCCGCACTTCGTAAGATCGCAAGAGTAAGACTTACCAACGGACTTGAGGCAACAACCTACATTCCCGGAATCGGACACAACCTTCAGGAGCACTCTGTAGTTCTTATCAGAGGCGGAAGAGTACGTGACCTCCCCGGTGTGCGTTACCACATCATTCGCGGTACGCTTGATGCTCAGGGCGTTGCAAACCGTAAGCAGAGCCGTTCCAAGTACGGCGCAAAGGCAGCTAAGAAGAAATAAGCTCGCCGCCGGGCAAAGCGCATTTGCCAAACAAACAAATAGGTAAATAATAAAGCAATTTGGCTAGTCCCTGTTTTCTTTTTTAATGTTTATGTTAACAAGGCGCCACAACAGAAGTATTGCTTTTGAGTACCAATGATTTCATTTTTAATTTTGATGAAGGAGGGAAGTACAGTGCCAAGAAGAGGTCGTATATCCAAAAGAGACGTATTGCCGGATCCTATGTACGGAAGCAAGCTCGTAACAAAGCTTGTAAACAACGTAATGTATGACGGCAAGAAGGGTGTTGCTCAGACCATCGTATATGATGCATTCGCAATCGTTGAAGAGAAGGTAGGTCAGAATGCCCTTGAAGTATTCCAGGAAGCGCTTGAGAACCTCAAGCCCCAGCTTGAAGTTAAGGCGCGCCGTGTAGGTGGTTCCACATACCAGGTTCCTATGGAAGTAAGACACGAGAGACAGCAGACACTCGCTCTGCGTTGGCTCGTCGCTTATTCCAGAAAGCGTGGAGAGAGAACCATGGCAGAAAGACTCGCCGCAGAGATAATCGATGCTAAGAACAGCATGGGCGCATCTTTCAAGAAGAAAGAAGAAATGCACAAGATGGCAGAAGCAAACAAGGCTTTTGCTCATTACAGATATTGATATCAAGGAGACCATTAAATGCCTAGAGAATATTCACTTGAAAAAACAAGAAATATCGGTATAATGGCTCACATTGACGCCGGTAAAACAACAACCTCCGAGCGTATCCTTTTCTATACGGGTAAGACCCACAAGATAGGCGAAACGCACGAGGGTGCGGCAACGATGGACTGGATGGTACAGGAGCAGGAGAGAGGTATTACCATTACTTCTGCGGCTACCACATGCTACTGGGCTCACTCAGAGTTCCACGATGATCCCGCTGCCGTAAAGGCAAACTCGCACAGAATCAACATTATCGATACCCCCGGACACGTTGACTTTACAGTTGAGGTTGAGCGTTCGCTCCGTGTTCTTGACGGTTCGGTTACGGTTCTTTGTGCAAAGGGCGGCGTTGAGCCCCAGTCCGAGACAGTTTGGAGACAGGCGGACAAGTACCGCGTCCCCAGAATGGCTTACGTAAACAAGATGGACATTACCGGAGCCGATTTCTTCCGTGTCGTTGACATGATGAAGGACAGACTCAAGGCTAATGCCGTTCCGATCCAGCTTCCTATCGGCAAGGAGATGACCTTTAAGGGAATCGTCGACCTTATCGAAATGAAGGCTGAGGTCTACTATGACGAGCTTGGTAAGGACATGAGAACCGAGGAGATCCCCGAGGACATGCTCGAGCTCGCTGAGGAGTATAGAAACGCTATGATCGAGGCTGCCGCTGAGGTAGACGACGACCTTATGGAGAAGTTCCTCTGCGATGAGGAGATCACCAAGGACGAGATCAAGGCTGCTATCCGTAAGGCTACCATCGACAACAAGATGGTTCCCGTAGTTTGCGGCTCCTCTTACAGAAACAAGGGCGTTCAGAAGCTTCTCGATGCAATTGTTGACTTTATGCCCTCTCCTCTCGACGTTCCCGCTATCAAGGGTGTGGACGTAGACACGGGAGAAGAGTGTGAAAGACCTTCCGATGATAATGCGCCTTTCTCGGCGCTTGCATTTAAGATCGCAACTGACCCGTTTGTTGGAAAGCTTTGCTTCTTCCGCGTATATTCGGGACATCTTGCGGCAGGTGAGACCGTTCTCAACTCTACCAAGGGTAAGAGAGAAAGACTCGGACGTATCCTTCAGATGCATGCTAACGACAGAAAGGATATCGACGAGGTTTACAGCGGCGATATCGCGGCAGTTATCGGAACAAAGAACACCTCCACAGGTGATACCTTCTGTGATGAGAAGGCACCCGTAATCCTCGAATCTATGGAGTTCCCGGAGCCTGTTATCCGTGTTGCTATCGAGCCTAAGACTCGCGCAGGACAGGAGA
>SVTF01000012.1 GCA_015063905.1 Oscillospiraceae bacterium | reverse complement strand
AAGCTTTGCGTTGTTGTCATGGCTATATCTATGATAGCATCGCTCGCGGCTTGTACCGAGCAGAGACCGGCTGAAACTACCGGAGGAACTCAGTCGCAGCCTACCGAGCAGACAACGCAAAAGACTCCCGATGAGTCTACGGAGACCACGGTTGGCACAGAGACCACCGACGGTACAGAGACTACGGAGGGAACTGAGACCACCGATGGCACAGAGACCACCGACGGTACAGAGACCACCGATGGCACAGAGACCACCGACGGTACAGAGACCACCGATGGCACAGAGACCACCGACGGTACAGAGACCACCGACGAGACGGAAACAACTGATACCACGGAAACGGTTGATCCCGATCTCTGTGAGCATGAGTGGGTTGATAAGCACAATGAAACCAAGCACTGGAAAGAATGCTCCAAGTGTGAGGAGGTAAAGGACTCTGCAAACCATACGGTAGGAGAGGACTATGAAAAGGACGCAACTCATTGCTGGAAAGAATGTACCGTTTGCGGAAGACAGGTAGATAAGAATGAGCATATGGGTATTCTCACCAACAACGGTGCTACTCATAGCAAGGTATGCTCCTTGTGTGGAACTCATACCGATGAAAGCGCTCATGTGTACGGCCCCGATCGCGCAGGCGAAAGCCATAAGTGCAGCTGCGGTGCTACCGAGGCTTGTCCCGCGGTTGACGCTACGTTGGATACGAGCGATACACAGCATAAGTATAGCGTAGGCTGTACTATTTGCGAAATCTCTGACCAATGGGAAGACCACAATTGGATAGTTGATAGCGAAGCCAATACGCGTATATGCTCTAAGTGCCAGTTCTCGCAGAACTGTGACGGTCAGCACTATGAGATCTCCGCGGAAGGTCACCGCTACGCAGAGGACTGCGATATTTGCGGTATCACCGCCGGCACAGAGGTAATTCCTCATACGTATGGAACGGCTAACACTGAGACAAAGAGCCGTACCTGTACCGCTTGCGGATACGAGCAGAAGTGTACGGAAAATCACTATGTTGGCGATGAAAACGGCCACAGAATAGGTGAATCCTGCGAGATATGCGGAGCTGTTGAGGAGGCTACTCCCGTCGCTCACGCTCAGAGCATAGTATTCTCTACTGTAGGTGAAGACGCAACGACCTATACATACGGTTGTAGCATTTGCGGATACGGCTCAAAGACATGGACTGTGTCCAATGACGTAAACTTCTATCATGCGCCCGGTCAGGCAACCACGCATTACAACACTACACAGAAGCTTGTTGATGATGACGGAGATTTCCTGTATACCCGCATTACGTTTAAGAATAGCGGAAGTGTAAGATTGCATAATCAGAACAGCTCCACCAGAATGCACGAGCCCGATGATAAGATCGAGGGCGGACTTGGCAGATATGCCGTTATGAAGATCCGTCTTGGATCGGCTAACCTCGGTGTGCTTAAGATCGGTCTTTACGATGGACAGAACGAGCATGCTTGGTATAGCGAGACCAACCCCAATACCGACTATTTCTTTGATATAGCTTCTCATAAGAGACAGCTCACTCAGGATATGGTAGACGACGGCTGGGCGATCTACGTTGTTGATCTTGCAAGCCTTACCTTCAAGTACAACGATACATGGCAGGGCTGGTATGACCTCACCAACGGCGATACGTCTTACATTTCCGTTGGACTTAAGGTTGCTAACGGTATTGATAACGGCGAAGGCGGCAGAAACGGCGAGCTTGAGGATGACTACCTCGACGTGGCTTACTTTGCTATCGTTGACGACTGGGCAGAGGTTGCAGCGGTCGTTGGCGACAACACAACAAAGGTTAATTTCGCTCCCACATGGAGCGACGCGGCACAGGACATCAGTAAGTATGCTAACGGACAGTGCGTTGATAGCCACAGCTACAAGGCAGAGGCTATTGAGGGCGGATACAAGTACGTATGCGAGTGCGGTCATGAGAGCGGCAAGACTGTAATGATCCCCGAGAACGTTAACTACTACTCCGCACCCGGTCAGATAACAACAAACTATAACACGGTTCAAACTATTGTTGTAGACGAAGAGGGAACAGATTTCGCGTTTACACGCGTAAACTTCAAGCTCTCTGGCTCTGCGAGAATTCATAACAACCTCAACACAACCGACATTAAGGTTGCTGACGATACCATCACAGGCGGCCCCGGCTCTTATATAGTTATGAAGATCCGTATAGGCGACGCTAATATCGGTCAGCTTAAGATAGGTCTGTATGACGGCGAGACAGAGATACCTTACCATCCTACAGTTACTACTCTTATCGATAGCGACAGGATTTACGATATAGCTTCTCATACCAGAACTGTTACAGAGGATATGGTTGGCGAATGGATGATCTACGTAATAGATCTTTCCGGTATGACCAGAACACATAACGGTCTCCTTTGGTACGACCTTGAGAATACCGATATGTCCAATATCTCCGTTGGTCTTAAGATACTTAACGGAAACAGAGCAGGCGGCATTAAGGATACGGACTACGTTGACGTGGCATATTTCGCAATCGTTGACGACTTCTCCGAGGTCAGTGCTATCGTTGGCAATGAGACCACAATGGTAACGTATGCTGCTGCTTGGGGCGATGCTTCCAAGGATGAGCAGAGATATTCTAACGGTAACTGCGGAGGCGAGTGCGTATCCGAGGTTCGTGAAGAGAACAAATCTCCTCTTGGCGACAAGTCTCTCGGTTGCTACACCTGCGATAAGGTTACATATAAGTGCCACAATCCTCAGTGCGAGTTCTACGATGACGTTGTAAGCACCGAAGCGGGCGTTACAGTACAGCATGCTACCGCGACCCGCAACGTTAATTACACCGAAAAGGACGGCACAAGCGCGGATTACTGTTGCAAGTACACCGAGGAAACGTATTGCACAGTCTGCGGTCACGTAACTGCAAGCGCAGAAAAGACAGTTGCTCACTCAATCACTTCTGTTGAGCAGAATAAGGTTAGTAAGGGCGGCACAGATACCAACGTTTGCTATACCTACACGGCTCATACCGAATGTTCTGAGTGTAGCTGGTCTGTTGATATCACAAACATTAATCACGAGCATAATCTTGACATGCCTGTGAAGGACGGATCCAAGTACACATATACGTGTAAGGACGCTGAATGCCAGAAGACATTTGAGATCGTATCCGCAAATGGCGCGAACTATCTCTCGCTTCCCGGTTACATAGTAAACAACTGGGCAACCGCGGACGTATTCCAGCCCGTAGGTACCAGCTCCGGCGGCTCTGCAACCGACCACGCACATTATAAGAAGCTGCTCAAGGATATAGTTGCCGATGAGAACGGTATCTACACAAGAGTACATCTTTGCCAGAGCGCTTCCTTCTACCTTACGAACGGAACTTTGAGCGCAGGCGCTGACGGAAATGCTCCTTACGCCGAGAATACTCCCAATGATACACTTACAGGCGGTCTTGGTAAGTACCTCGTGCTTAAGATGCGCTCCGTAAACAATACTTACGTAAGATTTGGATTTACTACCGATACGGGCAAGACTCTCAAGTGGGATGCTCAGGATTGGAGAAACAACTGCGCGGATATCCTTTCGGAAGAGTTCCATATTTACGTAATCGATATTTCCAGCCTTGCTGATTCCACAGCTCAGAAGATCTGCGTAACTATGCAGACCAACATAACGTTGGCTACTATGCAGGCAAATGCTCATGTTGATATAGCTTACTTCGCTGTATGTGATAGTTGGGAAGAGATAGCAGCGGTAACAGGCGGAAAGACAGAAGTTATTTACACTTCTAACTTCGGCGATGAGAACATATCGGAAGTTAACAAGAATTCCGACGGCACATGCCTTGAGGGTAGACATACCTTTACGACACAGGCTATCGAGGGCGGATATAAGTACGTATGTGATTGCGGACAGGATAGTGGCAACACCGTAATGGTTCCCGAGGGAGTTAACTACTTCTCCGCACCCGGTCAGATCGTAACTCATTATGCGGCTACTCCGTATGTCGTTGCGAATGACGGCGACTTTGCTTACACGCGCATTGACTTTAAGTCGGGTGGCGCTGTAAGATTGCACAACAATTCAAACAAGACCACTATGGCAGCTGCTGATGATACCATCACGGGCGGACCCGGTAAGTTTGCTGTAATTAAGATGAGAATCAATAGCGCTACTATTGGTCAAGTGAAGTTGGCACTGTATAACGGTGATGTTGAGATCCCCGTATATTCCGGAACAACTACTATCAATACAGACCTTCTGTTTGAGATCACCTCTCACATAAGACCTGTTACGCAGGCGATGGTTGACGAGGGTTGGGTAACCTACGTTGTTGATCTTTCGAGCTTGACGTTCAAGAACGGAAGCAACGTTTGGTATGATCTTGCCAAGGCCGACGTATCCAACATATCCGTTGGAATTAAGGTTACAAACGGAACCGCAAACGAAGCTAAGGGCTCTATCGACGTTGCATACTTTGCAATCGTTGACGGTTGGGAGGATGTTGCAACTGTTGTTAACGACGAAACCGCAAGGGTTAAGTTCGCCTCTAACTGGGCACAGTCTTCTAATGATTCCGTCCGCTATTCTGACGGTTCCTGCGCGGTTCACACCTACGCGTTCAACGAGACCGAAACCGGATATGAGGTAAAGTGTGTCGTTGATGCGTGCGGTCACGTTAAGGAAACTCGCGTGATCAGTGATGACGTCAACTACTACTCGGCTCCCGGTCAGGCAATAAGCAACTGGAACACGACACAGGCAATTATTGCTGACGACGGCGACTTTGCTTATATGCGTGTAACCTTCAACACCAGTGGATCTGTAAGACTTCACAACACCACGGGTGCTACGGGTAAGACCAAGGACGTTGACGATACAATAACTGGCGGCCCCGGTAAATACGCGATATTCAAGGTGCGTGTTGGCGGAACCAGCCTCGGTCAGCTCAGCATCGGTCTGTATGACGGCAATACGGCACTTTCAACGGCTTATCCTTATTCCGAGAGTAACCCAAACACCGACGCTATCTTCAGCGGTAACAACATCAGAACGGTTACCGATGCCATGATCAGCGACACCAACGGTGACGGCGCAAACGATAAGTGGATAACTTACGTTGTTGATCTTTCCGGTGTAAACCAGACATACTATGATATCAATGACACGACAATGGATAAGTTGTCGTTGAGCCTCAAGCTCCAGAACGGCAAGGGCGGCACGGCTACCGACTACATCGATGTAGCTTACTTCGCTATCGTTGACAACTGGACAGAGGTAGACTCCCTGGTTGGAACTGACAGCGTAGTATACGCCACCACATGGTCTAACGCTTCTGCTGATGTCGTTATGGACTCCGCAGCGATAGACGCAAAGGTTGTTGAGGAAGCCGCTGCACAGTAAATTTATACAGTTTATTTGAGCTTTGGCTCAATGAATGGCAAAATTGCCCGCCTCTCTTTAAGGGAGGCGGGCTTTTTGTGCTGTGTGACGCGTATCCATTGGAGCATAGGACTTATTTATGCGGAAAAATGTGTTGACTTTTGATAATACATATAGTATAATAAGAATAGATTATGGTCCCAGTGCTTGTTGCGAAAGCGTTAACAAGTATGTAGGGTAGTGCCTTACTAACGCACGGAGGTCGCATGGAATGAAAAGAAGATATTTGATGCTTGCATTGGTTATAGCGATGGCTATCATGTCATCGTTTATTGTGTCGTGTAAGGATCAGCAGGAAACTGTTACCACGGGAACTAATGCCCTTAGTACAGAGCCTGTTGAAACGGATTCGCAGACTGCGGATAGCACCGTGGACGGATCGGGTAGCGACGTGACGGAATCCTCGGGCACCGATGAAATAACAACGGGAACCGATGCCGGAACTTCTGAAACGACCGAAACAAGCGAGAATACCGAAACAAGCGAGAATACCGAAACAAGCGAGGGCACGGACAGTACGGATACCGATGCTCCCGACAATTCGGAGACTACGGCCGAGCATACAACTATGCCTACAGTCAGCGAGGACGGAGTGGTTTATCCATATGACCCCGATCTCGAGACCGAGGTGGAGGAGACAACCGAGCAAGCAAAGAGCTGTCACCCCAGATATGCTTATGATGCCGGATATCACTGGTCGCCCGCGTGCGAGGTTTGCGGAAAGGGCAGAGGTAACAATATAGCGCATACCGTGTATTGTACGGTGGAGGATGAGGGAGACGTTGTTGTTTATTCCTTCTATTGCCGCAGATGTGAAAACGCCGTTACACGTATGGAGGTGCCGTACGACGCTAATCTCTATATAGATCCTGCAACAATTTCCGAATGCTTGTGTGATTTTGGTGAGAATTCTTCGTCCATGGTAACCTTTAACGGAATTGCCGCCGCAAGATATAAGTCTGTAGCGGGTGCAGGAAGCTACGTTACTCTTTATGAGGATATCGGTAACTCTGTTGCTACAGGCAAATATATGATCATCAGGATCAAGCTTGGTGCAGGACGCAGCAGCTTTAGATTGGCTGTATCCAGCGTTCAGTCCTATGCCGATCATATGTGGCAGGAGGACTGCGCATATGCTACGGTTGGAGGACTTGGAGCCGGATGGTCAACGGCGATCATCGACATCTCCAAAGTAGTGGAGGGAGATCTCGGATATACAGCGGCGTCTGACGGAGAATATTATTTGTGCTCTGCACAATTATTTGTTGACGGTATCGTTAAGGACGACGGTATCGATATAGGATACGTAGCGTTCTGCAATACGCTTGAAGAAGCAAAAGAGTTCGCAAAAAATGATAACGCGCTATATATTTATGATGACGTAATGTCTAATCCCTTACCTGTGGAAACTGCGGGAACTATATGCGAGCACAACTATACTTATCCCGATGACGAGCATCACTATTCCGAGCCCTGCGACGTTTGCTTTGACGATGGCGGCGAGATCGAGCATAAATTTAACCTTATAAACGTTAAGGATACAACGGGTAAGATCCTGAGCTACGGCTCTTTGTGCATTTGCGGAGAATCGGTGGCATTCAGAGAAACGGATAGCAGCATAAACTACTATTCTGTTCCCGGGCAGTATTACAACAACTGGGCAACCGACGGTAAGGGCGCGCTTGGTGTTCTTACGGGAACGATAAAGTGCGAGGACGGCGTTATTTTCAGCCATATCAATCTTGCTCCCGGTGGATCCTTTATCGTGGGTAATGAAACTGCGGTTTACGTAAGAAACGGCGGTTGGGATGCTAAATATAAGCTTTCGGGCGGTACGGGTAGATATGCCGTGTTCAAAATGAGGGCATTCGGAGACAGCCAGGTAGGCTTGATAGTTAATGATCAGCAGACTCCCGGATGGAATGACGGCCAGCGACTCAGAAGAACCGCGAGTGACGTTATGGATAACACGTGGAGAGTATATGTAGTTGACCTTGAGGCTGTCAACTATGCCTACTACGGCGCAAATGATACCACGGCAACCGAGATAATGGCCGGATTTATGGGAAGCGGAGGAGCAGTAGAAGGCGAAAGATACATAGATCTTGCATATTTTACGATATGCGATGACTGGTCTGAGATAGCAAAGGTAGCCTTTGACGAGACCGAGGTCTTCCTTACCGATTGGGTCGGCGAGGCCGCGCTCATCAAGGTCAAACCCAACGGTGAATGCTATCAGCATTCTCCCAAATTCTCGTCTTGCGCGAACGGACAGGTCGTTTACGTCTGCGCGGCGTGCGGCGCTCCCTACAAGACGGTGACCTTTGCAAACACAGTTAACTATTACTCCGCGCCCGGACAGTATTACAACAACTGGAACACAAGCGGTCTTGCGAATGCAGGTGTGCTTACGGGCAAGGTAATGGTAGAGGATGGAGTTATATTCAACCGCATTACACTGCAGCCCGGTGGATCCTTCATTATGGGTAACGGAACTGCCGAGTACGTCAGGAACGGAGGATGGGATACTCACTATACACTCAACGGCGGAACAGGTAAGTATGCCGTATTCAAGATTAGAGCGACGGGCGATACGCAGCTTGGTCTTGTAATGGACGACGGACAGACCGAAGGATTTAATGACGGAACGTGGAAGCTGAGAACGGCTGCCGACGTTACGGACAACACATGGCGCGTTTACGTTGTAGATCTTGAGGCGTTGGCATTCTCTCATTACGGAGCCAAGGATACAACGGCAACCAAGATAATGGCAGGCTTCAAGGGCAGCGGCTCGACGCCTACGGATGATAGATACGTAGACCTTGCGTATTTTGCTATTTGTGATGACTGGACAGAGGTTGCGTCCGTAGCCGCGGGCGAAGACAAGGTTTATTTGACCAATTGGGCGGGAACTGCGGTCCTTTCGGAAATGGCACCTAACGGACAGTGCTATATACATACACCCAAGTTCAATTCATGCGTTAACGGTGTATATACTTATGATTGCGCGGCATGCCCCGCAACTTCGGTAAAGACAGTAACCGTTCCCGAGGGAACTAACTACTATTCCGCACCCGGTCAGTATTACAACGTATGGAGCACGGGATCCAATATGAATACCGTCTCCGCGCCCAATAATATGCTGTATTTTGACACGGAGGGCGAGTTCATATTCAATAGAATCAAGTTGTTCCAGGGTGGCTCGTTTGAGCTTTCAAACGGCAGTGCCACTGTTGTCAAGGACTTCAACGACTGCTCCGATGATATCGTTGGTGGATCGGGAAGCTACATCGTGCTTAAGATCAGAGTTCCCGAGAGCGTTTCCTATCTCTCGCTCAAGCTTGCTGACGGATTGAGATCTCAGTCGGCCGCGACCGAGACCAGAGGACCTCAAAATGAGGATACCGCACCTGAAACCTTTGAGAGCGATGGTAAATGGCACGTTTACGTAGTAGATATTGCCAAGTTGAATAGCCAAAATTATACAGCCAACGATGCTTCGGTCACCAAGGTTGCGTTTGGTTTCTACGGAGAGTCGAGCCCGAATCATATTCAGGGAACAGAGTATATAGATCTCGCTTATTTCGCGGTATGCGACAATTGGGCTGAGGTATCGGCGGTAGTTGGCGACGAAACGGTGCTTTACACCAAGTGGAGCGATAACTCCATTGATGAAAAACGCTACTCGGACGGAGAGACCTGCGAGGATAAGGGATGTGATCCCGTTCTATCGGAAAAAGACGGAGCTTTGGTATATACATGCGCATTTTGCGAAAAAACGCTTGAAACACGCACCGTTTCGGATGACGTAAACTATTATTCGCTTCCCGGTCAGGCGTTCAATGCTTGGAATACCGACGGTAAAGCCGGAGCGGGTACCTACGTTGGAACGGTAATGTTTGACGATGCGCAGGCAGACGCAAGCAAGCATTTCGTATATAGCAGAGTTACCATGCAACAGGGGGGATCGTTTGAATTTCTTAACGGAACATCCCAGCCTCAAAAAGGTGTTGATACTGCAGACGATGCCGTTAAGGGTTCAGGCTCTTACTTGGTTTTGAAGATGCGCGCAAGCGGAGAATCAAAGGTAAGGATCGGAGCGTACAACGGTAAAAACGAGATACCAGTATATGAGAGCATGCCGTCGGTTAAGAATGATACTGTAATATTCTATGAGAGAAGCGCGCAGGACATTACTGCCGGCGCGTGGACCGTGTACGTTGTAGATATCGAAAAGCTTGTAAATACTCAGTGGTATGAGGCGGGGGACAACACGTTGGCTAAGGCTGTATTTGGTCTTAAGGACGACGGGGATGCCGACGCGGGCGACTATATCGACGTTGCATACTTTGCGGTATGCGATGATTGGTCAGAGGTTGAAAACGTTGTTGGAGAAGGGGAAACCGTGCTTTATACGGATTGGAAATCTACAACTAACGACAAGAAATGTTACTCTGACGGAACAGAAATTTCAACTCAATAATTTTTGGTTTGGAGTCCTCTCCGCGTTTGTTTGCGGAGAGGGCTCTTTCGCTTGATAAAGATTGTGGAAAAATGTGTTGACTCGAGAGCAAAAATATAGTATAATTACTGTGTATATCAAACTTTGTGCGCAACCTCAAAACAATCTTGGAGGCGATCAAATGAAAAAAACGATTTCTGTTTTTCGAATACTGATTATTATTATGCTGGTAGCGCTTTTTGCGGTGTCTTGTGAAAGAAGGCCGCAAAAGGAAAATGAAACGCAAGCTACCGCCGGATCTACAGAGACAAGTCAAACGGAAGCAACGGAGACTACGCAAGGATCGGATGCTTCTGAAACGACAGAAACATCAGAGATCACTGAAACGACTGAGACGGTGGATAACACCGAAACCACCGAAACCACCGAAACCACCGAGGAATCTCAAACTGACTGTTCTCATGAGTGGTCCGCTTACAGATCCAATGGCAACGGACATATCAGAAGCTGCGAAAAATGCGGTGACGAGCAGCAGGGCGAGCATTCTGCTATGGATGCATATTCGTCAGATGAGATAAATCATTGGCAGGCTTGCGGAGAATGTGGAGAAAAGCTTAACTTGGCAGAACACACTGCAACGCTGGAGCAGACGGGCTCCAAAAAACACAGCGTGGTATGCGAAGTATGTGACGTCACTATTGCCAAGCAGGATCACGCCTTTGCTTGTGTTAACGTCAGAGAGGCTCACGTTTGCGAGTGTGGCGCCACGCAGGAATGCCCCGCTGTGTCGGAGAGCTATTTGCACAGTGATTCGGAGCATTGGGTTGCAAGCTGTGAAATATGCGGTATACAAGACGCAAGGGAAGAGCATGCGTGGATATATATTCCAAGCTCCCGCCATTGTGATATTTGCGGATACGAGCAGGTGTGCGAAGATGATCATTTGTTATTCGATGCACAAGGACATTGGGTAGGAGAGGAGTGCGAGATATGCCGAATATCTCTCGATACGGAGAAAACACCGCACACTGAAAAGTCGAGAGCCGTAGTTACTGACGACGGTCAGATTAAAACGGTGAGAATCTGTTGCGGCGATTGCATGTATTCAACGCACGTAACAACAGTTCCAAGCAGCGTGAACTATTATTCATCACCGGCGCAGATAGTGAATAACTGGAACTGCGATTCACAAAGCAACTCTTCGGAAAATCTGGTTGGAACGATAGTAAAAGAGGGCGACAGACTGTATAGCAGAGTCGTACTGTACCAAGGAGCGTCGCTTGAATTTGCTTTTGACGCCTATGCAAGAGGATATGCCGCGGATCAAACGATAAACGGCGGCTCGGGCAAATATATAGTAATAAGAATGAGGACGCATAACGTCGGATTTATTTCGGTTATGCTCAATTCCGATAAGTCGTCCGTTGCTAACGACGCGAGTATAAATCCGGGAGCGCAAGAATATCTTTTGGTAAGAGGAAACAGACATCTGATCCAAGATGAGTGGCAGACATACGTAATTGATATAGAGCAGCTTAATTGCCCCAACTATCCCGCAGATGACAAATCTGTTAAGAGCATATCGTTTGGATTGTTTTTCAATGGACACGCGGGTGACGGAACGGAATACGTGGATGTTGAGTATGCGGCAATATGCGATGATTGGAGTGAGATCGAAGCCGTTGTAGGCGAAGGCGAAAAGGTCGTTTATACAAAATGGACGGATAATAATCTGGACGTTGCAAAGACTTCGGGAGGACAGACCTTGGAGGGCGTTTGCCTTGGTGAGTGCAAGCCCACGTTGGTTATTGAGGGCAACACATATATTTATAAATGCTCCAATGCTTCCTGCTCCAACGTCATGGAAATAAAAACTGTAAACGTAGGGCAGGATGGCGTTAACTACTATAATCCCGCAGGCCAACAGTATAACAACTATCACGTTACAAATACCACTCTCAAATATGATGCTCAGCACGGATTCGTATATAATAGCATAAGTCTGGATATAAGCGGATCTATATCCTTTTCAAACGGAAACATAATCACTTTAAAGGATACCGTTTACGGCGGCGGAAAGTACTTTGTCTTCAAGGTACGTGCCGGCGAGTCCACGGTGCAAATGAAGCTGGCTGCTTACGATAAAACGGGTACTGTAATATCGAACGCGGGACTGGCCGATCCTTTGTTTGAAACAAATACCAGATCTCAGGTCAATACAGAGTGGGTAGTATACGTTATCGATGCTACCGAAATGTTAAATTCCGCGACAAAGTATTATACAACGGAAGATGCGGGAAATAAGCTGGCTACGTTTGGCTATAAGATCGCAAACGGAAGTGTGGGAACCGTTGATATCGCGTATTTTGCGGTTTGCGACAACTGGAAAGAGATAGACTCCGTAGTGGGAAGTGACGACGTTATTCTGACAAATTGGGAATCGCCCGCGAGTGACCTTTTGGTTACTTCGGCTGAGATCGACGTAAGAGCGAACATGGAATAACAGTAAAACCAGAATTTCTTGTCGGGTACAAGTTTTACTCGACGTTGGTAGGGCATCCGATGTGTCGAGCGTTTCGGATGCCCTTTGTTAATAAATCGGTGTTGTGAGTCAAAGGCAATATCAAAAAATACTCATAATTTTACCAACGCTATTGACAAGAGATTAAAATTGTGATATACTTACTTTAACGATAAAGTTGCCGTGCGAGTTGCGGACGGTTTATATCGCCTGTTCACGGGCTATTTAATTTGATTTTTTAGGGAGGACACGCAATATGAAAAGAGCTAAGATACTTTTGACGTGCTTTTTTGTCCTTATACTGTCTTTAGCGGTATTTGCGGTTTCATGTACAGATCAGGTTGAAACCGAGACCACGAACACTGAATCTGTTGCCGATCGATCCACAGAAAGTGAAACGGATCCGCAAGATACCGACGTTACAACGGAAACTGAATCAACGGCTACTCAATCAACAGATGTGACTACCGAAGAATCCTCGGAAACGCAGGGGAATACGACCCACACCTCGGAAATTACGACCGATTCCGATGAGGATACGACTGAAACGGCAGAGCCCGGTTCTTTTGATATTCCTTTCGATTCGTTGGAGGAGACCGAGGCGAATGAGAGCGAAACCCAATTGGATCCCGATGTGTGTCCCGAACATCCCAACAGATATGCATATGACATGGGATACCATTGGTTCCCCGCATGCGAGACTTGCGGACGAGAAACTGACAGCACACCCTTGGCACACACCGCATATCTTACGGTGGAGGATGAGGGAGACGTGATTCTGTATTCCTATTTCTGCCGTAGATGCGAATGCGCGATATCGCGCATAGAGGTCCCCTATGACGTAAACCTCTATATAGATCCCGTAGAGCTTGGAGAAGCAGAGCACAACTTTGGAACGACCGCCACAAAGTTTGACTCGACATTGGGCGTTCCCGCCATGAAGTTCACGTCCGAGAACGGACAAGGCAACTACGTAATGGCGTATTCCAACGAAAACACCGCGGCGCCTACAGGCCGTTGGCTTGTTATGAAGATAAAGCTTAATGACGGTCGCGCTTCCTTCAGAATCGACATTTCCAGCATGGAGGGCAAGAAGAGCAAGACGGTTACCGACGGTATCGTTACAGCTTCGCTTACAGAGCTTCACGCGGGATGGACTACCGTGATAGTTGATCTTTCTAAGATAGCAGAAGGTGATGCGGGATATCTTCCCGGCTCGGACGGTGAGTATTATCTGAACAAATTCAAGGTCCGTGTAGACGGAGCTTCCGCTATGCAGAAGGGCGAAAACTTTGAAATAGCGTACGTTGCTTTCTGCGATACTCTGGACGATGCCAAGACTTTTGCGGCGGATGATTACGCAAGATATATATTTACGGACGTTCTTGATAACCCCGTTGCGGATCAGATAGACGGCACCCCCTGCCAACACAAATTTACATTCCCCGATGAAGCGAGCCATTCTTACGGCGCATGCGATATTTGCGGCGACAATGGCGGTACGTTTGCGCATAAGTATAATTTCATCAACGTTGAGACAAATGGCAACGGTGAAATAACTCAATATCAGGTCAAGTGTAACTGCGGAAGCATGTCCAATCTTAAAACGGTGCCTGCTGACGTAAACCACTATACCGTTCCGTCAAAGATCCACTTTACTAACGTTTGGCATGGCTATACTCACGGAACCGTGGGACTTGAGGATGGTGACATTTATCAAAGAGTTTATCTTTCAGGTAACCCTGAAAACGGTCACGGAGGAACCATTCCCGTTCTTGGAACGGGTGATCTGTCTAATTTCGCCACTGTAAAGAACGGTTCCGGCAAATACTTTGTATTTAAGATAAGAACTCACGAAATACAGCTGATAGCTCTGCGTCTGGCAACAAGAGAGGATGGAGATCTTCTCACTAATCCGGCGGACGGACATCCCAACGCTTATAGCTGGACTCAGTATGACGGTGAATGGATGACGGTGGTTGTCGATCTGCGCAGACTTGCGGCAACAGGTAAGGCAAACCAAGTAAGCCAATACATAGTAGATAACGACGATATATCTAAGGTCACTGTTGGTCTGCAATGCCAGAAGACAGGCGGCGAAGCGGTCGAGGGATACGTTGACATTGCGTATTTCGCTATTTGCGACACGTGGGAGCAGATAGCTGAGATCACAGGACAAGAGAAGGTGCTTGTTACGTCGTGGGCGGGAAGTGCTCCCATGGCAGAGGCTACCACGGACGGAAATATTCAGTGCGATGAGCATCTTCCCAAGCTCTATATGAGCGAGGACAGAAAGACCTATTCATTCAGATGCTCAATATGTGATAAGGCTTACGATTCAAAGACATTTACAACGGATATCAACTACTATTCCGCGCCCAGCCAGCAGCTTAATTCCTGGAATACGGGAGGAACAGGTTCAAATAATGCCCGTCCCGGAACGCTTATGGTGGATGAGGATGGAGGATTTGTTTATAACCGTATCACGCTTGAAAAGGGTGGAGCGTTTGAGTTTATCAACGATTCTACACCGACAGGAAAGTTCCTTAAAGGCTTTAGCGAGGCACACGATACTGTTTCGGGCGGATCTGGCAAATATATGGTAATCAAGATGCGTGTCGGCACGGAGGATTTTATCAAGCTTCTTGCTTGGGACGGCGTTACCGGAAATGAAACTTATTATAATGCCGCAACAGGTCAGCTTTCAAGCGATTCGATATTTGAGCTCGTTTCGCGAGATACCGCGTTGAATGAGGATTGGGCAGTTTACGTTATTGATATTGAAAAGGCATTCTCCGCTTCGTACAGCGCGGGTAATGCAGACATCAAGACGGCTACTTTCGGACTTAAGGGCGACTTTACCGAGGGCGTTGTGGAAACGGATTATGTTGATATCGCGTATTTCGCGATATGCGACAACTGGGAAGAGGTAGCTGACGTTGTGCAGGACGACGAGCAGGCGGTTATATATACAGATTGGAAGACTCCTTTCTCGGATGAGATACGCAGGACGGATGGAACACCAACTACCCTTGATCAGTGTCAGACACACGCTGCAACGGTAATGGAATCCATGACCGAAAACGGCGTTACCACATATAGATACGTTTGCCCTGTTTGCAGATATATCTACACAACAAAGCTTGTGTCATCGGATATAAATTACTATGCCGCACCAAGCGCGGAGATAGGCTATAACTCTTGGAACACGGGAAAGATGACCAGCTCTGCGGGGCATGTTGGTGAGCTTATGGTATATGAGTCTGCGGGACAGGCAAGCTTCCCATATGCAAGAATAACAATGCAGAACGGCGGAGCATTTGAGGTGCTTAACGGTTCTGTGTCTGTGGATTGGCAGAGCAAGGGCTTTAATTCGGTGCACGACGCCATAAGCGGCTCGGGTAAGTATATGGTGATAAAGATGAGAGTTGGAGCGAATGAGTCCAGCCTCAACATACTTGCATGGGATGGAGAAACGGGATATGACGCGTACGTTACGGAAGGAACAGACGAAAACGGAAATCCCAAATATACCTTCGCAAGTGACAGAGTGTTCGGCATGGCGGGCAGAAGCAGTTCGCTATATACCGATTGGACTGTATACGTTATCGATATGGAAAAGGCTTTCCCAAGCACCTATACAACGGGCAACGTTGATCTTTCAAAGGCTACCTTTGGATTTAAGGGCGATGGAAACGGCGGAGCATTGTCAAACGGTGAATGGCAAAACTATGACGAAAACGATTACGTTGATATCGCATACTTTGCAATATGTGACAGTTGGACGGAGATTTCAAGCATTGTTGGTTCGGAAAACGTAATATACACGGATTGGAAGACACCCGCAAACGATAAGAACTATACTTCGTCGGGCACGGAGATAACCAATCCTCCGTGTGAAACACATGCGGAGCTTGAATACGTAAAAGAGGTCGGAAGCGCAACCACTACGTATAAGTATGTATGCCCTGAATGTAAAAACGTTCTTGATTTGAAGGAGATATCAAACAGTGTAAACTATTACGTAGCTCCCAATAAGGCGGCGGCGTACAACAACTGGGCATCCGGCGGACTCGGCTCTTTCGGTGGCGATGCGGCTACTCTGGAGTATAACGAGAGCGCGACAGAGGGTAATTTCACATTTGCGCGAGTAAAAATGAACGGTGGAGCAAGCTTTGAGCTCCACAACGGAACGGGAAGCCCCTCATATAACTGGACAGGACCGGCGGTTAACACCATTAACGGTTCGGGTAGATATGCCGTCATGAAGATACGCCTTGGATCGGGGATGAACGGAATCAAGTTTGGCGCGTGGGACGGAATTACGGGTTCTAATGCCATTCCCTCCAGCAGTAAGCACTTCGATAACGGATCGTGGAATGTGATCGTTGTAGATCTGTCTGCGTTCAGTTCCATGTATGATGCCGAGAACGCAGAGGTAAATACGGCAATGTTCGGATTTATGAACTGTGTTGGAAGCGGAGAGTATAGCGAAGCACTCCAGATGCATATCGATATCGCGTATTTCGCGGTTTGCGATAACTGGACGGAGATAGCGGGAGTCGTTGGAGATGATACCACGGTTATCTTGACCGATTGGAAATCCACATCAAATCCCGATTCTACCGTTGATGTGGCGCAAAAAGCGCAGCAAGAGCAATAAACGAAATAAATAAAAACAAACAAGGCGAAAGCCCGTCATTCCAAAGGAAAATGACGGGCTTGTTTTTTGCGGTTTGTTTGTGGATATTCACTAATTTTTTAAATAACAATTTGTGCTTTTTTACGCCCACGCTTTTTAATAAAGGATTTTTTTGCAATTTGCAAAAAAAAATAAATATGATATAATTTATAGTAGATAATAGGGCAGTGTTTTCATTGTGCCTTTGAGTATCATTTGTTAATTCGTAAAAAGGAGAGACAGATATGAAAAATAGAGTTTGGTTGAGGCTTTTAGTGTCGTTGTTGTTTGTGACCGTTGCGCTTTCTATGTTTGCGTGTACGGACCGCAATCCCGCAAGCACTGTGACGACTGCCCCGCCTTCCAATGTTGAAACAACAGAACCCGATAATACGGATTCCAATGCTACCGAATCCGACACGACCAGATCCGAAACAACAGAATCCGGTACAACGGAGTCGGGTACTGCTGATCCCGGAACTACGGAAACGACTGATCCCGGAACAACCGACCCCGGAACCACGGAAACAACCGATACGGGTGATACCACGGAAACTGAGGTTATCCCTGGTCCGTATATCCCTGCTGACCCTAACGTGGAAACAAAGGGCGAGGAAACAACCGAGGAGCCTCAAAAGGGCTGTCATCCCAGATACGCATGGAATGAGGGCTACCATTGGTCTCCTGCGTGTGACGTGTGTGGAAAGAGCGAAGGTAACAAGATAGCACATACGGGATATTGTACTGTGGAGGACGAGGGCGACGTTTTGATGTACTCGTATTTCTGCATGAGATGCGAGGCTACCATCGGACGACTTGAGATACCCTACGACGTTGATCTCTATTTTGATCCTATGACACTTGCTGAAAGCAAGGGAGATTTTGTTGAGGTAGTAGGAAGTGCGTTTTCATCCGCGGAAGGTACTCCTTCTGCAAGATTTACCTCTGTGGATAATACGGGACGTTACGTTACGATATACGAAGACCCCAACACTTCTACGCCAACGGGAAAGTATCTGGCAATGAAGATCAAGCTTCGTTCGGGACGTAGCTCGTTTAGACTTTCAGTTTCAAGTATTGAGGGAAATAAAACTGGAAGTCCTATGTTCGTGGCTCTTAAAGGGCTTACACCGGGTTGGGCATCCGTTATTGTTGATCTTTCTAAAATATGTGAGGGAACCAGAGGTTATGTTCCCGATGCCGCGGGAGATTACTATCTGTACACCTTGAATTTGTACATGGACGGAAATTCCGCACTTTCCACCGGAGATTATTTTAACCTTGCGTTTGCAGCGATCTGCTCCGATATAGATGACGCCAAGGATTTCTTTGAAAATGATAATGCTATATACATATACGATGATCTTGGAAATTCCTCGCATCCTACTATAGAAGGAACTCCTTGTGAACACGTATATACATATCCCGATGACAATCATCACTCTTCTGCTCCTTGTGATGTATGTAAGGACGAGGGCGGTGTGATAACACATAAATACGAAGTTGTTCAATTGAGAGATGACGTCAGCAAGACCACATCGCATTATCTTGAGTGTTTGTGTGGATATGAAACAAAGCCTCTGGTGGTTTCGGATGACATCAACTACTTCTCAGCCCCCGGTCAGATATACAATAACTGGGCAACATATGCCGATCAGAGCCCTACGGGGTCGACTGTTATGACTACCGGTATCGTCATGAGCGAGGAAGATGTTTTATTTACTAGAGTAGGTCTTGATAACGGAGCTTCGCTTGAGTTTACAAACGGAACGCTTTCTCCTGTTGTCAGAAACTATGGAGTGGGCCAGATGCTAAGCACAAACTACGGTTATGATGAGGGAGACACGATTAGCGGCGGCTCGGGTAGATATATCGTATTAAAGACGAGAAGTTCAGGAATCAATCAGATCAGATTGGTATTGAACGATGGCTTGAGTAGCGAGTTTTACGTAACCGCGTTTAAGTTTATCGGTAGATCATCAAAAGAGATAACGTCGGGCGAATGGACTACGTATTGTATAGATATTGCCGCACTTAACGTGCCGTACTATACTGCGGAAAATCTCGATCTTGAGCATGCTGCATTCGGCTTGCATTTCCAAAATAACGGACTAAGTGAAACAGAAGACGTTATAGAGTATATAGATATCGCATATTTTGCGGTATGTGATGATTGGGACGAGGTAGTCAGCATAACCGGAGAGGATCAGGTTCTGTTTACCAACTGGAGCAATCCTGCTGCTGACGTATTGCGTAATCCCGACGGTTCTTGTGTCAAATGTGTCGGTTCTCTCTTATCTGTAGAAGGCAATACTTATATCTACGGATGCAGCGGATGCAGAGATGAGTTTGAAAGACGCACTGTGCCCACTGATATAAACTACTATTCTGCGCCGGGACAGTACTATAACAACTGGAGCACCGGAATCAATCAGGACACCTTGTGCCGCGCCGCAGGATCATTCATCTATGATGAGGAAGGCGGATTTGTTTACAATCACCTCAATCTCTATCAGGGAGCAAACTTTGAGTTTACCAATGGAAGTGTATCACCCAAGCGTGGATTTGCCGTGAACGGAGTGCGCTCGGAGGGCTCTACAGAGGTAGATGTGGGAGACACCATAAAGAACGGTTCCGGAAAATTCTTCGTACTGAAGATGAGAGGTACGGACATTGAATACGTTGACTTTATTGTTAACGGAGATGACGATAACGGTGGCGTTGCTACATATACGAATAAGATACGTAGAGTTGCCAATGATATATCGGACGATCTTTGGACGGTTTATGTCATAGACATTGAAAAGATGGCTGCAGAGCATTATGCAGCTATGAAATCTGACGTTAGTAGGATATGCGTCGGTTTGCAGACGGACGAGGGCTCTTACAACCCTTCCACAGGTCTTGGCGCTAAGTTAACGGAGACTATGGATATTGCGTACTTTGCAATATGCAACAGCTGGGAGCAGATTGCTGCGGTTGTAGGTGACGAGATCGTTGTGTATACGGATTGGAAGACTCCTGCAAACGATGAGCTCCGCAAGTCCAACGGAGACGCAACGTGCCAGCACGAGAGCTGGGGCGACTATGAATCCGACGCGACGGCTCACTGGCAGAATGCTTGCACAGTTTGTAATGAAAAGATAGATCAGACTCCTCATAAGTGGAAATATTGGGACAAGAATCGCAAGTGTACTACGTGCGGATATAGCGAAACTTGTACGTCTGACGAACATTACGCTATTGATGCTAACGGACACAGAATAAAAGAGACTTGCGATATCTGCCAGATGACAGAAGAGCAGAATGCGTCCGAGCACGATTGGCAGTACGGAATAAAGAGCCGAGTTTGTACAACGTGTGGTTATGATGAGACCTGTACCGTAAATCACTTTGTGTTTGATGAGAATGGCCATACGGTTGATGAGAATTGTCCTATTTGTCAGTTGACACAACAGACTACGAAGGTGCCTCACGAGTGGGAATACAGTCGGAGAAGTCGCAAGTGTACGGTGTGCGGCTATAGCGAATCTTGTGATAAGAATCACTACGCATCCAGTGCTAACGGTCACAGAGTTAAAGAAGATTGCGCTATATGTCAGGTAACTGCTCAAAGTGAGAATACACCCCATGCTGAAAGAAAACTGGTATTTATCAGCAAGGGCGAAACAACCACGACATATACTCTCGGGTGCTATGATTGCGGATATGGAGCGGACACTTGGACGATCCCTAATGACGTTAACTTCTATTCCGTACCCGGTCTTCAAACTAATAACTATAATACGGGCGGACCCTCTGTGGTTCAGGGAGAATACATTTTCTCAATTGACAGATATACAAGCGGCAGCGAGTCGTTCCTGTATAACAGAATTGATTTCAATACGTCTGGAAGTGTTAAACTGAGCAACGGAACGGGTGGATCCGGAAAAACAAACGGTCGATTCCTTGTCCTCAACGATACTATAAGCGGAGGCTCGGGTAAATACGCGGTTATGAAGATACGCGTTGGCGGAACCTCTATAGGATGGTTGAGCTTTGGATCTTGGGATGGATCGGGAAGCCCCGCTTCTGCAGATAACGTATTCCGCAGAGATAACAGTCCCAACCTGCGTGGAGCATCCAAATTCCAAATTGGAGAGTGGGTTACTTACGTGATCAATCTCTCCAAGATAGACACCAAGTATTATGTGGCCGAGAACGGCGAGCTTACGCATGCTGCGTTTGGATTCCAGATCCAGCCCGGTGTGGGCGGAACCGAAACAGACTACGTTGATATCGCATATTTCGCAATATGCGACGATATTACCGAGGTCGGTTACGTTGTTGGTAACGATACGGTGTCGTACCTTGACTCGTGGGCAGGCTCGGAAGGTGTGAACATGACCTGTCACAAGGGAGTTCACTCCTTTGGCGAGGGCACAAATATCTGCTCGATATGCGGTTATGAGCGTGTTTGCGACAATTCCGACGGACACTATGAGATAACCGCTGCCGGACACAAGATCATAGAAGATTGCGAGATCTGCGGTATTTCCAAGCAAGATACTGTTGAGGCACACAGTGCCGACGCAACAACGCTTGAAATGATATCCGAACAGAGCGCAACCACATATAAGTATCATTGTAAGATCTGCGGATATGAGATGAGATCTTGGACTGTGTCCAATGATGTAAACTATTATTCTGCTCCTACTCAGGTGTATAATAACTGGGCAAGCGGCGGAGACGGAAGCAAATGTGTTGCAACGGGAACGCTTTCAAGTGACTGTATTTATAACAGAATCGAGTTGGGGCAGGGAGCGTCGTTTGAGTTTGTTAACGGAACGCTCAAGACGCCCATAAGAAGCTTTGGTGTGCAGCAGGATACATCCGCTGGATATGACGGGGGAGATACTATAAAGGGCGGCTCAGGTAAATACTTTGTGCTTAAGTACAGAGTACACGGTCCAAGTGCTCTTCGTTTCCTTGTGAACTCAAATAATCCTGATTCTGTATGGAATCTTTCCAACCCCGGCACAGCTCTCGTTTCAACGCGAAACGTCAGCGAGACTCAGGACGTATGGCGCGTGATCGTTGTTGATATTGAGTCCCTTGGCAGCAATTATTATCACGGCGAGGACGAAAATGTTACAAACGTTGCTATTGGTATGTACTTTGACGTTTGGGTCGGTACAGATGTAGTTGACGAGGCGTCCAGATATATAGACATCGCATACTTTGCCGTTTGTGATAACATAACCGAGGTTACCGCGGTTGTGGGCCAGGAAAGCAATGTAGAGCTTATTTCCGATTGGAAAGCGGGCGCAGCCGGCAAGATGGAATGCCATACCGGTGGACACACCTTTAATCAATCTACAGGCAAGTGCGTTGTGTGTGGCGAAACCGCAACGATGGATGTTTCGGGTAACAAGGTGTTTACGGGTGAGATAAATCTGTACACCGCTCCCGGAACTATCAACACCAATCACAGCTGGTCTTGCTCCAGCAATATTGGTCATGTATCCTACGATCCAACCTCGGGCGATCTGTACCAGAGGATAAACGTTGCGAATGCGGGCGGAACAATACCGCTTACCGCATTTGGACATCCCTCGGATTCAAAGAACAATTCCACAGGCGCGTCGGGCTCCGACGGATATACGGACGGAGCAGGTCAGTCTTTGGTCGGCGGAGCAGGCAAGTATTTTGTTCTGAGAATGAGAACAAACTCCAAGGAAGCTTTGGGATGGAAGATATCCACGGCGGATTCGGAGGGAGCTATACAACATACCGATGGCTATACAGCAAGACGTGAAACGAACATTCTTGAAACGGATGAATGGACGACTTACGTTATAGATATAGAGAAGATGGTGGCGGCGGCATCGATAACCACATATGATGACGCAAATGCCCCCGCCGGAGTGTTCTGTTTGAAGTACGGCAACGGAAATACAAGCGGAGTCAGAGGTGGAGAATATCTCGATATAGCTTACTTTGCGGTTGTAGACAGCTGGGCAGAGGTTGCCGAAGTTACGGGAAGTGACGCAGAGGTGCTCTACACCAACTGGGACAACGCAAACGATGACGCATATGTTACAGTTTCCGATAAGGTAGCTGCTGAAAATGCACAGTGATTTGATAAATTCTGAACTTAATAGCAAGTCCCCCTCGTGCAGAGGGGGACTTTTGCTTGGTTTTTCGGAAAATTTCGTAATTTAAAGTTTCTCCCTTGACAAAGCTGTGTCGAAATGTTATAATTAAATGAATAAGATGTCGGTACTGTGCCGCGCTTGTTTACTATAAGCTTTGGAGAAGATTATGAACGAAGGAATTTATGAGGTTTCTGTATCGGAGTTGTTTAAGGCAATTCTGAAAAAATGGTGGGCGGTAGTAATTGCCGTTGTCATTGGAGCGCTTATTGCATTCGCATATACACAATATCTGGTTGTTCCTATGTACAAGTCAACTGCTATATTGGGTGTACATACTACGGACGATTCAACTAACTCGGTTACCGACGCTAACTTTGGATACGTTATTTCCAGAGACTGCGCAACTGTTATTACAGGAAACGTGGTTCTCCAGAAGGCGGCGGATAATCTCAATGCGTATGATTTTCCGGAAAACAACGGAAACCGCTTCCGCAAGGAGTATAACGTTAAGATATTGGAATCTATGGTAAGCGCGCAAAGCACGGTTGATTCAAAGTATTTTACCGTTGCGGTCACAAGTCCGGATGCCGATGAGGCAAAGGTAGTTGCCGAAAAGGTAATAGAGGCATTCTGCGAGGGCGTTTCCAAGGACGATCTTCTTGCCAAGGGTGGCGCTGAGGGTAAGGTCGTTGACAGACCGGAAAAGGGAGCCCTGATATCTCCCAACAAAACGCTTAACACTCTTGTGGGAGCCGTGGTCGGCGCGTTGCTAAGCTGTATAGCTATCATTATCGCGCACTTTGCCAGCAACCGTCTTCAGTCGGAGGAATGGCTTATTGCCAACTTTGGAGACAGCATTCCGTTGCTTGCCGTTATTCCTGATGCAAGCTCGACAGAATACAGATACGATCACAAGTATTATTCCAGTAAAAAAAATAACTAATTCAACTGCCGCTTGTAAAATTGACAGTGGTATATTGGGAGTAATGAATGAATACTAAATATTACAGTGGAATAAAAAACAGAAAGAAGACCGCAAGAATTGGCGAGGAGCTCAGCTTTGCGTCCAAGGAAGCGTATAACCTTTTAAGAACTAATATATCTTTTGCTTTTCCCGATCAGACGGGCGGAAGAGTGCTTGGCGTGAGCAGCGCCTGCCCTCAGGAGGGAAAGAGTACTACTTCGATGAATCTTGCGTATTCCTTGGCTGACGGTGGAAACAAGGTATTGCTTATCGATGCGGATATGCGTCGCCCATCCGTTTGCTTTACGCTGGAATTGGAAATGTCTCCCGGACTTTCCAACGTTCTTGCGGGCAACGAAGACGTGAAGATACACAAGGCAATGATGCTGGATAATCTTGACATAATCACGTCGGGAGATATTCCTCCAAACCCGTCAGAGCTTATCGGATCACAGAGAATGAAGGAATTTCTTGACGGATGCCGCCAAAAATATGATTATATTATCGTTGACCTTCCGCCCGTTCTGTCTGTTGCGGACGCGTTGGCGTTGTCCAAGTATATTGACGGAGTAATCATTGTTGTAAGGCATAACAGTGCCAGACGCAAGGACGTGGTGGAGACTATAAGACAGCTTGAATTTGCAAACGCCAAGGTGGTTGGATTTGTATATAACAAGATAGAGTCCAGAGGACACGCGAGATATTACAAGCCAACTAAATATTACAAGAAAGCATGACATAAAATAAAACCGAGTACTTAAAGCTCGGTTTTATTTAGCTTATTGAAAAATTATGAGAAGGGAGAGGCGGAGCTAAAAAAATGAAAGCTGATGTTAAAATAACCGATTTTCATTCACATATTCTTCCATTTATGGATGACGGAAGCAGAAGTGTAGAGGAATCCTTGCAAATGCTCAGGATGTTGAAGTCGCAGGGAGTGGATAGAGTTGTGGCTACACCGCACTTTTATCCAAAGCAGGAGGATCCCGTATCATTTTTGAAGAGAAGAAGCGAGTCCGTGACTATGCTCCGATCCTATCTAAGCTTTCAAGAGATCGATAAAAGAGAGATTCCGGAAATCTTAATAGGAGCTGAGGTGGCTTATTTTGGCGGAATGTCGCTTTATAAAAATATAAGGGATCTTTGCATACAAGGAACAGACGTGATGCTGCTTGAAATGCCGTTTTGCAGGTGGACGGACGTAGTGGTAAACGAGGTGTGCAAAATGCGCTCCGAGTTAGGAATTAAGGTTGTCCTTGCTCACATAGACAGATATTTTCACTACGTTGACAACGAAAAGTTCTTCAAGCTGAAAACACATCGAGTGCTTATGCAGGCTAATGCCGATCCATTTTTAAGGTTTATATCGGGAAGAAGAATTTTGAGGCTGATACATTCAAACAGTATACATGCCTTGGGATCGGATTGTCACAATATCACAGAGCGGCCGTCCAATATGAATGAGGCGATAAACGTCATTTGTTCCAAGGGCTATTCTGCTAAATTGGTCAATATGATGGGTGCGATTGACGAGCTGCTGTCCGATGCCACGCCAATGATGTAACGGCGTGATGTCAAAGTGACTAAAATTAGGGCGCAAATAGTCTGTAAGTAGTGCTTAAAGTCTATTGACAATTGTGGCGTTTTATGGTATCATATCTGTGTTGATAAAAAATTTCTGCGACTGACGGATTTATGTGGATTTGCCCACGGTGGAACAGAAATTTTACATATGGGAAATGTCTGTTTTGACATCCCTGCCGACCGTCTGGGCACACTTATTCCTTTGTATAGGATAAGTGCGCCCATTCTTTATTTTGATTTTAAAAAACGGAGGACCTTGAAATGAAAAAAGTTGGCATAGTTATGGGAAGCGCAAGCGATATGCCTGTTGTAAAAAAGGCAATTGATACGCTTGACAGCCTTGGAATACCTTACGAGGTACACGTATATTCGGCTCACCGCACACCCTTTGAGGCGGCTGAGTTTTCGCGCAATGCAAAGCAAAACGGTTTTGGAGTGATCATTGCGGCTGCGGGAATGGCAGCTCATCTTGCGGGCGCCGTTGCGGCAAATACCACTCTTCCCGTTATAGGTATACCCTGCAAGTCCTCAAATCTTGACGGCATAGATGCTCTTTTGTCAACTGTTATGATGCCCTCCGGAATTCCCGTGGCAACCGTGGCGATAGACGGAGCTACCAATGCTGCTTTGTTATGTGCCGAGATACTTGCCTTGTCTTGCGACGAGCTTGCCAACAAGCTTGTGGCAAAGAGAGAGGCGGATGCGCGCGCGGTGCTTGAGAAAAACGCGGCAATAGAGGCTGAATATAATAAATAATCAATAAAACCCGATAATGAAAATTTATATCCGAAAAGGCAGGTAAAACAATGGGTGGATTTTTTGGAATAACCTCGAAAAAAGAGTGTCTTATGGACGTGTTTTTCGGTACTGATTATCATTCTCATCTTGGAACCAAAAGGGCGGGAATGGCGGCGTATGATGCCGAGATCGGTTTGCAACGCGAGATACATAATATATCCAACTCTCCTTTCAGAACAAAGTTTGAGAAGGTTTTTGAGGATATGTGCGGATGCGCGGCGGTTGGCAGCATAAGTGACAGCGATCCTCAGCCGCTGCTGATACGCTCCAAGCTTGGAACGTATGCTATATGTACAATTGGCGTGATAAATAACTCTGATGAGCTTATTGACAGATTCTTTTCTGTGAGCGGAGCGCATTTTAACGCCATGACGAGCGGCGCGGTCAATTCGACTGAGCTCGTAGCGGCGCTTATAAACCAAAAAGACAATTTTGTGGACGGCATACGCTTTGCGCAGGACGTGATAGACGGAACCTCGTCCATTCTGATCCTTAAAGAAGGCGGTGAGCTTATTGCCGCAAGGGATAAGGCGGGAAGATTGCCAGTGCTTATTGGAAAAAACGAGGACGGCTATGCGGTGTCATTCGAGTCCTTTGCGTATCAGAAGCTTGGATATGAGGACGAAAAGGAGCTTGGACCGGCGGAAATAGTTTCTGTCACGCCCGATGCGATACTAACACTCTCTGCGCCTCAAAGCAAAAAGAAGGTTTGCGCTTTTCTTTGGTCGTACTACGGTTATCCAACTGCGAAATACGAGGGGATAAACGTTGAGGCAATGAGATATCGCAACGGAGAGATACTTTGCGAAAATGATAAAGCGCAGGGCGTGTCCGAGGAAATAGACTACGTGTGCGGAGTGCCCGATTCGGGAACGCCTCACGCGATAGGATATGCCAACAAGAGCGAGATACCGTTTGCGCGCCCCTTTATCAAATATACGCCCACGTGGCCCCGCAGCTTCACAACCGCAAAGCAGGCTGATAGAAAAAAGGTCGCGAAAATGAAGCTTATTCCCGTACATGAGCTGATAGAAGGAAAAAAGCTGCTTTTTGTTGATGATTCTATAGTGCGCGGAACACAGCTGCGCGAAACTGTTGAGTTTCTTTACGCAAACGGAGCAAAAGAGGTTCATATGCGTTCCGCTTGTCCTCCCATCATGTACTCCTGTAAGTATTTGAATTTTTCGCGTTCGACCAGCGATATGGAGCTTATCGCGCGAAAGACCATAGTAGAGCTTGAGGGCGAGGAGGGGCTAAAATATATTTCCGAGTACAGTGACGGAAATACCGAAAGAGGCCGCAAGCTGCGTCAGAGAATATGTAAAAAGCTAAAGTTTGCTTCTCTCGAGTTCCAATCGCTTGAGGGTATCGTTAAGGCTATAGGAATAGACCGCGACGAGCTTTGTACGTATTGCTGGGACGGAAGAGAATAAGCGCGGAGTCCGACGGAGGCTAAGCCGTGTCCGCTTGCTCCAAAGTTAAGAGTTGATTTAGTAAAGTGAGGATATAAATATGCACAATAATTCAAGATCGGAAAGCTACGCTGCGGCGGGCGTTGATATTACCGCGGGATACAAGGCCGTGGAGCTTATGAAAAAGCACATTGCAAGAACAAAAAATGAGGGCTGCCTTGACGATGTAGGCGGATTTGGCGGTTGCTTTGGACTTGCTGTTGCGGGAATGGAAGAGCCTGTTCTGGTTTCCGGAACCGACGGTTGCGGAACTAAGGTCAAAATGGCAATTCTTATGGACAAGCACGATACCATCGGTATTGATGCGGTTGCAATGTGTGTAAACGACATAATCTGCTGCGGAGCAAGGCCTTTGTTTTTCCTTGATTACATAGCTTGTGGCAAAAACGTTCCCGAAAAGATCGCGGCGATAGTTGGCGGTGTTGCTGAGGGCTGCGTTCAGTCCGGCGCGGCACTCATTGGCGGAGAGACCGCAGAACATCCCGGCATGATGCCTGTTGAGGATTATGATCTTGCTGGATTTGCGGTTGGCATCGTTGATAAGAAAAAGATTCTTGATAATACAAGAATGGCTGAGGGTGACGTGGTTATAGCGCTTGCGTCCACCGGAGTTCATTCCAACGGATTTTCCTTGTGCCGTAAAGTGTTTGATATAGACAAGAATCCCGATACTCTTTATGTTCCTTGTGACGCGCTCGGCGGAAAGAGCATTGCCGAGACCTTGTTGACTCCAACAAAGATCTATGTCAAGAGCATTCTCGCGCTTCTTGAAAAGGTGGACGTAAAGGGCATCTCGCACATCACGGGCGGAGGATTTTATGAAAACATCCCGAGATCCATCCCTCGGGGACTTACTGCTAAGATCGATAAGAGCGCAGTGCGAGTTCTTCCCATATTCGATCTTATCGCCAAGACGGGCAACGTTCCTGAGAGAGATATGTATAATACGTATAATATGGGCGTTGGCATGAGTGTTGTGGTGCCGGCAAATGAGGTTGACAAGGCACTTGAGATACTCGAGGCGAACGGTGAGATCGCATACGTTATAGGCGAGATAATTAATGGCGACGAAGGAGTTATTCTCGAATGACAAGAATTGCGGTTTTGGTCTCGGGCGGAGGCACCAATCTTCAGGCGCTTATCGACGCCGAGAAGAGTGGGATAATAAAGAGCGGAAGGATCACTCTTGTCATCTCCAGCCAGCCCTCTGCCTATGCTCTTGAAAGAGCGAAAAACGCGGGTATTGATACGGCTGTTGCATATAAAAAGGAGCTGGGCAGTCACGAGGCTTTTGAAGAAAAAATACTTGGTCTGCTTCAAGAGTATAAGATTGACCTTATAGTCCTTGCTGGCTTTATGTCGATCTTGTCCGAGAATTTTACAAAAAGATATCCAAGGCGGATTCTGAACGTTCACCCGTCGCTCATTCCGTCATTCTGCGGCGCGGGATTTTACGGTCTTCGGGTTCACGAGGCGGCGCTTTCATACGGTGTTAAGGTGACGGGCGCTACCGTGCATTTTGTCAACGAGATCCCCGACGGTGGCGAGATAGTAATGCAAAAGGCGGTTGAGATAAAGGAAGGGGACACTCCTGAGGTGCTTCAAAGAAGGGTTATGGAACAAGCCGAGTGGAAGATACTTCCCGCGGCGGTTGAAAGGGTTTCGGCAGATATCATATCAGAGAAAGAGGTATAAAATGAAAGTTTCTACGATCAAAGAAGAGCTTAATTCTCTCGCATATCACGGCAGAGGTATTATTATTGGAAAAAGCGCAGATGGCAAAAAGGCTGTTACCGCGTACTTTATTATGGGCAGAAGCGTAAACAGTCGTAACCGCGTTTTCGTTGCTGAGGGTGATGCTATGCGCACTAAGGCTTATGACGAATCCAAGATGGTCGATCCTCACCTTATCATATATTATCCCGTGCGGGTGCTTGGAAACAAGACTATAGTAACCAACGGCGATCAGACCGATACGATATATGATCTTATGGACAAGCAGATGACCTTTGAACAGGCGCTCAGAACTCGTGAATTTGAAGACGACAAGCCGAATTTTACTCCTCGCATTTCCGGAATCATTCGCCGCGAGAGAGACGGAATGAATTTTGCTATGTCTATTCTCAAGAGTGCAGAAGGCGACGATTCGTCTTGCGAGAGATTTACATATGCTTACTCAAATCCCAAGGCGGGCAGAGCAAAGTTTATACACACTTACAATGGAGACGGAAATCCTCTCCCAAGCTTTGAGGGAGAGCCCAAAACGCTTGTGCTCCCCGACGTGAGCATTGATGAGCTTACCGACCTTATCTGGACCAATCTTAATGAGGATAACAAGGTTTCTCTCTTCGTCCGTTATATTGACATTGAATCGGGCGATACGGAGACGAGAATCGTAAATAAGAACGTATAAAGGAGAAGCGAAAATGAAGGATTTTGAACTGAAATACGGCTGCAACCCCAATCAGAAGCCTGCAAAAATATATATGCATGACGGAAGCGAGCTTCCGATAGAGATACTTAACGGACGTCCCGGATATATCAATTTCCTTGACGCTTTTAACTCGTGGCAGCTCGTAAAAGAGCTGAAAGAGGCTCTCGGTATGCCTGCGGTAACCTCGTTCAAGCACGTTAGCCCTACAAGTGCCGCGGTTGGAATTCCTTTGTCTGATAAGCTTAAGAGAGCGTGCTTTGTTGATGATATCGAGGGGCTTGACGAGTCGCCCTTGGCTTGCGCTTACGCAAGGGCAAGAGGAACAGACAGAATGTGCTCCTTTGGTGACTGGGTAGCTCTTTCGGACGTTTGCGACGTTACCACGGCGAAAATGATTGCGCGCGAGGTTTCAGACGGTATTATTGCACCCGGATATGAGCCGGAAGCTCTTGAGATACTTAAGGGCAAGAGAAAGGGTAACTACAATATTGTTGCGATCGACCCCGATTTCGTTCCTGATCCCGTCGAGCGCAAGCAAGTTTTTGGCATCACGTTTGAGCAGGGAAGAAATAATTTTAAGATAGACAGAGAGCTTCTCTCAAATCTTGTTACCGCGAACAAGGATATGCCCGAGAGCGCTGTTCGTGACCTCATAGTTGCGCTTATCACGCTTAAATATACACAGTCCAACTCCGTTTGCTTTGCGGTTGATGGACAGGCAATCGGTGTGGGAGCGGGTCAGCAGTCGAGAGTTCACTGCACTCGTCTTGCGGGTGGTAAGGCAGACACCTGGTTCCTTCGCCAGAGCGACAAGGTGCTGTCCTTGCCCTTCAAATCCACGCTTGGTCGCCCCGACAGAGATAACGTTATAGACGGTTACATAAACCAGAACGAAGAGGACGTTTGCGCGGACGGAAATTGGCAGAAATACTTTACTGAGCAGCCTGCTCCTTTTACAAAGGAAGAGCAGAGAGCTTATCTTGATGCAATTGACGGCGTGGCGCTCGGCTCCGACGCATTCTTCCCGTTCAGCGACAATATTGAACGCGCTTACAAGAGCGGAGTTAAATATATCGCCGAGCCGGGCGGCTCTATTCGTGACGACCTCGTTATTGAGTGCTGCGATAAGTATGGAATCGCGATGGCGTTTACCGGAATGAGACTCTTCCACCATTAAACCTTCGTCTTTTTTCGCAATGCTGCGTTGCTCCTCGAAAGCGGCTTGGCGTAGGAAATCTATGTCTGTGCCTTGCTTTTTCCGGTGCGCCTTGCATAAAAATACTCGGTTTATAATTTTGCGGGAATATTATTTGGAGATCTGGAGAAACCAATGAAAATAATGGTAGTAGGCGGTGGCGGCAGAGAGCATGCCATCATAAAGAAAATAAAAGAGAATGAGAACGTTGAGAAGATATACGCGCTCCCCGGAAACGGCGGCATTGCGGCGGATGCCGAGTGTGTGGATATCGGAGCTAAGGACATCTCCGCGATAGTAGATTTTGCGACTGAAAACGGTATTGATTACGCGGTTGTCGCGCCCGACGATCCTTTGGTGCTTGGTTGCGTTGACGCCTTGGAGGAAAAGGGTATTCCCTGCTTCGGCCCTCGCGCGAATGCGGCAATAATTGAGGGAAGTAAGGTCTTTTCCAAGAACCTTATGAAGAAATACGGTATTCCCACAGCTGCGTACGAGGTGTTTGATGACATGCAGGCTGCGCTTGCATATCTTGAGAGCGCGCCTATTCCTACAGTAATCAAGGCGGACGGTTTGGCGCTTGGAAAAGGCGTTATCATCGCACAGACGCTTGACGAGGCGCGCGCTGCGGTTATTTCAATGATGCAGGATAAGCAGTTCGGCGCCAGCGGTGATCATATCGTTATCGAGGAGTTTTTATCGGGTCCCGAGGTGTCGGTGCTTGCGTTTACCGACGGAAAGGTAGTAAAACCAATGGTCTCCTCTATGGACCATAAGAGAGCGGGCGACAATGATACGGGACTTAATACGGGCGGAATGGGCACAGTGGCTCCCAACCCCTATTATACCGAAAGCATTGCGGACGAATGTATGAAGACCATCTTTAAGCCGACGATAGAGGCAATGAATAAAGAGGGAAGGACATTTAAAGGATGTCTTTATTTCGGACTTATGCTGACGCCCGTCGGACCTAAGGTGATCGAATACAATTGCCGCTTTGGCGATCCCGAAACGCAGGTGGTGCTTCCCTTGCTTGAAAGTGACCTGCTGACAGTCATGCAAGCGACTACCAATGGCACGCTTGCCGATACCGAGGTGAATTTCAGTGATAAAAACGCATGCTGCGTTATCATGGCATCCAAGGGTTATCCTCAGGCGTATGAAAAGGGCTTTGAGATGACGATCCCTGCCGATATTGCTCCCGACGTTTACGTGGCGGGCGCGAAAATATCGGATGGAAAGCTACTCACCAACGGCGGTAGAGTGCTTGGTGTTACAAGCATTGCAAAGACGCTTTATGAGGCTATAGAGGTGTCATATCAGAAGGTTGAAAAGATACATTTCGGCAACGCATATTACCGCCACGACATAGGTCAGCGCGCGCTTGCCGCCAATAAGGGCTGACTTTGAAAGGATTTTGATAAATGGTTTACAGAATTTTTGTTGAAAAGAAAAAGGAGCTTGCGCACGAGGCCGCTTCGCTTTATTCGGAGCTTAAGAACCTGCTTGGCATTAGCAGGCTTACGGGTGTGCGTGTGCTCAATCGCTATGACGCGGACAATATTTCCTCGGAAATTTTTGCCGAGGCGGTCAGAAGTGTTTTCTCCGAGCCTCAGCTTGATATCACAACAAGCGAGCTTGATGCGAAAGACGGAGTTGTTTTTGCCGTTGAATATCTGCCCGGTCAATTTGACCAGAGAGCAGACAGCGCGGCGCAGTGCATACAGATAATGTCCTGCGGGCAAAGACCTACGGTGCGCTCCGCAAAGGTATACGTTCTTTTTGGAGAGCTTACGGCAGAGGACATAAATGACATCAAAAAATACGTTATCAACCCCGTTGAAGCGCGCGAAGCATCCTTGGATAAGCCTCTGACACTCGCGGTGGATTATGACATACCCACGACTGTGGCTACAGTTGACGGATTTATCTCTATGAGTGACGGCGAGCTTGCGGGAATGATAAAACAGCTTGGTCTTGCTATGGATATTGATGATATTAAGTTCTGTCGCGAATATTTTGCGGGAGAAAAGAGAGATCCCACGATAACCGAGATCAAGATGATAGATACGTATTGGTCGGATCACTGCCGTCATACTACCTTTTTGACTACTATAGACAGCGTGAAATTCGAGGACGAGCTTCTCGAAAAAACATATAAGCAATATCTCGCTACAAGAGAAAAGCTTGGCAGAACAAAGCCCCAGAATCTAATGGATATTGGAACTCTTGCGGCGAAGTATTTAAAGAAAACGGGACAGCTCAAAAAGCTGGACGAGAGTGAGGAGATCAACGCTTGTACGGTAAAGATAACGGTGACGGTTGACGGCGTGGACGAGGATTGGCTCCTGCTCTTCAAAAACGAGACACACAACCATCCCACCGAGATCGAGCCCTTTGGAGGCGCGGCTACATGTATAGGCGGCGCTATACGCGACCCGCTTTCGGGCAGAAGCTACGTTTACGCGGCAATGCGTGTAACGGGTGCGGCTGATCCCACGGTTCCAGTCAGCGAAACTATCGAGGGCAAGCTTCCTCAGAGAAAGATAGTGCAGACCGCGGCTGCGGGATATTCGTCATACGGAAACCAGATCGGACTTGCAACGGGCATGGTTGACGAGCTTTATCACAGCGGATATGCCGCAAAGCGCATGGAGATTGGCGCGGTCATCGCGGCAACGCCTGCAAAAAATGTTCGTCGCGAGTGTCCCGAGGACGGCGACGTTGTAATTTTGCTTGGCGGAAGAACGGGTCGTGACGGAGTTGGCGGAGCTACGGGATCGTCCAAGGCACACGATTCTCATTCTGTTGAAACGTGCGGTGCCGAGGTGCAGAAGGGTAATGCGCCTGAGGAGCGTAAGCTCCAAAGGTTGTTCCGCAACGCAGAGGCGTGCAGAATGATAAAGAGATGCAATGACTTTGGCGCAGGCGGTGTTTCGGTTGCTATCGGCGAGCTTGCGGACGGACTTGACATAGACCTCAATAAAGTTCCAAAGAAATACGAAGGTCTTGACGGTACAGAGCTTGCTATTTCCGAATCACAGGAGAGAATGGCAGTTGTTATCGAAAAGGAGAACGTTGATAGATTTATGGCTCTCGCGGATGGCGAGAACCTTGAGGCTACCGTGGTGGCACGTGTTACCGAGGAGCCGCGTTTGCGCGTTCATTGGAACGGAAAGACTGTAATTGACATTTCCCGCGAGTTCCTCAATTCAAACGGCGCGGAAAAGCATATCGATATTGCTCCCGCGGCAACCGCCGATTACGCAAAGCAGCCTGTCTGTGATTTTGAGAATGGATACAAGGCGCTTGCTGCGGATCTCAACGTTTGCTCCAAGAGAGGACTTTCGGAGAGGTTTGACTCCACCATAGGAGCAGGCACGGTGCTTATGCCTTTTGGAGGGAAGCACCAGAGAACGCCTATTCAGGCAATGGTGCATAAGGTGTCTGTGGAAGAAAAGCATACCGACACTTGCTCATATATGTCGTGGGGATATAATCCTTATATTGCCGAGAAGTCGCCATATCATTCTGCGTATCTCGCAGTTGTTGAAAGCGCGGCTAAGCTTATTGCAACGGGCGCGTCGTATGAGGACGTATATCTTACCTTCCAAGAGTATTTTGAAAAGCCGCTTAAGGATGCAAAGAGATGGGGCAAACCCTTTTCGGCATTGCTTGGAGCGTTCAGAGCCCAGATGGAGCTTGGAATCGGAGCTATCGGCGGTAAGGATTCGATGAGTGGCTCGTTTGAGCAGCTTGACGTTCCGCCCACGCTTGTTTCCTTTGCGGTCACAACGGGCAAGTGCGACGAGGTCATAACTAACGACGCAAAGGCTGCGGGACACAAGGTCGTATTGCTTTGCCCCGAGTATGGACAAGATAAGCTTCCAAAGGCGGATTCGCTTATCGCCCTGTTTAATAAGGTTACGGCTCTTATGAGATCCGGCAAGGTATATGCTGCTTACACTCCCACCTATGGCGGTGTAGCAGAGGCTATATACAAAATGTGTATAGGCAACGGCTTTGGATTGGATTTTGACGGTGCTATGAGCCTTGACGACCTGTTTGGATATAATTATGGCTCGTTTGTGCTCGAAGTTACGGACGACGTTGACGGCAAGGTCGTAGGTAGAGTAACAGATGACGGAAAGCTCTCGTATAAATCGCAGAGCGTTACCATGGCGGAGCTTGACGCACTTTACGAGGGCAAGCTCGAGGGCGTTTTCCCGACACTCGAAAAGGATAATAATAAAACGTACAGGGCGTTCTGCTTTGAAACGGACAAGCGTGTAGCTCCTGCGATCAGGGTGGCAAAGCCAAAGGTGCTAATTCCCGTATTTCCGGGCACAAACTGCGAGTTCGATACCGCAAAGGTCATGAGAGACGCGGGCGCCGAGGCGGAGATATTCGTAATAAACAATCTCTCGCAGGACGGTATACAGAGAAGTGTCGAAAGCTTTGCGTCCAAGCTGTCCAATAGCCAGATGGTATTTGTGCCGGGTGGCTTTTCCGGCGGTGACGAGCCCGACGGCTCGGGTAAATTCATTATGGCGTTCTTCCGCAATCAACAGATCAAGGATGGCGTACATGAGCTTCTGAATAACCGCGACGGACTTATGTGCGGAATATGTAACGGTTTCCAGGCACTTATAAAGATAGGTCTTGTGCCTTACGGCAAGATCATCGACACTGATGAAAATTGCCCTACCTTAACGTTTAACACTATAGGCCGCCATCAGTCAAAGCTTGTCAGAACCCGCATAGCGTCGAACAAGTCGCCGTGGCTCGCCAATACAAACGTTGGCGATGTATATACGGTTGCGATCTCTCATGGAGAGGGACGCTTCTTGGCCTCGGATGAGCTGATACAAACGCTTGCAAAGAACGGTCAGATAGCTACACAGTACGTTGATCTTGAAGGAAACGCAACAAGCGACATTCGTTATAATCCCAACGATTCCGCGTTTGCTATAGAGGGAATAACCTCTCCGGACGGACGTATATTCGGTAAGATGGGTCACTCGGAGCGTATAGGCAACGGACTCTATAAGAACGTTCTCGGTGAGTTTGATATGAAGATGTTTGAGAGCGCAGTAAAGTATTTTAAATGATTAAATATTGAGAAGATTTTTCCTTGATTAATAAGATTTTGAAAGAAAAGGGGCGCGGAGAGAAGAAATGCTTTTTTTAATAGCTTTCTTCTCCCTCCGCGTGAAAAGGTAAATAAAATGGCTTATTTAACTGATATAGAGATCGCGCAATCCACACAAATGAAGCATATTCGCGACATAGCGAAGGTCGCGGGAGTCGATGAAAAATATTTGGAGCAATACGGCAATTATAAGGCAAAGGTGGACTACGCCTTGCTTAACGAGAGCCAACGCAAGGATGGAAAATTGGTACTTGTAACGGCTATTACTCCTACCCCCGCTGGAGAAGGAAAGACAACGACGACCATTGGTCTTGCGGATGGACTTAAGCGAATCGGCAAAAACGTAGTAGTAGCGCTCCGCGAGCCCTCGTTGGGTCCTGTTTTCGGCGTCAAGGGTGGTGCCGCGGGAGGCGGATATGCCCAGGTCGTGCCTATGGAGGATATAAATCTTCACTTTACGGGTGACTTTCACGCTATCGGCGCGGCAAACAATCTGCTTGCCGCTATGCTTGACAACCATATATATCAAGGCAATAAGCTAAATATTGATCCGAGGAGGATCACGTGGAGACGTTGCGTTGATATGAATGACCGTCAGCTACGTTTTGTTACAGACGGACTTGGCGGCAGAGTTAACGGCGTTCCGAGAGAGGACGGATACGATATTACCGTGGCAAGCGAGATCATGGCGGTATTCTGTCTTGCTTCATCAATTACAGATCTTAAAGAAAGACTTTCACGCATAGTTGTTGGCTACACGTATGACGAAAAGCCTGTAACCGCGGGCGATCTTAACGCGGTTGGCGCTATGGCTGCGCTTTTAAAGGACGCGCTAAAGCCCAATCTCGTTCAAACGCTTGAGGGAACACCCGCGTTTGTTCACGGAGGCCCGTTTGCCAATATTGCGCACGGATGCAATTCGGTTATTGCAACCAAGATGGCTATGAGATTAGGAGATTACGCAGTCACAGAGGCGGGATTTGGCGCGGATCTGGGAGCTGAAAAGTTCCTTGATATCAAGTGCCGTATGGCAGGACTTACTCCCTCGGCGGTCGTTGTTGTTGCCACGGTTCGCGCGCTCAAGATGCACGGTGGCACGCCCAAGACAGAGCTTGGAGGAGAGAATCTCGAAACACTGGAAAAGGGAATACCCAATCTTTTGCGCCATGTTTCCAATATCAAAAACGTGTATAAGCTGCCTTGCGTGGTAGCCGTTAACCGATTCCCCACCGATACGGATGCAGAGATCGAGGTTGTAATAGATAAGTGCAGAGCGCTTGGTGTAAACGTTGTGCTTTCAACCGTTTGGGCAAACGGCGGAGCGGGCGGCGAGGCGCTTGCGCGTGAGGTCGTCAGACTTTGCGAATGTGAGAAGGGTGACTTTAGCTTTAGCTATTCGGATGAGCTTTCTATCGCGCAAAAAATAGAGGCGGTAACAAAGCGCATTTACGGAGGAGTGGGTGTCAACATCACACCCGGGGCGCAAAAGCAGATAGCTCAGCTTGAGGCGCTGGGATATGGCAAGTGCCCTATCTGTGTAGCAAAAACGCAGTATAGCTTTTCTGACGATCCCACAAAGCTTGGCGCGCCCGAAGGCTTCACGGTTACCGTGCGCAACGTTAAGATCAGCGCAGGCGCAGGATTTATCGTTGTTTTGACAGGCGATATAATGACCATGCCCGGTCTTCCCAAGGTACCCGCGGCAGAAAAGATAGACGTGGACGAAAACGGTAAGATAAGCGGATTGTTCTGAGATTTTGATATTTATCCCGGGGGAAAGATACCTAGTTTTTGGGCCTTCCCCCGGATCTATTATTTTTGCGTATATATATAATTATCGATGGTGTAACTGATATTTGCGGCGGTATGCGACGGATAGATAACTTTTGTGTGAACAAGTCCTGTATGCCATTGACAAACTGACTTGTTTGTGATACAATACTATTTGTTGAAAAGCAAAGGAGAGCGTTATGAAGAAAAAGATTATTATAATTACCGTTGCGGCTTTGTTGGTTGTCGGTATAGGTATATTTGCGTTTATCGCACTTAATCCCAAAGAGGAGAGCAACGGTGCTTTGCTTGAGTTCCATGAGAATCATGATGATGGAACGTATTACGTAGTGGGAATAGGTCAGTTTACGGGAAGTGAGCTTGTTGTTCCCTCAGAATATAACGGCAAGCCTGTAACTGCTATCGATAACGGTGCTTTTGAAGGATGCTCAACGCTGACAAAGATAGTTGTTCCCAATAGTGTTACGGATATTGGTAAATTTGCTTTTACCGAATGCACCGCCTTAAAAGAGATCGTCCTGCCCGATAGCATTACAGTGCTTAATGACGGACTGTTTTCCGGCTGTACCTCCTTGACACACGTGGATCTGCCCGATAGCGTTGAGGAGATGGGACAGCTTATTTTCGAGAAGTGTACCGCGCTTAAATCAGTAAAGCTTCCAAGCAAGATCAAGGCTATAGCGGGACAGATGTTTAAGGGTTGCACCGCTCTTGAAAGTCTGACTATCCCCGAAGGAGTAGAAAAGATAAAGATCTTTTCTCTCAGCAGTTGCACCTCGCTTAAAAGTATAGTTATTCCTTCGTCTGTTACTTTGATAGAGTATAGCGCGATGGAAAAATGCTCCGCGCTTACTTCGATTACCTTCAAAGGTACGGCAAGCGAGTGGGAGCAGCTTCAAAAGAATCCCAAGTGGGATCTTGGAACAGGAAATTATACGGTTCATTGCTCGGATAAGGACATAAGTAAATAACATGAAATATCCGCAAAGCACGGTTGTGTTTTGCGGATGTTTTGACGTTTTTGCAAAAGTGTCAAATAATGTGCCGGATTTTTGTTTATTATCTGTAAAATGTGCCGTTTTTGTTAAAAATGAAAAAGCTCTATTGACACTAATATTTGTTTATGATATAATAATATAAATATGGCTTATACCGAATAACATATCATAGGAGAATCAAAATGACAGAGATCAAGGCTAAGGTTTATGCAAAAACAAAGGACATGCAGTCATTGGCTAAGGCGTTTCTTTCCAATGATTCTGTTTCTGTTTTCAATTCTCCCGAATATAGTGTTTTTCCCGGCTTTTGCGACGTGCATGTGCATTTTCGTGAGCCGGGTTTTTCTTATAAAGAAACTATGGCGACAGGCTCGCTAGCCGCAGCGGCGGGGGGCTATACCGACGTTTGCACGATGCCCAACCTCAATCCCGTGCCCGACTGCGCGGAGCATCTTGCGGAACAGACGGACATAATAAAGAGAGATGCGGTCATCGGCGTCCATCCTTACGGCGCGATAACTGTGGGGCAGAAAGGCGAAAGACTTGCAGACCTTGAGGGTATGGCGGCGGACGTTGTAGCCTTCTCGGATGACGGACGCGGAGTTCAGGACGAGGGAATGATGCGCGAAGCTATGCAGAGAGCAAATGCGCTTGGTAAGCTCATCGTTGCGCATTGCGAGGTCAACGAGCTTTTGCGCGGAGGATATATTCACGAGGGCGAGTACGCAAGACGTCACGGGCACAAAGGCATATGCTCGGAGAGCGAGTGGAGGCAGATAGAGCGCGATCTGAAGCTTGCTGACGAGACAGGTTGCGCTTATCACGTGTGCCACATCTCAACCAAGGAGAGCGTACAGCTTATCAAGGAAGCGAAAAAGAGTGGTGTGGACGTTACGTGCGAAACGGCACCGCATTATCTGATACTAAATGATATGGATCTGCGCGAATGCGGAAGATTTAAAATGAATCCGCCGCTCCGTAGCGAAAAGGACAGAATGATGCTGCTTGAAGGCGTGCTTGACGGTACGGTAGATATGATCGCAACCGACCACGCGCCCCACTCGGCGGAAGAAAAATCGCGAGGACTTGAAAAAAGCGCGTTTGGGATAGTGGGGCTTGAAACGGCATTTTCCGTCATGTATTCAAAATTCGTAAAGCATAGCACCATGTCTATGGACGAGCTTTTAAGGCTGATGGTATATAATCCAAGAGAACGCTTTGGGCTTACGGTGGGTGACAGCTTTACGGTGTGGTCGCTCGACGATGTTTACGATATAGACCCAGAAGAATTTAAATCAAAGGGAAGAGCCACCCCGTTTGAAAACGAGAGGGTATTTGGTAGATGCGTGGCGACGGTTTATAATGGCAAGAGAGTATTTTAGTTAGCTGATAAAGTGGAGGAAGTTTTATGGCAAAGAGAACGGATTTGAAAAAGATATTGATCATCGGATCGGGACCTATCGTTATAGGTCAGGCGGCAGAGTTTGACTATGCGGGCACGCAGGCGTGTCTGGCTCTCAAGGAGGAGGGCTATGAGGTAGTGCTTGTAAACTCCAATCCCGCAACGATAATGACGGATACGGCAATTGCGGACAAGGTGTATATGGAGCCTTTGACGCTTGAATATATTGCAAAAATTCTTAGATACGAGCGTCCAGACGCGATCCTTCCCGGTATTGGCGGACAGACGGGACTCAATCTCGCAATGCAGCTCGAAAAGAAGGGCGTGCTTAAGGAATGTCATACAGAATTGCTTGGAACAAGCAGCGTGAGCATTGAGAGAGCAGAGGACAGGGAGCTTTTCAAGGAGCTTTGTCAGTCTATCGGGGAGCCTACCATTCCTTCCGAGATAACGTATTCTATTGAGGAGGCAAAGACTGCCGCAAAGAGTATTGGATATCCCGTGGTTCTTCGTCCCGCCTTCACTCTTGGCGGCACGGGCGGAGGATTTGCCAATAATGAGGAGGAGCTTATTGATATAGGTCTTAACGCGTTCAAGCTCTCTCCCGTTCATCAGGTTTTGATCGAAAAGAGCGTTAAGGGTTATAAAGAGATAGAGTTTGAGGTCATGCGTGACTCAAACGACCATGCCATAACCATCTGCGGTATGGAAAATATCGACCCCGTTGGTGTTCACACGGGTGACTCCTTGGTCGTTGCCCCCATTATGACTTTGTCCGATGCGGACAAGAAGATGCTCAACGATTCTGCCATCAAGATAATCCGCGAGCTTAAGATAGAGGGCGGATGCAACGTTCAGTTCGCGCTTGATCCCCATTCGAGTCAGTATTATCTTATCGAGGTCAACCCCCGCGTTTCGCGTTCATCCGCGCTTGCAAGTAAGGCGTCGGGTTATCCCATCGCGCGCGTTACCGCAAAGATAGCTGTAGGCATGGCGCTTGAGGACATAAAGATAGCCAATACAAACGCGGCATTCGAGCCCAGACTCGATTACGTTATCGCAAAGCTGCCCCGTTTCCCCTTTGATAAGTTTACAAATGCCTCTAACCTGCTCGGTACGCAAATGAAGGCGACGGGCGAGATAATGGGTATCGGCTCAAATATCGAGGAGTGCTTGCTCAAGGGTATACGCTCGCTCGAAACGGGTGTTCATCACCTTTATCACCATAAGTTCGACTCCATGGACAGCGATGCGCTGAAGGCATATATTGCGGACTTCCGCGATGATAATATCTTTGCTATCGCAGAGCTTATGCGCCGTGGTACGAGCATAGATGAGATACACGACATAACCGAGATCACCGCCTTCTTCCTCGAGGCATTCCGCAATATTGTTGAGATGGAAAAAAGGGTGGCTGCTCATGCCTTTGATCTTGAAACGCTCAAGGCGGCAAAGAAAATGGGCTTTGGCGACAAATACGTAGCAAAGCTGTGGAGCTGCTCCGAGACAGACGTATTCAGATTCAGAAAAGAGAATAACCTTTTCCCCGTATTCCGCATGGTTGATACCTGCCACACAGGTGCTTACATTCCTTATTTCTACTCGTCGTACACGGGTGAAAACACCTCTGTGCTGACACAAAAGAAAAAGATTGTTGTGCTTGGCGCGGGACCCATCCGTATCGGTCAGGGTGTTGAGTTTGACTACTCCACCGTTCACGCGGTCACCACTATAAAAAATTCGGGTTACGAGGCAATAATCATAAATAACAATCCCGAAACAGTTTCTACCGATTACACCACGGCAGACAAGCTCTACTTTGAGCCTTTGACCCCCGAGGACGTAATGAATATCATCGAGTTTGAAAAGCCAGAGGGTGTAGTTGCTTCTCTTGGCGGACAAACCGCAATAAATCTCGCGCAGCCTCTGCACGATCTCGGCGTCAAGATAATCGGTACGGATTGTGCCGCTATCGACAAGGCGGAGAACAGAGACGCGTTTGAAAAGCTACTTAAGGAATTGAATATTCCTCAACCCGCGGGACGCGCCGTTACCAAGATAGAGGACGGTGTCGCGGCTGCGGCAAGCGTTGGATACCCCGTGCTTGTGCGCCCCTCCTTTGTGCTTGGCGGACGAGCTATGCAGATAGTTGCTAACGAGGAGCAGCTTCGCCATTACTTAAAGACCGCAGTTGAGATAGATGAGGACAAGCCTGTGCTTGTAGATAAATACATCAGCGGAAAAGAGGTCGAGATCGATGCTATTTGCGACGGACACGACGTTTTCGTTCCCGGTATTATGGAGCTTGTTGAGAGAACGGGTATCCACTCGGGTGACTCCATCAGCGTTTATCCCGCGTTCTCAATATCCGATAAAGTAAAGGGAATTATACTTCAATATGCAAAGAAGCTGGGACGCGGTATTGGCATCGTTGGTCTTTACAATATTCAGTTTATTGTTGATAAGAATGACGAGGTGTTTATCATTGAGGTAAATCCGCGGTCGTCCAGAACCGTTCCTTTCCTGTCTAAAGCCACGGGCTATTCTCTAGCAGATATAGCCACCGAGTGCATACTCGGCAAATCCTTAAAGGAGCAGGGAATATTTACCCTCTACCCCGAGGAAAAGAAGAGATGGTACGTAAAGGTTCCCGTATTCTCCTTTAACAAGCTTCGCGGACTTGACGCATACCTCTCTCCCGAGATGAAATCCACGGGTGAGGCGATAGGATACGATGATAAGTATTACAGAGCGCTCTATAAAGCGCTTCAGGCATCGGGTATGCATCTGCAAAACTACGGAACGGTATTTGCAACCATTGCAGACTGCGATAAGGCAGAGGCTTTGCCTCTTATCCGTCGCTTCTATAACCTCGGCTTCAATATCGAGGCAACGAGTGGAACCGCAAAGTTCTTAAAGGAAAACGGTATCCGCACACACGTGCTCGGCAAGATAAGCGAGGGCTCGGAGGAGATCGCGGAGTCCATCCGTCAGGGACACATTGCGTACGTTATCAATACGAGCGATTCATCGTCCTCGGGCGTTACGCGTGACGGTTTTGAGATAAGAAAGTACGCGACCGAAAATAACGTAACGATGTTTACCTCGCTCGACACCGTGCGCGTTCTGCTCGACGTTCTCGAGGAGACTACGCTGACGATTTCTACTATTGATGCATAATTAAAAAAGCATAGTGCGGGGGATTGCTCCCGCCGACCGACAAAAAGGAATAAAAATGAAACAATCAATTTTTACGATAAAAGAAAACGTAGCGCTTACAAGCAATGTTTATAAAATGGTGCTTGTAGGCGACACGAGTGACGTGACCAATTGCGGCCAGTTTGTGAATATAAAGCTCGAAGGACTGTTTTTGCGCAGACCCATCTCGGTTTGTGACTGCGAGGACGGCGTGCTGACACTTATTTATAAGGTTGTTGGCAAGGGAACCGAGCAAACGGCAAAAATGGGCGCGGGCGATGAGCTTGACGTGCTTACGGGTCTTGGTAACGGATATGACACGAGTGTGTCGGGAGATCATCCAATACTGCTTGGAGGCGGCGTTGGGGTGCCTCCCATGTATATGCTTTGCAAAAAGCTTATCGCCGAGGGTAAGGATGTGTCGGTCGTGCTTGGATTTAACACGCGCGACGAAATATTCTATGAGGATGAGTTTAGGGCTCTTGGCGCAAAGGTGGCTGTCACCACGGTGGACGGATCGTACGGAGTGCGCGGATTTGTGACCGACGTGATGAAGGATGCAGATTACAGTTATTTTTATACCTGCGGCCCCGAGCCTATGCTGAAGGCTGTATATAAGACGAGCAACACCGAGGGACAGTTCAGCTTTGAGGAGCGCATGGGCTGCGGTTTTGGCGCGTGCATGGGCTGCTCCTGCAAGACTATTACGGGATATAAGAGAATTTGTAAGGAAGGCCCCGTGATGCGAAAGGAGGAGATCTTATGGGAAAAATGAGTGTAAATCTTTGCGGAATTGAGCTTGATAACCCCGTGATTCCCGCTTCGGGTACGTTTGGATTCGGTTACGAGTTCGCCGAGCTTTACGATATTAATATGTTGGGTACGTTCTCCTTCAAGGGAACGACCAAGGATGCCCGCTTTGGCAATCCCACGCCCAGAATCGCCGAGACTCCGAACGGTATGATAAACGCGGTTGGACTCCAGAATCCCGGCGTTGAAAAGGTAATTTCGGAGGAGCTTGTAAAGCTTAAAAAATGCTTCCACAAGCCCGTTATGGCAAACGTTTCGGGCTTTTCGGTGGAGGAATACGTATATACGTGTGAAAAAATAGATAAATGCGAGCAGGTGGGCTGGATAGAGGTAAACGTAAGCTGTCCTAACGTTCACGGCGGCGGAATGGCATTTGGAACCAGCCCCGAGGGCGCGGCGTCGGTTGTCAGAGCCGTTAAGGCGGTAACCACCAAGCCCATAATCGTCAAGCTCTCGCCCAACGTCACCGATATAGTTGCCATCGCAAAGGCTTGCGAGGCGGCGGGGGCGGACGGCATCAGCTTGATAAACACGCTTCTCGGCATGAGAATAGACCTGCGCACAAAGAAGCCTGTTATCGCCAACAAAATGGGTGGATTTTCGGGTCCCGCCATTTTCCCCGTGGCAGTGAGAATGGTATATCAGGTGTCGCACGCCGTAAATATCCCCGTCGTGGGAATGGGCGGTGTTGCCTCGGCTGAGGACGTTATCGAAATGATGCTCGCGGGCGCTTGCGCGGTCGAGGTGGGTGCGCAGAACCTGGTCGATCCCTTTGCTTGCAAGAAAATCATCGAGGATCTGCCTCGCGTTATGAAAAAATACGGAATAGAGTCGCTTTCCGACATTATTGGAGCAGTAAAATGATCTTTGAAAAAATACCCTTGTCGGATAATGATTCCGACGTGTATCTTGAAACTTTCGTTACCGATAAGGTGGGCGAATATAAAAGAAGCGCGTTGCTGGTGATCCCCGGCGGTGGATACGGTTGCGTTTGCGCCGACCGCGAGGGATACCCCATTGCACAGGCGTTTATGCCGCACGGTTATAACGCCTTCGTGCTTCATTATACCGTTGGCAGAAGGGATAAGTTTCCTTGCCAACTCATAGAGGCGGCGCGCGCGATAAAGCATATAAAGGACAATGCGGAGAGATATAATATCGATCCCGAGAGGCTGTTCGTCGTAGGCTTTTCCGCAGGCGGACATCTTGCCGCGTCCACGGGTGTGCTATGGAAGATCCCCGAGGTCTGCGAGAGCGTTGAAATGCCCAGAGGATATAACAAGCCGCGCGGCGTTATGCTGATATATCCCGTTATCTCGGCAAGGCTCAAGCATCATTTTGGTTCTTTCCAGAATCTTTGGTGCTGTGACGAGCCGACGGAGGAGCAGAAGGCAAGAACGTCCATCGAAGAAAACGTGGACGCTGACAGCGCGCCTGCATTTGTTATGCATACTGCGGACGATCCTTCTGTGGACGTCAGAAACGCGCTCCTTCTCGGAGAGGCGTATTCAAGGGCGGGCGTGCCTTTTGAGATGCATATCTATCCTCACGGACCGCACGGGATCGCGTTGGCGAACTCCTTGACTGACCGCGGCAACCCAGACTTTAACAACGAGCGCATAGCCGAATGGGTAAGGCTCGCTGCAGAATGGGCTAATGAATTGTGTAAAAAATAAGTGTATATAAAGGAGTAAAAAATGGGAAAAGACGTAATTATCGCGTGTGATTTTGACAGCGCGGAAAAGACATTTGCATTTCTTGACAAATTCACGGGCAAAAAGCCTTTTGTCAAGATAGGTATGGAGCTTTACTATGCGGAGGGGCCCTCGATAGTAAGAGAGATCAAAAAGAGAGGACACAAGATATTCCTTGACTTAAAGCTTCACGACATCCCCAACACAGTTAAAAAGTCGATGGCGGTATTGTCTCGCCTTGACGTTGATATGACAAACCTTCACGCCGCAGGAACCAAGAGAATGATGGAGGCGGCGATCGAGGGACTCACCAGAGCTGACGGCACTCGCCCCATGCTCATCGCGGTTACTCAGCTTACAAGCACAGATCAGCAGGCAATGGAGAACGACCTTCTTATCAAAGAGCCCATCGCTGACGTTGTTATGCACTATGCGTCCTGCGCAAAGGATGCGGGACTTGACGGCGTTGTTTGCTCTCCTCTTGAAGCGGGCAAGGTACACGAAAGATGCGGAGCGGGATTCGTTACCGTTACTCCCGGCGTTCGCTTTGCGGACGGAGATATCGGTGATCAGAAGCGCGTTATGACACCAGCCGAAGCAAAGAAGATCGGCTCGGACTATATCGTAGTTGGCCGTCCTATCACCGCTGCAGAGGATCCCGTTGCGGCGTACGAGCGTTGCATCAGGGAGTTCGTTGATTAAGCACACTTTTCGGGCTTTGAGTACACAAAATAAAGGAGAGTATAGGATCTATGGAACAGTATAAGAGAGAATTTATAGAGTTTTTGCAGAGCGCGGGCGTGCTTAAGTTCGGTGACTTCACCGCGAAAAGTGGCAGAAAGATACCTTATTTCATCAATGCGGGAATGATCAAGACGGGCGACGATATCGCAAAGCTCGGCGAGTTCTACGCAAAGGCTTATTTTGAAAAGCTGGGCGCTAAAAAGGCTGTGCTTTACGGTCCCGCTTACAAGGGAATATCCTTGGCGGTGTCCGCGGCGGTAGCTCTTTCCAAAAAGGAGCTCAACGTGCCCTTCTTCTTTAACAGAAAAGAAGTCAAGGATCACGGCGAGGGCGGTGTTTTCGTAGGTTACGTTCCCACGGCAGGCGAGGACGTAGTTATTATCGAGGATGTTATCACGGCGGGTACGGCTATCCGCGAGAGCATGGAGATCTTGTCACATCTTGAGGGCGTTAAGGTTGCCGCAACCTTTATTATGGTTGACAGAAAAGAAAAGGGACAGACCGAAAAGGGCGCTATGCAGGAGATCGAGGAGCAGTTCGGATTCCCCGTATATTCCATCGTTGACGTCTACGACATCATCGAGTATCTCGAGGAGGATGAATCCAACCGCGAGAACGTTGAGAGAATCAAGAATTATCTTGCAGTAAATGGCTCTAAGGCATAAATTCACAAAAGAGGATCGAAAATGAGAAGTCTTATTGATATTCAGGAGCTTTCCGTTGCCGAGCTTGATGAGCTTATTTCGGTTGCCGAGGATATAATAGCAAATCCAAAAAAATACGCCGAGATCGCAAAAGGGAAAAAGCTTGCAACGCTGTTTTTCGAGCCGTCCACCAGAACGCGCCTGTCCTTTGAGGCGGCGATGTACGAGCTCGGCGGTAACGTGCTGAGCGTTTCGAGCGCGGGCTCGTCGAGTGCGGCAAAGGGCGAGAGCATTGCGGACACGGCAAAGACGGTGTCCTGCTACGCCGATATTATCGCCATGCGTCATCCCTTGGAGGGCGCGCCCTACGTGGCATCGCTCAACGCGTCCATTCCCGTTATCAATGCGGGCGACGGCGGTCATAATCACCCCACGCAGACGCTTGCCGATCTGCTCACCATCTGGCGCGAAAAGGGAAGGTTTTCAGATCTGACCATTGGTCTTTGCGGTGACTTGAAGTTCGGCAGAACGGTACATTCTCTCATCGGCGCGATGTCAAGATATTCGGGCGTAAAGTTTGTGCTTATCTCGCCCGAGGAGCTGAAGCTGCCGAGCTACGTCAAAACGCAGGTTTTGGAGGCAAACGGTATCGAATACGAGGAAAATACCGATCTTTTGGCGGTCATGCCCCGTCTTGACATACTGTATATGACGAGAGTTCAGAGAGAGCGTTTCTCAAATCAGGACGACTATCTGCGACTTAAGGATAGCTACATTCTCACTCCCGATAAGCTGGATGGCGCAAAGAAGGATCTTTCCATTTTGCATCCGCTGCCCCGTGTAAACGAGATCGCGGTTTCCATAGATAATGACCCCAGAGCGTGCTATTTTAAGCAGGTGCTTAACGGCAAATATATGCGCATGGCACTTATTTTAAAGCTTTTGGGACTTAGCACAAACCAAGCTTGCCAGGCTGAAGGCAAGGAGCAAGAGGCCATGGAAACAAGCGATGCTTTTGTGTGTCAGAATCCCCGTTGCATAACAACAACGGAGCAGGAGCTGCCGCAAAGATTCAAGCTTGCGGATAAAAATAAACGTGTTTACCGTTGCATTTATTGCGAGGCAAAGGCGAACAGCTAAATTTAACTAAAAAGCAGGAGAAGCCCCAAAGCTTCTCCTGCTTTTTGCGTGTTGAATATTATTCGGTTTTGTAAAGCTTTCTGTAGTCTTTTGGCAGTACTCCCGCTATATCCTTAAATGCATTGGCAAATTTGCTTGTGTTTTCATAGCCAACCTCTGCCGCTATCTCAACGATCGGGTCATTGGACGACGCCAATCGCTCCATAGCACGCTTTATTCTATATTCCTTCATGTATGCGGCGATGGGTTTTCCATATACCTTTTTAAAGGTTGCTTTTAGAGTGGTCTGATTTATTAAAAACTTTGCCGAAAGCTGTTCTACCGTGTACCGTATTCCCACCTGTTCTGTTATGTAGGCGTGGACGTCATTGATTATTTGTATCTGCGAGTCGTATGAGGCGCTTGGCGTAAAGCTATCGTTCGTTGGGCACGTGACCTCTATCATTTGCTCTATCGCCATATGGAGAGCCTCGGAACGCGAGGTCTTTGCGGCGGTATAATAAACCTCCTTGCCTTCGCGACGGCTTATTACAAGGCCCTCGTTTTTTAGTAGCCTAAGATGATGCGATACCGCGGGACTGCTCATATCAAGCAGGGCGGACAGATTTATTACACATTCCTCGCAGTGACAAAGCAGCCAAAAGATGCGCACACGCTTTTCGTCGCTCATCATTTTGAATATATCAGATATTGTGGAAAAGGTGTCGTCGGATAGCTCTCTTATCAAGTCGTGCGAGAGATGTCCGTGATCGTGCGGTAATTTTACGTGTGACATGTCATTCTCCTTTCATGTTATCCATATGTATTATACCACCGTAGGTTAAAATAATCAACGATATAGAAAAAATAATCCAATTGGAAATTTAAATCTCCCGTATGGCTGTGTTTTGACACGTTATATTGACAAAAGAATATGTATTGTATATAATTATACTAACGATTAAAGAACTGTTTAATCAACAAAAGGAGATCATTGATATGAAGAAGACCTACAAAATTGAAGTTGATTGCGCCAACTGTGCGGCAAAAATGGAGAATGCCACCAAAAAGACTCAAGGAGTAAAGGATGCGGTGGTAAATTTCATGACCCAGAAGATGATCGTTGAATTTGAAGAGGGTGCCGATATTGCGGCTGTTATGAAGCTTGTGCTAAAGAACTGCAAAAAGGTTGAGGATGATTGCGAGATCTATCTGTGATCGATCAAAAGCGGCAAAAGGGAACGTGTTATGGCTAAAAAGCAAAGAAAGATGCTATTAAGGATCATTGCCTCATCGGCGATGATGATAGGACTTTTTTTCATTCCGACAGAAGGTATCTTGAGGTTTTTTATATACCTTATTCCGTATTTGATTATAGGATACGATATTCTTATCAAGGCGGCAAAGGGTATATGGCGTAGGCAGGTTTTTGACGAGAACTTTTTGATGGCTGTTGCCACGGTTGGCGCTATGATAATAGGCGTTGTGGATAACGGAGATTATGTGGAGGCTATTGCCGTAATGCTCTTTTACCAGATAGGTGAACTGTTTCAGAGCTACGCCGTTGGGAAAAGCCGCAGGAGCATAAGCGCGCTTATGGATATAAGGCCCGACTATGCCAACGTTGAAAAGGACGGCAAGCTTGCAGAGGTGGATCCCGACGAGGTGGAGATAGGCACGGTTATTGTGGTAAATCCCGGTGAGAGGGTGCCGATAGACGGAGTGGTGATTCAGGGCGAATCCAGCCTTAATACAGCGGCGTTGACCGGAGAGAGCCTTCCCCGAGATGTGGTTGTTGGTGATGAAATAATAAGCGGTTGTATAAATATGACGGGGGTATTGAAGGTAAGAACGACCAAAGAGTTTGGCGAATCTACCGTTTCAAAGATACTTGACCTTGTGGAAAACGCAAGCTCGCGCAAATCCAAGTCCGAGAATTTTATTTCCAAGTTTGCAAGGATATATACGCCCGCCGTATGCGCAAGCGCTTTGGCGTTGGCGATAATACCACCTGTCGTATCAATTGTAATAGGAACTACTCCTATGTGGAGCGTGTGGATATACCGCGCGCTGTCCTTCCTTGTTGCCAGCTGTCCCTGCGCTCTTGTGGTAAGTATTCCGTTAAGCTTTTTTTGCGGGCTTGGCGGAGCCGGTAAGACGGGAATACTTATTAAAGGTTCAAATTATCTGGAGGCGCTTTCAAAAACGGGATGCGTGGTGTTTGACAAAACAGGAACGCTGACTTGTGGAGTCTTTGAGGTGACAGAGATACACGCGAGCAGCATGTCAGAGTCGCGGCTTATTGAGTGGGCGTCACTCGCGGAGAGCGCGTCGTCACACCCCATAAGCAAGAGTATCCGCAAGGCTTACGACAAGGACATAGACAGAGAAAGAGTAGGGAGTATAAAAGAGGTATGCGGCAAGGGCGTCGCAGCGGAGGTTGACGGGGCTTTGGTGCACGTCGGCAACGCTCGGCTTATGAAGGAGATTGGCATAGACGTTGGCACGCGCCAACCGATAGGAACGGAGGTTCACGTTGCTATAGATGGAAAATACGCGGGATATATGGTTATTGCCGATGTACTAAAGCCTAATTCCAAGCATGCCGTGTTGGCACTCGTGCATGCGGGAGTAAAATCCACGGTAATGCTCACGGGAGATTCCAAAGCTGTTGCAGAGCGTGCTGCCAAAGAGCTTGGAATAGACGAGGTATATAGCGAGCTTTTGCCATCAGACAAGGTGGATATGGTTGAAGCACTCATAAAAAAGAGAAGATCGGATTGCAAGGTGGCGTTTGTTGGAGATGGAATAAACGATGCTCCCGTGCTATCGCGCGCGGACATAGGAATAGCTATGGGCGCGATGGGGTCTGATGCCGCAATAGAGGCGGCGGACGTGGTGCTTATGGATGATGACCCGATGAAGATAGTAAAGGCAATAAAGATATCACGCAAATGTCTTGGCATCGTGTATCAGAATATCGTTTTTGCGATAGCGGTAAAGCTTTTGGCGCTTATACTTGTTGCTTTTGGTATAGCTAATATGTGGATAGCGGTATTTGCCGACGTGGGTGTCGCGATAATAGCGATACTCAACGCGATAAGGGCAATGTTTGTTAAAAAACTTTAATGATAGAAATGGCGTTGTGTTAATTTACACAACGCCATTTTGTATCAGCTTTTTTCGTTTATTTCTTTTTTCTTTTTTTGAATATCTTGCTTCTGAACAAAAATACGTTCAAAACCAAGAAAAATACGATAAATATGATAAGCGTGAGAACGGGCTTTACGGGAGCCAGTGTTGCCAAGAACATCATAGGGAATCCCAAAATAATAGCGGGGAAGTTCTGATACACCAGGTTGTCGGATGCGGGTGTTTTGAAGTCGTTGTCTACTTCTCGCAAAAGGATTATACCTGTGCTTGCCGTTCCCGTAAGCATTCCGTACATAGTAAGAAATTGCTCCTCTGCGTAATCGGCAAATAGCGTTTTTGCCACGATTCTATTATAAATATATGTAACTATTGCACCAACTACGCCCAAAATAAGAATTATTCCCCAATAGCTTTCAAGAATGTCAAGTCGGATCGCCGCAATTCCCGCAACCACCATAATGTCAAAGAAAAAGTTGCTGGCTCTGGTCATAAGGAAATTGTTGGGATATTTCTTTTTTACTATGTTTTTCTTTCTCAAGAAGTTCAAAAGTACCTTGATAAGTGTTGCTGTCAGAACACCGAGCAAAAAGTTGAAGCCGAATATTACCGATCTTACACCGGGCAAAAGATTTCCAAGCGCGAACATTAAGAAGTATGCAGCTACGTAGGCGACTATGATCAAGGCGATCTGTACCGTCATTTTATCAATGCTTTCCTGCATGGGTATTTCGTTATCGGAGCTTATCTCATCGGTGTGCAAGCTTCCGTCCGAGCGTTTGGAAAACACCAGCTTACCGCGTTTTTTCATAATGTTTAAATGGATAACTCCGCCAATGCTTGCTGAAAGGAATCCAAGAGCTGCGATTGTAAGTCCAAAGCTCTTTCCGCCCACAAATCCGAAATCGGTTTCATATATAGTTCCGTAGTTGAGCGCTTGCCCCGTGCCCTGACCGTAACCGAAAGGCAAGAGAACACCCGCCGCAACAAAGAAATTGCTAATAAAGAGTGTGGCGATCATCGTGATAGCAAGTCCGAAAATGGCTTGTATCAGATAGGTAGATACGGTCGTCATGCCGGTATCTATGATCTCGCCTGTGCGCTTTTTGGTGAGCTTACCGCCTGTCGTCTTGAATGCTGAAGCGATAAAACCAAGTGCTAGGGTATGATATGTAATTATCTCAAGGGTGTTGGTTCCGTTTCCGCCAAAAACCGCGGCATCAAACATAACCGCTCCCGTGATCCACTTGTATATAGCCGCTATTATCAAAAGAAGCACACCACCGATAACCGACGTGGGTATGAGCGAGTTTTTCATAAACGGAATGCCTTTTTTTATCATATTTCCAACAAGAAGACTGCCAAGCAGCGTGCCTAAAAGCAGTATCATGCTCCAAACATCATAATCCCAAAAATTTTGCATTTTCATCCTCCTTAGCTATATTACTGTATCTGAAAAAGAAGTTTAGGTATTTGAGCGCGTTGAACTTCTTTTCTCCTCTAATTTGATATATGCTTCCGCCGAAATATATATTAAGCTTGTTTCGTCCGAGAACTGTCAAAGTTGACGTTTTGTCAAAATCAAACACGTAATGGGCGTTGCCTTCTGCAGATATCTCGATTCTGTCACGGTAGAGTGACATTTTTGCGGACTTGTGTAACGTATTTTTGTTCTTGTATACGATAACCTCCGACATGCGTACAGTATCCTGATAGATGGACTCATCTCCAAGGCATGACATATCAAGCCCGTTTATGAAATCTTTTTGGTAGTCGTACCAATCGGCAACAAAACGGAAGGGAAAGTCAAATCCGATACCGCAGAGCTCCTTTGTTGGCAGGTATTCTATCTTGCGATGGCATTTTTTGCACTCGATGATGCAACCGCGGCTCTCAAAAGACGAAAGACCGCAATAGGGACAGACGTATATCGCCCTTTCAAGATGCTCGGCAAGACGCTTGTGGCGGAATTGACCGTCCGCTACGGCTTCATTTACGTACAATTCTTGGCTTATAGCCGTGAAAAGCTCGTCGTCGGACATGCCCTGAAACTCCTCGGGCTCGATTACTCTGCTGACGTAACCCTTCATATGTCCCTTTCGTACCACGTCGCTCCATCTGGGTTGCGCGCCATATCCGCCCTCAATGCGATAGAGCGCGATAGGCATATTGAGCTTTCTTGCCAGCGGAACGATAGAAGGGTTCATATATTCGGTCCTTCCGCTATAAGTGCGGTTTCCTTCCGGCGCTATAGCGATAGTACCGCCCTCCTTTGCAACTTTGAGGCAATTCAATATCGCTCTTACGTCGGTGGTTTGCTTTTTTATCGGTATAGGCGCAACTAAAAATCTTATAAGTGAAGACACGAATCCGTTAGAAAAGATGTCTTCTGTTGCAAGATAATAAACGGCACCCTTAAAGGACATACCGATGAAGAATTGATCAAAAGGTGTCTGGTGGTTCAGCAAGATAAGGTAGGGGCGCTTTTTGGATTCGCGGAATTTTTCAACACGCATCCCGTATTTTATCTTGATATAGGGTGTAAGAACAAAAGACAGGATATTTCTTACGCATACGTGGTGCTTTTTTATCCATTTTTTGTTGCTTTTTTTGTTTGATCCTTTTGCCATTCTTCCACCGCCTTTCCCGCTAATTATATCATAAACGGGCACCAAAATCAACCTGTTTTTCATAACGTTTAAGAATATTTAAGGTCTTCTTATGGGAGATTTACCAATATTTGTAAGTGTTTTGCTGAAATCTGCCCGATGTGCATTGTCAAAAATACGAGTTCGTATCTCGGCTCTTTCGAATCCGCGCATATCTCGGCGCGTTGCAACGGTTTAATGCAAAATTGCCGGATTTGGAACTCTTTCCAACAAAGTGTATTGTAAAATCGACGAGCCAGATTTGAACTCTTTTCAAAATGCTCTGCGTTTTGAAGTGTCGGTTCAAGCGGCTGGACAGCCTAGCCAACACAAAGGGACACCCGATCGGGTGTCCCTTTGTGTTGTGACATGTGTCCGATTTAGATGCAAAACCGTGTGTGGCCAATTTAGATGCACACAGATTTTGCAGAGGGTAGACTAACCCCTTGGCGATGATGGGAGCTGCACTTGACCGCTATCTCCCGGGGCGCAACGCCATGCTTGCAAACGAAGCATATGTATTATTTCCTCAATGCTTTCTTCTTTCGCTCTACGCCTATTACAGCGGAATCGTCATCTTTATAACCCCATTCGCTTTTGAGGCAAGCGATCAATCTGTCATAGGTTTCAATAGCCTTGTCA
>SVTF01000011.1 GCA_015063905.1 Oscillospiraceae bacterium | reverse complement strand
ATTGCCGAGAACGGTACTCCCGTCGGCACGGTAAACGACGGCGACAGCGTTGTATTCTTCAACTTCCGTGGTGACCGTTCCATAGAGATCTCCAAGACCTTTGACGCTCCCGAGGGTGCATTCGACAAATTCGACAGAGTTCGCGTTCCCAAGGTCGTATATGCAGGTATGCTTGAGTATGACGGCGACCTTCACATCCCTGCTAAATACCTTGTAAATCCCCCCGAGATCACCGAAACTATGGGTGAATATCTCGCTAACACAGGCGTTTCTCAGTATGCTATCTCCGAGACGCAGAAATACGGTCACGTAACTTATTTCTGGAACGGCAACAAATCCGGCAAGTTCTCAGAGGAGCTGGAAACGTACGTTGAAGTTCCCTCCGACGTGGTTCCCTTTGAGCAGAGACCTTGGATGAAGTGCGCGGAAATTACTGACAAGCTCATCGAGGCTCTTGAATCGGGCAAATACAATTATTACAGAGTAAATTTCCCCAACGGCGATATGGTAGGTCACACTGGCAGCCTCGCGGCAACCCGTTGCTCTATGGAAGCACTTGACCTTCAACTTGGCAGAATTCTTCCCGTTATCGACAAGCTCGGCGGAGTTGCACTCATTACCGCTGACCACGGAAACGCTGACGAAATGTACGAGATGGACAAGAAAACGGGACTTCCCAAGGTTGGTAAGGACGGATCTATGAAATCCAAGACCAGCCACACTCTCAATAGAGTTCCCTGCATCGTTTATGACAACACAGAATCCAAATCTCACTACACCGTAAAGGCAGATAACGGTAAGTTCGGTCTTTCCAACGTAGCGGCTACCATGGTTAACCTCATGGGTTACGAAGCTCCCGCCGTGTGGGACGAGTCTGTTATTGAACTCAAGTAATTTATTTTTAAAACGTCCAAGCTCATGAGCTTGGACGTTTTTGGCAATATACAAATAATATCGCCGGAAAAATCAGTTTTTTCGCAAATAATTCTGAGAAAGTATATACAAATCCGTAAATTTATGCTATAATAATTATAATTATTTTTACTATGGAGCAATTATGGATAACAATAAAACAGCAAATCGGAAAAACCTTGACAAAAGACCGGCAGATCGTAATTTTCAAAATAAGAGCGAAAGCTTTCGTCACGATTTCAAAAAAGATAAGGAAAATGCGCGGAATAATAAATATTCTCACAAAACCACGGACGAAGCATCTGAAAATTCAGGACTCATTATTGGCAGAAATGCAGTACGCGAATTGCTCAAAACCGAGCGCGAGATAGACAAGATCCTTGTTCAGCGGGGAGAGCGCGAGGGCTCTATTGTTATGCTTGTTGCCATGGCTGTGGAGCGCGGAATACCCGTAGTTGAAACAGATAAGGCAAAGCTGGATGCCATGTCCGGCTTTGTTCCCCATCAAGGCATTGTTGCCATGGCTTCAGAAAAAGAATACTGCTCGGTTGAAGACATTCTTGCTATTGCAGAGCAACGCGGCGAGCCTGCTATGATAGTTGTAGCCGATGGAATCACCGATCCATACAATCTCGGCGCGCTTATCAGATGTGCCGAAGGAGCAGGTGCGCACGGAATAATTATACCCAAGCGCAGATCAACAGGAGTTACTCCGCTGGTAGCAAAATCATCTGCAGGCGCTATTGAGCATATGGCAATCGCAAAAGTATCAAACATAGCAAGCACGCTGCGAGAGTTAAAGGAAAAAGGCATTTGGACCTTTGCCGCAGAGGCAGGAGGAACGCCTTATTATGAAACTAATTTCAAGGGTCCGTGCGCGCTTGTTTTTGGTAGCGAAGGAGACGGTGTTTCCAAGGTCGTTATAGATACATGCGACTTTCTGACCTCTATTCCCATGTACGGTAAAGTAAACTCTTTTAACGTATCAACTGCCGCATCCGTTATTCTGTGCGAAGCGGCAAAGCAAAACAAAAACTAATTTTTTAGGCGGTTTAACATAACGAGTAACCCGCAAAGGAGGTTTTGGAATGGCCAAACGAAAAAAGCAAGACCGCGAGCTTGATGCTATTCTTGAACAACTGAAAAGATCTTACAGCTCCGAAGTTGACACTGAGCTTGAAGACTCTCTTCTTGAGGATGAAGAGTCTGACGACGATGCAGAGCTTAGCTCTATTCTTGCAAAAATTTTCTCCGACACAGACGACGATGATAATACTGTTAGAATCCAAGAAGATATAGAAAGCCCAAAAGAACCCACCCTTATTGAAACGGAACACGTTGTCGAAGAGACGGACACCGTTGTAACGGAACCGGACTCCTCTTTAGTTAGCACCGTATCCGTAAAGGCTGAAGCTGAGACGCAAGATTACGAAAGCTGTATAGAAAGTACTGATAATGAGTGCAACCGTACTAATATTGAAGCTGATGCTATAGCCGAAGAACACTCCGAAGAACATGTTGAAGAACATGTTTTAGAAAGCTCTCAGTCGATAAAACCGCAGCTCTCGCAAGAGGAGCAAGATGTTGACACCATACTTAACGCAATGCTCAAGGGCGCTTTGTCGGCAGAAGAATCTCTTGGCGATAACGACAACTTGTCTTCAAATGAGAATATACTTTCTCCTGTCAACGAAAATTCAACGCAAGATGAAGAAATTGATGGCATTATAGCTGAATGCCCTGATTTGAGCGACACCGTATCTGATTATTCAGAGCTTGAGCTTTTGGAAATAGCAGATACAGACAATATAAGCGGCGATCTATCGGACGATCAAACAGAAGACCCGGAGAGCTATTTTGATGATGAAGATAATGATTTTCTCCATGAGCTTGATGCTGTTATCTTGGACGAAACAACGCAGTATGATTTGAGTGACCACATCGAGAGTGACGACATTGAGCATGATGTCAACGAGTCCGACATCCTACCGCCTGTTCCTCACATAGTTTTAGATTCACAAGACTATATATCCGACCCTCTTCAGTTGGGCATTTCGGATCTTCATTTTCTCAAGTTTGACGAGGATATAGTTGAGCAGCATTCACCGATATCGGCAGCGCCTGAAAGTGCGCCCGATACATCCAATGATAGCATTGCCATTGATAGCGGAGACGTTTCCCTTTTAGTCAAGTTTGGATACGGAGATGAGATAAGCTCGCAAATTGGCAAGGATACAACTCAAAAGATACTGTTTGACAAGCAGAATAAGTTTACCCCCGAGCCATATAATGTTCCCTTTGGATATACGGGCAAAGAGTTTTCAGATAAGAATCAAGCGCAGGCCATCCGTCAAAAATACAAATCTGACAGATTTACACTTTTGCTGACTTTGATCGCGCTGTCCGCATTAACTCTTTTGTCCTTTGTGATGGGACTGATATTTGAATTCTCTGCCGATAAGCTTGATTATTACCCGACAATGATGTCTTTTGACTTCCTCTTGGTTGGAATTTCTGCCCTCATCTGTGGCAAACGTATAGTTTCGGGTGCGATCGCCATTTCGCGTTTTGAAACTAATGCCTATTCCGTGCTTTTGATAGTCGGAGGTGAATATCTGGTATATAATCTGCTATCAGTTATCATATATCTTTCTCAGCCCGCTCTTTTGATGCATTCATTCGCTTGGATTTCGGGTTCCTGCGTATTGGCTTATTTTGCTGTCATCGCAGTATATGACCTGATCAATTGTGAGCAGGAGTATAAGTCCTTTGAATTAATGGTTGAAAACGATAGTGTGTACACGGCTGAAAAAATAGTTGGAGGAACGCATAACGACTTATCCAAGGACGAATCCGTACAGAACGCTTACCGAGTCAAGAAGGTCTCTATGATAGGTGGCTACTTTAAAAAGACATCAGACAAAGGTCGAGACTCACTTAATCCAATATACATATTGGGTGTGCTTCCAAGCATTGCCTTGGCGTTAAGCTGTTGCTCTGCCATACTGTCGGAGAATGCAGTTTACGGTATACACACATTCATGATGATATCCATGATCTGTATACCTCTTTGTTGCATATGCTTAGGTACTGTGGTTGAGTATATAAGCTCCATTAGATACAGAAAAAACAATGCAGCGTTTATCGGACACGGAAATGAACACGAATATGCCTCAACCTCTCTGTTGGTATTTGATGACACAGAGGCTGTAGAGATCACGTCATATAAAGAAATAAACCCTGGTAAAAACGCGGGCAACGTTCAAGAAAAGCTCATCATAGCATACAACGTATTAAAAACTCTCGGCGGTCCTCTCGGCACGGTAGTACCCGATAAAAGAATAACTGCGGACGGTCACGATCTTGTAATTAATTCTATCGCAGACAACGGAATCAACGTTTACTTTGACTCGTCTACTAACATTCTGATAGGTGATAGACAGTATATGCTGTCTTACAATCTTAAAGTTAAAACCGACGTTAATCTTACCACGGCAACCAAGGGTGCAGATCGCTCTGTGATATATATGGCTTTTGACGGCAAACCACAGCTTGGCTTTGTTCTCACATCAAGAATCAAATCCGACTTTGCCTCGATAACCTCTATACTCAATGCATGTCGAATAGCCATCTCCGTTGAAAGCTATGAGCCCGAAATAAACGATACGTATTTTGATCAGAATAAACCCTCGGAGTATTCGCTCATCAACGTTCATAAGCCAGCAAAGCATCAAGCAAAAGCAATCGACGTATCCTGCGACAGCACGCTTATTGCTCGCGATGCGCTGTCGCTTTCCAAAGCAGTATCTGAATGCAGAAATGAACCCGCGCGCAAAAAGCGCGTTAAAAAGTCTAATATTTTATCCTTTGTCGTTGGAGCCACGCTTTCAGTTTGCATTGCAATAATTATGAGTATAGACACCCCTATCAAGCTACTCGACTTTTTGCGCGAGCATCCCTCTTTTGCGTTATATGCATCAGTCATTCTCAGCGCGATCCCGTCGGTAATCAATGCCATAAAGGAATATTTGCGCAAATAAAGCTCAGCGATCTTAACGCGAAAGTTCACTTGATTTTGAAAGATATTATGCTTTTGCTTTGCGTAAAAACCGTTTGAATGCATATACGCGATTCAAAAAACTATTTGAGCCGCCGCAATGGCGGAATGGAGATATAAATGAACGAGAAGCTTCACTCAATTTTAAAACAAGTATCAAAGCCCGGTAGATATTCGGGTGGCGAATACGGTCAGATAATAAAGGAGAAATCAAAAGTCAAGGCACGCTTTGCCTTTGCATTTCCGGATACGTATGAGATAGGAATGTCCAACCTTGGCGTTCGTATTCTTTACGATTGCCTCAACCGTGAGGACGATATCTGGTGCGAGCGCGTATATGACCCATGGGTAGATATGCAGGAAATGATGAAGGCAAACGATCTTCCCCTTTGGGCTCATGAAAGTCAGGACGCGGTGCGCGACTTTGATTTTCTCGGATTTACCCTTCAGTATGAAATGTCTTACACCAACGTGCTCAATATGCTTGAGCTTGCGGGCATCCCGCTGCGCAGTTCCGAGCGTGGAGAGGAATTCCCCATCGTTATAGGTGGCGGCCCCTGCGCTTACAACCCAGAGCCCGTTGCGGACTTCTTCGATCTTTTCAACATCGGTGAGGGCGAGAGTATGCTCGTTGAGATAATCCGTCTTTACATACAAATGAAGGACGAGGGCAACTACTCAAAATCCGAGTTTTTGCACAGAGCCGCGGCTACCATCCCAGGCGTCTATGTTCCCTCTCTCTACGACGTTCAGTACAACGAGGACGGAACGATAAAGGCATACGTCCCCAAATACGACGATGTTCCGACAAAGGTAATAAAGCGCATCGTTGAGGATCTTGACAAAGCCGTTTTCCCCGACTACGCTATAATGCCCTATATCGAGTGCGTTCACGACAGAATAATGCTTGAGGTGTTCAGAGGCTGTATACGCGGATGCAGATTCTGTCAGGCGGGAATGATATACCGCCCTGTCAGAGAAAAATCCCCCGACGTGCTAAATGAGCAGGCAAAGTGTATCTTTGAAAACACGGGATACGAGGAGATCTCGTTATCCTCGCTTTCGATAAGTGACTACACAAAGCTCCCCGAGCTTACGGACATGCTGCTTGATTGGACAAAGGACAACATGGTAAGCTTTTCTCTGCCCTCTCTCCGTGTGGACAGCTTTACAAAGGAGCTTATGGAAAAGGTTTCGTCCGTACGTTCTTCCTCGCTTACGTTTGCCCCCGAGGCAGGCTCGCAAAGGCTACGCGACGTTATAAATAAGAACGTCCGGGAAGATGATCTTATGAGAGCGGTCAACGTTGCTTTTGACTCCGGAAAAACTCAGGTCAAGCTCTATTTTATGCAGGGTCTGCCCACCGAGGCCGAAGAAGATCTTGCCGCGATTCCCGCGCTTGCAAAGAGCGTTATCGAGGCATTCTACAAAAATCCCAACAGAAACAAGGCAAAGGCACCCTCGGTTACCTTCAGCGTTTCACCGTTTATACCAAAGCCCTTTACCCCTTTCCAATGGGAACCGCAGGATTCGCTTGACACGATGCAGCAAAAGCAGCAATTCGTGGGCAGTCTTGTAACTGATAAAAAGATCAAATATCAGCATCACGATGCCGAGATATGCCGCATCGAAGCCGTGCTTGCGCGCGGTGACAGGCGCCTTGCGGATGCCCTTGAGCTTGCTTGCCGCGAGGGCTTCAAGTTCGATGCGTGGAGCGAGTATTTCGACTATGAAAAATGGTGCTCCGTATTTGAGCGCACAGGAGTGGACATGGATTTCTACACCACAAGGCGTTATTCCTATGATGAGGTGCTTCCTTGGGATATCATCGACTGCGGCGTGGACAAATCCTTTCTCGTTCGTGAAAACATGAAGGCACATGAAAATACCACTACGCCCAGCTGCCGTGAGCGATGCTCTGGCTGCGGCGCAAATAAGCTTGGAGGTGAGAGAACGTGCTGTCCGAAAAGAAAGTAATTCCCGGAGAGAAAAAACACTCTCTCCCTTTGCTTGATACTCCCGCTACAGTAAGAATCAAATTTACCAAAACGGGAAATCTTCAATTCATCTCACACCTTGATCTGCAAAGAACGTTTCATCGCGTCTTGGTAAGAGCCAATATTCCCATGTGGTACACTCAGGGATTCAATCCGCACGCCAAGCTGGTCTTCGGTCTTCCGCTTTCTATCGGCACGCAGAGCGTTTGCGAAATGGCAGACCTGCGAATTGACCGCAAAATAAGCCTTGAGGACATCAAAAATCAGCTCAACGAGCAGTTGACGGACGAAATGCAGGTGCTTGACGCTTACTATCCAACGACAAAATTTAATGATATAGCCTTTGCGGATTATACCGTCAAGATAAGGTCACCTAAAATCACTCCCGAATATGAAATAGCCGCAACAGCACTGTTTGCCGCACCGATAATTATGACCAAAAAGTCAAAATCGGGCGAAAAAGAGGTCGACATCACCGATTTTATAAAAAAGATCGAGTTTTGTGCCATTGACGGCGAGCTTACGGTAAATGCCGTGCTTTCCGCAGGGAGCACGGAGAATCTAAATCCCGAGTATCTTGTGACTGCGCTGAAAACGCTTGATCTTGGCGAGTGTCCGATATATACCATTATGCGAAACCGCGTTTTCGACAAATATCTTATAGAATTTAAATAATGCGTCACAATCTATTGCTTTTTGGATATATTTGTGATAGAATATAAAAAATAAAACAACCATTACGGAGGATACTACAATGGCAATCAAAATGAGAGTTCTCTGCTATCCCGAGAACAACAAAAAGCTTCGCGCTATCGGCGAGATGATAAAAGCGGAGTACGATCTCAACGTCAACTCTGTTGACAGAATTCCCCCCGCATATTCCTGCGATAAGGAAAGACTCGTTATTCTCGCAACTCAGATCAAGGGCTCTCTGCCCGATAGCTACAGACTCTTTGTTCGCGAGCTTACAAAGGCAAGAGCCGCAAACGTTGCCATCATTGCGGCGGGAGATGAGGCTTGTGTTGAAAAGACCAAGGAATTGCTCCGCGAAGCAGGCACAAACGTTATAGACAGCGTACATAACGTAAAGATAGGTCTGTTCAACACTAAGGTTACCGACGAGGAAAAGGCAGACGTTCTCGCTTGGGTAAAGAGCTGCGTTGAAAGCCTGAACTGATATTTTTTATTGCAACACAAAACATCGGACAGTAAAGCAACTGTCCGATGTTTTGTTTTAATATCATATCCAAATAAGGAAGGCCTCCAAGCCTTGCTTATTTACGCTTGTTCCTCATGGCGCGGTCTATGCCGGATGCTATAGGATAATATATCGGTATGGTGAGATAAAGGACCCACAAGGGATGCCAAACCGAAAACAGCATTCCAAACAAAAGGAAAATAAAGGTTACAAATACGGGATAATTAAACCGCGTTAACCTTTTGCTTCTTACACAGTCAATGATTGAATAATAAACGGGGATAGTAACGTAAAGGACCCAGCCTATTCCCCATCCGTAGCCTGTCATAAAGCCCCAGAGAAGATATGCGATAGTAACGATTATTGGGTACGGAACGTTTAGCCATAGACTTATTGTCGGCTTGCTATCAGAGTCTTGCTCATCATCGTCAAGATCGTCGTCATCCTCGCTATTATCTGCGTCAAATACCTCGGGAGCAGCTTGTGACAACGCCGTATCCTGCGCGGGCTGCGCTTCAAGTGGAGTATTTATCATATCATCGATTGTAACGTTAAAAAATTTCGCGATAGCGATAAGATTATCGGTATCGGGATAGGACTCGTTTCTTTCCCATTTGGAAATTGCCTGACGCGAAACTCCCATTTTTTCCGCGAATTCATCCTGCGAAAGTCCCCTTTGCTTGCGCAATGTATAAAGATTGTCTCCAAAATACGATTTTGTCATGTCAAATATCCTTTCGTTGCTTGGTGATGATATAATTATATCACAAGATCGCAATTTTGGCAATAAAGTTTATTTTACATTCGCGCAACTATAAGTAGCATTTGTTATTTCTCACAGTCGAAGACACAAAAAAGAGGCTTAAAAGCCTCTTTTTACTGTTATTTCGATAAATATATCTATTTCACATAGTGATTTAAATTTATGTCATTTACTTGACCAAAATCCTTATCTTGAGTGAAATACAATGTTGCGGTTGCGTTGGTTATACTCATTGCCCTGAATTCTCCATAAGAATTTGGGCCGTCATAAATATCACTACTAATATTTGGTAAAGAGTAGCAATCCAAATTTACAATCTTTGAGGTGCAAGTTAAGCCATAAGGGTTTGTATTTCTTGGATAAAGAATAAGTTCAAATTCGTTTACGGTTGCATCTGGATTTAGAAAAATAATATTGACTGTTTTGGTTTCCAAATCGTAGCGACCTTGCATAGACTCGGTCATTGCCTCAAATGAATGTTTGGTCATTTTGGATGTTCCCACGATTTCAGGTTCACGAGTTGCCGCAATTTCGCGGTTCATAAACACAGATTGGATGTAATAAGGAACCTTTGCGTTTCCACCGCCCGTTTGGGTGAGATTGTAATCTTGCATTTCTTGTGCGGTTAATTGGTATCTAAGCAAGAAGTTTTCGTAATATTCACCGCAATCCACACGTGTGTACATATAAAGCGAAGTGGGGTCATCTGTGAGAACATAGCTGAAAGTGTGGCAAAGGTCGTTTCCGCTTTTGATCGCCTCAACGTCAAAGCCCTCATCCTCCAAAAAAGCATATGGATGTGGCTCAAATTCACCTGTTTGTAAAATCTTTGGATTGGTGTTGTGAGCGTATTTAATTAAATTGTTGTATTCTTCGCTGGTCAGAACGTTTTGCAAAAGCTTGGAAAATCGGCTAAGCCCCTCTCCCTTTGAACCCTCTTGTTCTTCTGATTCGGTTTCATCAAAGGACGTTTCCTCATTTTTGCCACTTTCCGTTGTATTCTCGTTATTTGTTAAGCTCTCTGATTCACTTGTATTGCTTTCTGTTGTCTTGTCCTTATCTTTTTTGTTGCTTTTTTTATGACTTGAACTATTACACGCAACAAATGAGAACAACATCACAGCCGCCACAAGCAAAGCCAAAAATCTTACTAAATGCTTTTTCATAATCATGTCCTCTTTATCAGTCAATAGATATAAGCTCATACTCCTTTGAGCCGTATCCGAGCTTTTCGGCAGCGTCTATGGTAAGAGTGCCGTTCCTGCTTTCTATTCTCTCGATAAGATGCCCCTTGTTCTTGTCGTCGCAGTTATAAACAAGATCAACGCAAGCCTTATCAATGGCTACGGGATCAAGCGACGCGAGTATTCCTATATCAGCAATACAGGGATCCTCCGCAACCGCGCAGCAGTCGCAATCCACGCTCATATTCTTCATAACGTTGATATATGCTATCTTTCCGTCAAAGAAATCAACGACTGACTTCGCCGCATCCGCCATAGCCTCAAGGAAGGAATCGTGATCCGAGCCCCAGAAATTATCGGGATCGCCAACACCGTGGATATATTTCTTGCCGTACGAGGATGCAACTCCGATAGACAGCTGCTTGATCGCGCCGCCGTATCCACCCATAGGATGTCCCTTGAAATGAGAAAGCACAAGCATGGAATCGTAATTTTGAAGATTCTTACCGACGTAATTTTTCTTTATCTGCTTACCGTTGGGTATCTCAAGCTCCATGTCCGGTCCTTCCGCGTCAAGCAGATCAACCTCGAAGCTCTTTGTCCAACCGTGGTCACGCAGCGTTGCCAAATGGAGCTTTGTTGTGTTTCTTGCTCCCTCATAAGCGGTATTACACTCAACAACAGTGCCGCCAACGTGTTGGATAACGGGAGCCCACATCTCAGGCTTTAAAAAATTCTGATTTCCCTTTTCTCCCGAATGAACCTTTATTGCCACCTTGCCCTCAAGCTCGCATCCGAGAAGCTTGTATAGCTCAAGCACCTTTTGAGGTGTTATTTCTTTTGTAAAATATACCTTTGAACCCATATCCGCTCTCCTTTTATACTATCAGAGGAGAATTGAAGGACTGCTTGTCCTCCGAATACTTCTGAAGATTTTCCATAATAACCGCCACGACCTCATCAGGTGTACGTGACGTGGTATCAACAATAATGTCAAAATTGTTATAGTCGTAATAATCGACTCCGTATATATCAACGAATCTATCTCGCTCAACACGGCTTCTTTCAACAAGCTTTTCGCAAGCTTCCTCCACTGTGTCATAATGCTCCTCGCATCCGCGTTGATTCTTCATAACGCGCTTAGCCGCCTCCATAGCATCAATGGTAAGGAAAATTTTAAACGTATCCTTTGCAAAATGCCATGCCATGCGGGAATCAAATATGAGGTTCTCGTCCTTTCGCTCTATAGACAGTCTTGTTACCGTTCCGTCGATCTCGTGATCAAGCGAGGGGTCTTCTTTAAGCCTTTTATTTAACTCAAGCGTCGTTATTCCAAGATTGCGCGCAAACTCTCGGTTTATCGTACCCGTACTGAATATCTGGAATCCGTATCTATCCTTCATAATGTTACATACGGTGGATTTCCCGCTTCCAAGTCTTCCTGTGATAGATATTAGCATTGACATTCCTCCGTTTATATATCTCTGTTATTTTTAATGAAATTAAACCGACTTTCCCATACGACTATACAACCGTACATAAGGAAAGTCGGCTCTGATTATTCCTCTTCGGATTTGAAAAGTATAACAGTGAATTCCGCACCGTCCATCAAAACGATGTTACCCATCTTTTCATCACTCTCATACTTCTTTATTTGCTCTCTGCTAAGATCAATAGCTGACATATCCTTGAGCTTGATCTCCTTGATTACGGGATTGCCGTTTTCATCCATCACGGTGTCGCCTTTGTCATTCTCTTCGTATACGTTTTCAACGTTTGTGACAAATCCCCAATAATCGCCATTCTTCTTGTTAGCCTTCATACCGCCTATCTGCGTGAGCGTGTTCTCTTTATCTATCTTGCACGTCCACTCTTCTACTATGGAAAGATATGAATTCAAAACGGTTAAGATCGTGGGCTTGGCATGACCCTTATATGTATAATCCTTAACGTCTATCTGGGTCTTATAGTCTGCGCTCTTGATCTGGAAGGACACAGTTACTGTATAAAATTCTCTTTCGGGAAGATCCGTATTACCAACTTCCTCGGTATCACACGAAATAAACGTACAGCAAAGTGTAGCAATTACCAAAAGGAGCGAAACAATTTTCATCGTCTTCATTATCATTCCTCCAAAAACACTGCGGATAATATATAATATACTAGATTTTACTACAAATCTCCTCTTTTGTCAATAGCTATTTTGTAAACAAATTAAAATATAGCCCTAAATGCCAAACAAAGCTGACAGATTTACTATCAGCACATAAAACGTCCATATTGTGTAAGCAGACATGATCAAAGCCGCATTGTTGATCTTAGCGCCAAACCAAAAATACGCGCACAATACCGCGCTCAACGTTATTATTATGCTTGTTACCAATGAAAAGAAAAGAGCTTCACCTACAAAAAACAGCGGGTACCATATAAGTCCTGAAAAAAACGTAACTGAAAAGAAAATCCCTCCCCTATATGCCCATATCTCCTCTTTGCCGCGCACGCATCCTTTATTTACACCGTGTATGACCGCACCCGCCGCCGCTCCTATAAGAAAATACCACGCTACCGACAATAAATTGAATATCCATATGGGCGGAAGAATGTCGATTCCCTCCAATTTATGTACCATGTCCAGAGGACTTCCCGACAGCATACGGGCAAAAAAGGCGCAAACTGCCGAGATTATTCCGCAAAATAGTGACGTTCCGTTAATAATCGACGTGTTACGTGACATCAAGCACCTCTTTCATTGGCATATACCGTGTTTTTTATCATCACAGTATATGCCAAGCATTCCCTCTTTATTCGTCACCGAATGTCAAACCAGCCAACCTCTCCGTTGTCCGGATTTACGTCAGCGGGATCGGTTTTTCCCGTAATTGCATTATAGGTCAAGCGCTGAACCGTATCAGGCACGACAAATTTAGTTTCGCCTTTACTGTATCTGTCATTCTCATAAATAAGGTTCATAACTTCGTCCCACACGGTTATCGAAAAATTTCCGCCAAATTCATGGAGTGGCTTTGGATACTCATAACCAAACCACACACCCGCTAAAAGTGTCGGCGTATATCCGATATAGTATCTGTCACAGCTATTTTGGGTAGTACCCGATTTGCCTGCCGCCTCACATTTTTCTGTCAGTGATATTCTTCCCTTTGCAGTCCCATTTTCAACTACGCTTTGCAAAAGCTTGGTCATTATCGCTGCGCTCTCCTCACTCATAACCTGCTCTCGCTCTGCTCTGTTGTCAAGCACCACAACTCCATCGGCATCGGTAACCTTAAAATATGAACGAGGCTTGCTCATTACTCCGCTACCAAATATAGAATAAGCTGCAACTATTTCGCGAAGCGTTACTCCATGACTCATCTGTCCCAAAGCCAGTGCCGCGTCACCCATGTCTTCTTTTTCGTTAAGACTGTTTATGCGTAGTCTTTGTTTTAAGAAATCAAATGAATTTTGATTACCAACCATGGAAAGCACCCGTACAGCTACGGTATTAAGCGACTGATCTATGGCATATTTGACAGTAACGTCCCCCTCATATTTTCCGTTCGCGTTTTTTGGCCATGCTTGAGTTGATTCCGTCTTCTCTATTATCGGTGTATCGGAGATCAGGCTTGACCAATCGATAAGGCCGCGCTCGATAGCAGGGGCATATACAGAAAGGGGCTTTATTACCGATCCCGATGGGCGCTTTGTGTCAATGGCATAGTTTTGTATCCTATTGCCCTTCTTTTGCCCAACCGCACCTGCCACTCCGAGAATATCACCGTTTGTGGGGTCGATAACGATCATGGACGATTGCGGAAGCTCTCCTGTATCGGATATCGGGAAATTATATTCATTTTCGTAGTACTCATCAAGTATTTTTTGTATATCCACATCCATCGCGGTATATATCTTATATCCGCCTCTATATAGCAGCCATGATGCCGTCTGTTTTCCTATTGCGTATTTTTGAGCAAGATCGGTCACAACATCACTGACAACCATATCGATATACCATGAATTAATACTTGTTTGATGCTCTTTGGGTATATGAAGCTCCAATGGTGAAGCCTTTGCGTTGTCATATTCTCTTTTGGATATATATCCTTGTTCTAACATGCAGGAAAGCACAATATTGCGTCTTTTCACATGCTCATCAGCATTAGTTATCGGACTGTATCTTGAGGGATTGTTGGTTATTGCGGCGATACTTGCACATTCAGCAAGACTAAGCTCGGATACATTTTTTGAAAAATAATACTCTGATGCCGCGCCAACTCCTACGCAGCCGTGAGAGAGATTTATTATATTCAAATACTTTTCCAATATCTCGCTCTTATCCAACCTCCGCTCAAGCTCCATGGCAGAAAAGGCTTCTTTAAGCTTTCTTTCAATGCTCGGCTTATCTTCTCCCGTAAGATTCTTTACAAGCTGCTGAGTTATTGTAGATCCGCCAAAGCTTTTTTGCCCATGAAAAATGTAATTTAATACTGCGCCGATGCTCCTTTTATAATCTATTCCGTTATGAGAATAAAACCGTTTATCCTCTATCGCAACAAAGGCGTCTATAAGACTTTGCGGTAGCTCTCCGTACGACACGTATTTGTATCTTATGCCGCTATCGAGCTTCGCATTGGTTATCATTTCAAAACTATTAAGATCATCGCGGTCTACACAATAAAACGATGTTTTTTCGGATACGGCATAATCGGTTATCAGATCATCGTCCACTCTGCTGCTTGCGTATCTTTGCAGCACCGCAGTGCCGCATGCAACAGCAACTATTGCTAGAATACTAAACACTATTGTTGTAACAAGTATAATTTTCAAAAAAGTTTTCATTTCATCATCTCCCCGCATATATTTATTTTTTCGCAACAGCCGAGAATTATAGTTGCAATAAAATATTATTTGAGGAATTATTTTGAAAACTTATATACAAATCATAAAAAATGTGTTACAATAAGTATGTATAATCACTTTGGAGGAAGCTTATGTTTATTTGCGATATGCATACTCATTCCCGATTTTCATTTGATGCCGACCCCAGCTTTTCCCCGGATGCTCTTTGCCGTGCTGCAATCGAAAAAGGGATAAGTGATATAGCTATAACCGACCACTTTGAAGCAAATTTCAAAACGTCGCTTGATGAGCTTACTCGCAACTCTGTATACGATCATGCGTCGGCATATGCGGAAATAATGGCGGCAAAAGATAAGTATCGCGATAAGATCAACCTTATTTATGGTATTGAGATCGGTCAAGCTAACCAATCCCCCCTTGAAGCTTGTGAGCTTTTGAATCAGTACGATTATGAATTTGTTATCGGTTCGATCCACAACCTTTCAGGCATGGGAGACTTTTATTACATGAATCTTGCCAACGTTGATGATACTCAGATAGGCGAGTGGCTTTGTATGTATTTCAACGAGCTTTGTCAGATAGTAGACACAATGCCTAAAATAGACACCGTGGCACATATTACGTATCTTCTCCGCTATCTTGCGTTTTTCAACCGTAAATTTGATATTAAACCCTTTTACGATACAATAGCGTCCTTTTATAAAAAAATAATTGGCAAGGATATTGCTCTCGAGGTCAATACTTCAACACTTTTGAAGGGCTTGGGCTTTACGATGCCAAGCGCAGAGCTTTTAAAGCTTTATCGCGAATGTGGTGGACGGCTCATCACCGTTGGATCTGATGCTCACAGCGCCGAAAACCTTGCGGGTTGCGTCATTCAAGCATTTGATATTTTAAAAGAGTGCGGATTTGATTCCGTGCTGACCGTTCGCAACGGACAAAAAGATATTGTCAGAATATAAAAATTGAGTTATTACGAATGGAGAAATAAATGGAACTTACAAATTTCAGTCTGCTTTTTCCCGATGAAAAAACACGCGCCCGTTTTTATGACGGAACCGAACGCGCGGAGATAGATATGTATACCCTGTCCGAGCTTGGCATGCTTGAAATGCTTGACCTGAAAAGCTCCGACCTCTCCGAGTATTTCACCACCTCAAAAAGTGTAATGGAATACAGGACCGAGGTCTTTTCGGATATGATGAGATGCGAGGCCCTTTCAGAAATGCTTAACAAGCTCTTGGCAGTACTTAACGATATTTCCGAGCTTCGTCAGCTCGAGGCAGATGCATCTGAATCCGATGACTATCTTGCAAGCATCACCGAGATAGAGCTGTACATATCCTGCATTGAGATATTGCACAAGGGGCTTTCTACGGGAGAAAAGTTCAGAAGCCGAGCCTTTGTTTTGCTTGAAAAATACGTAAAAGAGCTGACAGAATCAGAGTATTATATCAAGCTGAATCAACGTCTTAACGAATTGACAACCCGTGTAAGAGAAATAAAAAGTGTGTCTATCGGCGTAAACCTTGATCAAAGTCTTCGCCCCACATATGCAGGCGTTATTTCTATTAACTCCGATCAATTCAAATCGGGTGACACGCTTGACAAAATATTAAGGCTCAATTTCCGAAATGACAGATATACCTGCATAGCCAATCTGGTAGCCTTTTCCAAGGGTCAATCCGATAACCAAAAGACCGCCTTGTCAAACGCGCTGAATTCGGCAATAAATGATGTTTACCGTTCATCACTTAAATCGTGGAAAAAGATTGTAAACACTTACATATTGGAAAATACCGATTTTCTTCTCAGGCTGATGCCCGAGATAGAGTTTTTGGTCAAAGGCACCGATATGCTGCGCAGAATTTCGCAAACAGGCTGCACCTTGTCAAAGCCCGAGATCGCTCCTATGGAGGAACGCATATTCATAGCAAACGAAATATATAATCCGGCCGTTGCACTCAAGCTGAAAGCGGGTGAAGCAATGGTGACTAATGACGTGAGTCTTTCAGAGAACGACGCATTGATATACGTTTTGACAGGTCCGAACAGAGGCGGAAAATCCGTTATCACTTGCGCGCTGGGTCTTGCGGTGGCCATGATGCAGCTTGGAATGTTCGTTCCCGCAAAGCATGCGAGAATCAGCCCCGTTGACGCTATATACACCCATTTCCCCACCGGTGCCGATGACACTATCGACAAGGGCCGCTTAGGTGAGGAATGTGATAGACTCAGCGAGATATTCGATTGTGTCACCCCCGAAAGCCTTATTCTGCTTGACGAGTCATTTTCATCAACAGGCTCTTACGAGGGCTCTTACATCGCATCCGAGGTGCTTGCAGGCTTGTCCATAGTCGGTTGCCGTTGCCTTTTCGCAACGCACCTTCACGAGCTTGCCGCGGAGATAGACCGCATAAACGAACAGGCGGCAAAGCAAGGCGGCGTTAAGATCGATACGCTCGTTGCGGGAATCGAAGAAGGTGAACGCTCCTTCAAGATCTACCGCGCAAAGCCCGACGGCAAGAGCTACGCTCGCGATATTGCAGAGCGTTACGGTTTGACATACGATAACATTCTCAAAAAGATTGGCAAATAAACTAAAACCGGGTGTACTTTTAAGAAAATCCCTCTGTGAAAACTAATGAATTTTATCGGACAAAAACCAAGCTGATCAATAATCAAAAACAAATCATATAGTGTTACGGAGATAATTGCAATGACCAAAAAAAAATTGTATAGGATACTCGCAATAATTTGTTTCTCGATCGCTGCAATCGGATTAATTATTTCACTCTATAGTTTTGGAACCATAATATATGTCAAATATTTCAGAGACTTGGAAATAGGTTTAACTCCTGCAGGTTGTCAGAGTTTATTTGGAGTTTCCCCGGAAGAATTTTTCGATACTGAGTTGGAGTTTTATGACGAAACAGGTGACTTTAGACCTAAATCAAGAATTGACGAAAACGGAAATTTGATTTTAGTTTTATCCCCAAAGCAACGAAAAAAATGGCGAGAATCAGAATGGCTATCCGGATTTCCAGAAGTTGTGAATGATTCAAAATTTGAAATCAGTTCCGATTTGTGTACATTGACTTACTATTTCCCAACCGAATACCTCGAAGACGAAGAATTTCAACCGTTGGCACAGAAAATGTACTTGATACAAGATAAAATGACGATAATACATTTTTTGGACGGTAAAGATCATAGTGAAATAAGTATTCAATGCATTGAAAAAGACCCGATTACGGGAGAGGTTTTGAACAGCTTTACCTGTACTCCGACAGATAGCCCGTAGTACAGATTAAAATCTAATTGATCAATAAACTTTCAATTGAATTAAATCATTGTGGGCTGGCTCAAATGCAAGTTTTGAGCCAGCCCCGTTTCGTTTATTTCATATAGTCGATAACCTGCATTGTAAGGTCAAGCATCCGAGCCATCTCGCCGCGAGTCATAAGCGAATCTGCTCCTACGGTCTTATCGGGAAACTCAAGGATCCCGAGCGTATAGAGTGACTCTATCGCTTCGCTGGCAAAGGACGGGATCTTATCCGCGTCCGCAAAAGTAGGCGTAACACTTGGCGACTTATAGCCTATCATATTGCTGACAATGACAGATGCCTCGGACAGCGTGATGGGATCATCTGGTCTGAAATAAATGTTGCCGTTCGCTCTTATTCCGCTTACATAGCCTTTGGAATATGCAAGTGCGATATACCCTTTCATTTCATCGCTGATATCTTCGTCATCAAAGAAGCCCGTAGACTCAACGTCCGGAATGCTTTTAATTCCGATAGCGTTCATGGCAGTTACAACAAATTCCGCACGGCTTACTTGTCTGTCCGACTCAAAATAATAGTAATTTCCAACCTGCACTCCGTTCATAAGCCCATTCTCGGTCATAGATATCGCGTGGCTATAGCCCGAATCACCCACAAGATCACTATACACAGTAGAAGTACTTTGCGCGGACACAGTAATACTAACTTTTGCACTGCTACTATAGTTTCCGTATTTATCTCTAACAACATAGCTGAATGAATCCTCGCCCGTGTAAGATGACGCGGGAGCATACGTATACATGCCGAGACTCTTGTCACTGATTATAACCTGACCGTGAGTGGGATATTTGGTTATTTCATATGTAAGCTCATCTCCTTCGGGGTCATGTGCCGCAAGAACACCGCCAACCATAATGTTTTTATAGGTTTTTTTGTTGAGAGATGCAAACGAAGCCATAGTAACGGTTGGAGAATAGTTGATACCGTCGATCATAAAAATGTTACATACTATCGGATATGATTGGCCGTTTACCGTAAATTCAAACGAAGCCTCTTTTCCAAGTCCCGCACCGGATTCCTCATATGTCATCAAAGAAATAGAGCTTGCATTGATTCTTTGGCCTACAGATACCGCTTCACTGCCTATATACAGCGTACCGCACAATGCGTCCGGAAGCTTCTTTACGGTGATCCAATCTATTTCAGAAAGATTCATGGCACAAGCAAATCTTTCGCTTGAAAATCCAAGCGCATTACCCTTAATTCCGGCTATTGCCATCTGGTTCTGATATGCCACAACGTTGAGACCGTACGATATCACGCTCTTGTTTTCCGCAACGTTTACGCCCGCGCTTATCAATGAATATGCTGCGTTTTGTTCATCCGCGGTCTGTGCAGATACTGTAACAGTAAATGTAATAAGCATTGCTGCCAATATAAGACACATAACCAAAAGTCTTTTTATCCCTTTCATAATTACCTCCCGTACCAATTTCTGTAACATTATATTTGCCTACATATCGAAATATTACTTTGGACCCTTATGGTAAAATATTACTTTGCAATATATTTTTATCCACGTCACAAATTATTCGTAATTTGTGGGGTAATATGTGGTATAATTCTGATATACCAGCTTTTTGGAGGATATATGACGTTTATCATAGACGAAGAATGGGCAAACCGTCCCGTCCTGTCCTATCTCAAATCAAAGTTAAAAATATCTTCTGCGGCATTAGCGGCGCTGAAACGCGATGAATACGGCATAACAGTTGATGGAAAACACGTCACGGTAAGGCATATGCTCCGCGCGGGAGAATCGCTTTCCATCAATGAAAAAGACTCTCCAAATGATGTAAATGAAACAATAGAGCCCTCTCCCATATCAATAAATATCCTTTTCGAAAACAACGATATTATGGTGATAGACAAGCCTGCCTATATGCCCACTCATCCCTCTCATAATCATCACTATGATACCGTGGCAAACGCGGTTGCACATATATACAACGAGCGCGGCTTGCCTTTGGTTTTCAGACCGATGGGAAGATTGGACAGAAATACGAGCGGTATAGTAGTACTGGCAAAAAACGCTATCTCCGCATCTTTTTTATCCTATTCCCGCAGACACGAAATGATACAAAAAAGATATCTTGCTCTCGTTTGCGGCAGACTTGATTCGCATGGCGAAATGCAAGTTATAGATACGCACATGAAACGCAGCGCAGACAGTGTGATTATGAGATGCGTAACCGATGAAGCAGATGAGGGTGCTATGCACGCAGTGACGCATTGGAAATCGCTATATACAAGTGATGAAATAAGCATTGTGGAAGCCATTCCCAAAACCGGCCGCACACACCAGTTAAGAGTTCATTTTGCTCATATAGGGCACCCCATTCTTGGCGACGATATATACGGATGCGCTTCACCTTACATAGGTCGCCACGCTTTGCACGCGGCAATGCTATCAATTCCATTGCCTTATTCGGAAGAAACGGTTACCTTTCGCTCCAATATCCCCGATGACATAAAAAGCGCTTTTCTCAAATTGACGGGAGTAGAAATAAATAACGCAATTATCAACAAAGGAGAAATATGTTCTTAAAACGCTCAGATAAAAATAACTCTTTGGAACAACACCCCAAACCAAATAAAACAAAATGCAACCATCCAAATGCAAAGGCGGATAAATACGAGCGCGTCCCTCTTTGGAGTAAAATACTGCTGATAATGTTTGCAGTAAGCGCGGTGCTATACATCACTATGTGTATAAGCAAAGAGTTTTCCAACTTTTTCAACACAAGTGTTGCTTTTGTGTTCAGATTTATATTTGCAAAGATCACAAATATAATACCGTTGTCAGTAGCCGAAATATTTATTGTTTCGCTCCCCGTGACACTTATCCTCTTAATCAGATATTTCGCTAAGAAGAGATGTAAAACACCAAAACAGACAGTAGTTTCTTTAGTGTGCATACTTTCTATCGCATCTGTGTTTTTATCAAGCTTTGTGCTTACATTTGCGGCGGGTTATCGCGGAAATACGCTTGATGAGAATCTTGATATTAAGCGAGAAAAGCTATCCGCTAACGATCTGTATATCACCGCTGAATACCTTGTTGAAAGGATAGATTCGCTCCACACAAAGATACAGTTTGCCGATGACGGATTTTCCGTTATGCCCTATAGCTTGGACGTAATGAATAAGAAGCTGCTCGATGCATATGCCTCCTTCAGCCACAAGCACACCTTTATTAGTAACTTTAACAGTCGCCTTAAACCCGTAATCTTCAGTGAAGTTATGTCATATGCGCATATAACGGGCGTGTATACTTTTTTCACGGGAGAATCAAATCTCAACGTTGACTTTCCCGACTACACTATCCCATATACCGCCGCTCATGAGTTGGCTCATCAACGCGGAATAGCACGGGAGGATGAGGCAAATATGATCGCATTTTTAGTCTCGCTTGAATCCGATGACGACTACATCAAATACTGTGCATACGTAAATATGTTTGAATATATCATAAGCGCTTTATCAAAAGCCGACAGAACACTCTCGCGGCAAATATGGAAAAAGCTACCGAAAAAAGTATATCAAGAGCAACTTGCGTATGATAGATTTTTTGAAAAATATCAAAAGTCGGTAACATCTCAGGTAAGCGGAGCGGTAAACGATGCTTATCTAAAGGGGCAAGGAACAGAGGGCGAAAAAAGCTACGGTATGGTTGTTGATCTGACCGTAGCCTATCTTAAAAAGCAGCAATTGATCCCACAATAACCGCGAAATTTCAAGCCAAAAAACAAGTAAAATTATCAAAATATCACCCTACTGAATACACTGTATGTAGGGTGATATTTTTTGTTTTTTTATTCATTTAGATGTCGTACTTAATTTATTGTGTCATACAACGACACAAAATGTTAACTAAATTTTGTTTTTATTTATTTTTTATTCATTTTTTAACAAAAAATGCGTGTTATATTCATTTTTTGGAAAATAATACGTAAAATAGAACATAATTTCTATTTCATTAGTCGTAGTGACTTTAGGCATAGTTGATATTTATTTTTACATTAATTGTAAATAAATTATAAACTTTACCAAAATCATATTTACATCTTTATTCAAATATGCTATAATATATTCATCGCACGCGACAACTAAAAACCAACAAAATTCGACATAGATAAACATAGACCAACGGAGGCAATTATGGAACACATCATCATCAACGGCGGACGTCCCCTTTATGGCAACGTTTCCATCAACGGTATGAAAAATGCAGCTCTTCCCATTATCAGCGCATGCGTGCTTAATGAGGAGCCTTGTATCATAGATAATATCCCCCCTGTAAGTGACATTGAGATTTTGCTCGATATTCTCTCCTCCATAGGTGCCGATGTCAGACGTCTCACAAAGAATTCTGTGGAGATCAACTGTAAAAACGTAAGACCCTGCTCTTCTCCCCGTGAACTTGCAGAAAAGCTTCGCGGATCATCTTATCTTCTTGGCGCAGAGTTTGGTCGCTTTGGTAAGGCAAGCGTTTCTCATCCTGGCGGATGCAGCATAGGTGCGCGTCCATTGGATCTTCACATGAAGGCATTCGAGGCTCTCGGCGCAGACTGTGCTCACAAAAACGGTCGCCTTGAAGTTGAAACAGATTTGCTCCGCCCTGTTGGAAACACAATATACTTCGATAAGATTTCCGTGGGAGCTACCGCAAATGCCATACTTGCATCTGTTCTCGCCAACGGCGTTACAACTATCGAAAATGCGGCAAGAGAGCCCCATATAGTTGACCTCTCTGCTTTTCTCAATGCGTGTGGCGCAAACATAATAGGTGCCGGTACGTCTGTAATCAAGATCAAGGGTGTCCAAAAGCTTCACGGTTGCCGCCATTCTATTATTCCCGATATGATAGAGGCAGGTACATATATGGCTGCAGTTGCAGCCACAGGCGGTAAAGTAACTGTAAGAAACGTTATTCCCAAGCACCTTGAAGCCATCTCCTCTAAACTCGAAGAAGCAGGAGTTAACGTTATTTGCGGAGACGACTGTATCACCGTTGAGAGCAACGGCAAGCTTCGCGGCGTCAGCATCGTAACAAAGGAATATCCCGGATTCGCAACCGATATGCAGCCCCAGTTTGGTGCTATGCTCTGCTTTGCAGAGGGCGCATCGGATATAGTTGAAAATATATTCTCCAGCCGTTTCCAGTATCTTGATGAATTGGCAAAAATGGGTGCCGAGATAAAGGTGGATACCAATCATGCCGTTATCCGCGGAGGTGCAAAGCTCTCCGGCGCTCCCCTTTTCTGTCACGATCTCAGAGCAGGTGCCGCAATGGTTATAGCTGCTCTTGCCACCAAGGATACTTCTACAATTGAAGGAATTGATAAGATTGAGCGCGGATACTATAATATAGTAGGAAAGCTTCGCGAGCTTGGCGCTGATATTCAAAAAAAAGCATCTGTCAAGGACGAGCAGATTTCTGCTACGATGTAATGCTCTATACATAAAAAAGTCGGGACGGTTATCCGTCCCGACTTTTTTAGTTTTAGATAATTACAGAATAATACAGATAAGTCCTCCACTTCCCTCGTTGATTATTCTCTCGAGTGTTTCTGAAAGCTTAGTTCTGGACGCCTCCGGCATATGCTCCAATTTTGAATGAAGCCCCTCGTTCACAAGCTCATAAAGGCTCTTGCCAAACATGTTGGACGTCCATATTCTTTGAGGATCCTCCTCAAATTCACGCAGCATGTATTTTACCAGATCCTCCGATTGCTGTTCTGTGCCTACGATAGGATTGATTTCCGTTTCTATATTTGCTCTGATCATATGTATGGATTGCGCGGAAGCTCGCAATCTTACACCGTAGCCACCCGCTTGCTTCACTATCTCAGGATCCGCAAGGTGAAGTTCTCTGACATCGGGCATGACTATTCCGTATCCATTTTGCTCCGCTTCATCGAGCGCCGACTCGACTCTATCATATCTTTCCTTCATAATAGCAAGCGAACGCAGCAAAGAAATCAGCTCCTGCTCTCCACTAATGTCAAATCCCGTAAGCTCGCTAATAACGTCGTAATACAACCCATCCTTCATTGTTACAGAAATTTTGGCGCAGCCTGTTCCAAGATCTATTTCATCAACATTAACCGTCTTTATATATTCGTTGTTTTCAAGATCGTCAAACGCGCCTTTGATATCTCCCGCTTTGCTGATTTTGTCCGCACACGTTTTAACAGAAGATAACACGGATGCCTTTAATTTGTGGTCATCATTCAGCGCAACAGTCCATTCGGGCATGGATACACGCACCTCGCATACGGGGAACTCATGCAGAACAAGCTCAAGAATATGCCTTATGTCCTCCGCATCAAGATCAATACACGACACAAGGGCTACAGGAACTTCATATTTCGCCTCAAGCTCGTATGCCAATGCTATCGCGGAATCGCTTTGCGGATGCGCCGAATTAAGCACGACCGCAAAAGGCTTGCCAAGCTCCTTTAGCTCATTGACTATTCTCTCTTCTGCTTCGACATAGCTTTGACGCGAAATGTCACCAATACTTCCGTCCGTCGTTATAAGCATTCCAATCGTGGAATGCTCACTTATTACCTTGTGCGTTCCCATCTCTGCCGCCTCGACAAAGGGAACGGGCTCTTCTCTCCATGGAGTTCTGACCATTCTCGGTTGACCGTCCTCGATCGTCCCCAACGCTTCCGGAACAATATAGCCAACACAATCAACCATTTTTACTTTAAAGCGCGAGCAATTGTCAACATTGATACTAACAGCTTCATCAGGTATAAATTTGGGCTCTGTTGTCATAACGGTCTTACCCGCTGCGGATTGCGGCATCTCGTCTCTAGCTCGCTCTCTCGAATAGCTTTCGGTTATATTAGGAAGCACCAATGCCTCCATAAATCTTTTTATAAACGTGGATTTACCCGTCCTGACGGGTCCAACGACGCCAATATATATGTCTCCCCCCGTTCTCTGCGCTATGTCCTGATAGATAGAATGCTCTGCCATAAAAATCCTCCCATATAATTTGAGGGACGCATCCGTCGCCTCCGCGATTTGTATTCGCTAAATTATATGGGAGGATATTATGTTTTATGAATAGCAGGACAAATCTTTAACTATTTGTCCATTTGTGACATTTGTCTTTGTGCCATAACCAATCCATAGTATATACCTTGCTTTTTCATTAGCTCCTCGTGTGTTCCCTCCTCGGCAACACGTCCCTTGTCCAATACGACAAGTCGAGTCGCGTTTCGCAGAGTTGAAAGCCTATGGGCAATGGCTATAGTTGTTCTGTTTTTGGAAAGATTTGCAAGGGCATCCTGTATCTGCTTTTCCGTTTCGGTGTCAAGAGATGCCGTTGCCTCGTCAAGTATGAGTATCTTGGGATCGTGTAGCAGCGCTCTCGCTATAGCAAGCCTTTGTCTTTCTCCACCTGACAACGTATATCCCTTTTCGCCAACCTTTGTGTTATATCCATCGGGAAGCTTAATTATAAAATCATGACATCCGGCAAGCTTGGCAACCGCCAACACCTCTTCCCGCGAGGCATCCTGCTTTGCATATGCGATATTTTGATATACCGTACCGGAAAACAAAAACGTTTCCTGGAGAACGACGCCCATTTGAGATCTTAACGTCTCCTGCGACATATCCCGTATATCGACTCCGTCAATTTTTATGCTACCGTCTTCGACGTCATACATTCTCATGATAAGATTGATAAGAGTAGACTTTCCTACACCCGAGCGACCCACTATTCCGATAAACTCACCGGGCTTTATGTGAATGTCTATGTTGGTCAACACCTCGGCTCCGTCTTCATATCCGAACGACACGCGATCAATATCAATATACCCTTCAATAGAATGTTCCTTTACGTTTTCTCCGTCCTTAACCTCATCCTCATCAATTATCTCGAACACCTTGGATGTTGAAGTTATAAAGCTAATTATTTCACGCGGCACGTGCGATATCATACGCAAGGGCGTATACAACATACTTGCATACATCGAAAACTGCGCCATCTGTCCCAGCGTCATTTGTCCGCCAAGTATTCCGTTACCAACGTAAAATAGAATAATGAATTCTCCAAAGCACATCAAAAACTGCATCAATGGCATTATTGCATACCAGATAGCATCCGACTTTATTTGAATATCTCTCTCCTCTTGCGCACAGGCGGAAAAGCGCTCCGTTTCCTTTTTCTCCATTCCAAAGGACTTAACCACACGAATTCCCGAAAAAATGTCGTGCAATACAGAGTTGGATTTTGATCCTGCCTGCCAACATTTATGGAACAATCTGAAAACCTTTTTAAAAAAGAAGGTAAATCCAAACAGCACTAACGGAACCGGCAAGAGTATAAGTAAGAGCAAAAGCCCTTCCCCATTGATAACAAACACCGCGCCAACGGCAACAAAGAGCAATATCTGTTCTATTAGCGAAGGCAGCGAGCGTGTTAAGAATCCCTGAATTTGATTTACGTCATGCGACGCGCGTCTCATCAGCTCACCCGCAGTTCTCTTTGATATCTTACCTATGGAGAGCTTTTGTATCTTTTCAAAGAGCATGTTGCGAAGATCAATAACCATTCCGTTACTTGCGCGAATGAGCAGGTGTGATCGCAGAACCGTAAACAGTCTGATAAATATCTGCACCGCAAGCATGAGAGCAATTATTATGACATAATCGGACAAGACAAGATCTATGGACGTTTTGTTATTTATGTAATCATCGGTAATTATTCTGTTGATCTCGGGAAGCACCAAATTCAGCACGCTCACAAAAATGAACATTATCATAGCAGACAGAATAAAAATCTTATGCTTTTTAAGAATGTTCCAAAGTCTTGTTACGTTTTTCAGCTTGGCTCTTATAGAACGGCTCTCCCCGTGTCCTATCGCTTCGCTTATGCCATCAAAGCTTGATTTTTCGCCATTGCGCCTCGTTAACACAAAGGTTGCAACATCTCCGCGTTCAAGTATTCGATTGAAGCGTTTTGTCTCTCTTAACGCTCTTTTTGATTCCGACATATCGGCACAACATAGCAAGCAATATTCACCGTTTTTCATTTTCAGTGAAACAAAACCCGATCCAACACCGATTTCAGTATTGATCGACTCAACGGTATCAATCGGAACTTTAATATATTCCTCTCCGTCCTTGATAACGTATATGAAAATCCTATCCGCAAAGAGCACTCCGCGGCATTTTTTGCGCGGATCAAGGGGATCCAGACTATATCTAGCAATCATAAGTATGTCGTCTTTGCTGATGTTAGAATACAGGTTCTTTATTTCTTCAAAGGCTCTTTCCTTATTCTCGCCTTTTTTCTTTTTGCCATGCATAACAGTCTCCCCCTTTCCTTTCGTATTCAACCAACCAGAATCATAAATAAAGCTCTATTTTTCTGTAGCTTTTTGCCGAGAGCGAAGACACGCTCTCAATAGTAAACCTGTTACCGTCAACGTCCACAAGTATTATTTCGTCATTGCCTATATGCTTGATGTTTTTATAGGTGTCCTTCATGGTAAAGCTTATGTCCTTACCTTCAGTGTCCTTTGCTTTCCAATAGGAAAAGCCGTATCTTTCCTTAACACTTTTTATTTCCGTTATCGCAGGAGAATAATACTTGCGCTCAAGCTCAAGCCTCAGCAAAGCAACCGTGTCATCATCAAAATCCGCAATCTTATATATCATGCCGATCTCGTGATTCTCCTCGCCTTGAACTGATATGTATTCCTCGGGTAGCTCATAAGGAAATGCACGGTGCAAAAACACCCTCTCATACTTGTCGTCTTTTCCTTCAATAGTAACGTCAAGGCACAAAAAGCCGTTCTTCATTGCAAAATGCGAATTGGTGCCATCAAGCTTGAAAATTCTAGCAGATGTCTCATTTACTATTTCATTGTTATTCGTTTTCATCGGCACCCTCCATTTTTTCCAATATTCCCGCATTTTTCAACGCTTCAGACTGAAGCGTATAGAGCTTGCGGTATACTCCGTCCTGCTTTTGAAGCAAATCGTTATGTGTTCCGCTTTCCACGACTCTTCCGTCCTCTATCACGATAAGCTCATCAGCATCCCTTAAGGTTGAAAGCCTGTGAGCTATCATTATGGTGGTTTTGCCTCGTGTAAGGCTATTTATGGCATTTTGTATACGCTTTTCCGTCTCGGTATCCATAGCCGCGGTTGCCTCATCAAGTATAAGTATCTTTGGATCACGCAAAATTGCGCGAGCTATTGAGAGTCTTTGCTTTTCTCCTCCCGAAAGCTCTTTGTACCCAAATCCAATCATTGTGTCGTACCCCTCCGGAAGCTTCATAATAAAGTCATGTGCTCCCGAGAGCTTCGCGGCAGATATGACCTGCTCGTATGTTGCGTCTTGCGCAGCGTATCTTATATTGTCAAAAACAGTTCCAATAAAGAAATAGGCTTCTTGCGACACTATGGATATATTATCATACAAGGTGGAAAACGAAAGCTTCTTGACATCAACACCGTCTATCAGTATCTCGCCGGAGTTACTGTCATAAAGTCTCATAATCAGATTAACAAGTGTACTCTTTCCCGCGCCAGTATGGCCAACGATACCCAGTGTTTTTCCCGCCTCGACTTTAAAGCTTACGTTGTCAATTATCTTATGATTCTTAACGTATTCAAAATGAACGTTACGGAATTCAACATCTCCTCTTACTTGTTCTATATTGATAGCGTCAGTAGCCTCTGCGATATCAGGCTCTGTGTCGTATATTTCAAACAGTCTTTGAAGCGCGTTCGTTCCCTCCGCAGACCAATCTATCATATCGGCGAAAAAGTACATTGGGCTATATATCATATTTACATACGCCACAAATTTTATTAGCTGACCGTAAGTAAATCCGTTATACCCCGTCATAACCATATATCCGCCAACTCCCAAAGCTATAATGTTTCCAAGGAACAATACTACACCCAAAAACGGATAAACGTAATTGTTAAACAAAAATTGTTGCTTGAGGTCATGTGCGGCGCGCTTGTTCTTTCCGTCGAATTTCTTAATCTCGCGGCTCTCCTGCGCAAACGCCTTTACAACTCTCATTCCCCCCAGCACGTCAGATAGATGAGAATTGAGTGCTCTTTTGCTGGAATAGCTTTTAGCGTGCAGCTTTTCACTCTTTCTATAGCTTTTAAGTATCAGCGCAAAAAATAGTGGAACAGTTGCCAATGAACAAAGCGCTAAAAGCGGATTTTCTATAAACAGAAGTACTATAAGAACAATTACCTGTGTCGCACTTACCAGGAAATAAGGAACTCCGTCACAGAAAAAGTAGTACATCGTGTTGGAATCATCATTTACCTGGGTCATAAGCGCGCCTGTTTGACGTGAATTAAAAAAAGACATAGATAGCTTTTCTATCGACCCGAATATAGTCATCTTTAAATCATATACCACTTTCGCAGATACTCTTGCCGAGATCATGCCGTTAATCAAGCTAAACAACTGGGACAGCAGTCTTGTTGCCACTATCATTGCGATGACCAACAGAAGTTGACCAAAAAAGCTTCCGCCCTCAGTTAACACTTCATCGAAGAAAAACTGACTCGATAGATAAGGAACGAATATACTTGTTGCGGTTAATAACACCAATGAAAGCAACATTATTGCGATATATCCCTTATATTTTACCAAAAACATTCCAAAACGCATATATAGCTTTCCCTTTTCCATGCATTTGGGACATATGCGTCTGTTTTTATCAGGATACCTCATGCCGCATTTTGGACAACACCTGTGCGCCGGCTCGTCCTCATCGTCAATCTCAAAATCAACGCCTGTGATCTCGCCTTTTTTTATGCGTTCAAAATACTTTATGAATACAAGCACTGACTCGCGGCAGGTGTTTGTCAACGTTGAGAGCATCATCCTCTCACCCGACTTCAGCTTGACAGTAAACCGCGCACTTGAAATAAGCTCATCAAGGCTTAACTCGTCTATATCGCAAATATCATATTTTGAAAAGCTCTTCTCCAGCCACACCGCCTCAATGGGCTTGCGCGCGGTCTTTTTATCACTTGAAGTTATCAGCGTCGTGCCCGAGATGACGTATATACTCTCCAGCGTTGCCAATACGTAAGTATCACACAAAACGTGCTCTTCATTCATGTCGCAATACGTCGCGAGCGATATCTTATCCGCATGAATGCCTTGCTCACTGAGCGACTTATATATATGTAACGGTATCTTATCCGTTGCGAGCATATACTCACCTCCTTTTACAACATAACAACATCATTATATACTTTTTGTCTTTCTTTGTCAATAAACCAAAGGGTCAATAGAAATTATTTTTGGGTTTACACTATATGGTGTTGAAATAAGACAAAAAATGTGATATAATTTGTTTAATGAATGAAGATAAGGAGCTATCATATGAAAGGCTTGAAAACAATATACATATGCTCCAATTGCGGTTACAAAACACCAAAGTGGCTCGGTAAGTGCCCTTCCTGCAATCAGTGGAACACTCTTGTCGAGGACGTTATCAGCACAGCCGATGAAACACCCGCGAACAGACGAAAGACCTTGTCGGCAGCACTTGATTCTAATAACGTGGCAGTGTCGTACGACGAGCTTGAGATTCCGGATTACATTCGCTCCAACACGGGTCTATGCGAGCTTGATCGCGTGCTTGGTGGAGGTTTGGTTCACGGATCTGTTGTTCTTATATCGGGTGAGCCCGGAATAGGAAAATCCACCTTGCTTATGCAAATATGTGAGTGCCTTGGGCAAAACAAGAAGGTGCTATATATCTCCGGCGAGGAATCGGGCGGTCAGATCAAGCTGCGAGCCAAAAGGCTGGGCGTTTCGGGTAAAAACCTATATATCCTCACGGAAACTAATCTTGAGCTCATCTTAAAGGAAGCTAATAAGCTAAAGCCTGATATTATGATCGTTGACTCTATACAGACGATATATGACGACGCTATCAAGTCCGCTCCCGGAAGCGTTACACAGGTGCGCGAATCCGCTTTGACATTGATAAACCGCGCAAAATCACACGGAATATCCATGCTGCTGGTCGGACACGTAAATAAGGAAGGCGGAATTGCCGGACCAAAGGTGCTTGAGCATATGGTGGATGCCGTTCTCTGCTTTGAGGGCGAAAAGCTCCAATCCTATAGAATAATCCGTGCAAACAAAAATCGTTTTGGATCAACAAATGAGATTGGTGTATTTGAAATGAGCGACAAGGGCCTTGTAGAGATACCAAATCCCTCAGAAATGCTTCTCTCCGGCAGACCAAAAAACACTCCCGGCAACTGTGCCGTATGCACCATTGAGGGCACGCGACCCATAATTGCCGAGATACAGGCATTGGTCTCTCCAACTGCTTTCCCTGCACCCAGGAGAACTGCAAACGGTATCGACTATAACCGTCTGTGTCTTATTATTGCCGTGCTTGAAAAGCGTCTGGGACTAAAATTCTATCAGAACGACGTATATATGAACGTCATTGGAGGCCTATATTTAAATGAGCCCGCAAGCGACGCAGCTATTGCGCTTTCTCTCATTTCCTCTTTGACAGACAAGGCGGTTCCCGATGACCTTATTGCCATAGGCGAGCTTGGTCTTTCAGGCGAGTGCCGTACGGTTTCAAATCTCGAACAACGAGTCAAGGAAGCCGCAAGACTTGGATTTACCAAGGCTGTAGTTCCCTATAAGAACGTTGAAAAACGGAAAATTGATACCGATATAGAGCTTATACCCATACATAGCATTTACGAGGCAATTCGAGTCCTTGGAAATCGTGAATAAGCAAATCAAAAAAGAGTCTGCAAGATGTAGGCTCTTTTTTCTTACTTTCCATTCAGATGACCTGTTTATTGATTGACAAGTGGTATTTTGTGTGGTATAATAGTATATTACAGAAAATTACCGATGTTTTGACTGAAAGGAGGCGAGCATATGAGCAATGAAAAGAAAAACGGAGAAGATTTTTGGGATCTCGGCGATTTCAGGAAAAATCAACGTGAAATATCGCAAAACACACGTCAGAACGTTTGCCAAGATCACTCATATATTCGTCATACAGATGCGGTAAGCATTGATATAGGATCCAATCAAAGCTCAATTGCGGACAAAAGACAGCAAAGCTTCGATCAAGCTCAGAGCTTTTCTGATGCAAGCATCACAAAATTCATTCCTCCTCATACAGACTCCGCATTTAAAAAGAAGCACCTGCTCTTTGAATATTCTCCATCCAATCCTTTCATAAAAAAAGTAAAATTCTTATCCGAGCGCGAAGGAGACAAGCTTTTCGTTTCGGAAAACCTATTTATGCGTGAGCGTGCGGCACTTCTTCACAGAAGCGCGCCCGAAAGCCCCTATGTCCCATACTATTCTTATTCTCCGCGGTATTCTCAACTGACAAAGCCTCAGCTGCGATATTACCTTTGGTGGAGAGAAAACGCCCGTAACGGTATATTCAAAAAAACCGATGAGTCGTATATATTGCTCTACGCATACGAGTTGGCGGCAACAAGTAATGAAGAGGACGTGAACAAATCTCTCCATATTCTCTGTTCTTTGCTCACCGCTTACACAATTCGTGAGTTGAATATAGTTATGAAAACTATGATTCGCGATATCATCTGTGACTTGTGTCTTGTCCATGGGCTGACGCCACCTATGGCAAAGCTTGAATCGGTAGAAAGACAAGTAATCAACAACTCTTTTCTACCCGAAATGTTCATTGATCTCGATGTGAATAACGATACAAATCTCACGGGAATTATAAGCGCTTCAATGTCGCTTTATGATTATAAAAAGAGCAAATATTACACTGCCGACAACGCAGCTGTTTTTGACAATGCGATCATGGGCGCTGTGCAGGCTGTGCTACGTAACAAGGAGGCTTTTGAGTCTATAACCTCCTTTACACGCGGCATGTACGGTGCTGTGACTTCAGAGCGTCATCCGTTTAATAGAATGGTTAATATTGTAAACCGTAACTTATCCGTAGAGGTGACTTATTTTGAGATTTCGAATATACGGCCTGCAATAACCGACATGATCAGATATTCCGAGAACAAACTCCGCGAGCATCTCGGCATAAAGAACAAGATAAGCATAATGTCGGTAAATCCAATTGCCAAAAGCGTTATTGACAATTATTTCGATATCAATTATCCGCAAAAGCCAATAGTCGACAGACGTAGGCGCGATGCTCGAATCGACGAAAACGAAATACACGAATACGACAAGCTTTATGATCTGCCAAAAACAGAATTATCTCCCGAGCGCGCTATGGAAATAGAACGTGAATCGTGGGATACTACCAAAATTCTGACCGAGGCTTTTGGGGACTCCGATGTGCTCAGACCCAACCAGCAAAACGCAGTCGAACATATATCGGAAGCTACTGTTCCAAGCTCCGCCCTACTTGATACGTCATTCACGGACACGGGGACGGATTCGTGTGCGCCCACATCTTTTACTCCTACATCCGGTGGCGATACTTACTCTGAGATCTTTTCACGTATCGGCGACGGAGCCAAGCTCATTTCCCTTTGTTTTATAGGCGCGCCGTTAATCGAGCAAAGGCAACTCGCATCAAATTTAGGAATCAGTCTTGACGAGCTTGCCGATACCATCAATGAGACGTCTGTTGATATTATTGGAGATATTATTCTTGAATACGATGGCTCGTCTTACGTAATTATTGAGGATTACAAGGATCTATTCAACGACCTATAAAGGAGGTCTAAACTATGAATACACAAAACAACACATCCTACCCCGCAGTGCCACGAAGAATTCTTTCTTCACTGTTGTCAAGCGTTTCCGCGGGAGTGGTTCCACGCGCGGGCGCTCCATATATAGCTATAGGCAGAAAGGATGAGATCGCTGCGTTTCTTTCCGATCTTGAGGAGATAAACGAGGGCGGCGGAGCTATGCGTTTTCTTATCGGACGATATGGAAGCGGAAAAAGCTTTCTCATACAGCTCATACGCGGCTATGCTCTTGAGCGCGATTTTCTGACTGCGGACTGCGACCTTTCTCCCGAACGCCGCCTTTGCGGTAGCGGAGGAAGCGGAATTGCTACCTACCGTGAGCTTATGAAGAATCTCGCATCTAAATCCTCTCCGGACGGGAATGCACTGTCAAAGGTCATTCTGCGTTGGATAAGCAAGGTAAGAAGTGAGCTTATTCTTAATGGCATGTCTACACAAGATGATATTGCCCTCAATCGAGAGCTTTCAAGAAAAATACACTTGGAGCTTGACGAGCTTGAATTCATGGTTGGAGGCTTTGATTTTGCCAAAGTTATCTTTGAATACTATGTAGCAAGCACCTCGGATATAGAAACCTCCAACGCTAAAATGAGCGCTTGCTTGCGTTGGTTAAGAGGCGAGTTTTCAACTAAAACCGAGGCACGAAACGCACTTGGATTCCCCGTTTCAATAATAATCGATGATGACAACTGGTACGACTTTATTAAATTGTGGGCAGTTCTTTCCAAAAAGGTTGGATATCGCGGTCTGGTGGTGTTCATTGACGAGTGTGTCAATCTCTACAAGATACCAAACCGTATCAGCCGTGAGAATAATTACGAAAAGATACTTTCCATGTTCAACGATACTCTCCAAGGGCGCGCTCCCGGACTTGACATAGTATTTGGCGGAACTCCGCAATTTTTGGAAGACACAAGGAGAGGATTATTCAGCTATGAGGCTTTGCGCTCCCGTCTGTGTGACAGTCGATTTGCTCTCGAAGGATTCAAAAACCTCATGGGTCCCGTAATACGTCTGCGCCGTCTTTCCGATGATGAGCTTTTTGCGCTTATTCAGCGTGTAACCGTTCTCTACTCTCAGTACTATAATTGGGAATGTACTGTAACGAATGAGGACAGGCTCAAATTCCTTAACGTTTGCCTTTCCAGAGCCGGTGCGGATAGCATGATAACTCCGCGCGAAATGCTACGCGATTACATGACTGTACTCAATATTCTCATGCAGAATCCGGATGCAAAATTTGACGATGTCGTAGGTAGCAGCGTAACGTTGAAAACGCAAACGGACACCACCGATGACTTATCAACCGATAACACCGCAATCTCAAAACCCGAGAAAACAAAATATACCGCCAACGACATTGAGTTTTGATATCTTGGCTTCTACCACCCCAAGGTAGATGCCAAAACTATAGCATTAAGAAAGGATCGACGTAAATGACTGAAGCAGACCGTATATTTGAACGTTTCCCTGATTTTATTCGGGAATACATCTACTCACATTCATGGGACTCTTTGCGCGCAGTACAAATAGCTGCCGCAAAAACGATATTCGAAACCGATAAAAACCTGCTTCTGACCTCCACTACCGCAAGCGGTAAAACCGAAGCTGCGTTTTTCCCTATTCTTTCTCTTATGCATGAGGATCCACCGTCAAGTGTCGGTGTCTTATACATTGCCCCGCTTAAAAGCCTGATAAACGACCAGTTTGAGCGTCTTTACGAGCTGCTGGATTTGACGGGAATAAATGTTACGCATTGGCATGGTGACGTTGCTATGTCGCACAAAAAAAAGCTTTTGCAAAAGCCTGCGGGAATCCTGCAAATTACTCCCGAATCTCTTGAAGCAATGCTTATTAATCGTTCTAACGACATTCCAAGATTATTTGGAGATCTGAGATTCGTTGTTATAGACGAGATACACACATTAACAGGTACGGACAGAGGAAATCAGATCATCTGCCTGTTATCCCGTATCGCGCATCTTATAGGATTCCATCCTAGAAGAATAGGACTTTCTGCTACAATAGGTGATCCAACGCTAGCGGCACAGTGGTTATGCGCAGATTCCGGCAGGGATATAGACGTTCCATCAATAACACAGGAAAAGATAAAATGGCGCTTGGGTCTGGAGCATTTTTACATTCAGAATCCGGATGCCGAAACTCAAAATAGCACCGACACCGAACAAATAAATATATCGGGGGCTAAAATCGAAGATAGCATAAGCAAAGACGTATCCTCCGATACCTACAGCAAGGTAAAAACGTCAAATCAATATACGATAGATCCCGGATACGAGTACGCATATGATTGCGTCAAGGACAAAAAATCTCTCGTGTTCTCAAATTCGCGAGAGGAGACAGAATATATCTGTGCTACTCTTCGTCAAATAGCGTCTATTCGTGGTGACAACGATTCCAGAATATTGATTCATCACGGAAATCTTTCCGCTTCTTTGCGAGAAGAGGCAGAAATGAAGATGCGTGACGATGAAGAATTTGCGGTCACCTGTGCGACGGTAACTATGGAGCTGGGAATAGATATAGGTCAGCTTGAGCGAGTGCTTCAAATAGAAGCACCCAATACCGTATCAAACTTTCTTCAAAGGCTGGGCCGTTCGGGCAGAAGAACACAAACTCCCGAGATGATGATGGTGTTCAGAGAGGAAGAGCCCCTACCAAATACTCCTCTGCCTCAGCTTATTCCGTGGGAGCTTTTGCGTGGCATAGCTATTATACAGCTATACATCGAGGAACGCTTTATAGAGCCTCCAAACACTAAAAAGCTTCCCTTCAGCCTGCTTTTCCACCAAACGCTTTCAATACTTGCCTCTTGTGGAGAGATGACGGCTGCCAGACTTGCCGAAAAAGTGCTGTCGCTTCCGCCATTCATCCAGGTCAGCAAAGAGAATTATAAAACGTTGCTGATCTCTATGCTTAATAATGACTTTTTGGAGATGACAGAAGAAAATGGGCTTATTGTTGGTCTTTCGGGAGAAAGATTGTTGAAAAGCTTTAAGTTTTACGCGGTATTCAAGGATAGTGAGGATTTTACCGTAAGATGCGGCTCGGATGAGATAGGCACTATAACCACTCCCCCTCCCGTTGGCGATAGATTTGCGCTGGCGGGCAGAGTGTGGGAAGTTGAAGAGTTGGATATCTCTCACAAGCTTTTATTCGTAAAAAAAGTAGAGGGCAAAATGGAGATTTCTTGGCCTGGAGATTTCGGCGAGATACACACCAAAATTTTGCGCCGTATGAAGCAAATACTTGAAGAAGATACAGTTTATCCATATCTCAAAGAAAACGCCGTAAAACGCTTAAATCAGGCTCGTATGACGGCACGTAACACGGGTATGCTTGATCGCTCTCTCGTGCATCTTGGGGGCTATACGTGGTGCCTTTTCCCTTGGCTCGGAACTCGATCGTTTAGAACTCTGCGCAAATTCATTCAGCGCAATTCAAAGGATAACGATATCAGTGGCATAGAATTCGAGGGATGCTATTATATAACTTTTAAAATGGAAAGATCAAGTGACCTCGCCTTTATATCCAACATGCTTTCCAAGGTTGAGCACGAGGGTATCAATTGCTTTTCTCTCGTAGAGGGCAGCGAAATTCCCGTATTTGAAAAGTATGACACGTATATACCACACGAGCTTTTGCGCTTAGCTTACGCTACGGATAAGCTCAGAAACGATGAAGCAGAGGAACAGATACGCAAAATATTTGATGAGCTTAAATAAATAACAAGATCCAAGAGCTTCCACTCTTGGATCTTGTTATTTTTGCGTCCTGTATTCTCTCGGTGTAATACCACTCATTTTTTTGAAAACTCGGTTCAAATTACGTACGCTTCCAAATCCGCATTCATCACATATTGCAACCATATCTTTATTTTTGTCTAAAAGCGCTCTGCATGCCTTATTATACCTCACAATATTTATAAACTCTTTAAAATTCATGCCAAAGGCCTCGTTAAACAACGCGGAAAGATAATGATACTCGTATCCAAACTCCAAAGCCATATCCTTCATTGTTACATCCTTACAAATGTTATTGGAAATATACCTCAAAGTATCCTTTTTGAAAGTTGACAAAATATCAGCCTTTATCTCATCTGCGTTTTTTTCACACTCGCTACATATCATATACAGGCAAGAAGTAAGCATATAGTGCTCGGGGATCTCATCAACAAATAAATACTTATTCAACATTTTTTCTATCTGCGGATCGCAAGTAAATTTAGAAAAACAACTATTTATGTGTTTTTGGTAAAATGATGCAACAAAATCAGCTGTGAATAGTCCTATCCAAGTCTTTGATGCCATATCTACGGAAAAGCTATGTAAACAGTATGGAGATATGAGCATAAGCTCGCCTTGCGACAAAAATTCGTCTTTACCTTGCAACGTTACCTTTACGTACCCCTCCATCGTATATATGAGCTCATAGCAGCCATGCAACTGAGAATGGCACTCCATATCACTGAATATATGAGAGCTATATTCATAATTATCCTGTAATTCACTTAATCCATGTAGCATCGTATATTCTCCAAATCTTAACTTGTGTCTATTATACAATATTAATAGCATTTTGTCAACAAGTGAAAAAGCAAGAGGCATAGCCCCTTGCTTTTTTATCAAATATATAATCCGGTTTGAACCGTGCTTGTATCCATCTGTGTTCTATGTTAAATATATATAAATCCTTAACTGTAACTAAGGAACAAAGATTACAGAGATTTCTGCATATTTGATTGTCTGCCAAAGCAGATTATTTCGCGTAGTCAACTGCTCGACTCTCACGAATAAGATTGATCTTGATCTGTCCGGGATACTTAACCTCAGACTGGATCTTTGCCGCCATTTCGCGAGCAATCACCTTCATGCCTGCGTCATTTACTTCCTCGGGCTTGACCATAACTCTGATCTCACGTCCTGCTTGAATTGCGAATGCCTTGTCTATACCGTCAAAGCTCTTTGCTATCTCCTCAAGCTTTTCAAGACGCTTGATGTAGTTTTCCATATCCTCGCGTCTCGCTCCGGGTCTTGCCGCGCTTATTGCGTCAGCTGCCTGTACGAGCACTGCGATTATTGTCTTGGGCTCAACGTCATTGTGATGCGCCTCAATAGCATGGACTACCTCGCGGCTTTCCTTGTACTTCTTTGCTGCATTTACACCTATCTCTACGTGTGATCCCTCAACGTCGTGCGGGAATGCTTTACCTATATCGTGAAGCAAACCTGCTCTCTTGGCTATAGTTGAATCCAAGCCAAGCTCATCTGCCATGATTCCCGCAAGGAATGCAACCTCAATAGAATGCTTGAGTACGTTTTGTCCATAACTTGTTCTGTACTTAAGTCTTCCTAAAAGCTTAACAAGATCGGGATGAATACCGTGAATTCCAACCTCGAAGGTAGCTCTTTCTCCTGCCTGCTTGACAGAAGCCTCGACCTCCTTTTGTGCCTTTTCCACCATCTCTTCAATTCTTGCCGGATGGATTCTTCCGTCCGAAATAAGTCTTTCAAGTGCTATTCTGGCAACCTCGCGTCTTACGGGGTCAAAGCCGGAAAGCGTGATGGTTTCGGGAGTATCGTCTATTACGAGCTCAACACCTGTCAGTGTCTCGATCTTCTGGATGTTTCTTCCCTCTCTACCTATGATCCTACCCTTCATTTCGTCGCTGGGTAATGCGACACTTGATACCGTGGCCTCGGAAACATGATCTGATGCGTATCTTTGAATAGCAAGAGACAGTATGTTCTTAGCCTTATCGTCAGCCTCTTCCTTGAATTGAGTTTCAAGCTCATCAAGTCTTTGCGCAAGCTCATGCTTTATCTCTGACTCAACTCTGTCAAAGAGCTCTTGCTTTGCCTGCTCAATTGATATGCCGGATATCTCTTCAAGCTTTTTCAGCTGCTGCTTAAGTATTTCGTTCTGAACCTCACGAAGCTCATCATTTTCCTTGATCTTTTTATCAAGAACCTCGCTCTTATGCTCGAGCGCCTCGGTCTTCTTGTCCAGAGTTTCTTCTTTTTTGGCAATTCTGTTCTCAAGACGTGATATTTCATTACGTCTCTCACGGATTTCGCGTTCCAGCTCATTACGTTGAGCCATATTCTTTTCTTTAACCTCGATGAGCGCTTCCTTCTTTGCAGATTCAGCGTTCTTCTTAGCTTCTTCAAGAATCTTTTTTGCTTCCGCTTCCGCAGAACCGATTTTTGCCTCGCCTAATTTCTTTCGAATTATAAAGCCTACCAGAAATCCAACCAAAATACCCGCAACAGCACCGATTATTGCTGTTACAACCGGATCCATTTTTACACCTCCTCTTAATTGTATTTTTCTTTCGGAGCTATAATTTCAGGCATATTCCGCAACGGACGCTCCGACATCCGAATGTGGAAGTAATAATTTAATATAAATAATAAATATATACCTTGTTTAATTATACATAAAAAAGGACGTTTTGTCAATAGCTTTTTATAGCCATAGCGACAAAACGCCCCTGTGTTCATAAAAAATTTAAAGTTTTGAAACTTTTAGTCAATTATTTATTTGCCTGCAACGCTCATTCCCTTGATAAGCGTATCGGGACAACCAAACACGGTAAATCCGCCGGGAATTCCCCATTTGACCTCGTTTCCAAGAGAGTCGATCTCCATAAGAAGCTTAAAGAAGTTGCCTGCTACCGTAAACGACTTTACGGGGCCTGCCTTCTTGCCATCCTTGATCAAAAAGCCCTCGCTCTCAACCGAGAAATCACCTGTAATAGCGTTAGCACCTGCATGGAGTCCCTTAACTCCCGTCACGTAAATGCCGTCACCTGCTTTTTCAAACAGACTCTCCTGTGTATCTTGCCCTGCGCAAATGCAGAAGTTATACGGAGAAATATTTCCGCCTCTGCGGCCGTTTGCGGTGGTCTCCTTGCCCGTCTTTATTGCTGTGGTAAGGTTATAAAGCAATGTTTTAAGCACTCCGTTCTCAACCACGTTCTTCTTATAGGTTGCAACGCCCTCATCATCAAAAGGAGTTTGTATAGGGCAACCCTCGCGCATAGCGTCATCGGTTATCGTCACGATATCAGATGCAATTTTTTCTCCCTCCTTGCCTGCCAGCATAGACATTCCAAGCAGAGCATTCTTTGCGGAGAACGCGGGTGAAAATGCCGAGAGAAGCGAGCGCATCTGCGCGCCGTCTATAACGATGTTATACTTACCCGTATCAACCTCTGATGCGCCTATCTTATTTAGTGCGCCGTCAACAGCCTTCTTGGGGAGCTCATCAAAATCCTTGCCATTTATGCCTTCAGCAAATTCAAAGTTATCTCGAGCTTCACCATCCTTATTAACAACGGCGGCAACGTACACACCTGTCATTCCAACTCGATTGGAAAGCTCAAGACCGTGCGAGTTATACATATATGTTTCGTCTCTGAAAGACATAGCCACGGACTGAGTTCCGTCAACTACCGAGTCATCATACGCATACGTCTTGCTTTGAAGCTCAAGTGCTTTGTTTTTCAGTTCTCCCGCATCCACAACACAAGGATCCGGAGCCGTTGTTTTCTGATATGTCTCTGATCCCTTGAAAATAACCACCGTGTCGTTATTCTCGATAGCTCTTGCGTTATCGGCTGCGCGGGATACAAGATCGGCGATCTCATCCTCCTCAAAAAGGCTTGTGGACGCATAACCCATATGGCCGTCAACTATGCAGCGGAAGTAGATCTGCGCGCTCTCTCCCGAGCTGAACGCACTTATGTCATGAATATAGGTTTCCGCGCTGATGCTTTCGCCTACTGTATAAGTTACCTCGTATTCCTCGATACCGTGTGCGGCACACGCTGAAGAAACTATATTCTTAATCTGTTTAAAATCCATATCAGCGACCTCCTACGGTAATCTTAGAAACACGGATGAGAGGCTGTCCTACGTCGGTAGGAACACTACCGCTGGACGAACCGCACATTCCCTGTGCGGTCTCAAGATTCTGTCCGACCATATCAATATCCATCAGTATCTGAGATCCGGTTCCTACAAGTGATGCGCCGCGAACAGGCTCACAGATCTTGCCTTCTCTTACGATATATCCTTCGCTAACGCTAAAATTGAACTCTCCCGTCAAAGGATTTACAGATCCGCCGCCCATGCTCTTGGCATAAAGACCGTATTCAATAGATGCAATTATGTCCTCATTCTTATCAGGTCCGTTTGCGATAAAGGTATTCGTCATTCTGGACGTAGGCTCATACATAAAGCTTTCGCGTCTACCGTTACCCGTCATTTCCATGCCCATTCTGCGCGAGCCAAGACGGTCGATCATGTAGCTCTTGAGTACACCGTTTTCAATAAGAACGTTTCTTTGAGTTACGTGACCCTCATCATCGATATTTACAGAGCCCCACGCTCCGGGAATAGTTCCGTCGTCAATTGCGGTAACCTTTTCGTTAGCTATCTTCTGACCCATCTTTCCTGCCATCTGTGACGTTCCCGTACCAACGCTGGTAGCTTCAAGCGAATGTCCGCAAGCCTCGTGGAATATAACGCCTCCAAAGCCATTTTCGATAGCAACGGGCATTTGTCCCGCAGGGCAATAATCTGCCCTAAGATTTACAAGTGCCTGTTCTGCTGCCTTTCTGCCGACTTCCTTTGGATCAATGAACTCAAACATTTCAAGTCCCATTCCGCGTCCCGGAGATGCAGAACCTGACTGATTCTCGGTTCCGTTAGAAGCGACCGCGCTACATGCTATCCTTGTTCTCACATGTCTGTCCGTGGTATAGAGCCCCTCGGAATTAGCGATAAGTATATTGTGATCCGTTGATGCGAGGTTGCCCATTACCTGCTTGATCTTTTCATCATAATTCTGCGCCGTTACGCAAGCATCCTTCAAAAGATCAGTTCTGGTCTTTATATCTGCTGTCGTCGGAACGATCTTTACAGGATGAATGTTCGGAAATATTCTCTCTGTTAGATGAATACTGACCTCTGCCTTGCTCTCTCCAAGGGCATCGGCAACCGCCTTTGCGCAACGGATGAGTCCCGATCTTGTAAGATCAGTGGTGGTAGCATATACCGTTCTTGTGCCGATAAAAGCACGAATTCCCACACCGGACACAACTGTATCGTTTATCGTATCAATCTTACCGTCGAGAAAACGAATGCCGTTATTTCTCGTTTTTTCGGCGTACACTTCGGCAAAGTCTGCGCCTGTAGACATAGCCGCCGCAAGTACGTCTTCAAGTAAAACTCTTGAAATCATTCTTAAACACCCTTTCTTTTTACAAATAAGGTATTATTCCTCGTCGAGCTTCTTTGCGTAAAGAGTCATAGTGATTTCTTCATCAGTAAAGGAAATAGCGCATATTTTCGCAGTCCTTCCGCTTTCTACACGCACCTCAAGCTCGTCGTCGTTGTTCCAATCGAACGAAATGTTGCAATTCTTTCCAACAAGGAAATTGAGATTGCACTCATCTGCCTCATTTTCTGCTTTGATCTTGATCAAAGTAAGGCCCTTTGCAAAGGGAGAAGATCCGCAGGTAATAGTAACGTAATTCTTTTCGTTAGGGGATACGATAGTAGTAGACTGAGAATCCTCATTGATCTCCTTTGCCACCTTTGTTGCCGCAAAGAAGCCTGCGGTTGCAGCAGCTATTCCCGCGCCTATACCGAGTATGAGACCCAATGCTCCGCTTTTCTGGTTGTTTGCCATAATTATTTCCTCCAAAATTAAATATATTTATTTTCTTTTTTTATCAAATCGATAACGTCAAAAAGACTGTTACCTATTCCGTACGTAAGTTTTGCGATTTCGGGCGTAGGCGAAAGCTGATCTATCACCATAACGGGTTTCATTTTCGCCGCGTGAGCGCCCTTGATGCCGCTGAAAGAATCCTCGCACACGATAGTTTCATCGGGATCCGCACAAATAAGCTCACCCGCTGTCAAGAATATGTCGGGCGCGGGCTTCCCGTGCTGTATCATATCTCCCGTGACTATTTTATCAAAATAGTCAAACACACCTGCTTTCTTAAGATTTCCATGTGCCGTTTTGGCATGTGTGGACGTAGCCAACGCTATTTTTATTCCCTTTTCGCGCAAAAACTCAAGGATCTCAACGCAACCCGCCTTCAGTGGTATGCTTTTCTCAATCAGCTTATAATAGTAATGCTCGTCGCGGTAGCTGAAGATCGACGAATAATCGCGATGCTCTCCGCCCGCCTTTTTCAATATCTCGATGATCTCTGCTTCTCCCGTTCCAACGAACAACGGATGCAAGCCTTCGGGATCGGGCAAATTCCAATCCACAAGCGTTTTTATCCAGGCTTCTTTATATAGCGGCTCGGTGTCGAACAGAGTTCCGTCCATGTCGAAAATAACGTAATTTATCATGCCACACCTCTTAGTCGGGATTTCGCTCTCCAAGCGCGATATGATATTTCTGGTAGAAGCTCTCGAAATAACCGCCGTCAAGTGCCTCTCTGATCTTGCGCGTGAGATTGTTATAGAAATACAGATTATGAACCACCGCAAGCCTCATGCCAAGAGATTCCTTTGCCTTTATCAAATGTCTTATATAAGAGCGACTGTAATTGCGGCATGCGGGACAATCACAAGACAATGATATCGGACGAGGATCCTTTGCGTACTTTTCGTTGCAGATATTCATTTTGCCTTCCCACGTAAAAAGATTTCCGTGGCGAGCATTTCTGGACGGCATTACGCAATCAAAGAAATCCACTCCAAGATGCACTGCCTCAAGAATATTGCATGGAGTTCCAACTCCCATAAGATACCTTGGCTTGTCTTTGGGCATAAAGGGTTCGACCGCATCGATAATACGGTACATTTCCTCCGTCTCCTCACCAACGGCAAGACCGCCGATAGCATATCCCTCACAGTTAATCTCCGCTATCCTCTGCATATGCTCTATTCTGAGATCCTCATACGTTCCGCCCTGGTTGATACCAAAAAGCATTTGATTCTTGTTGATCGTTTCGGGCAAGGAGTTAAGTCTATCCATCTCAGCGCGGCAGCGCTCCAGCCAACGAGTAGTTCTGTCTATAGAATTCCTTACGTAATTATATGGTGCCGGATTCTCTATGCACTCATCGAAAGCCATCGCGATCGTTGACGCGAGATTGGACTGTATCTGCATGCTCTCCTCAGGTCCCATAAAGATACGCTTACCGTCAACGTGGGATTGAAATCTTACTCCCTCTTCGGTAATCTTACGCAACTGAGCCAACGAAAAGACCTGAAATCCTCCTGAGTCAGTAAGGATGGGCTTTTTCCAATTCATAAACTTATGAAGCCCGCCCATTTCATAGATAAGCTTGTCACCCGGACGAATATGAAGATGATAGGTATTGGAAAGCTCGACCTGACAGTCTATTTCCTCAAGCTCAACAGTCGAAACACCGCCCTTAATCGCGGCACACGTTCCGACGTTCATAAACACAGGAGTTTGAATATCTCCGTGTACGGTATGGAGAACGCCTCGACGCGCTCTGCCATCCTGTGCTAAAAGTTCAAACATAACTTTGCTCCTTATTCCGCCATACACTGACCAAAGTGCCGCGGTTTTAATAATAAATTATTTGGCTGATTATAGTAATCAGGTTCTCTCAAACTGTCTGTCAATATACTTTTTGGTCATTTCCATTGCCACGGGTCTTCCGTGGGGGCAGAATGTTATATCGGGAAGCTCCATAAGCTTATCGACCACCCATTTCTGATACTCAGGGGGATATTCTCTGCCCGCCTTGATAGCCGCTTTACAAGATGCCTGATAAAGCGCCTTCTCAAAAATTATGTTTTTGGTAACTTCAACGTTACCTGTTCCGTTTTTGATCCTATCCGCAACAGTCATGAACATGTCCGTAACCGCATCCTGATCTATTCCGAGCGGTATTGCATTGACACATATAGTATTACGCGAGCTTGAAAACTCAAATCCCACGGCTTCAAGCTCTGCTCTGTATTCTTCGATCGCTGCCACTTCATCGCTCATAAGCATGACCTCTATAGGAAGCATAAGCATTTGCGAAGCGGTATCATTAGAATACAGATTCTTTTTTAATTGCTCAAAAATTATGCGTTCATGTGCGGCATGCTTATCAATTATAAGCATTTTTTCGCTCGTCTCGACAAGCACGTACGAGTTGAATACTTCACCAACTATTCTATAATAAGGCTTGCTCGATACACTCTCGGGTGACGGATCAGTCTCGATCCTTTCAGGCTGCTTGATTACAACAGAGTTTTCGTTTTTATTTATTTCACATTGAGCTTGCTTTTGAGCGTTCAAATCGTCAAGATGCTTCTTCATAAGAGCGTCATATTGCGCTCTCTGCTCATCGTCGCGACACATGTGCTCGCGGATGTATTCATCCGCAGTCATAAGTGGAGTTGTGTACTCGTGTTTTGATGCGGAATTATCAGCCTTTTTCTGCTCCGGCTTGGCATTTACATGATCTACCCTTTGGGGAATACCAACCAAGGCTCTGTATTCATCCGCCGACACGTGTGATTTCTCGGTTAGCGGTTTGCCCTGAATTGCGGAATTTATAGCAGTATAGCTCTGAGTCTGCTTATCAGACAATGAAAGCTCAATTGATATTTGTCTTGCTTTAAGTGACGCTTCCCTCTCTACAGGCGCAAATGCCTGCGTCATTTTTGTGGGGCTCTGCGGGCTTATCTGCGGTCTTGTGGTATTATTCTCAAGAGCCTGCTTTACCGCATAGTACACCGCTTCAAATACCGGCTTCTCGTTTGAAAATTTCACCTCGAGCTTTGCGGGATGAACGTTAACGTCCACTCTTGACGGATTGAGCGTCAGGAATAATACGCATACGGGAAACTTTTCGCTTGGCATATATGATACGAAGGCTTGCTCTATTGCAGCCGATGCCGTTCTGCTCTTAATAAAGCGTTTATTGATAAAGAAGCTCTCGTAATTTCGGTTGCTCTTGACGTTATCCGATCTGCCAATATAACCGCTGACAGTAATTCCGTCGTATTCACCATCTACCTTTATAAGCTTTGATGCGAAATCACGGCCAAACACGGCATATATAGCGCTCATCAGCTTTCCGTCTCCGGCGGTCTCAAGCTTGATCTGACCGTCGGTAATAAGCTTAAATGCAATTTCGGGGTGCGAAAGCGCAACTTTTTCTACGCTGGTGCAAACCGCGGTGGTTTCAGTGACGTCTCTCTTTAAGAACTTTCGTCTTGCGGGAACGTTGGCAAACAGATCTTCAACAATAATAGTTGTTCCATCGGAGCATCCGCGTTCTGCCAAATCTACTATCTCTCCACAGCTGACCGTCAGCTCAGCGCCCATGGGCGAATTGCGCACCTTTGAGATTATTCTCAAATTGGAAACGGCTGATATAGCCGCCAATGCTTCTCCCCTGAATCCAAGCGTACAGATTCCGTCAAGATCCTCTGCGCTTCTTATTTTGCTTGTCGCGTGTCTTTTTATTGCCAGAGGCAGATCCTCAGGCTCCATACCGCATCCGTCATCCGATATGCGCATGAACGTTATGCCGCCGTTTTGTATTTCTACTGTAATGTGCTTGGCACCGGCGTCGATTGAATTCTCCAGCATTTCCTTGATAGCCGATGCGGGACGGTCAACGACCTCTCCCGCCGCAATCAGATTTGCGACCTCAAACGACAATATATTTATCTTTGCCATAGACTGCCTCCTTTCGCTTATTTTTTAATTCTGATCAACCGAGTCTCTTTTTCCAGTCAAACACCAAAGACATGCACTCGTATGGCGAAAGTGTGTTTATATCGGTGTTCTTTATTTCATCAATTATCTGCTCCGACATACAATCGTCAAAGCTGATAAGCGTGTCGTCCTTCTCCTCGGTCTTTGCCTCTCGGTCGGTAAGCTTTATGCTCTTTGCGCTCTGCTCAACCGATTGGAGTATCTCCTTTGCGCGCTTGATGACCTCATTTGGGAGTCCCGCAAGCTTTGCAACCTCTATTCCGTAGCTATCATCGGTTGATCCTCTGACTATTTTACGCAAAAACGTTATACTGTCTCCGCGTTTTTTTGCGGCAATGTTATAATTTACGATACCGTCAAACTCATCCTCCATGGATGTAAGCTCGTGGTAATGCGTTGCAAAAAGTGTTTTCGCGCCAATTTTTCGGCTGGCGGTATATTCAACGATAGCACGCGCTATGCTCATTCCGTCAAAGGTAGACGTTCCTCTTCCAACCTCATCGTATATGATAAGGCTCTTTTTGGTGGCATTTCTCAAAATATATGCCACCTCGTTCATTTCCAACATGAAGGTAGACTGTCCCGAAGCAAGATCGTCCGAAGCTCCAACGCGTGTAAAAATCTTGTCAGTGATACCGATGATTGCTTCTGTCGCGGGCACGAACGATCCCATCTGCGCCATAAGCACAATAAGGGCAACCTGACGCATATATGTTGATTTACCCGCCATATTGGGTCCCGTTATCAGCAACAATCTATCCGTTTTCATATTGAGATTGGTGTCATTGGGCACGAAATATGTGTCCTTAACAAATTGCTCAACAACGGGATGCCTGCCGTCCTTAATGATTATCTCGTCGGTAGCATTGACAGTTGGACGAATGTACCTGTTTTTAGCGGCAACGGTTGCCAGACTGTAATACGAGTCGATCTGCGCCAAAAGCTCTGCCGCCTTTTGTATTCTTGTACTGTTATCCGCAACCGAGGAGCGTATGGAGCAAAACAGATCGTATTCAAGAGAGCAAAGCTTGTCCGATGCGCCAAGCACCTTAGCTTCCATCTCCTTTAATTCCTCGGTTATGTACCTCTCGCAATTTGCCAGCGTCTGCTTTCTGATATATCTTTCGGGCACCATAGAGAGCTGAGATTTTGTTACCTCTATGTAGAATCCAAAGACTCGGTTGTATCCCACCTTGAGATTCTTTATACCCGTAGCATCGCGCTCGTTCTGCGCTATCTGCTCTTTCCACTCATCTCCATGCTCCACTATGGAACGGAGCTCGTCAACGTCTGAATTATAGCCATCTGATATCATCCCGCCCTCACGCACAGTAAGCGGCGCATCAATATTGATCGCGGTATCTATGAGGGTACATATGTCCTCAAGTGTATCAAGCTCGGAGCATATTCTTTGCATTTCGTTTGATTTACATTCCGAAAGCATAGACTTAAGCTCGGGTAAGATCCTTGTGCTGTTGGCAACCGCTATAAGATCGCGGGCATTTGCGGATCCGTATACGATCTTGGTCATCAGTCGCTCAAGATCAAGCACGTGATCAAGCAGCTCTGATATCTGCTCACGCAGCATGAAATTGTTGTAGAGCTCCTCTATTGCGTTCTGCCTACGCACTATCTGCGATGAACTGAGCAGCGGATGCTCCACCCATTTGCGCAAAAGTCTTGCGCCAAGCGACGAGCGAGTCTTGTCTAAGACCCAAAGCAAAGTTCCCTTTTTGTCCTTTGATCTCATAGCCTCGCAAAGCTCAAGGTTTCGTCTTGTGTTAACGTCAAGCTCAAGATACTGTCCGTTTGAATACAGATTAAGCTTGTTGATATATGCTATATCCTTCTTTTGCGCGTCCTTAACGTAATCAAGCATCGCTCCCACCGCGCAAACGATAGTCTTCTCCGACACATCCTCTTCGCGCAGAGTTTCAGCAAATTGTGTCCTCACACGGTCAAGACAGCCGTCATACTCGAATCGGTTCATCTGCCCGTCATTAAGCATTGCTTCAAGTCTGCCTTTTATAAACTGCGCAGTATCCTTAAATTTTGCGGCACCCAGATTGGCTACCACCTCAACAGGCTGATAGGTCGCAAGCTCGTTTTGAAGCTTGGATTCCATTTCATCGCCTGAAAAGCACGTGGCATATATATCTGCGGTAGAAATATCACAAAAGCACACACCGCATTCAAATTCTCCAAAATATACCGAGCATAGATAGTTGTTCTTCTTATCGGACAAAAGCTCGGATTCGATAAGCGTACCCGGTGTAATAACCCTGATAACATCGCGTTTTACTATTCCCTTTGCCTCTGCCGGATTCTCCATCTGCTCGCATATAGCGATTTTGAATCCCTGCTCTATAAGCCTGCCTATATACGTGTCGACCGCATGGAACGGGACACCGCACATAGGTGCTCTTTCCGCCTCTCCACAGTCACGTCCGGTAAGTGTTAGATCGAGCGCTCTGGAAGCTACTATGGCATCGTCAAAGAACATCTCGTAAAAGTCTCCGAGACGGTAAAAGAGCAGATAGTCTTTATATTGATTTTTAATTTCGAAGTATTGCTCCATCATCGGAGTCATAAAGATTTCCTCGCTTTTTACAAATGTAAGTTATCGTTTATTGGCAATTTCGAAACGAATATTTTTCAATACAAGGCGCACCGAAAAAGCAAGGCGCCGACGTAGCTTTCCCTACGTCAAGCCGCATTTGAGGAGCAACGAAGTATTGAAAAAAAACAGCGTTTTGATCAGTGGCAACCGCCGCAGGTGGAACAATCGTGCGTACAGGGAGTTTTACCCGTGGCATTGAACATTATGGTGTTGTTGACCGTTTCCATAAGCTCGTTGACTGCGGTCTGTGCCTCATCAAGCTCCTTGAAAATAGGATCCATGGTTATCTCGGCGTATATCTCATCGATACGGTCTTGAATTCTGGTCAGCGCCTCGGTATCTATCTCCTCACCGTCGCCCATAGCGGAAAGCGCCTGTTGCTGAATACCGTATTCCATCATAAGATTACCGATTTTCTCGCTGGATTCATACGCTTCTTTTGCCTTTTCCATTCTTATCATGCGCTCGTCCTCTTTAATTGCCTGTCCGAGCTGTGCTGCAAGCTGATATATACTCATTTTATTTTCTCCTTTTCGTTATGCTTTTTCACCGTGTAGCGCGAACGTGTCTGCTTTCACGATCTTTAAATTTATAAACTTACCAATGTCGTTTTCGTCACCTTGGAATAACACTATTTTATTTCCCTCGCTGCGTCCTGAATATACGTTTTTATTGTTTTTACTCGGACCGTCACAAAGAACCTTGATTATTGTGTTTTCCATCGGCTTGTTTTTCTCAAGCGCGATAGCATTTTGCGTTTCAAGTAAACGGTTCATTCTCTCGCCCTTGACATCATCCGAAATCTGCTCTTGCATTGCGGCGGCAGGCGTATCCTTTCTTGGCGAATAGATAAACGAATACGTCATATCGAATTTCACCGTTTTCAACATAGAGATTGTATCCAAGAAATCCTCTTCCGTCTCACCCGGGAATCCAACAATGATATCAGATGATATCGTTACGTCGGAAATCTTCTTGCGCAGATACTCCACTGTATCAAGGTATTTCGCTTTGTCATAGTGGCGATTCATAGCCTTCAAAACGCGGTCACTTCCCGACTGAAGCGGCAGATGGAACTGATGCGCCACGTGACGCGACTCCGCCATTACGTCAATAAGCTTTTTAGACGCATCCTTTGGATGACTCGTCATAAAACGGATATAATAATCACCCTCAATTTTATCAATATCCGACAGCAAGTCCGCAAAATCATACGTTTCGCCATTGTCGCTCTTGACATCCTTTCCGTATGAGTTTACGTTCTGGCCAAGCAACGTTATATCCTTATACCCCAGCTCTACAAGCTCACGAACCTCGGCAATTATGTCCTCCGGACGACGGCTTCTTTCGCGCCCTCTAACGTAAGGAACGATGCAATACGTGCAAAAATTATTACATCCGTACATTATCGAAACCCAGGCACGGTAATTTGATTCACGGTGAACGGGCATTCCCTCGGCAACAAGGTATTCCGTCTCCTCGGAACAATAAAGCCTTTTGCCAACCTTGAGCTTTTTGAAAACAAGCTCGGGCAAGCGGTATATAGACGACGTACCGAACACAAAATCAACGTAAGGATAGCTATGCTTAATACTCTCTTTTCTATGCTCCTGCGTCACCATACAACCGCAAACTCCAATAAGCATATCGGGCTTTTCGGCTTTCAAGTGCTTGTACTGTCCAATAATTGATAGCGCCTTTTGCTCGGCATGCTCGCGTATAGCGCAGGTGTTGACTATGATGATATCCGCCATTTTAGGATCGTCGCATACGACGTATCCCATAGCCTCGCACATACCGGCAAGCCTTTCGCTATCCGCCTCATTTTGTTGACAACCGAACGTCTGCACGTAGGCATATCTCGTTTTGCCGTTCCCTGCGGTAATGCGCTCGTTATAAATTCTGATCTTCTCTATGTATTCCCTTTGCTTTTGCATTTCCGCATCGGGCAATATCTTATACTCTTTCATAAACGTTCCCAAGTAATTTTATAGATTGTTATACAGAGTATATTATACTATAAAAACCCCCGATTTGTCAAGGAGTTTGAGGGGATTTTTTGCGACTGCTTATCGAATGTCGCAGTAAATAACACAAAAAGGCCGCAATGCGACCTTTTTGCGTTATTTACTTAAGAGCAACACTCGCTGCGGTGAGTGTGTTTTTTAGCAGCATTGTGATAGTCATAGGTCCGACTCCTCCTGGAACGGGGGTGATAAAGGATGCCTTTGGCTCAACCTCGGCGAAATTAACGTCACCCACGAGCTTGCCATTGTCAAGACGGTTGATGCCCACGTCAACTACGACTGCTCCCTCTTTGACCATGTCACCCGAAACAAATTCGGGCTTTCCGATGGATGCAACGAGAATATCTGCTTGGCGGCAGATCTCCGAAAGATTCTGCGTTCTGCTGTGGCAGACAGTTACCGTTCCGTGTGCATGGAGCAATAGCATTGCCATAGGCTTGCCAACTATATTGGAACGCCCGATAACAACACACCTTTTTCCCTTAACCTCAACTCCCGAACGCTCAAGAAGGACCATAACTCCCGCGGGAGTACACGGAAGAAGATCATAGTCGCCTATCATTATTTTTCCCACGTTATATGGGTGGAAAGCGTCAACGTCCTTCTCCGGTCTGATTTTTAAAAGGATCTCGGTTTCGTTAAGGTGTTTTGGCAAAGGCAACTGCACAAGTATTCCGTGAATCTTTTCGTCACTATTAAGCTTATCAATAAGCGCTATCAGCTGTTCTTGCGTCGTGTCCTCCGAAAGCTCGTAGCTCTCAGAATAGAAACCGACCTCCTCACAAGCTCTTTTTTTATTTCTGACGTAAACCTGAGATGCAGGATCGCTGCCCACGATTATTACTGCAAGCCCCGGGGCTATGCCGTGTTTTTCTTTAAAAGCGGCTACATCATCGGCTATCTCGAGTCTTACTGCTTTCGATATTGCTTTTCCGTCAATTATCCGTGCCATCTTCGCTATCCTCTTTTTCTTGCCCTTGGATGATTTTCTGATCCGCAATCTCCTGCGAGCCATCTGCTACAACGGCAGCTTTCTTTGCAAAGAACACGGGGGTTACAAGGCCGGGCTTGAGAAGCTTATCAAATTTATTCAAGGATACGCTTTCATCCTTATACTTTCTCGAGTAAATTAAGCCCCATACCAGCAATGCGCCAAATACGACAAAGCAAAGTATACCCACAAGCTGAGATATACGTATTTCAGTTCCGGGAATATAAAGACTGTCAGTGCGCAATCCTTCAATAAAGAATCTGCCTATTCCGTACCAGGCAAGATACATGCATGCCACCTGACCGTTGAATTTCTTTTTCTTGTAGAAAATGTTTATCAGAATAAAGCCTATCACGTTCCAAAGCGACTCATAAAGGAACGTGGGGTGAACGTACACCATATCGCTCGTTGCAAAATCAAGCCTTGTATTGCCCGATATCAATCCCATACGCATAAAATACAAAGGATGTTCCTCGGTCAAAATACCTCCAAATGCCTCTCCGTTAAAGAAGTTGCCCCATCTACCCATTGCTTGCGCGATCATAACACCGGGGGCAGCCATATCGAGAAGCTTTAAGGTATTTATCTTTTTGATCTTTGTAACAACCAAAATAGCGAGCGCGCCCGCAATAATTCCTCCATAGATAGCAAGACCGCCACTACGCAGGTTGAACACATTGCCGATAAATTCAAAAAAGTTGAATGGATCGGGTATAAAATGGTCGAGCGTGGTAAGAACGTAATAAAGTCTGGCACCAATTACACCTACAACAATAGTCCAAATACCGATATCAAGTATACTGTCAAAAGAAACACTTTCGTATTTTCCTCTGAAAACCACGTAAAGAAACGCGGTTACCATACCGAGCGTAATGATAACTCCGTACCAATACACCTCAAAGCTATCAAACGCTATCGCAACGTTATCAAGCTCAAATTCGCCAATTCCGAAACCCGGAAATGACACCAACGACTTACTCAGTAACATATTTCTCCTCCTAATTTTTTATACTTGGGGAACGATGACGGACATGGAAAACGCACCGTCATCAAAAAGTCTGTTCAACAGATCTGTAACCGTTTCAAGATCTATTCTCTGAACTATGCTTGGGAATAAAAACATATCCATTTCATCCTGCGCATAAGAGTTGAGACAAAAAGCTATATCCTCGCTTGAATCAAAGTCTGACACATATGAAGCATACAGGCATTTCTTTTCCCTTTCAAGATCCTCTCTCAAAAGTCCGTCCTTACGGCAACGCTCGATATATTTCTTTATCTCACTTAACAGCGCCTCGGGATCATCGCTCTCACCCGATATCATAATAAACGCCGTTGTTGCGTTAGACGAATATCCAAAATCAAATCCCGGAGATATGAGTCCGCGTTCCAGCATATCAAGATAAAAGCTTCCCGACTGTGAGAACATCATATGCAAAAGTATGCTCACCGCCTCGCTTTTGCGGCAACGCTCTATGGGATCGGCAATAACGTCAACGTCCTTGACACCTATTGAAAACAACGGCTTTGCCACAGGCATTGCAACCTCACTATACGCGCGTTTGACGTGCGCAGGCTCACAAAAAGGCAGCACGACAGGCTTTGGAGAAAATGATATATCAAGGCATTTATCCACAGCCGCGCAGACCTGCTCTACAGTCGCTTTACCGCATACGCAAAGCGTCATATTTGAGGGAGTATAAAAATGCTCACAACATTTATATAGCATATCGGGAGTTATTTCCGATATAGATTGCTCGCTTCCGCATATCTCTTTCTTAACGGGATTTTCAAAATACATTCCGTCAAGCAAATTAAGATAGCAGCGGTCATACGGATCGTCAATGCATCCCCGTATTTCCTCGGCAATTATTCCGATCTCCTTGTCTATCGTTTGCTTTGTAAAATACGGATGTGTGACAAAATACACCAAATGCTCAAGACATGCATCAACGTTGTCCGTGGTGGAAAACAAGTATGCAGTTTTATCATTTGATGTATAGGCATTGCAATATGCCCCTAAAGATGAAAACACATCATCAGCATTATTCCCTTCGGGATTGTCAAACAGCTTGTGCTCAAGAAAATGGGCGCAGCCCTCGGGCAACGTATATCTTTGTCCGCCTTTTTCATATTCCGTGACGCTGCCGCCAAACCCGATACAGATCACGCCAAACGTTGTGGAAACTTCTTTAGGACAGACATATATATTAAGCCCCGAAGGATGCTTTACCTTATAATACCGTTCACCGAGAAGTGTCGATTCAAACAGCTCTATGTCATTCATCGCACGACTCCTCTCCGCCGTCACAGCCATTCAAAATGTAAACTGTATCCAGCTTTATCCTTTTAGCAGCACGCAATATGTCCTCTCGGCTTACCGATCTTATCCTTTCAATACACTCCTGCGGAGTGTGGTCCACTCCCGCCATTAATCTGCGGAACATAAATGTTTTCATAGAGGCGGGGCTATCCGATATCTGAGTAAATCCGGATATAAGAGTACGCTTTGCGGTTTCTATCTCATTGTCTGAAACCTCTCCATCGCAAAAGATGCTGAGCTGGTGAGTTATCTCGTCTATAGCGGCATCGCAATTTGCGGGAGTTACACCGCAATCAACAAAAATCGTACCCGTGGCGCTTCTATACGACGAATAGCAATAATAGCAAAGGCTTTTACGTTCTCTTACGTTCATAAAAAGCTTTGACACAGAGGATGCGCCGAATATTTCATTTGCAACGACCATAGGAAAATAATCCTCGTCACAAAGCGTTGTCCCGCACGTATATCCCATACAGATCCTCGTTTGTGCCACGTCCATTTCCTCGCGCAAGATCTCGGGGCATGTTCTTGTTCCGATAAAAGCGCTTTCGCCGTATTTTGCGTAAGCCGACGACGCGCCAAAGCAATCGAATCGATCGCCTATAAGCTCCGATATGCGTTCGGGCGACTCTTGTCCTATGTAATAGCACTCCACCAAAGCGTTATTGCAAAAATACTCGATATTTTCCGTAAGCTCTCGGCTTGTGAAGGACGAAACGGTATCAACGTCTCCCGTTGTGGTTATTCCGTAGGGAGAGCCTTCGAACATTTTCATAGCGCACTTCTTAGCTGCATACGCCCTTTGGTCGTTAACTATGGAATTTATGGCATCTATGGCTATCTTTTTTTCGCTTTCAACGTATTGTTCCAAAAGCAATCCATCCTTGTCCTTTACGGGATGATTGAGTATATCAGCTACAACGTCAAGCGTGCCCGAAAGCACGTTTGCGTCATCTCCATCAAAAACAAAGCGGTCGTTGATTACTTTACACGTAAGAGTAAATACGCTCTTATCGCCAAACGATCTGCCCCCAAGAGAAACAGTAGCGTCATAAAGCTCATCAAGCCTTTTATTTATATCTGTAACGGTTGGGTATTTTTCCGAGCCTCGAAGCATAACTGCAAGCATAAGCTTGGTCATGGGAGAGCGCCTAACGTCCTTTGGAATTATAAAATTAAAGGACAACTGCGACATTTTGAACTTATCCGTTCTTACCGCGTGAAGACGCCATTTACCGTTATTTATGATCAATGTGGTCTTTTCCATTAATGAATCCCGACTACTGCCGAGTCCTTTCAATCATACTATTAGATTTATTTACACTGAAAAAAATCTTTGACCCGAGCCAATATCTCGCGCACGTCGCGCACTATCTGCTTGCTGTAAGGACGAAGATCAGCCGACACGCCAACCGCCTCAACGTCAAATTGGTCGGCTATGTAAAGCGCGCGGTATAGATGGTATTCCTGCGTGATAACAACAACGTTATCAAACCCAAATATCTCTTTCAAGCGCGCTATGCTCTCATAGGTTGAAAAGCCTTGTCCGTCAAGCAAAATATCGTTCTCTGAAACGCCGACACTCATAGCGTATTCCTTCATAGCCGAGGGCTCGTCATAATACTCGCCCGAATCGTCACCGCTCATGAGTATGCAGTCAGCGCCCGTGGCATTGAATACCTCGATACCAACCTTAAGCCTATCCTCAAGCATATGGCTCGGAGTTCCGTCACTTTTGAGTCCCGCACCGAGAACAATAACACAGTCCACGTTTTTTCCATCAAGCTCGAAAATATCGATCACGCATTCGTCCGTGCTGTCGATCATAGCCGCGTTAATAATAAACACGGTCATGGCGACAAGCACAACGATGCAAATCAAAACCATGGCGACTCTTACGATGATGTCTGAAATTCGTTTTATAAGTCGCTTATTGTTCATAATTACGCCTTATTCTCGCACTTTTGCGCTACACGAAGTGCTGCGGATTCGAGATAATCACATTTGATAAGCTCTATCCAACCCTTGTCCACGTACGACGCGACCTCGGGATCTATCGGCACCTTTGCCAAGAGCTCGTAGCCAAATTCACACGCGATATCCTCAATATGACTCTCGCCAAATATTTTGATCTCCTTGCCGCAATCGGGGCACTTGATATAGCTCATATTCTCAACGAGTCCAAGCACGGGAATATTCATCATATCCGCCATATTTGCCGCCTTTTTTACTATCATTCCAACAAGCTCCTGGGGGCTTGCAACGATGACCGCGCCATCGATAGGCAGGCTCTGGAACACGGTGAGCGGAACGTCACCCGTTCCGGGAGGACAGTCTACCAAAAGGTAGTCGAGATCACCCCAGGCAGTGTCCGTCCAGAATTGACGAACGGTTCCCGCGATAAGCGAGCCGCGCCAAACAACAGGCTTGGTCTCATCATCGAGCATAAGGTTTACAGACATTATCTTAACACCCGTTGTAGTCTGTGGGGGAAGCATATTTCCCTCTTCGTCGCCCTCAACGGTATCATACATTCCAAAGGATTTGGGGATAGAAGGTCCCGTTATGTCGGCATCGAGGATTCCAACGCTATAGCCCTGTCTTGAAAGATGGACCGCGAGCATCGAGGTTACAAGCGATTTGCCAACGCCGCCCTTTCCGCTGACAACGGCAACTATATGCTTTACGTTACTGTTTTTATTAGCCTCGTCCTTGGGGATACCTCCGTTTTTGGACGGGCAATTTGCCGTGCACGACGAACAGTCGTGCGTACATTCCTGACTCATTTTTCGCCTCCGAAAATAAATAATATTATATCAGTATGTATTATACACCAATGAAAGATAAAAATCAATAGAATTTTAAAATTAAAGAGTAAAAGCACAAGGGACACCTGCCGAGATCGGCGGGTGTCCCTTATGAGTTCTCCAAAGCCTTAAATTAAGCCTCTTTTACGTTGAGAACCTTCTTGCCGTTGTAGTAGCCGCATACCTTGCATACACAGTGGGGCTTGAGCATCTCACCGCATGCGGGGTTGGAGCACTTTACGAGTCCGGGCATGGTGAGCTTGGAGTTATTGCTTCTTCTCTTATCTCTGCGTGCTGCGGACACTTTCTTCTTCGGTACTGCCATATCAAAACCTCCTCTCGAAATGCACACCTTGGCATGCATAGTCGATTATAAATATTTTTTCAAATTTTAGTTTGCGTTATCCGTCTTCTTCCTCATTTTTGAGCAAGGTTGCAAGAACTGCAAGACGCGGGTCTATCTCATGCTCGGGGCAATTGCATTTTCCCTCTTTGAGAGATTTTCCGCATTTTTGACAAAGTCCGGGGCAATCCTCGGAGCAAAGTATCTTTCGGGGAAAATCGAGCAAAAGCGCCTCGGAAAGCTGCTCGTCTATATCGAGCCTGCCATTTTCCACGATGACGTATTCGTCAACATTCTCCTCTATCTGCTCCTCGGTCAAGGTTCCCTCGTCGGCAACGACACGCTCGAAATCAAGCGTGAATTCGCCCTCCACCTTGTCAAGACATCTGTCGCACTCGGTCTCATACGCAAGATGAGCCTTGGCTGTAAGATGCATATAGCCTGCGCTATCGGTTATCTCGCCTATAACATGGGCATCGTCCTTGAAGCTTACTCTGTTCATGGGAATGGGTGCGAGCTTGTAATCAAAGGTTATTCGGTTCTTTTCTCCTCGGAGAAGCGGACCAACATCCAAAATCATACATTTCACTCCCCTTCACACGACATAAAACGCGACTTTAATTATTATATATGATGAATTGTCTTTTGTCAAGGGTTTTTTTGATTTTTTTGGTGTGCGAAAGCGAGATTTTTTTATATTTTGACGGGTGATGATGGCGGGTTCGAAGGTTTTGCCGCACAAGCCCTTGTTAATTCCAAATTGAAAATACAATTTATCCGGATATTCAAGGACAAGCAAAGCACAATGTTTTTTATCGTAGGGGCTGGCGCCTCGACAGCCCGCTTGAAGCATTTGTTACTTTTCACACCAAAAATGATTGACAATCCATTATTTTCACGGGACGTCGAGGCGCCGTCCCCTTCGGTTTAACAATATTGTTCATCGTTCTATACAGCATCCGACAAATCAAAATTTGAACGCTTCCCGTTAGAAAAAACGCGAGCAACCGACCAAGGTCGGTTGCTCTTGAGTTATTGATTTTAATCAGATAACAATTAGTTTAAGGTTATCCACATTGCGGGGACAATGCCAATATAAGTATCGTAGACACGATACTTATTGAAATCACTATAACTCCAGTTGCCACTAGGCGCGATAGTTGATACCAATTCGTGGCAATTATTAACATCTCCATAATATCGTGAACGAGTCCACCATCTTGAATATCCGTTTTGATCAATAGATGTAGATACTGCAAGAGCGTAATCACTAGGTTTCATTTGTCGCACCATATCATTATCTGTACCCAAACCATATTCACTATTGGTAGCCTCATCAAGCGATAGTAAAAACACTTTGTCGTTTGTGTTTTCTTGATCGAATGGACTAGAAATAAGAGTGCTTTCCGCACTATTGTCAACTGTCGTAATATTAATTACACCTTGCTGAAGCTCGGTAAAAGCAGTATTATAAAATTGGTCATTCAACCACGCTCGTATATCACTACCGGGATAACTGTTACTCGTTTCATCCCACGACATCGACGTAATGACGCTGTCACAAAGGATAAACGCTTTGCCACTTTCCTCCGTAAGTATTCTCCACTTTATCGGCTCGACCTTGAAGTAATACACTTCTCCATTTACTACCGTCGCTTCGTTGGAAAACTTATAATCACTTTCACGTGGCGTAGCCGTTACTTTAGCGTAATAATGTCCGTCGCTTCCGAGAAAGTAACCTCTGGAGTCGGTAGTAGATGTTATGCTGACATTATCAGCTTTAATAGTTTGAGGATATTCTCCGAAATAGATGTAATCTCCCTCGCGGATATAAAGAGTTTCGTCCTCACTATCAGTCACCGGCGTTCCATCCCTATTTACCGTACCGTCAGAGCAATAGATGGTGTAATTTCCGGTGTTATTGTTCCAAAGGTCACCTTTACTTATTGCTTTCCACTGTGCCATTGTTCCGCCAAAGCTTATGCTCGTAAGGCTGGAGCAATAGTAGAATGCATAGGAACCAATACTCGTCACGCTGTCGGGGATGGTTACGCTCGTAAGGCTGCTGCAATATTCGAACGCAAAATCACCTATGCTCGTGACACTATCCGGGATTGTTATGCTCGTAAGGCTGCTGCAATTATAGAACGCATGATTACCTATGCTCGTGACGCTGTCGGGGATAGTTATGCTCGTAAGGCTTGAACAACCCCTGAACGCCCAATCACCTATGCTCGTGACACTTGAGGGTATCTCTATGCTCGTAAGGCTGCTGCAATATTCGAACGCAAAATCACCTATGCTCGTGACACTTGAGGGTATCTCTATGCTCGTAAGGTTTGTGCAATGAGAGAACACACCAGAATCTATGCTCGTGACACTTGAGGGTATCTCTATGCTCGTAAGGCTGCTGCAACTATAGAACGCAGAAGAACCTATGCTCGTGACACTTGAGGGTATCTCTATGCTCGTAAGGCTGCTGCATTCCGCGAACGCAGAACTACCTATGCTCGTAACGCTCAAGGGGATAGTTATACTCTCAAGGCTTATGCAATTATAGAACGCAGAAGAACCTATGCTCGTGACACTTGAGGATATCTCTATGCTCGTAAGGCTGCTGCAATTTGCGAACGCCCAACCACCTATGCTCGTGACACTTGAGGGTATCTCTATACTCTCAAGGCTTGTGCAATACTCGAACGCAAAACAACCTATACTCGTGACACTTGAGGGTATCTCTATGCTCGTAAGGCTTGAACAACCCCTGAACGCAGCATCACCTATGCTCGTGACACTGCCATCATCGGGAATAACACTGGTTTTACAACCCACAATCAAGGTTTTGTCTTTGGTTTCTATCAGGCAGTTGCCTTTACTGTGATATACATTGTTATCTTCATCAACAGTTATTATCTCAAGGCTTGTGCAATTACAGAACGTATACTCACCTATACTCGTGACACTTGAGGGTATCTCTATACTCTCAAGGCTTGTGCAATTATTGAACGTATACTCACCTATACTCGTGACACTTGAGGGTATCTCTA
>SVTF01000010.1:19931-65804 GCA_015063905.1 Oscillospiraceae bacterium | reverse complement strand
CTATGCAATAAAAGAAATGATCAATTTAGAAATTACTATAATTATGAAAACCAAAATAACTGTGAAAATCGCCATTGCTGTAACCTGTACGATTGCTTTTATGATGGGATTCTTTATAAAATTAAACCAGTTTAGAATACAGTCAAACAGGTACTCGAATGGTTCCATAATATCACCGCCTTTTCTGTATATATTATAACACCAATCCGCTCACTTGTCAAATGATGCATCGCCTGCGGCGATATGATGTTTTTCGCTTCGCTCAAAATGATGTTGCTCCACTGCGTTCCGCAATGATGCGATGTTTGCCCAATGTGCCGTCAGGCACACATCATTCGCGAAGCGAACATCATTAGGCGAAGCCGTCATCATTTGCCGAAGGCAAACATCATTCAAAAAACGCACCTTTGTCGGTAGACAAAAGTGCGTTTTTTGTTGGTTGCGGGGATGGGATTTGAACCTCATGACCTCCGGGTTATGAGCCCGACGAGCTACCAAGCTGCTCTACCCCGCGATATTCAATTTGCGGCTTTGGGATATCTCCCAATCTCATAACCCTCCGGGTTATCGCTTCGCGCCGCCGCAGGCGCATAGTCGTCTTTTCGCTTCGCAAAGCTCGCTCAAATACTCCTTGCTTCGTGCGGTATCACTTCGCGAAAATAGCACACCGTGCTGTTTTCGCTTGTTCACCCAACGAGCTACCAAGCTGCTCTACCCCGCGATATTTGATTGACCACGAACGTGGTGCCGGTGACCGGGGTCGAACCGGTACGATACTTTCGTATCACGGGATTTTAAGTCCCGGGCGTCTGCCTGTTCCGCCACACCGGCATACTTAGGATGACCTTCCGGACTTCCCTTCATTGTTCGCTCAAGTATTATACCACACAAACACACGGTTGTCAACCCCTCTTTTCAAAATAATTTGTTTTTTTGAAAAATCATTTCGATAATATATGATCACTTTCGCTTTTATCTTACGTTTTATCCCTTTGTATAGAAATCAATTCCCTTACACTGTAACAGCTTCACTATTTCCTCTAAAATAAACGCCGTATCTTTTGCATCCATAACTCTTCTTTGCGTGTTTATTGACAAAAAGGCTACTGTGTGATATACTAAAGTAAGAAAAAACAAGTAAGAGGACAACGACATGACAAATCCTATGCTTATCGGAATCGCGGGCGGTACGGGCTCGGGCAAATCCACCTTTGCCGAGGGCTTGCGAGCGCTTTTCCCCAACGAAGTCACCATCATCGCATATGACAATTACTACAAGCCGCAGGATCATCTCTCTATGGATGAGCGAATCAAGACAAATTACGATTGCCCCGACGCGCTGGACACCGATCTGCTTGTAAAGCATCTGCGACTTTTGCAAAGCGGTCAGAGCGTTGATATACCCAATTACGATTTCCGCATACATACAAGAAAGGCGGAAACCACCCGCCTATCTCCCACGCCCGTTATGATAGTTGATGGCATTCTCACCTTTCACGACGAGAGATTGCGTGAAATGTTCGACATAAAGATATTTGCGGATGCCGATGCGGACGAGCGCATTCTGCGCCGTCTTCGTCGCGACGTTACCGAAAGGGGCAGAAATATTGACGGCGTTATCGAGCAATACATAGGAACAGTCAAGATAATGCACGGGATCTACGTTGAACCAACAAAAAAATATGCCGACATAATAATAAACGGCGGCAGAAACAAAACGGCTCTCGACATCGTAAGCACGCGTATAGCAAAAAAGATCAATGAAAATATATAATTAACGGAGATAATATGCAATACAGAGAATTTAAAAAGCTTGGCATCAAGGTATCCGCTTTCGGTCTTGGATGCATGAGATTCCCAACAATTGAGATAGACGGCGAAAAAAAGGTTGACATTGAAAACGCTAAAAACATTGTCAGACGCGCAATCGACGGCGGCGTTAATTACGTTGACACGGCATACAATTACTCAAACAAAACAAATGAGATCGTTGTTGGCGAGGCGCTTGCGGACGGCTATCGAGATAAGGTGTTTCTTGCAACAAAGCTCCCCTCCTTCCTTTGTGAAAAGCCCGAGGATATGCAGGCCTTCTTTGAGGAGCAGCTCACAAAGCTCAGGACAGATCACCTCGATTTTTATTTGGTCCATTCGCTCAATCGCAAGAGCTGGGATAAAATGAAGGAGCTTGGTATCAAGGAGTTTCTTGACGGACTCAAGGCTCAAGGAAAAATTAAATACGCGGGCTTTTCCTTCCACGACGACTATGAGGCTTTTGAATACATAATCCGCGACTATGATTGGGATATGTGCCAGATACAGTACAATTACATGGACACAGTGGGTAACGCGCCAGGAGAGCGAGGACTGCGTCTTGCCGAAAGCCTTAACATCCCCGTTGTTATTATGGAAGGCTTGCTTGGCGGCAAGCTTGCCGGCGTGCCGAATGACGTAGCCGAGGTATTCAACTCCTGCCGTCCCGGTCGCTCGGCGGCGGAATGGGCTTTCCGTTGGCTTTGCAATGATCCCGCTGTCTGTACGGTGCTTTCGGGCGTTACAACTCCCGAAATGACCGACGATAATTTGCGCATATTCGACTCGGCTTGCGTAGGATGCATGACCGATGAAGAGCTTGATACTGTTAGAAAAGCCAGGGACGTATATTCCGCTCGAATCAAGGTGAACTGCACCGCTTGCCGTTACTGCATGCCCTGCCCCGCGGGAGTTGACATTCCACGCGTGTTTGCCGCATGGAATAACGCATATAAATATGACACAAAAAGTGACGTTCAATGGACTTACGGCCGTTTGCTTGCCGACAAGACCGCAGCTGATGCCTGCATAAAATGCGGAAAATGCGAAAAGATCTGCCCTCAGCATATCAGCATACGCGAAATGCTTGCCGCGGCCCATGCCGATCTTGTTTAAGCACCGCTATCGACACAAGTCCACAAAGCATCAAAACAATTAGTTTATTGCCTTGATATAATTTGCGTTATCATCTTGTTAAGTTTACTTAATAAAATGTACCGATAAAAAATCCTTACAGCCTTTATTGACTGTAAGGATTTTTTATATTTACAAAAGCTTTTTGATAAGTTCATCCCTGGGCGACGCCGAAAGATATGCGGGCGGTACGTCAAACACCGTTTTGCATCCAACATTGCCCTCCCTATACATACGCGCGACAGCGCGCGCATAAGCAACTATGACAGACGCGGTGAATTCGGGATTTGAATCAAGCTTCAAGCTATACTCGATAACGTGACTGTGTTCTCCCTCAAAGCCCGTTCTTCCGCTTCTGATAACAAATCCGCCGTGAGGTATGCCGCTGTGCTCGCGCTCAAGCTCTTCCCTTGAGATAAAATGAACCGTGGTGTCATAATCTGCAAAATAATTGGGCATTTCCTTTATCTCTTTTTCAATGCGAGCTTTATCCGCGCCCTCGGCTGCCACGACAAAGCACTCTCTTGTGTGCTTTTGCCTTGTCGAAAGCTTGGGCGCCGCCCCGCTTCTCACCGCTTCAAGCGCAGCGTCCACGGGAATGGTGTATTGCTTTGCGTCAACCACTCCTTGAATTCGTCTGATAGCATCCGAGTGACCCTGGCTCACTCCCTTACCCCAAAAGGTATAATCCTCGCCGTCCGGCAATATCGCCGACGCATACAGGCGGTTTAGCGAAAACATACCGGGATCCCATCCGCACGAGATGAGAGCTACCTTTCCCGCGTCCTTTGCCACACTATCCACCGCTGCAAGATGTGCGGGAATATTTGCATGCGTATCAAAGCTATCCACCACGCAAAAATGCTTTGCCAGCATGGGTGTCTGCACAGGAAGATCCGTTGCGCTGCCGCCACAAAGTATCATAACGTCAATTTTATCAACGTAATTTTCCACCTCGGACACGTGTGCCACCGCCACACCTTCCGTCTTGATTTTAAGCGTTGCGGGGTCACGCCTTGTAAACACCGCGCAAAGCTCCATATCCTGATTCTGCCTTATAGCCGACTCTATTCCGCGGCCAAGATTACCGTATCCGAATATACCTATTTTTATCATAGTTTATCTCCATTCCGCCGCGCACGACGCAAAAAATTGCTTTTTGAAAAGCTCGAAAATCCAAAATCCAGGACAAGCGTAACAAAAGTATTCCATCTATCAAATACAAGTCCGCATTTCACGCTATCCATCCACAAAAAAACGCTTATCAACAGAAAAATTATAGCACACTTTTTCTTTGATTTCAACTGTTTTTTACTCTGTGATCAAAAAAATTCCCGACAGCAATGCCATCGGGAATACTTTTATCATTTTTACGCGTTTATTTTTGCGGGAACGGAAAGCTTTGCGGTATATGACGATACTCCAAGCACTGTCTCGCCGTCTATCTGCAAGGCAACGGGGCGATCGAACTCAACGGTTATTTCGCGGCCCGTAAGAACATCGACGTGCTTTGTGTGCTTTACGTGTTCACCCTTGAAAAGCGATGGGAATATCATAAGAGTTTTAAGCTTGCCCGACCCGTGAAATATCATAGTGGAAAGCCTTTTGTCTTGATTGAGTCTGTCCTGATTTGGTGTGGGCATCATGCCGCCGCCGTAAAATCTGCCGTTCATAGTGGGCGCGATCCATACCTTTTTATATTCGCGCATCTCACCGTCCACGGTAACTTTAGCGTTTGTGGGCTTGTAGTGGAAAAGCAGACCCTTTATGGCGATAGAGGTATAGTCGACCTTTGCTCCGGGCTGCTCGGCTCTTATTCTGTCGCCCTCCTCACAGCAATATCCGTCTATTCCGTATCCGACGCCGTTTAAAAATCTGCACGTTTTTCCATTCACCGTAACGCACGGAAGATCAACAAGATATTTCTTTATAGAATAAGGCTTTTCAGCTCTGCCGTGTCCCAGATCGTGAGCGAAATCGTTTCCGCTTCCGCTTGCGAAATAAAGTATATCGTTGGCTATTTCCACGCCTTCCGTCTCATTGATAAACCGATTGAGCGTACCGTCACCGCCACACAAAACTATGTAATCGTCACATCCAAGACAAGCTAATGTATCCTTGTATCCTTTCGTCATATCACAATAGATCTTTTCATCATCGATCATCCCGTCAATAAGCTTGACCTCTTCGCCACAGCCTCCGTTATCGGCTAAGGGATTATAAAAGACGTATGCCTTTGCCATTTTTTGTCCTCCAATCAACATAAATAACTCAAACTGAGATTTTGCAAATTCACTGACGGGTATTATATACCTCTTTTTTTAATTGAATGTTAAGTATGTGACAAGCCTCGACAATATCTTGCAAAAGGCGAGCGAAACAAACAGGCGTTTTTGTGGCAGTAGTGCGACATGCCGCCATTGTGAAAATACACAAAAACGACTACGACAAACTGTCTAAATTTCTCCACCATATGCATTTCAACAAAAATTACGACAAAAAATCGTACAAAATGGATATTTACAAAAGGCAATTTTAGGTGTATAATGATAATCCCGAATGAAGCGCGATCCGCGTCGCCGCTTTATTTGATTCCTGCACAACCGACTAAAGTTTCTGCGAAATATCAAGCTAATGATATCCCTGCGCAATGAAAACAGCGGTTGTGCTTTCCCTTTTTTGATGCTTGTAAAAAGCGCCACATCGGCGCTTTTTTTATTTATTATATATAAAAATTGTAAAAATTCTTTAAACCTATGGAAATACGAGCGCGTTTATGCTATAATATATATGATTATACTTATTTTTTAGTAAAAAGTTAAAATTTCGCAACATACCAAACGGAGTAACAAATGTCAGAGTACACAGTAAAAGCAGAAACACTTTCTCTTCCGCTCATCGCGCTTGAAGGCACGGTGGCTTTTCCGGGGGAGATAGTCAATCTTGAAATAACAGATAAAAGATACGGCTCGGGCGAAGGCGCACGAGAGGCATTCGAGGGATCCAAATACGCAATTGCCGTACCCATTACGGATAATAGCGAAAACGATCCTCAATTGGCAACCGTAGGAACTGTGATCCGAGTCAAGCAGGTCTTGAATACGGGCGACGCAAACATCCGCTGCATCGCGGAGGGATTGTCGCGCGCGATCGTCAACGACTTCAGGCGCACCGGTAAATACTATACCGCCAACGTGCTTTGCAAGACCATCACCCTTCCCGATCGCCCCAGCATCAAAAATCAGGCGTATCTTCGCCGCCTGAACGAAGCAGCGGCGGCGCTCGCAAAGCTTTTGCCGCCCCCGGCAGAAAAGCTGCTGCCTACCTTTAAGACCTTAAAGAATCCCGCCATGCTTGCAGACGTTATCGCATCGGGACTGTTTATAAAATTTGAGGACAAGCTTGAGATACTTGCAGCGTTTGAGCCTTACAATCGCATAGAAGCCGTTCTCGCTATTGCGGAGGACGAGCTTGAGGTGTTGGGCATTGAAAACGAGCTTCATAAAAAAACGCGCGAGCGCATCAATCGCGGCCAGCGCGAGTATTATCTGCGCGAGGAGATGAAGGCGATCCAGGAGGAGCTTGGCGGTGACGCTATGTCGGAGATAGACGAGTATCACAACAAGATAATGGCACTTGACGCCTCCGAGGAGATAAAGAAAAAGCTGTTGCGTGAAAACGAGAGGCTCGCTAAGGCGCCCTTTGGCTCGGCAGAGGCTACCGTTATAGGCAATTATCTTGACGTGTGCCTTGAGATCCCGTGGAGCGCCGCTACCAAGGACAGAACCGATATTAAGGCGGCAAAAAAAATACTCGATGCCGATCACGAAGGGCTTGAGGACGTCAAGGACAGGTTGCTTGAATACCTTGCGGTAAAGCAATTGAATCCCGATCTAAAAGGACAGATAATCTGTCTTTACGGCCCTCCCGGAGTGGGTAAAACGTCCATAGCCGCTTCTCTTGCTCGCGCCATGAAGCGCAAATACGTAAGAGTTTCGCTTGGCGGAATTCGCGACGAGGCAGACATCAGAGGTCACAGAAAAACATACGTCGGAGCAATGCCCGGACGCATCATAAACGCGATATCTCAGGCGGGAGTCAAAAATCCCCTTATTCTGCTTGACGAGATAGATAAGATGGCAAATGACGGCAGAGGCGATCCCGCATCGGCTATGCTGGAGGTGCTGGATCCCGAGCAAAATAAGTTCTTCCGAGATCATTTTGTGGAGCTTCCCTTTGATCTTTCGGACTGCATATTTATCGCAACTGCAAACACCCTTGACACTGTTCCGCGCCCGCTTATCGACCGTATGGAGATAATCGAGCTTAATACCTACACAAAAAGCCAGAAGCTCAGCATAGCAAAGAATCATCTTATTCCCCGTCAGCTCAAGCGACACGGACTCAATCGCCGCATGCTCAAAATTACAGACGAGGCGCTGTCGGACATCATCGATTGCTATACACGCGAATCGGGCGTCCGCAATCTCGAGCGTGAGCTGGGAGCGCTCTGCCGAAAAGCCGCAAAGCGTATCCTCGAGGACGGAGTAAAGAGCGTTACAGTAAATCAAGCGGTGCTCCGCGACATATTAGGCCCTGAAAAGATGATAGCAGAGGTCATAAGCTGTGAGGACGAGATCGGCGTAGTTAACGGCATGGCATATACCCAATCGGGCGGCGATCTTTTGAAGGTTGAATGTGCCGTTATGGACGGAACGGGCAAGCTGGAGCTTACGGGCTCGCTTGGCGACGTAATGAAGGAATCGGCTCACGCGGCGATCACATACGTGCGGCAGATCGCATCACGTTACGGTATATCTGCGGATTTCTACTCCAAAAAGGACATACACATACACTTCCCTGAGGGAGCCGTTCCAAAGGACGGTCCGAGCGCGGGAGTAACCACGCTTACAGCGCTTGTAAGCGCGCTTTCTGGAATCCCCGTCCGTCGCGACGTCAGCATGACGGGCGAGATAACCATACGCGGCAAGGTGCTTGCCATTGGCGGTCTGCGCGAGAAGACCATGGCGGCATATTCCGCGGGGGTCAGGACTATACTCATACCCTTCGACAATAAAAAGGACCTTAACAAGATAGATCCCGTTGTCAAGGATAACGTCACCTTCGTTTTCTGTAAGAGTGCGGAGGACGTGCTTTGCAATGCCCTTGTGCATAGCGAAGCCATAGTACATACCGATATAAATCATAACAACGACAAAAAAGAGCAAGCGCTCTCCATTGTCAGCGTCGCTCATACGGGCACGGTAGCGCCAACGGTATCGTCTAAAAGCGGTAAACAGTGACAAAGCCCAAGCCAACAAATGTTTAAAGGATAATTATGGGACTTAACATACAAAACGTAAATTTAAAAATGACCGCGGGCTTTGCAAGTCAATTTCCCGCCGACGCTATCCCCCAGGTAGCGCTCTCAGGTCGCTCCAACGTGGGCAAAAGCTCTCTTATAAACACACTGCTTGGCAGAAAGAGTCTTGCGCGCGTTTCGGCTACACCGGGAAAAACCATAACGGTAAATTTTTATGAGATCGATAAAAAGATGTTTTTGGTGGATCTGCCCGGATACGGCTTTGCCGCGAGAGCGCATGACAACAAAAACCAATGGTCTCAGCTTACCGACGGCTATTTTACCAAAAATAAAAATATAGATCTTGTACGCGGTGTCGTTCAGCTAGTTGACAGTCGCGCGGGAATTACGCGTGACGATGCTATGATGATAGACTATATGAACAACGTAGGGCTACCATATATCATCGCCATCACCAAGATCGACAAGCTCAATAAGACCGAGCGCGCGGCGTGTATCGAAAAGATAAGCAATGACGGCATCATTGCCCAAGATACGCCCATTATTCCCTTTTCCTCGCTCAAAAAGGAGGGCAAGGACGAGCTTTGGCGCGCTATTGCCGACATGGCACAAATCAAACTCTGATTTGATTTTTTAGTTTTTTCGGAGGTAACCCCCAATGTTGTTTTCGCTTTTATCGGGAGGAGATATCAAGCTAACAATAATCAGCATATTGCTGACCTTGCCTGTGGTGCTTATCGCTCTTTCCTTCCACGAGGCGTCACACGCCTTTGTGGCACATAAATTGGGTGATAGAACGGCTTACAACCTCGGGCGAATGACCTTTAATCCCCTAAAGCACATTGATCCCATTGGATTTCTGTGCATGCTTGTGTTTGGATACGGATGGGCAAAGCCTGTTCCGATAAACACGCGCAATTTCAAAAATCCCAGACGCGGAATGGCTCTTACCGCTATCGCAGGGCCGATCAGCAATTTGCTTTTAGGAGCGATAAGCGCCGTACTGTTCGCAATCGTGTCCTTTATGAACATGCTGTATGCGCCGCAGCTTGCTACAATGGGACTTATGTCAAACGTAATGAACGTTCTTATGATATTTTTCTATTTCGGTGGCATGATGAATTTTACGCTTGCAGTTTTCAACATGATCCCCCTGCCCCCATTTGACGGCTCGAGATTTTTTTCGCTGTTTCTGCCAAAAAAGTGGTATTTTTCAATAATGAAGTACGAGCGCTATACAATGATAATAGTTCTCGTGATCTCCATGCTCTGTACGCGTATATTTAATTTTTCTCCGTTTTCATTCGTGGCGAATAAGCTGTTCTACGCAATCGTAAGACCTATATTGAATCTACTTTTACAATCAATCTTCTGATAGGAGAGAAAGGATGCCCCGATGGACGCCCTGAATTACAAGCTTGAAGCCTTTGAAGGTCCTTTGGACCTTCTGCTCTCACTTATACACAAAAACAAGATGGCTATCGATGATATAAAGATCAATATCATCTGCGAGCAATATCTTGAATATATCGCCGAAGCTCAGGCGCTTGATATGGAGCTTGCGAGCGAATTTATCGTTATGGCAAGCGAGCTTATGCTGATAAAGAGCAAGTTGCTCTTGCCCAAGGTAGAGGAGGACGAGGAGGATCCCCGCGCCGCCCTTGCCGACGCGCTCCAGAAATATCAGCAGGCAAAGGAAGCGGCACAGAAAATGGCTCCGCTTTACGCGCGTTTTTCGGGCAGACTTGAAAAGGATACTGATGAGATCACGGTGGACAAGACCTTTGTGCTTGACCAAAATATCGAATCTCTGTGTCTTGCGGTGCGCCGCATAATAACCTATAATGAAAACAGACCAAAGCTTGACGGCGAGGTGTTCAAGCCCATGATAAGCTCGCCTATCGTGCCCGTTGAAGTCAAGATAACGGGAATTTTGCGCAGGATGTCGCAAAAAAAGACTACCTCGCTCAGAGAATTGCTGTCCGATTCGGTCTCACTTCCCGATATGATAGCTATATTCCTTGGCGTGCTTGAGCTGATTAAGATCAGAAAGATACTCATATACGACGCCTACGGCACCTTGCTTGACGACAGCGCGACGTTTGTGATAAATGATAACCCCGACGATATAGTCAAAACTGACGGTGATGAGGATTATACGTCCAAGGTACAGGAAGAATACGGCAAGCAGGAGGAAATAGACTTTGAATAATACAACAGAATACCAGCCCGCCAACGAATTCAAGCTTGAACGCGTTACCGCGGCAATAGAAGCAATATTATATGCGGCGGGTCACCCCGTCGAATACTCCAAGCTCTCAGAGGTATTGGGCCTTTCGCAAAAGGATATAAAAAGCATGGTTGAGGCGATGGCAATTGATTACAACCGCGAGGACTCTCCGCGTGGAGTGCTTTTGTTGACGTATCCAGAATCGTGCCAATTTGCTACAAAGGAAGAGTTTCTTCCCTACATACGAGAGGCTTTGGGTATCAAGCGTGGCGGAAATCTTTCAAACTCGACCATGGAAACTCTTGCGGTGGTTGCCTACAATCAACCCGTGACCCGTGCCTTTGTCGACGCAGTACGCGGAGTAGATTCATCCTACGCTATGACCTCGCTTGTAGACAAAAACCTCATAGAATCGCTATCCCGTCTTGACGCTCCGGGTCGTCCCATGCTCTATACGACAACGGAAAAATTCTTGCGCGTGTTTGGTCTTTCCTCTCTCGACGACCTTCCCAAAACCGAGCTGTCACCAACCGCGATAAGCGAGGACTCGCTAACGGTTGAGGATATAGGCTTCTCCTCCGCGCTCAACGTGTCGGCGGTCACCCCCGGCGATAATACGGCAGAGTCCGAGGAAAAAAACAGCTCCGCGAACGATTGACCTGATATAATAACGCAAAATATAGAAAGGAGGAGCCCCGTTTATGATCGCACTTGCCATAATACTTGGCATCATCGCGCTTTTTGTCTTGATATTCACAGTAAGAGTAAGAATCACCGTTGAAATGAAGGACGAGCTGCTCCTCTCTGTCACGGCGTTGGGCATAACCTTCAAAATTCTTCCCAAAAAGCAAAAAACATATAAGCTTAGCAATTACACAAAGAAAAAGATCGCCAAGCGTGATCGCGCGGCACACAAAAAGGCGCAAAAGCTCGCCGCAAAAAAAGCAAGACGCGATGCCGCGAAAAAGCAAAAGAAAAAAGAAAAAGAGCAAGAAAAAGCAAAACTTACAAAGAAAGAGCTAAAGGAGCAAAAAAAGAAAAAGCGAGAATCTATGCCCCCTATCCCAAGCATGATAGGGCTGTTTCTCAGAATTATTAAGCTCTTATTCTCAGGACTATTTAAAAAGTTCCATTTCCACGTAGACAGATTGCGCATCAAGGTGGGTGGCGCGGATGCCGCGCAGATAGCACTCATATACGTGGCTATCACCAACGGACTTCACCCTCTGTTTGCTTTTCTCGACAAGTATTCTAATCTCCACGGCGTTGATAAGGCGGATATTGAAATATCAACCGATTATCTTTCAGAGGATATAGTGGCAGACGTAAAGCTCGGATTTTCCACCAGCCTTGGAGGGATTCTTGGCGCGGTTTTGAAAGCGGCATTCAAGTTCGTCCTTGGATGGATAAAGATCTCACCCAAGCCCGCCCATTCAACCGATTCGCCTACTCCGCAAAAGGACAGAACAAATGAGCTGGTCTCAAGCGCCGATAAGGCAAGCTAAAGCAGTATATAAAGCGAAATAACGCTGTAAATAAAACTCATATATAAATGAAAGGAATTTCAATTATGGCAACCGAAAACAAGCTTCAGGAAGTAGTACAGGCAACTCTGGCTCAGATCCGCAATATGATCGACGCAGATACCGTTATCGGTACACCCGTTGAGACTAAAAGCGGCACGACTATAATACCCATCTCCAAGGTGGCTATGGGATTTGCCACCGGCGGTCTTGATTTTAACGACAAGGCCGGAGGCGCGCAGGGCAAGCCCCAGAATTTTGGCGCAGGTGGCGGCACGGGTATCACCGTTCAGCCCATAGGTATGCTTTGCGTAAACAAGGACGGCGAGGTTGAGCTCATCAATATCGGCGTTAAGAATCCCTCTGATCCTATGGAGCAGCTTTCCGATATCATCGACCGTTCTCCCGAGATCATAGCAAAGATCAAGGCTCTCTTCGCAAAGGATAAAAAAGAGGGCGAGGAAAACGCTGAGAGCGAGCAATAATCGCTTGTTTGCATAAATGCTTGAGTCATATTGAGCCGCGCGGACAAATATAATGGTACAAAATACTTGTCCGGAGGGTCAAATGACTCAAGCATCCATTAAAATACTGTCAAAAGCCGTTATTCTGATCACGGCTGTGTTGCTATGCTTAGGGGGCTGCTCTGCCCTCTCGTCACAATCCGCGGGTGGCGGCGGGGAGTCCTCATACGCGGACTCCTTCTTCTACATAAAAGAAACAGCCAAGGATAACCAAATATCCGTATCTGCACATTCAGCCATTCTCATGGAGGCTGATAGTGGTGCGGTATTGTGGAGCAAGGATGCCAATAGAAAAATGCCCATGGCATCCACCACCAAAATAATGACAGCGCTTGTCGTGCTGGAAAACGCGCGGCTTGATGACGTAGTTGTAGTTTCTCCGAATGCGGTCGGAATCGAGGGGTCGTCAATATATCTATTTGCCAACGAGCGTATAAGCGTAGAGGACCTTCTCTACGCATTACTTCTCTCCTCCGCAAACGACGCCGCGGCGGCGCTCGCCATTGAGATTGGCGGCAGTATCGAGGGTTTTGCGGATATGATGAACGCAAAAGCTGCGGAGCTGGAGCTTAGTAGCACGCATTTTACCAATCCGCACGGTCTTGACGACGAGCAACACTATACCACCGCGCGTGAGCTTGCAATAATCGCGCGCGAGGCTATGAAAAACCAAACGTTTGCAAAGATAGTATCCACCTATAAAAAGACCGCCTCACTTGACGGAGAGGGCGGGATAAGACTGTTTGTCAATCACAACAAGCTGCTCAAAAAATACGAGGGCGCGTGCGGAATTAAAACAGGATTTACCAAAAAGTGCGGACGCTGTCTTGTAAGCTGCGCCGAACGCGACGGAGTGAGGCTTTTGTGTGTGACGTTAAACGCCCCGAACGATTGGAACGACCACAAGACCTTGTTCGATCACGGTTTTTCTGTATGTCAGGCAAAGATGCTGTGTGACGAGGGCGCTTTCGAGCTTTCCTTGCCCGTGGTTGGCGGAGAGCAAAGTAACGTTACGGTTGGTAACGCATCTAAAGTAACTCTTACTACGACCTGCGCGGATGTAAATGCCGAGTGTATAGTTGAGCTTTCGCGTTTTGCTTACGCGCCCGTTAAGGAGGGCGACGTAATGGGCAGATTGGTTTATTACCTCGACGGCAAAAAGGTTGCCGAGTGCCCCATAGTAGCCAAACACTCTGTTGAGAGAAAAATATATAAAAAAAGCTTTTTTGATTGGATTTTCGGGTAACCGGCCATCAAAATAGCAAGGATTTAAAATGGAAAAAATAAGACTTTCAAAATATTTTACCGATTGCGGTGTAATGTCCCGCCGCGCCGCCGATGCCGCGATTGAGCAGGGCTTGGTTACCGTAAACGGACAGACCGCCCACCTTGGCGACAAAATTGAGGTCGGTGTTGACAAGGTGGCATATCGAGGAAAAAGCATAGCGCCCCAAAGCAACGAGCGCGTATGCATAATGCTCAATAAGCCGCGCGGAATAGTATGCACCGCGTCGGATGAAAAAGGAAGAATCGGAGTAACCGAGCTTTGCCGCGGCGTAAAGGACAAAAGCGGCGCTCCCCTGCGCCTCTACCCCATCGGCAGACTCGATATGGATTCAGACGGACTGTTGCTGCTGACAAACGACGGCGAGCTTGCAAACAAGCTCACACACCCCCGCCATTCCATTCCCAAGATATATAACGTCACGCTCAAAGGCAAATTCGACGCGGCGCAACTGAAAAAACTCGGCAACCCGATAGTAATAGACGGCAAGGAGACCATGCGCGTAACCGTTACCAAGGTGAGCGATAACGACAGTGAGACCGTTGCCCGCTTTGAGCTTTTTGAGGGTAGAAACAGACAGATACGCCGCATGTGCGAGTTCAACGGTATAAAAATCCTCAAGCTGACCCGCGTAGCAATTGGAAAGATCAAGCTTGGCGACCTGGAAAACGGGAAATGGCGCTACCTCGATGAGCAAGAGATACACTATCTTAAAACAGTGTAAAGCTGATATATTAGATAAAAGCCTTCGTTATGAAGGCTTTTTTATTTATTCGACAAACTCTGACATAGTGATATCATTTTTTGATATAAAACACAAAAACCACTGTAAATTTTTGGTAATTTTGACAAATGGGAATTTTTGGTAAAACTATTGCAATTATTTCCAATTTATGGTAATATATTAGTGTAATGAATTTCCAAAAATTTACAGGAGGATACATATTAATGGAATACACAACAAAAATTCTTATCGCAGACGAAAGCTCGGCGCAAAGAGCGATAATAAAAGAATGCTTTGCGCGCGCGGGCTGCAGATACATAGAGGAAGCGACAAGCGGTGAGGATGCGCTGGCAAAGATCGGTCGCATACACCCGGACATAGTAATAATTGACGTTTGGATGTCCAAGGTAGACGGACTAAGCGTGGTGAGAAGCGCAAAAGCGACCTCATATGGAAACGACAAAGCTCCCGTGATCATAATGACCTCCCCTATCTCAAATCAGAACATTTTCGTCCAAGCTCTGCAAGCGGGCGCGGATCTGTGCCTTGTAAAGCCGATAAACCAGTCAAACCTTTTGGAATATTCCGAAAATATGCTCAAGGCGCGCAATTCAAAGCAAGATAGCAACGCTGAGATGTCGCAGGGCTCGCCCACCCCCGATATTGAAACACAGGTAACGCGCATCATCCATCAGATCGGCGTGCCCGCGCACATCAAGGGATACCAATATCTGCGCACAGCAATTCTTTTAACTGTAAAGGATTCCGACATTATTAACTCGGTAACAAAAGTCCTCTACCCTTCCGTTGCTAAGAAATACCAGACCACCACAAGCCGCGTCGAGCGAGCGATACGCCACGCAATCGAGGTCGCGTGGGACAGAGGCGACGTAGATACCCTCAACTCCTATTTCGGCTACACCATTCAGAATAACAGAGGCAAGCCCACTAATAGTGAATTTATCGCGATGATCGCGGATAACCTTCGCCTCAAATATAAACTGTATTGAGTCAAAACTGAAGATCTCCCATCTTTGCCTATAAAAAAGCAAATGGGAGATTTTTTTAAATTCTCCTTTACAAACGAAAAACTATGTGATATAATGGACTTGCCAAACAAATTTCATAACGCAATTATAGGGATATTTTTCTCTTTTTTCGGAAAGAGTGAATTATACCTTTTTTCGGCGTTCAAACTTCTGTTACGAATTTGGTAAAAATGCAAATTCCAGCAGGTAAGTTTGAACGGCGAAATATCCGTATAATTGCTTGAAATTTGTTTGGCGACAATTGGAGTTTGCGTTTTTCGGTGCGGCAACTCCGGTTGCCGCACTTTTTATTTTAAGGAGGTCATAAGTATGTATGACAACATAGGCAAAAAGATTAAATCACTCGCAAAAGCACTTTTCATTATTTTCATAGTCATCGGCGTAATTGGCGGAATCGTGCTGGTGTCATATGATTTGATCCTATTGGGTATTTTCACGATGATTATCTTGCCCTTGACTGCATGGATATCATCTTGGTTCCTATACGGATTTGGCGAGATAATCGACAAGCTAACTGACATAGAACACAACACCCATGTATCTACCGCTACAGCTCGCACAGAAAGGAAAAATATCGATGATAAAATCAAAAAGCTTGAAAATTTGCGCACTCAAAGCTTGATTACCGACGATGAATACCAAGTAGCCATTTCTAAAATTAAAGAGGTATAAATAATGTTAGGTAAAAAGCAATTATCCAAATGTAAAATCGCAGTTTTGGTTTTATGCGTTATAATCATTTTTGTTGATTTGTTGGCTATTATCCAATTATTAGACATATATAAAAAATACGTGAGCTCTTCTATGATTACTGCAATGAGCACTCCTATGATATTTGCAATAATAATAGCTATGTATATACTTGTATTGAACGCTAGTAAACTTGCAAATACTATGCTGACTATAATATTTGCTATTGTGTCTTTTCTTTCGTTTTTTAACGAGTTTAATATTAACCTTTTATCAAGCACAACACCAGTTCTCTTCTATGGAGATATGACACTGTTCTGCAATATGTTTGCGGGTTCATTATACTTATTAGGTGCTGTCGAAACAACAAAAAAACCTTTCAAAAAGACATTTGCAATTATTTCTACGTCTTTTGGCATTGCTATAAACTTGATCTCAGCAATCATTGCCGAATCGTTAGACTCAGACAATAGCTATATACTTTATTGTGCTATAGCCTTTATTTTTACAAATATAGCATTGATTTTGCTCGTCCTTGATCAAAATATAATCCAGCAAAACTCTTCCGCTAACAATAGCGGGCAAACGGCCGCGCCAAGCATGGACCCCCTTTTCACAGAACAGGAACTGGTAAAATTAAAGGAATTATACGAGCTCGGCATAATAAACGAAGAAGAATATAAGAACAAAAAAGCTGATATCATTAACAATCTCTAATTGAAAAACAATACGAATCTTACAGTAGACCGAAATATCGGCAAGTAAACACCGCCTCGCCGTTTGGTGAGGCGGTTGTTTTGTCATAAAAATCAAAATTATCTGCCCTCTTGACTTTTGCTCCTTGTGTGTGATATAATGAACTTAAGGGGACAAGCTCCCCTATTTTATCCCCAACAAACTTTATAAGGAGATAAATTTATGTCAAAACCAACCATCGGTATCCTATATGACTTTGATAAAACTCTTTGTACCACCGATATGCAGGAGTACGACTTTATCAAAAACCTCGGAATGAGCTCGGACGAGTTCTGGGGCAAAGCTGCGGCGCTAACCCAAAAGCACGAGGTGGAAAAGATTCTTTCATACATGCTTATAATGATCCGCGAATGTAAAGAACGCGGCATCCCTCTTACCGAGGAATACCTCAAAAAATGCGGCGCGAACGTTGAGCTTTTTGACGGCGTACTTTCATGGTTTGATCGCATAAACGCTTTTGGCGAAGAGGTGGGAGTAAGTATTGAGCATTACATCATTTCATCGGGAACCTATGAAATAATTCAAGGAACACCCATCGCCAAGTATTTCAAGCGCATATACGCCTGCAGATACATGTACGACGAAAACGGCGAAGCGGTTTGGCCCGCGCTGGCTATCAACTACACTCTTAAAACTCAATATATCTACAGAATTTCCAAGGGAACGCTGGACGTTACCGATGATTATAATCTCAACCGTCTGCAAGACGAGAGCCTGCGCCGCATCGCGTACCGCAATATGATCTACATCGGCGACGGAATAACTGACATTCCCTGCATGAAAATGGTTAAAGAAAAGGGCGGAAAATCCATTGCGCTCTACCCCGCGGGAAGAAGCGAGACGGTAAAGCCGCTTGTTGACGATGAGCGTATAAACTACGTCTGCGCCGCCGACTATTCGGAAGGCTCGACGCTTGAAAAGATAGTAAAGCTAATGATAGAGAATATGGCTATCCTCGAGCTGCTCAAGCACACCGAGGAGCAGCAGCTCTCTCAATACAAAAAGAACGAACTATAATCTTTTAGATGTGACTTAGGGCGAAAAATGAAAAATTCTTTATTACGTATCATTACGGTGCTATTGATACTCTGCGCTTTATCTCTCGTCGCGTGCGATAGCAAGATTGTGCCTAATGCTCCTGTCATTTCGCAGGAATTTGTTGAGGACGGCTTGGCTTTCATGCTTGGCGCGGACAACGCTTCATACACCGTGTCGAATGTAACCGATAAGACAAAAACAGATATAGTCATTCCCGACACCCACAACGGATTGCCCGTAACGCGCATAGGCCGTCACGCGTTTGAAAACCACACGGAGATTTTGTCCATAACCCTTGGTAACAACGTGACCGTTATTGATAATCACGCGTTTTTTGGCTGCAACAAGCTCAAAAAAGTTGTTCTTGGCGATAGTGTTGAAAGCATAAGGAACTATGCTTTTAGCGGTTGTTCCGCCCTTGAAAGCATCAATATCCCTTACAGTATAAAGAATATTGGTCTCTGCGCATTCGAGGGCTGCACGGGCGTGGCACGTACCGTTGGCGGAGTTTTATACTTAGATAGCTGCGCCCTCAGATATGATAATTCTGTAAGTCAGGTCAGCTTGGCAGACGGAACGAGGATCATATGTGATTCAGCGTTTTGTGTCGCCGAAAGCAAGCTTGAAAGTATAACAATCCCGTCAAGCGTGGCATATATCGGTGATTCTGCCTTTTGGGGTTGCTACTCTCTTTGTGAGATCTCCTTCGACGTTGGCGTCAAAAGCATAGCCGATAATGCGTTCTTCAATTGCCAAAGCCTTGAAGAAATTCATCTTCCCGACGGTATCCAAAGCATAGGAAGCCGCGCGTTCTATAATTGTGTCAAGCTAAAAGGCGTGTCAGTACCCGATAGCATTCAAAAAATAGGCCAAGATGCGTTTAATAATTGCTCAAGTCTTATATTTCACAACGAAAACAAGGCTTCTTATCTCGGAAATGACAATAATCATTGCGTGGTTCTTTTCAAGATGGCGGATAAGAATCAAAAAAGCGTTAAGATCAATGACAACACCAAAATCTTATATGATTCCGCGCTCAAAGATTGCTCTGCGATAAGTTCACTGGAGCTTCCAAGTGACGTGCGGGATATTGGCAGCTCGGCATTCAGCGGATGCAAAAAGCTTAAAAGCATTACTCTGCCCGATAGCGTCATCAATGTCGGCGATCACGCTTTTGACGGTTGCTCCGCGCTTACCGACGTAACGGTTGGCTCGGGTGTCAGAACCGTTGGATTTTCAGCCTTTGCTAACTGCACTAAGCTATCAAAGGTAAATATTGACGACCTTGAGGGCTGGTGCGGCATTTCCTTTAGTCACAACACATCCAACCCGCTTTATTATGCCAAGAGCCTCTATATAAACGGAAAGATCGCGGACAGTATCGTTATTCCCGACAAAATAAAGGCAATAAAGCAATACACCTTCTACGGCTGTACAAGCGTCACAAACGTGATAATTTCGGACGGTGTGGCTTCAATAGGAGGATCCGCGTTTTACGGTTGCTCCAAGCTGGCAAGCATCAATATCTCCGGCAGCGTAAAAAGCATCGGTGACAGCGCATTCTACAGCTGCAAGGCGCTCCGTCAGATAAGATACAGCTCCAAAAAAGACGCGTGGAATAGCGTACATAAGGTCGGCAAATGGAACGGAAACACAGGCGCGTACTCCGTCTACTGCTCCGACGGAACAGTTGCCAAATAAAGTCATAAATAATAAATCAGCGGCGGGTCGATCACGACCCGCCGCTGATTTACGTCAACTGATGATATTACTTTTTAAATGCAAGCTCTACTATCCTCTCACATAGCTTTCCATAGCTTATGCCTATCGCCGCCGCCATTTGAGGAAGCAGGCTTGTGGGGGTCATGCCGGGCAACGTGTTCGCCTCAAGGCACCAAGGCTTTCCGTCCTTATCAACAATAAAATCAAATCTCGAATAGCCCGAAAGACGCAGCGCGTCAAACGCAAGTCTTGTCTGCTTTGCGGCGGCATCTCTTATCGATTCATCTATCTGCGCGGGGCATATCTCAAGCGTTTTGCCCGCCTGATATTTGTTTGTGTAGTCGTAAAAGCCCTCGGTAGGTATTATCTCAATTATGGGCAACACCTTGCCGTCAAGAATTCCAACGGTCAGCTCTCTGCCCTCGATCTTTTTTTCAATAAGTATCTTGTCCTCGTAAGCGGACGCAAATTCAAGCGCACTCACAAGTCCCGCGTGATCTTCAACAATGGAGATCCCCACGCTTGAACCGCAGGAGCAGGGCTTTACAACGCACGGATACCCGATCTTTTGCTCAATTTCATTAACATCGCAGTCTGAGGGCTTATCATAATATATCCATTCGGGCGTATTTACTCCCGCACCCACGAACATCTTTTTGGATATATCCTTGTCCATGGCAAGAAGGCTGCCAACATATCCCGATCCGGTATATTTTATGCCGTAATTGTCCAGAGTTGCCTGAAGCTGACCGTTCTCGCCCATAGCTCCGTGGAGCGCCAAAAATACAACGTCTGCCGCGCGGCAAAGCTGGATTATTCCCCGCCCAATAAGCGCCTCACCGTTGCCGCTCTGCGCCTTAAGAGCTTCAAGATTGGGAACTGTACTTGTCACCTTATGTACCGGCTTTTCGTTTTTATTAAACATAGCGTCAACGTCATCAAAATCGCTTACGCCAAGATAAACGTCCGCCAAGCATACGTCGTGACCTTCTCCAACAAGCGCGTTTGCGATAAGACTGCCACTTGTCAGCGACACGTCTCTTTCGGGCGAATATCCGCCCGCCAAAACAAGAATTCTCATACAGCTCTCCCAAATCATACTTTATTTGTCATATTTATAATAGCCTCTCACAGTCGTTAATGACCGCAACCAAAACTTCAACGCGTAATTATTCGCCGCGAAAAAGGATGTCAGCAGTTACAATTTCGTCGCGTCAGAATAGCAACTCTGTCATTACCGCCGAGGTCACGCTTTATCCGACAGGAAAATCCACCATCAAGGGCGATCTTTTCAATATCTTTCGCCTGATCGTAACCGATCTCAAATATAAATGCGCCGCCCTCATCAAGATTTTTGGCAAAATTGCGCACTATTGCCCGATAAAAATCAAGTCCGTCAATGCCGCCGTCAAGCGCCGCCACCGGCTCAAAATGCACATCTTTCGCAAGCGTTGGCACCACGTCTCTCCGTATGTACGGAGGATTTGACACTATTGCGGAATACTTTTTTAAGCCAAGCAAGCACTCGTCGTTAACGTCGCCGGCAATTCCGCAAAATCTGCTCTCAACATGATTGTGCGCGGCGTTTCTGCAAGCCAGCTCCAGTGTCTTGGGATATAGCTCGAAAGCATCAGCCTCGGTGTCACGTCTGAGGTCCAGAATGGATATCGCAATGCATCCGCTTCCCGCGCAAAGATCGGCAAATCTCGCACCCGGGGGCAAAAGCTTTACTGCCTCCTCAATAACGCACTCTGTGTCGGCTCGAGGGATAAGACAGCTTTCATCAACGAAAAATTCACATCTCGCAAGCCACCATTTGCCCAAAATGTATTGCAAAGGATAACCCGAACAGCGCTTGTCAACCGCCAAAACCAATGCCTCGCTCTCATATTCTCCGTCCGTCAATGGAGATGATGCGCAAACGTGCTCTATAAGCATGCGTGCCTCGCCGTCATAGTTCTCGATTCCTGCCACCCGCAATCTGTTTGCTACTTCAGAATACGTCACGTGATTACCTCCTTTACCTTACTCCTATTATTATAACAAAATTTACGAGTTTTGGGAATACTTTTTTTAAAATATATCAAAAAAAGCATTTCCTAAGAAATGCTTTTTTGTAGTATATGTTTGCAAGCTATAAATTCAGATTCTCATATCTTATCTGCCATATAGTATATGAAGCTTTCGGTATCCGCCCATCCTATGCAGGGGTCTGTTATTGACTTACCATAGATTCCCTCTCCGATTTTCTGGCTGCCCTCATCAATATAGCTTTCAATCATAAAGCCCTTGAAGATTTTAGCGATGTCAGCATTGAGAGAGCAGGAATGAAGCACCTCTTTTGCGATTCTCATCTGCTCTTTATATTTTTTTCCTGAATTCGCGTGGTTGCAGTCCACTATCAAGGCGGGGTTAGCGAGCTGACGCTTAGAATACTCCACGCAAAGATGCTCAATATCCTCATAATGATAGTTAGGCAAGGATTCACCGTGCTTATTTACATATCCGCGCAAAATAGTGTGGGCAAGAGGATTACCCTTTGATCTGACCTCCCAACCGCGATATAGGAAGGTATGCGCGTGTTGCGCTGCCATAACCGAGTTGAGCATAACGGAGATATCGCCGCCCGTAGGATTCTTCATGCCTACAGGTATTTCAATGCCACTTGACACAAGCCTGTGCTGTTGATTTTCCACCGAGCGTGCGCCAATCGCAACGTAAGATAAAAGATCGTATAGATACTGGTAGTTTTCGGGATAAAGCATCTCATCCGCGGTAAACATTCCCGTTTCCTCTATTACGCGCAAATGCAGATTTCTGATTGCTATAACGCCCGCAAGCATGTCAGACGCCTTTTGGGGATCGGGCTGATGCAACATTCCCTTGTATCCGTCACCCGTAGTTCTGGGCTTATTGGTATAAATCCTCGGAATTATTACAAGCTTGTCCGCCACCTGCTCGCTGACGCGGGCGAGTCGCATGCAATAATCCATAACGGAATCCTCGTTATCAGCCGAGCAAGGACCAATGACGAGCAGCTTCTTTTGGGATTCACCCGTAAATATTTTTGCCACCTCGCCGTCAAAGCTCTTTTTGCGCAGGACGCTCTCGGCAGAAAGTGGATATTGCTCTCTTATTTCTTTTGGTATGGGTAGTTTTCTGACGAATTCCATAAGATTACTCCGCGGTAAATACTGAATTTATGATAGACAATTTTAGCACTCATATATGAACTTGATGTTAACGTGGCACTAAAATTGACGCAACAATAGAAAAATTATGCGCGTGACAGTGAATCATGCCGCGCGCACAATATTCAAAACAGATCAATGCTCATAGCGAGCAATGGCAAGCTTTATCTCGGACGGAGAGTAGCCGTATCGGTAAAGAGTGCCGCACAGCTTGTCACGCTCGCGCTTGTCACACGGAACGCCACCGTATTTTTTGTCAATAAGGTTTGAGCAAAGCTCGACCATGTCAACGCTTTCAAGATAGTCGCACACGGCATCCATAACCGAATCGGTAAAACCCTCCTCGCGCAGCTTTGCCATTATGCGTGTCTGCCCCCAAAGCTTTCCAACAAACAGCTCGGCGCGGCGAAGCGCAATATCTTCCTCGTCAACGTATTCGCGCGACTTTAGATGCTCTATCGCCTGATCGGCAACGTTGCGCTCAAAGCCCTTTTTTATGAGCTTGCTTTTTAACATATTGAAGGATGCCGGAGCAAAGGCAAACGAACGGCAAGCCGATGCGTAAGCATCGGTCACACGAGACCAGAACTCCACGTCACAAAGCTGCTCCGAAGAAATTTCACCCACGCTTATCTCAAGGCGAGAAAGCAGCTCGTCAAGCAAAACAAAGCTAACAGTCTCGCGGTTTTCTCCGTTTATCAACTCAACGCTTACCGTCATTCCTCCGTCAGATGCGCGTCTTATGTCTGTGACCGAAATATTTCTCATAGCAAAACCCAATTATTCCTCGTCATCCATGGTGCGAATATCGAAATCGTCCTCGTCGTCCAGCTCAAACTCCTCCTCGTTGAGAACACCGTCATTCTTCATCATAAGCTCTCTTACCTTTGCTTCTACCTCGGCTGCGAACTCAGGATTGTCCTCAAAGAGCTTTTTGACGTTGTCCTTACCCTGTGCGAGTCTGTTACCCTCATATGAGAACCACGATCCACTCTTCTTTATAACGTCGAGCATGATAGCAAAATCAAGTATCTCACCCATGCGCGAGATGCCCTTGCCGTAAAGAATGTCAAACTCTGCAACTCTGAAGGGGGGAGCAACCTTGTTCTTCACTATTTTACACTTAACTCGGTTCCCGTAAATATCGGATCCGTTTTTAAGCTGCTCTGTCTTTCTTATATCTATTCTTACCGAAGCATAGAACTTGAGCGCGCGACCGCCTGTTGTGGTTTCGGGGTTTCCGTAAATAACACCAACCTTTTCACGCAGCTGATTGATAAATACTACGATACAGTTGCTCTTGGAGATCACTGCCGTAAGCTTTCTCATTGCCTGCGACATAAGGCGCGCCTGAACACCAACGCTTGACTGACCCATATCACCGTCTATCTCAGTCTTAGGCACGAGTGCCGCTACAGAGTCTACGACGATCACGTCGATAGCGCCGGAGCGAGCCAACGACTCCGTGATAGACAGAGCATCCTCGCCGCAGTCGGGCTGGGAAACGAGTAGGTTTGCCGTATCGACACCAAGCGCCTTCGCGTACACGGGGTCAAGCGCATGCTCCGCGTCTATAAAGGCTGCCTCTCCGCCTGCCTTTTGCACCTCGGCGATTATATGGAGCGCAACGGTAGTCTTACCCGATGATTCAGGACCGAATATTTCCACGATCCTTCCCTTCGGAACGCCGCCTATTCCAAGCGCCATGTCAAGAGAAAGCGAGCCCGTGGACACAGCCTGGACCTCCATATGCGTGTTCTCACCAAGCTTCATGATAGCGCCCGCGCCGAATTCCTTTTCTATTTGCGCCATGGCGGTGTTTAAAGCTCTCCTCTTGTCTTCTTTATCGGTTATCTCGGTTACCTTTGTCATTGCCTTTTTGGTTGCTGCCATTTTATTTACCTCCGCATGTCCGGTTCTGTATTTCTCTCCGCCACAGCGCGTTCAGACTTTTATTTCAAGTCAGTATCATTATACATAAATGGGCTGCCCGGAGAATATTATTATTTGAAAACAGTAGAAAACACCCTGTTTTCACTTGCTCACAAGCCTATTATACACTCATTGAAACCCTTTGTCAATAGTTTTTTAAAATATTTTTCCAAAAACGAAAGATTTCTCGCTTTTTTGGCGTTTGTTTTTGAGCATGTAAAAATGTAAATTCCGTTTTTGGAACTGAATACTCACAGCTTTCATTTTTCGCAACGATTGCGTTGATCGGAAATCAGTTAACATTTTTGATATTATTTTTTAAAAAATATATTGACAATTGTTTCCAACGGTGCTATAATTAATTTGTAAAATTTCATTTTGGAGGTAAAATCAAATGAAAAAAATAATCGTTACACTTTTGGCAGTTGCAATGATTCTCAGCTGCACACTCGTATTCTCTTCCTGCTCTCTCTTCGCTCCCAAGCCTGAGCTTGAGGACCTTGAGGATGTTGCAGAGGTTCTTGAAGACGAGGACTATATGGCCGCTTACTCGGATGACGAGGATGAGCTTGGTATCGGCGTATCTGAGCGCCTTACAGCCGTTAACGAAGACGGTGACAGCTTGACAATCATCGTATACGAGGACAAAAAGCTTGCTTCTTTCGAATATGACGAAATGAAGAGAGAGCTTGACACAGCTAAGAAAGAGCTGAAAGAGCAGATTAAGTATTACGAGTATCTCCTCAAAGAGTATGAGGATGATATGGAAGACGAGCAGGTAGAGTTCTACGAGGAAGGCATCGAGGAGGCTGAAGAGCAGCTCGAGCAGATGGAGGAAGCTGTTGTTGGAAAGAGCGGCTCCACCGTTTGGTACGGAACCAAGACTGCTATCGAGGATTCCAAGGGCTAATAGCTACATATCAAAATCTTTAAGAGATCGGTTCAATTGAACCGATCTCTTTTTGCTTAAACGTCTGCTCTTTTTATGGTCTTTTATAAATACGAGCTAAAATTGAGGTTTTTCCTTAAAATATACAAACATTCTGTCGCCATGCGGAATAATTTTATATAAAGTGCATTCCCTAAAATCGTTATTTCCTATTGAAATCAAAGGGAAAATGTGATATAATTACAACATACTTTAGTTAACTAAATCAGATCGGGCAAGCGTGCCCGGCAAGGAGGATCACTATGGAAAAAATGAAGGTCGGCGTTGTTGGCGCCACAGGTATGGTTGGACAGAGATTTCTCACCCTGCTTGACGGACATCCCTATTTTGAGGTAGTTGCTCTCGCTGCATCTAAAAACAGCGCGGGAAAAACCTACAAGGAAGCTGTTGGCAGCCGTTGGAAGCTGCAGACTCCTATGCCCGAGCAGTATAAAGATATGGTGGTTATTGACGCGGAGAATATTGACGAGATGAAGGTCTGTCAGTTTGTTTTCTGCGCGGTCAACATGAAAAAAGACGAGATCAAAGCGCTTGAAGAAAGATATGCAAAGGCAGAGATCCCCGTTGTTTCCAACAACTCGGCACACCGTTGGACACCCGACGTTCCCATGGTTATTCCGGAGATAAACCCCGAGCATCTTGAAGTCATCAAGTCGCAAAGAGAGCGCCTTGGTACAAAGCGCGGATTTATCGCCGTCAAGCCCAACTGCTCCATTCAGGCGTACGTTCCCGAGCTGACTCCCCTGCGCAAATACGGTATCAAGGAAGTTGTTGCCACTACTTATCAGGCTATTTCGGGCGCAGGCAAGACCTTTAACGAGTGGCCCGAAATGATCGATAACATCATCCCCTTTATCGGCGGCGAGGAAGAAAAGAGCGAGCAGGAGCCCCTGCGCGTTTGGGGTAAGGTTGAAAACGGCGAGATCGTTAAGACCAATGAAACCGTCATTACCACACAGTGCATCCGCGTTCCCGTTACAGACGGTCACACCGCGGCTGTGTTCGTAAAGTTTGAGAACAAGCCCACCAAGGAGCAGATCCTCGATGACTGGAAAAATTTCAAGGGTCTTCCTCAGGAGCTTGGACTTCCCCACGCCCCCGAGCAGTTCATCACATATTTTGAGGAGGATAACCGCCCCCAAGCCAAGCTTGACCGCGACATTTACGGCGGCATGGGCGTAACGGCGGGACGTCTGCGTGAGGATACTGTATACGACTATAAGTTCGTTGGTCTGTCACACAATACTCTTCGCGGCGCGGCAGGCGGCGCAGTGCTTATCGCGGAGCTGCTTTACAGACTCGGATATTTTGATTGATCTAAATCTTTACACAAAAAAAACGGAGCAGGTTTTCTGCTCCGTTTATGTTTTACCGCTGATCTTCGCCCGAAGGTATATTAAATTCCTTTTCATCCACGGGATTATGCTTAACGGGTTTCCACTTGGCGTGCATAAAGAAGGAGCATGCCGCTATCGGTATATAGGTCGCCATAAACACCGGAAACGTGATAGCATAAAGTATCTTTTTAGCCGCCGACGTGCGAATTCTTTTCCACTCGTATATCGTAGTAAGCAATCCTATAAGAAAAAACAAAAGATACGAGCCCACAATAGGCGGTATCGCCGCCAGGAGCATCGGTACAAACGCCGATATATCAACGAAAGGAAGCACGGCAAAGCAAACGAGATTGCAAAGCACCATTGCCACCGAGATAAAGAACGCAGGCGACATGGACATAAGCACATCGAAATGGGAAAATCCCTTACCTTTGAAAAATCCGCCCAACAGCTTAAAGGTATATCTCTTTAGTATCTGCAAATATCCGCGGCACCATCTTATTCTCTGCCACCAGGATTCCTTGAATTTTGTGGGCTGCTCATCATAGAGCACCGCATCGTGACAGTAGGACACCTTTTCTCCCGCCAATACGTTCTCAACTGTAAACTGAACGTCCTCGATAAGCAAATGGTGTATCCATCCGTCCTGTCGCTTCATTATTTCGTTGGAAAACATAAATCCCGTGCCCTTGACCTCACAGCTTGTGCCTATATTGGCTCTGACACTGTTTAGCTGGCGAGATTCTCTCAAAAACCACAATCCGTATCCCGAGCTTATCCAATTATCGCCGTAATTTTTGGAATTACGGTAACCGACAACGATCCGGTTGCCCGCAGAAAAGCATTTGTCCATTTCACTGACGTAATCGGGTTCAAGTATGTTATCGGCATCGATAATTATATATGCGTCGTACGCATCATAGCCCACAGTACCCTTAACGTGATCAAAAAGCTCTGTCAAAGCATATCCCTTGCCTATAAGCTGCTCATTATGCCTTTCATATACCTTTGCTCCGTGCTCGCGCGCAACCGCGGCGGTATTATCGGTGCAGTTATCGGCAACCAACAGTATATCTATAAGCTCGCCGGGGTAGTCCTGCCTTTTTATACAGTCGCAAAGCTGACCTATAACGTTTTCCTCGTTTCGAGCCGAGATCACAAACGCGTATTTTTTCGTTTTGTCCGTTTCGGGATATTTTTTTGGCTTTTTGAAAAGCGAAATAACTATGTATACCACCTGATACGCATAGCACACCATAAAAAGCGCACCGAAAACGATGTTTATAATATTAAGTATTTGTGCCACTATCATCGTGCGCCTCCACCGTTAATTGTACTGTCACACAAAAAGTATCCTTTGTTTCCTCAAGTATAAGCTCTCCGCCCATTTGCTCCATTATCTTGGAACAGGTTTTAAGTCCTATCCTGTTGCTCTCGGGAATATTTTTGTCTGTTCTGATCCTATTGGTAAATCTAATCTTTGCGAATTCATTTGTGATGTGCGTATCCACCGTTATTTTACAAGCGGGATCCGCGTATTTTGCTATATTGCTGAAAATATTATCGATCACTCGGCTGATGTACATAACGTCAACGCAAACCGTGGCGCCATCAAAGTCCTCAGGACATTCTATTACATATCCCTTTTCCCTGAGCAAAAATACATGCTCCGCGATCATGTTGGATATTTCTTTTTCAACCGCCACAGACTGCTTTTTAAGTCCCACGTCCTTCTTGCCAAAAACGAGAAAGTATGAAAACATGTCATCGGATAGCTTTTTAAGTCGCTCCACGTTTTCTCGGCATATGGCAAGATACTCCTCGTTAGTATCACTTGAGTTGGAAAAATCAATAAGGTCAAGATAACCCATAAGAACTGTAAGCGGCGTGCGTATATCGTGAGACATAGCTGTAATAAGCGCCGTGTTGGATTCCCACGCGTGTCGCTCTCTTGCCATATTCTCAATCAAGGAGTTTCTCATGCTGTCAACGTCGCGCGCCAGCGACATTATATCATCGTTGCCCTCAATAACGATAGGCGAATCAAGCGCTCCGCCCTCTATAAGACGGACGTCCTGCGCAAGCTTGTTGACTCGCTTTGAAAGTCTGCTGAAGCTGAATATCATAATAACCGCTACAACACCTATAGCGCAAACGGTTGCCAGTGCTAATACAAGATTATGCGCCACGTCCGCGGAATAATCCACAAACGTAACAAGCAATGTTCCGTCAACAAGATATAAAGGATGAAGCTCCTGGTTCCCCTTAAGGATGCCGTCAAGCGTGTCGCGGTATTTCTGCCGCGCCTCGTCGGTAAGATACTGCTCAAAGCCTCGGTCCCCAGAAAACCAGCTCTCAAAAAAATCATTTTCTTTAAGCGGGTCAGGAAGCGGCAAGGATGGATCGAACGCCTGAAACCACTCGGGTGAATATATGAGGTCCGAATCCTGATACACCACAACGTTAACAGACTTGCCCACAGACCACGCGAAAACGCTGTCCATTTCGCTTGCGGATATTCTTCTCTCTGTAACGTAGCTCTGCAGCTCATTAATATATTTCTGCTCTCTTTGATGAGCCGCGCCCTCCTCTACGTAATCTCTCCACACAAAGAAGTTGCCCACCCCGCGAACCGCGCCAAACGTAGCCGCGCCCGCCACTATAGCGACAATTAGAATTATAACAGCTCTGGTCCTCAGAGAAATAAATCTGTTTTTCTTACTCAAGCCTGTACCCCCTTCCCCAAACGGTCTTTATCAATTTGGGGTCTGAGGGATCAGTCTCAAGCTTTTTTCTCAGATTCAGAATGTTTACCATAACGTTGTTTGCGCTGGAGGACATCGCCTTTTCTTGCCACACCGCCTCGTAAAGCTGAACCGTATCCACAGTCTGCCCTCTGTTGCTCAAAAGATAAAAGAATATCTCGCTTTCTTTGTCGCGCAAGGAAACGGGCTCTCCGTTCTTTTTTACCGTCTTACTTTTTAGATCGGCTTCAACCGAGTCCGCAAGACTTACTATGCTTGCGTCCTCTTTGCCGCGATATACCATATATCTGCGCAAAAGCGACTCCACCTTGAGCATAAGCTCAAATGAGGAAAACGGCTTTGTCAGATAATCGTCTCCGCCCTGAGCATAAGCACTCTGCTTATCGGAGTCCAATGACTTTGCGGTTAAAAATAATATCGGCACTGTAGAAAACTCTCTGATCTTGGCGGTTGCTTCTATGCCGCTCATATGGGGCATCATAATATCCATCAAAACAAGATCGATGCCGCCGTTCATAACAGCCTCGACCGCTTCAGCGCCACACGACGCCTCCTTTATTGAATACCCTTTTTTTGATAACAGTATTCGCAGGATATTACGTATCTCCGCCTCGTCGTCCGTTATCAAGATCCTGATGTCCTTATTTTCCACGTTTCACCGCCATCTCATTTTTACAATAGTATTTTACCACACCTCGCGAGCTTTGGCAAGGGCGACATACCACTTTTAAGATTTTTTAAGAAAAGCCGAGCCCCAAAGGCTCGGCTACATATTATTTTTCTTTATTCAAGGGTGCCAAAAGCTTTATGTTCCTCGATCCAAGCAAATAAGCAAGATATCCAACCGCAAGGGCGGGTATGGTGATTACAAAATGCATAAACCAATAGGTGTTCAAGGGCGCGCCACCCACATCAATTGTCAAAAGCCCCGTATACATTCCTTGTACTATCAAATTAATAACCGCCGCAACACCGCCGACGGAGCTGATAAGATCAACACTCGATACCGCTTTTCCCACGGCGAAAAGCAAAGCCAAAAGCAGATTAAGCGAATTGGAGAGCAACCACATCCAAAAAGGCACGGAGTAGCTCACCTTTATTTTCCCAAGGTCATCCGAAAGTCTGTCGTTAGCTCCCACTTTCCACATCGTGTTGTATTGAAGTATCAAAAAAAACAAAACGGCAAATACGCTCGTTACCACGCTCAGCGCGAAACTCTCCGCCATACCCGCGGCGAGAGCCAGCGTCAAGCCAAACAATGCTATGGCTACTTGATTTAAAAACAAATGCACGCTCTCATAAGAGTAGCGCTCCATAAACTTCTTCATACTGTGCCCTTTCAATAAAAATGGTATCATTTAGATTATTATATACAATATTTGTGATCATTTCAACATATCCGTGTGAAAGTTTACACTTTATCCACTAAATTATAAAAGTTTAGTGTATAATTAAATTATACAAAATCATTGTTTGAGAGGTATAATATGTCTTCGATCATAAATATTGAGGAATTTCCGCCCGCCCTGCGTGAGTTTGCATCCTACAAGACCGCCATACAGGGCTGCTCACAGAAAACCGCAGACGAATATCTTTTGGATCTGCGCACCTTTTTTCGTTACCTCTTGGCAAAGGAGCGCGATATCGATCCCGATTCTGACGAGTTCTGCGAGATAGACATACGAGTAATCGACGTCGAATACATAAAAAACATCACCCCCGATCAGATATATGAATTTCTGCTCTATACGGGCAACGTCCGTAAAAACATGTGGGCGGCAAAGGCAAGAAAGCTTTCTGCTATCAAGATGATGTACAAGTTTTTTACCATAAAGCGCGGTTATTTTGATGAAAATCCCTCAGCAAACATCGAATCTCCAAAAAAGAAAAAGACCTTGCCAAAGGTAATGTCACTTGAAGAGGCAAAGCTGCTTCTTGACGCGGTAAGGAACGACGTCAACTCTAAAAACCGACTGCGCGACCTTTGTATCATTACCCTATTTCTTAACTGCGGAATGCGTCTTTCCGAGCTTGTAGGCATCAACATTCCCGATATAGAACGTGGTTTCCAATACACTCGCGTGCTTGGTAAGGGTAACAAGGAGCGCATAATCTATCTCAACGAGGCTTGCAAAAAGGTGCTTGTCGAGTATCTCTCCGAGGTACGACTCACTGAAAAATACAGGAATATAAAGGACAAGGCACTCTTCCTTAGCAATCGCGATACTCGTATCACCGACAAAATGGTGCAAAAGATCGTATATAAATATCTGGATATGGCGGGACTTGGCTCAAAGCATTATTCAGTCCACAAGCTCCGTCACACCGCCGCTACGCTAATGTATCAATCGGGCAAGGTTGACATCCGTGTATTAAAGGACATTCTGGGACATGAGCAATTAAGCACAACTCAGATATACACCCACGTAAACAACGAGCAAATGATGAATGCCATGTTTGAAAATCCGCTGTCAAATATGCTTAACACCTCGGCGGATAAAAAGTCCGACGATTGACGCTTCGCGTGACAAATCCGATAATACAAGGAGATAAGTATGTCAAAACTTGAAGATATATCCGTTGGCACGCTGCACGGCATCGGAAAGGTAAAGGTCAACGCCTATGCGGCGGCAGGAGTTCATTCTCTTTACGACCTTTTGTACTATTTCCCGCGCGCGTATGAAAACAGAGCCAACGTAGTAGAGCTCAAGGACACCCCGTCGGACGGCAAATGCGCCACGATTCTGACTGTTGCCACAGAGCCGCGCGTAGCCAACATCAAGCGCGGAATGTCCCTTTTAAAATTTCGCGCGTTTGATGACAGCGCAGTCTGCGAGATAACGTATTTCAATCAAAATTACCTGAAAGATAAATTCCCCATAGGCTCCACCTTCCGTTTTTACGGCAAGGTAGAGCGCCAAAAGAACAAGTATACCATGACCTCTCCCGCAGCAGAACCATACGTGGAGGGTATTCCCCTTCCCCCGTTCGCTTCCGTGTACAGACTGTCGGAGGGGCTTTCGCAAAAGCAGGTGGCTCAAAACGTGGCGGACGCGTTAGCGCTTGCCGGCACCTTGCTCGAGGACCATATGCCACAACAGGTTCGTGAACGCTTTGACCTTTGCGACCTTTATTCCGCACTTTGCGAAATACATAATCCCACAAGCTACGAAAGCCTCGCAGCCGCAAAAAAACGACTCATATTTGATGAATTCTTCTTGTTTGCGGTTGGACTCAAAGTGTCGGGCAAAAAGATTGAACGCTTTACAGCGCCCAAAATGGCAAACACGGATACAAAGCCTCTGCTCTCCCTCTTGCCTTACTCGCTAACGGAAGCGCAAAAGCGCACAGTGGCAGATATTGCTCGCGACCTTGGCGGCAACGAGCCTATGAGCCGTATCGTCGTGGGCGACGTGGGCTGCGGAAAGACTATATGTGCCACGGCAGCCATATATATCGCCGTCAAAAACGGATATCAAGCCGCTTTGATGGCGCCAACGGAAATACTTGCGAATCAGCATTATAACGACCTCTGCCCCCTGCTTTCGCGCCTGGGCATCTCCTGCGCATTGCTTACGGGCTCGGTCACGGCGGCGAAAAAGAAAAAAATATATGCCGCTATGCAAGCAGAGGATAAGGACATCCGTCTTGACGTGGTCATAGGCACACAGGCGCTATTGTCCGACGGCGCTGAATTTATCGCGCCGGGACTTGTAATAACCGACGAGCAGCATCGCTTTGGGGTAAACCAACGCGCCCTGCTCGCAGAAAAAAACAAGCACACACACGTGCTGGTTATGAGCGCTACACCTATACCGCGCTCCTTGGCGCTGGTTATGTACGGCGACCTTAAAATGTCAAAAATCGACGAAATGCCTCCGGGTAGGCAAAGGGTTGACACCTTTCTCGTTGACGAGAGCTACCATGAGCGCCTTGACGGATTTATCAGAAAGAACGTAGACGGCGGCGGTCAGGTCTACGTGGTCTGCCCCGCGGTCGATGAGCAGGAAAACGAGGACGGCGAGCTTGCTATGTCGGATATATCCATATTTGGCGAGGAGCTGCAGACGTTTGCGCTTGAGCAATACCAAAACACGCAAAAGCCAACCTTAAAGGCGGCTGTTCAGTACGCCGACGAGCTTGAGGGACGCCTTGCGGGATATTCCGTCGCGTTCGTGCACGGAAAGATGAAAGCCGCGGATAAGGATAACGTTATGCGTCGCTTTGCCGCTGGAGAGATCCAGATACTCGTGTCAACAACGGTCATTGAGGTCGGAGTTAACGTACCAACCGCTTGTCTTATGATCGTTGAAAATGCCGAGCGGTTTGGATTATCGCAGCTGCACCAGCTGCGTGGACGCGTGGGCAGAGGTGATAAAAAATCCTATTGCGTGCTTGTAAACGGCGCCAAGGGCGGCAAGCTCGGCGATACCGCGCAGCAGCGCCTCAAGACAATGTGTGACTGCTATAACGGCTTTGACATTGCCGAGCAAGACTTAAAGCTCCGCGGCCCCGGCGATTTCTTGGCGCTCTCGGGTAATGCCTCCATTCGTCAAAGCGGCACCTTGACCTTCCGCTTGGCTGATATGTGTCAGGACACCGACTTAATGAACGCCGCGTTCGCCTCAGCTCACGAGCTTGTAGAAAGCGACCCCTCCCTCTCCTCACACGCTCTCCTGCACCGCGCCACCGAGCGAATGTTTACGATGAGAAGTGATATAATAAGCTAAAATAACTAAAAGCGAGCCTCAATTCGAGGCTCGCTTGTTTTTAAATCTTGATTTGTAGGGCGCCGATGTTCTTTTCTTGTCATTAGCGACAAGAAAAGAACGAAAAGAAACGCCGCTTAAGGAAGAAAGGTGTCTACGCAGGCGAAAGACTGCGCTATCCGCCTTCGCTCCAACAACCTCTCCTCCTTAAGAATCCGCCTCTCCAATGACAAAGTTTATCTTGAATATAAAGGGTTTTAGCTTGATTTTCGATTTGGCAAAGCTTCATTTATTAAGCAATTCTCAAAATTAAAAATCACCAACCCTATGTCCCTCGCCCACATAAATCCCAATTTATCCATCAATATCTCCGCCCAACTGTGATATTATCGTTGCGGCGAACATAAGCACGCAACCGATTATCTCAAAGGCGCTCGGTATCTGTGAAAGCAGGAGAGCACCGCCAAGCACCGCAAAAACGCTTTCAAGGCTCATGATAATTGATGCCACAGTGGGCTGGGTGTGCTTTTGTCCGACAATCTGAAATGTATATGCCACACCGCACGACATAATGCCCGCATAAGCGATAGGCAGTGCTGCCGCGCCTATTCCCTCTACAGTTGGGGTTTCAAAAACAAAGGCACAAATAAGCGACAAAAGCCCCGCAGTCAGCATCTGTATGGCGGAATACTGAACACCGTCGTATTGCTTTGACAAAATCTCGACCGACATTATCTGAAACGAGAAAAAAAGCGCGGCGCCCAGCATCAGACAGTCGCCAAGGCTCATAGAAAAACCCTCGCCCGTCATACACAAAAACCAAAGTCCGACAAGCGCAAGTCCTATACAGACCCATATGCGCGCGGTCACCTTTTTGCCAAAAAACAGACCCAATATGGGTATAATGAGAAGATACAGCGCTGTTAAAAAGCCCGCGTGACCCACAGACGTGTACAGGAGTCCTATCTGCTGAAACGTTGACGCAATAAACAAAAACGCGCCCGATATTGCCGCTGAAAGCACGAGCTTTGGCTCCAAAAACCTGTGCGGCACTGTTCTCTTTCTCTTTTTACGCACCGCTTGTATCACTGCTGCCGCGGGCAATAGCACCAAAAACGCCAAAAGCATCCTTGACGCCTGAAACGTGAAAGGACCAACCGAATTCATTCCCTCACTTTGCGCCACGAAAGCAAAGCCCCATATTACCGAGGCTACAAGCAATATTAAGCTTCCGCGCAGTTGCTTTGACATATTTCTTCTCCTTTTTGCATAAAATAACAAGGTCATTTTACCATAGGACAACAAAAAAATCAAGCGTTTGTTAAAACTTCAAGTGCCAAGACCCGCCCTATGAATATTTTGTTCCCTTTTTGTTCAATAATCAAATTGACACAAAAGAAAGGAAGGTATAAATATGTCACCCAAAGAATTGCTCTATATCGAGGACACGCTTGGCCACGAGGCTCAAATGAAGGCTGCCTGCACCGATTTTTCCTCCAAGCTCCAGGACGCCGACCTCAAAAATTTCGTCACAGAATTAGCTCAAAAGCACAACGCGTGCTTTAACCGTTTTTACGGACTGTTGAACAGCTGAAAAATATGAGAGGTGAAGCAAATGAACGATAAGGAAATAATGACCAATATTCTAAACGCCGTCAAGGGCGAATGTGACCTTATGATGCACGGAGCTATCGAATCTTCCACTCCCGCAGTCCACCAGGCATTTTCCCAAAGCTTTAACGACGCGTTAGCCCTGCAGAATCAGATCTACGCCAAGATGAGCGCTAAGGGCTGGTATCCCGCCGAGCAGGCACAGCAAAACGAGATCAACAAGGTCAAGCAGAAATACGCGAATCAGTAAAAAAAGGGCAACCGTCTTTGCGGTTGCCCCATTTTCTTGATTTTACTTTAAAACACAATTGTAATTAAAGGTTGCTTCTTCAATCGCGCTGTTTCCAACGCCAATGCTTATATTATCCCATTGGGCTTGATCACCGGCATAATTAACCGTCTCCAATGCCTCGCAGATGCTGAACGCATTTGATTCTATGGTCGTCACACTGATCGGTATCGTAACGCTCTTAAGACTGTCGCAATTATCGAACGTTTCGGTTGCAATGAGTGTCACACCGTTCGGTATTACTATACTTTCAAGATTCGAGCAGGAGGAGAAGGTTCTTTTGCCAAGGTCCGTCAAGCTATCGGGCAATTCAATGTTCGTCAATGAGTCACATGAAAGAAACACAGCCGAGCCAAAGCTTTCCAGATTCTCACTCAAAACTACGTCAGTAAGTCCTAGGCAGGCGACGAACATAGAGTTACCAAGGTGCTTGATACCGTTACCTATCACAACTCGTTTAAGATCGTAACAATGAGCAAATACCTCATTGCCTACGGTAGTAACACTATCGGGAATCACCACTTCCTTAAGCGAGCATTTCCAAAACGCGAGTGAACCGATCCTCTCAAGTCCATTGCTAAACCTGACAGCTTCAAGATCGTAACATTCATAAGCTGCGCTATCTTCGATAACCTTAATGCTGTCGGGAAATGCTATACTGTAAATTCCGGATTTTTGCTTAAAGGCATATGATGCAACAGTGGTTACGGGAATACCATTGTACGACGAGGGAATAACGACGTGACCCGCGTCTTTTCTACACCCTGTCACCTTGTAAGCGCTGCCGTCGTCGGTAAGCGTCAACGATACCGCACTCGAAGACTCATAGTAAGACAATCCGCAATTCAGGCACTTGTTGTTATTGTCATAATCATGGAATACACTCAGCGGCAAGGTCATTTGTTCCCTTGACAACTCGACGTTACAGATCACACAGTAAATAACGCTATCGTAGGTTCCCTCCTTGGCGCACGTTGATTCAACCAAGTTTTCCTCAATCGCGTTGCTTGGGGTCACCTCGTTGCAATAACACTTGTAACCATAGAACACGTCATTTATATATACCGAACCGACGTCGCAATTTTCCCACCAAAGAGAATTATTGAATATTCCGGGGGATATCTCGGTCACGGAATCGGTAAGACTGATTTCTGTAAGGTAAGGCAAATAATTTCTATTTGTAAAGTAGTTTACACTTGTCGCGCCATCCTCAACCACTATCTTTGTGAGCTTTGGCAGATTCTCCGCGTGAGGATCAAAAAGTCCGTCGGGAATAATGCCTCTTGCGCTGACTGTAAGCGTAATTCCTTGCCCGTCGACACCTGCGTTGTAGAAAATATAGTTATTAGCGCTATCTCCAAGATAGCTGTCAACAGAAGAATTGTAGTATATCTCCTCAATAGAACGGCACTCATAGAACGCGGAGTTGCCAAATGACTGTACGTCACCAAATATCTTTAAGGTCTTAAGACCGCTGCAAAAGCTGAACGCGGAGTTTCCAATGCTCGTAATATTGGAGGGCAACTGTATCTCCTTCAAATTGACACAGTATTGGAAGGTAGCGTTACCTATCTCGGAAAGATTATTCGAAAAATTCACGTATTCCAGCGAGTCGGCGTGTCTGAACGCCATGTTTCCGATATGCGTCAAGGAGTTGGGGAATGAAATACCCTCAAGAGCGGTACATCCGTCGAATGCGTTATTATATATGGTCGTCAGTCCTTCATTCAAGGTGACGGTCTTCAAGGACGTGCATCCCGCAAAGGCGTACGAGCCGATAACCTCAACGCCCTCGTTCAATACTATGCTCTCAAGCGAGGTGCATCCCTTAAACGCCTCTACTCCTATCTCCTCTACAGAGTTGGGGATAATGATGCTTTCAAGGTGAGAGTGATTTAAAAACGCGTACGGAGCGATCTTTATAACGCGAAGTCCGTCGTAAAGATTAGGTATCTCAACGTGCGGCTCATAGCCCGTATAGCCAGAAACGTAATAGAAGCTGCTGTCATACGTCATCTCGTATTGAAGCTCTCCCGCCTTTATCGTAAGGGTGCAGCTTGCGCAAATGCCGTTGTTCGCGGTAGCGGTGATAGTAACCGTTCCCAAGCTCTTCGCATCTACGACACCCTGATCGTTGACGGTTGCTATGCTCTCGTCAGACGAAGTCCACGTAACAGTTCTATCCGTAGCTTCGTACGGCGAAACGTATACGGAAAGGTAGAAATCGGGCTGATAGCGATACATTTCTATGCTATCCTCAAAGAATTCAACCCGTTCGACCTCGATCACAGTCTCGCTGTCAGTTTCCGTCTCGCTTGCGGTCTCGGAGTCATCGTGAGTATCGGTTTCAGTCTCATCGCCACTTTCGTTTTCGTCGCGAGTATCGGTTTCAGTCTCATCGTCGCTTTCGTGTCCGTCGCGAGTATCGGTTTCCGTCTCATCGCCACTTTCGTTTTCGTCGCGAGTATCCGTTTCCGTCTCATCGTCGCTTTCGTGTCCGTCGCGAGTATCGGTTTCAGTCTCATCGCCACTTACGTATTCGTCGTCAGTGGTCTCCTCGGACGTAGTTTCATCATCCTTGTCTTTTTTAGACGATTTTTTCTGGAGCTACTGTCGTCACATGCCGTAAAGCACAGCATCGCAGACATCAAGATCGCCAATATTACCAATAGCGTCTTTTTCATTTTCAGACCCTCCTGTATTGAAAAATCTCAATAAATAAGTGCAAACAAAAAACTATTAACATACCATATACCAATATAATTATATCACTTGCCAATAACATTGTCAACATTTTTTATTTTTACTTCATTTTCACAGATTTTACATATTGTTCTACACCGATTTGTCGATTGTGTGTCGATAAGATCAGTCGGCGCATCTGATAACGCAAAACGCAAATGTGTTTTCAGATAATCTCAAACAGCCCCCGATAAACGGGGGCTGTTTTGCGCCACGTGTCATTTACACACATTTATTTATTTAAAAGCTCTTGCTTTTTGGCATTGTACTCCTCTTCGGTTATCGCGCCGCTGTCGTAAAGCTTTTTGTATTTGAGAAGTGCGTCAACGTTGGCTTTTTCTTCCTTCATCGAAGCCTTAGGTGTCTCCTTTGACACCTTGTTGACGTCAACACCCATCTTTTCCGACTCGGTACTGTTCAATATCCTCATATTTGCGGATATTGACAACTCATTTAGCGATCTTGTAACTTTTCCAAGCTTCAGCATAAAAGTAACTGCCACAATGTAGTATACAAAGAAAACGATCATATACTGCAAAAATTCCGAGAATTCTATTGAATCCATGTTAGAAAATAACAAATACATATAAAAAATCAAGTGCAAAAACAGCATAATATTGCCCTTGATGTCATTAACCATCATCTTTACAAACGGACTTTGAAGTATCTCAGCCGTACTATCCGTATTGATGCTTGTCTTATCTTTAAACAGAATGACCTTTCTCCACGATGAAATGATGTTCCAAACTATTAAAGCACCGTATATCAGGCATATGATAAAATGTACGTCTATCGAATTACCCTCAAGAATGCCGAAGATCATACCAAAGATGCTTTCTCCCATGATCGGAACCAACAAAAAGACAAATGAAATAATGCTTAAAATTACACATTTAGCGGTTATTATAGGCGCATATTTTCGCGCATTTTCTTCGTTTAATTCTATTTTCTTAGCCATTTAATTTCCCCTCGCTTTCACAGCAATTCTTTTTTCTTTGCGTTGTATTCTTCTTCGCTGATAACGCCGTTGTCTAAAAGTTCCTTGTACTTGATAAGCAGCTCGACCTTGTCGTCCTCTGTATTTCCCTTTGTAGCGGCTCCCGACGTGCCCGCGGCGCGAGTAAATGAGGCAAAGGATAGCTTTATCGGCTCCACTTCTCCCTTAAGCGCGCGGCTTTGATGTTTTGACAGCATACGGCAAGCAATATACGCGGCAAGCTGGAATATCCAAGGGATAAAGGTAAGCGTCATTACTCCCTCAAGCTCCCAATCGTTAATCAATATCCAACACAAGCCAATGCTTAATACTGTGTAAATGGTATTAAGCCAAAAATTAAATCCGAGATACTCTTTAAATGTTTTTATCTTTAAAACCGGGGTATCGAATTTTATTGCAAATTGGTTTTTTTGAACTATAACTAAAAAGCTACAAAATATGCCTATCATCATAAGAAAGATAATAATCCTTATGATCAACTTCCACACAAACGTATCCTTCCCCGTGTTGTCAAGGAACTCACTGTCAACGTCCCACAAATCTTTGAAAGACTGTTTCTGCGTTCGTATAGGGCGACTATTACTCTGGTAATACTCATCATAGTAATTCCCGTAAGCGCTTTCATATCTGTCAGCCACATCATTGGTAAAGTCCATTCCCAAATATTTTATGCCCATTTCGGATTCTGCCGCCAAAACGTGCCCGCCAAGGCTAAAGCTTTGGTGAAAAATTGGAACAAACAGCGTAATAGTATTGATCAAAAGCGATATTATCAATAGCCACATAAATAGATTTTTGTACGCACCTAATATCTCTCTTTCGTTTACGTTAGACATTTTCATACTCCTAAAGACAAAATATTATTCCAAATCGGAATTATTTTAATTATAATTCCATTTTGGAATTTTGTCAAGTGCTTTTGGAGATATAATTCTAAAAAAGAATTATATTAAGGATCTTATGCTTATGAAAACAAGAAAAAAGACCTATGGAAACAGCAATATCGTTGGACGCAACGTTGAGAAAATGAGAAAAGAGCAAGGAATTAAACAAAAGGACTTCATCGCGAAAATGCAGGTCTTGGGCTGCGACATCAATCCAACAAGCTATTCCAAGCTCGAAGGTCAGCTTCGGGCTGCCACTGATAAAGAGATCTACGTTATTGCGAAAATACTCGGTGTAGCTATGGAATCGCTTTTCATTGACCAAGAATAAAACAAGCAGCTCCTAATCGAGCTGCTTGTTTTAGTCGTTTTTACGAGCAAAGAAGCCTTCCGTTTCCCTTTTTATCTCTTTTCTCATGGCAACTAATACGGGGAGATTGATTATAGTCATCAATCCAATGGAAATATCGGCAAAAAGCCAGGAATAAGCGGGAGCCGCGACTGCGCCGACAAATACGAACACGGTAAATAAGACGATATAAATAGCGGACAACCACTTTTTCTTTGAAATATAGTGTAAGCTCTCCTTGCCGTAATGCGCCCAACAAACTATCGTCGCAAAGGCGAAAAGCACCACCGCGATACACATAAAATACTCGCTCCAGCTACCAAGCACCAAGGAATAGGACTTTATCGCCATCATCATTGGATTGTCCGCATACCGCAAAGCGTCGCCGCCCGCCAAAATTATGACGATAGCGGTCAAAGTACACAAAAGCACAGTGTCCACAAACACCTCAAATATTCCCCAAAAGCCCTGTTTTGCCGCGCTTGAAGTGTTGGCGGCTGCATGCGCAGTGGGAGCTGTTCCGCATCCCGCCTCGTTGGACATCAATCCACGCATAGTACCCGCCTTGAGCTGACGCGATATTATAAAGCCCGCAACGCCGCCCGCCGCGCTCGGCAGGTCAAACGCGTTGTCAAAGATCGCCGCAAACACCGAAGGGATAGCCTCCCATCTTGCCGCGATGACCGCAACCGACAAAAGAATGTACACTACCGTCATGATCGGTACAGTTTTTTCGCAAAATCCGCTTACCCATTCTGCGTTTCCCGTTATTACCGTGATACAAAGCAGAGCTATGATTGCGCCAACTATCCAAGCCTTTACGTCAAATACGCCCTCAAACGACGTAGACACGGCATTGGACTGTATCATACATCCCATAGAAATAGAATTCACAACGCACAAAATGGCAAAAATACCGCCAAGCGCTCTCCCCCTTGCCTTTTTTCCGCGCGACGCAAAATGATCCTCTATGTAATAAGACGCTCCGCCATGATATTCCCCGCTCTTGCGGTCAACCCTGCGATGTAAGATCGCCAACACGATCTCGGCATATTTCAGCACCATAGCTACAAGAGCGCTCACCCACATCCATAAGACCGAGCCGTATCCACCGATGGCGATAGATGACGCCACGCCGGCGATATTGCCAACTCCCAGCGTGCCCGCAAGCGCCAACGTAACCGCGCGAAACGGAGATATCCCCCCCTTATGTTCCCTTTTAATCATCGACCTTATCATTTTTATCGGATGTCTTATGAAAAAAAAGCGCAAAATAAAACAAAAAAAGACACCCGTTGCCAAAAGCATGATGGGAGCCAAAGCGCTTATCACGTTATCATTCAACCACTCAAGCATGTTTTTATCCCAATTATATGTAAGCCTTTCGTCTACTCTGCAAATAAATGCATACTCACTAAAATATATGGACAAGAGTAACGCTTTAGCACCCAAACGCGCCAAATATCCGTTCAATCATCAAAAAAAGTTAAAAATTTCCCACAAACCACTTGATTTTTATTGAATATTTATATATAATAGTATGGAATGCTTTCAGTGCTTTAAAAGAGCTAATAATGAAGGTCAATACTAATATTTATCATCATTTACTCATAAACAAATCAAGGAGGAGTTTGAAAAATGACACTTAAACCATTATCAAACAGAGTCGTTATCAAGTTCGTTGAGGCTGAGGAAAAGACTCAGTCCGGCATTTTCTTAACTGCCGCTGCGCAAGAAAAGCCCCAGGTCGCAGAGATCATCGCGGTAGGCCCCGGTGCCGTAGCTGACGGCAAGACCGTTCCTATGAGCGTAAAGGTTGGCGAAAAGGTTATCGCAAGCAAATACGCCGGCACGTCCGTTAAGATCGACGGTGTTGAATACACCATTCTCTCTGAGGACGACATTTTAGCAATAGTTGAATAATAAATACCAAAGGAGATGTATTATGGCAAAAGAAATACTTTACGGCATAGAGGCAAGAGATGCCCTTGTTCGTGGCATCGACAAGCTTGCAAATACTGTTAAGATCACTATGGGCCCCAAGGGCAGAAACGTAGTTCTTGATAAAAAATACGGCGCCCCCCTCATCACCAACGACGGTGTTACCATCGCCAAGGAGATCGAGCTTGAGAACGAGGCGGAAAATATGGGCGCACAGCTCGTTCGCGAGGTCGCTACCAAGACCAACGACGCAGCCGGTGACGGCACAACCACCGCAACGCTTCTCGCCCAGGCATTCATTCGCGAGGGCATGAAGAACGTGACCGCAGGCGCTAACCCCATGGTCATCCGCAAGGGCATGAAAAAGGCTGTTGACGCAGCGGTTGAAGCTCTTAACGCAAACGCAAAAAAGGTCAACGGTAAAGAAGATATCGCGCGCGTAGGTACTATCTCCGCAGGTGACGAGGTCATCGGTGAGCTTATTGCAGACGCTATGGAAAAGGTTACCGCTGACGGAGTTATCACAATTGAGGAGTCAAAGAGCGCCGAGACATACTCCGAGGTAGTTGAGGGTATGCAGTTTGACCGCGGTTACCTCTCTCCCTATATGGTTACCGATTCCGACAAGATGGAGGCAGTTATTGACGACGCTCTCATTCTTATCACAGACAAAAAGATCGCTACTATAAACGACATTCTTCCCTTGCTCGAGCAGCTTGTTCAGTCGGGTAGAAAGCTCGTTATAATCGCCGAGGACGTAGAGGGTGAGGCTCTTACCACTCTCGTGCTCAACAAGCTCCGCGGCACGTTTACCTGCGTTGCCGTAAAGGCTCCCGGCTTTGGCGACAGAAGAAAAGAAATGCTCCGCGACATCGCCATTCTTACAGGCGGTCAGGTCATTTCCTCCGAGATCGGTCTCGAGCTTAAGGATGCATCCATAGAGATGCTGGGTCAGGCTCGTCAGGTCAAGATCACAAAAGAGAACACCATCATCGTTGACGGCGCGGGCGACTCCGACGAGATCAGAGCGCGCGTAAGCCAGATCAAAGCCGCTATCGAAACCACCACGAGCGATTTTGACCGCGAAAAGCTCCAGGAAAGACTTGCAAAGCTTGCAGGCGGCGTTGCCGTTATCAAGGTTGGCGCGGCTACCGAGGCGGAGATGAAGGAAAAGAAGCTTCGCATTGAAGATGCTCTCAACGCAACTAAGGCCGCTGTTGAGGAAGGCATCGTTGCAGGTGGCGGTACTGCTTATCTTAACGTTATTCCCGCAGTTGAAAAGGTTCTCAAGACCGTTGACGGCGACGAGAAGACGGGCGTAAAGATCGTCCTCAAGGGACTTGAGGAGCCCGTTCGTCAGATCGCGGTAAACGCAGGCTTTGACGGCGCAGTTGTCGTTGACAAGATCATGAGCTCCAAGAAGACGGGCTACGGCTTTGACGCATACAACGAAAAGTACGTTGATATGCTCGCCGCAGGTATTGTCGATCCTAAGAAGGTTACTCGCTCCGCGCTCCAGAACGCAGCTTCTATCGCATCGGTAATTCTTACCACCGAGTCCGTAGTTGCTGACATCAAGGAGCCCGAACCCGCAGCGCCCGCAGGCGGCGCCGGAATGGGCGGAATGTATTGATAGGATAGGATGCACTGCAGAGGGGGAGAGGGAAACTTTGGAAAAAGGTTTTCCTCTCCCCCTCTGCACTCCCCCTCTCCTTTCAAAACCTTTCAACGTTTGGGGTTAGAGGTTATAAATTCAACGTTATGCTTAGTAGAAAAAGCGGTAGACAATAAGTCTACCGCTTTTTCTATAAAAGTATTACAAAATCACTTGCTAGTGCGATTTTATCCTTTCTATTTCTCGTCATATCTTGTGAAAATTTCATATAATGTGTTTGAAATTTCAACATCATTCAATTCTTTGCCATTAACAGACATACTATTAACCCAGAACCAATCTCTCTCTATTTCAAAAACTACAATAATAAGAGATGCGCGGTTTCCGTATCCCCAAAGCATACCTTCTCCGGAGAACTTAACATACTCTTTATTTCCTTCTGTAAATATCTCCCACTCTGTATCTTCGCAAAAGCCTTCCAAAGCTTCTCCTATAGTGGCTTCTGTACTATAATCTTCAAAGTAAGAATTTTTTATCCCTGCAATTTTATTATCCTCAAAAATGCAAGATGATAGCGCTAAAACAAATATGGATATTACGATAACAGCGGCAATACTTTTGCTTACTATTTTATTACTCATTTCCTATTGTTCTCCTTGTAATTATATATCCAAATTATAACACATTTGTGTTCAATTATCTACATATGTGTTCAACATTATTTGTCAATAATAATATAATTAAATTAGTTAAAT
>SVTF01000010.1:0-19921 GCA_015063905.1 Oscillospiraceae bacterium | reverse complement strand
AAATTTGACAAAAAGAAAGGAATTATATGTTAGATTCTAAAACTGTAGGAAAAGTAATTAGAAATTATAGAGAAAAAAGCAATTTATCACAAGATGTTGTCAGCGGTTTGGCAGATATCGGAAGAACACATTTAAGCGCGATAGAGCGAGGGGTCCGAAAACCGACTTTGGAGACTTTTTTTAAGCTTGCGGAAGCTTTAAACATAGAGCCACACAAGCTCTTAAAGCTTATCGAGGATGAATTGCAAGAATAATGCAAGCTTTTATATTTGACAATAAAAAACACGAGGTCGCATGACCCCGTGTTTTTTATTATACAGAATTATTCAGCCTTAGGCTCCTCGTCAATAAGCTTAACGATTGCCATTTCAGCAGCGTCACCTCTACGTGCGCCGATCTTGAATATCTGTGTATATCCGCCGTTGCGATCTGCATACTTAGGAGCGATCTCTGCGAAAAGCTTCGTTACGACGTCTTCCTTAGTAATATATGCGAGCGCTGCTCTGCGGCTTGCAAGAGTGTTCTTCTTGCCAAGTGTAATCATTTTTTCTGCGATGGAACGAACCTCTTTCGCTCTGGTGAGAGTCGTCTCAACCTGTCCGTTCTCAAGCAGCAGGGTAACCATTCCGCGAAGCATTGCTTTTCTATGTGCGGTAGGTCTGCCAAGTTTTCTGGTTCCGGGCATTGTTCTGTCCTCCTTCTGCTTAATTTAATCTAAATTACTCCTCATCGCGCTTCAGATCGAGTCCGAGCGAGTGGAGCTTCTGAATTACTTCGTCAAGCGATTTCTTACCAAGGTTTCTTACCTTGATCATATCCTCTTCGGTGCGATTGGTAAGATCTTCAACTGTATCAATGCCTGCTCTCTTCAAGCAATTGAACGAACGAACAGACATGTCAAGTTCCTCAATGGTCATCTCAAGGACTTTCTCCTTGATGGTCTCTTCTCTCTCAACCATTATCTCTGTCTTCTTTGCATCGTCACTAAGCTCTACAAACAAGTTGAGATGCTCATTGAGAATCTTGGCTCCGAGGGAAACCGCTTCCTTCGCCGAGATAGTACCGTCGGTAAGTACGTCAATAGTAAGCTTATCGAGGTCGGTATTGCTTCCCGAGCGAGTGCTTTCAACGTTGTAATTTACCTTGTACACAGGCGTGTAGATAGAATCTGTGTAGATTGTATTGATAGGCATAGCGTTTATACCCATCAGATCGCTGTGAAGCTGCTTGTTGCGCTCCTGCGATACGTATCCGCGGTCGCAGTTGAACGTGAGCTCCATGTAGAATCTCTCATTCTCACCAACGGTCGCGATGTGGTGTTCGGGGTTGAGGATCTCGATATCAGAATCCTGCTTTATATCACCTGCAGTTACCTCATGCTCGCCTACAACGTCAATAAAGACAGTCTTAGGACCCTGGCAATGAAGCTTTGCGATAATACCCTTAACATTCAGAACTATCTCCGTTACGTCCTCGGTAACACCGGGGATGGTAGAAAATTCGTGAAGAACACCGTCGATCTTGATATTTGTTACCGCGTAACCGGGCAGCGAGCTGAGAAGCACTCTGCGAAGAGAGTTTCCAAGCGTCGTTCCAAATCCTCTTTCAAGGGGCTCTACAACAAACGTGCCGTAGGAACCGTCCTCGCTCTGTTCAGCGGTAGTAATATTGGGCTTTTCTATCTCAATCATTCCAAATAAAACCTCCTATAAAATTTTGGGTAAAGCGAAATTTTGCTTTGCTGGACAACGGATCGAGTCGGCCAAGTAATGCCGCACCCATCCGAAATTTATGCGGTATTACTTGGAGTAGAGCTCGACGATAAGCTGTTCGTTGAAGTCGAAATCGATGTCGTCTCTTGCGGGGAAGGACACAACCTTAGCCGTAAGATTAGTCTTATCAACGTCGAGCCACTTGGGAGCAGTCTTGCTCTCAAGAGCCTCAGCAAGAGCCTTGATCTTTGCGCTGTCTCTGCTTGCTTCCTTAACGGCGATTACGTCACCGGGCTTAACGAGGAGAGAAGGGATATCTACCTTCTTGCCGTTGAGCGTGAAGTGTGCGTGGAGAACGAGCTGGCGAGCTTCCTTGTGGGATTCTGCAAGACCCATTCTGTAAACAGTATTGTCAAGACGTCTTTCAAGAAGGATAAGAAGGTTCTCACCTGTCATGCCCTCTTTACGAGCTGCCTCTTCGTAGTAGTTCTTGAACTGTCTCTCAAGAACACCGTAATATCTCTTTGTCGTCTGCTTTTCGCGAAGCTGGAGACCGTACTCTCCCATCTTCTTCTTTGCTGCGCCGTGCTGACCGGGAGCTGTGCTTCTGCGGTCAAGAGCGCACTTTCCGCTTGTGCATCTTTCGCCCTTGAGATAAAGCTTCTTGCCTTCTCTGCGGCAAAGCTTGCATGCGGGACCTGTATATCTTGCCATAATTCTAAACCTCCTGTAAAATTATACGCGTCTGCGCTTAGGCGGTCTGCAACCGTTGTGAGGGATAGGAGTAACGTCCTTGATCATGGTGATCTGGAGTCCTACCGTCTCAAGTGCACGGATTGCGGATTCACGTCCCGATCCGGGACCCTTTACGTATACCTCAACAGACTTAAGGCCATGCTCTACTGCTGCCTTTGCTGCAGTCTCAGAAGCGGACTGTGCTGCGAAGGGAGTAGACTTTCTGGAGCCCTTGAAGCCAAGCTCACCTGCGGAAGCCCAAGAAATTGCGTTTCCGTAAACGTCTGTGATAGTTACGATCGTGTTATTGAAAGTGGACTGAATGTGTACAGCGCCTTTTTCAATATTCTTTTTTTCGCGGCGTTTTTTAACGACTTTTTTAACTGCTTTTGCCATTGTTATGCCACTCCTTTATTTCTTCTTGTTTGCGATGGTCTTTGCGGGACCTTTTCTTGTTCTCGCATTGGTCTTTGTTCTCTGACCTCTTACGGGAAGACCTTTTCTGTGTCTGATACCGCGGTAGCAGTTAACCTCTACCATTCTCTTAATGTTAAGAGCGACTTCTCTGCGGAGGTCACCTTCAACAGTGTAAGAGCTTTCAATAACATCACGGAGCTTAGCTACTTCTTCCTCAGTAAGATCCTTTGCTCTTGTGTCAGGATTGATTCCTGTTGCTGCAAGGATATCATTAGCGCTCTTGCGGCCGATACCGTAAATATAGGTAAGAGCGATCTCAACGCGCTTGTTGTTGGGAATATCAACACCTGCTATACGTGCCATATTGTTTTTACCTCTCCTATTAGATTGAGTTGAGCTTAAAGTCAAGTCTGTGACCGATTAGCCCTGCTTTTGCTTATGCTTGGGGTTCTCGCAGATCACCATGACTTTACCTTTTCTCTTAATGATCTTGCATTTCTCGCAGATCTTCTTAACGGACGGTTTAACCTTCATTTTTGTAAACCAACCTTTCTTTAGAGTATTTTTTGATAAAATCTTGTGTTTTTTATTTTGAACGCCACGTGATACGACCCTTTGTCAAGTCGTATACAGAAACCTCAACGGTTACGCGGTCGCCCTGCAAAATTCTGATATAATTCATTCTGAGCTTTCCCGAGAGATGGGCTGTTACTATGTGCCCATTGGGAAGCTTTACCTTGAAGACGGCGTTGGGAAGAACCTCAACTACCTCGCCCTCAAATTCAATAACGTCATCCTTCGGCATTGTGTACCTCTCCTGATTTGTTTTAAATAATAGTTAATTTGTCAAGATCCCTTAAAAATCCGATTCGATCAGCGTCATTATCACAAGTCCTTCGCTTGTAAGCGCCACCGTGTTTTCGTAATGAGCCGAGAGTGATCCGTCCGCGGTTTTTACCGTCCAACCATCATTGAGTTGACGTACAGCCGCCCCGCCAACGTTTACCATAGGCTCTATTGCCAAGGTCATTCCCGCGCATAGCCTTGTTCCCCTTCCCGCTGTTCCGTAGTTAGGAACGTCGGGAGATTGGTGAAGCTCAGTACCTATTCCGTGACCGATATACTCCTTAACGGTAGAAAATCCGTTCGCAACGACCAGAGAGTCGATCGCGTGACCGATATCTCCTATTCTGTTGCCTGCCTTCATCTGTTCGATGCCGCTGAAGAAGCTGTTTCTTGTTACGTCAATAAGCTTTTGCGCCTCGTCGCTTACGCGACCTACGGGAATCGTTCTCGCAGCGTCTCCGTGAAATCCTTTATAAAAGGCTCCCACATCGACCTTTACGATATCGCCCTCACGCAATATCCTCTTTTTTGAGGGTATTCCGTGAATGACCTCGTCATTTATACTTATACACGCGCTTCCGGGAAAGCCGTGATATCCGAGGAACGAGGGCTTAGCACCGCAAGACTCAATATGCCGTCTTATCAGCATATCAAGCTCGTAGGTGCTAATTCCCTCGCGGATGTGATCGCGCGCGACAAGCAAAGCCTCGCCCGTGATCCTTCCCGCTTCCTTCATATCTTTAAGCTGAAGCTGGTTTTTTAACTGTATCATCCGATGTGCCTCGGTTCACATTCATGCGTTGAACTTGTCAAGTGCCTCAAAGACGAGGGCGGTCGTATCTGCGACCTCCTCCTGTCCCTCAACACAAGCAAGGATACCTCGCTCAGCATAAAAATCTTTAAGCGGCTCGGTCTGCGCATGATAGGTCTTGAGTCTGTTAGCTACTGTTTCCTCACAGTCATCATCGCGGATATAGAGCTTTTCGCCGCACTTATCGCAGATACCGTCAACCTTGGGCCTAATGTATTCTACGTGATACGACGCGCCGCAGTGACATACTCTGCGTCCGCTCATTCTCTTGATTATCTTCTCATCAGGCACCTCAATGCTGAGAACTACGTCGATCTTTACGCCCATAGCCTCAAGCGCCTCTGCCTGCGGAATCGTTCTGGGGAAACCGTCGAGTATGAAGCCGTTTTTGCAGGCCTCTGTCGAAAGATGATCCTTTACGATACCCACAACTACCTCGTCCGGAACGAGCAATCCTGCATCCATATAAGACTTAGCTGATTTGCCAAGCTCTGTCTCCGCCTTTACTGCGGCGCGAAGCATATCGCCCGTAGAAACAGCGGGAATATTATATTTAGCAGAAATTTTAGCCGATTGTGTGCCTTTTCCGGCACCGGGAGCACCCATTAAAATCAAGTTCATAAACTCTCTCCAATTTATAAATGTGTGGTGGGTCTTTTATCAGTCAAGGAAGCCCTTCATGTTACGCATTGTAAGCTGTGCCTCGAGCTCGCGTACGATCTCAAGGACAACACCGACAACGATGAGCATCGATGTACCGGAGAATGCGACCGTCATGAAAAGGTTTGCGCCATACGTGTAGAATTTAACAACACCGGTTGCAAATCCTGCAAAGACCGTATTCAAGTCGTTGATCGTTGCAAAAATCGATACAATGATCTTTGGTACCTCGGATACAATGCAGAGGAATATAGCGCCAATAAGCGTTACGCGGTGAAGTATCTTTTTGATGTAATCGCGGGTGGGCTTACCGGGACGAATTCCGGGTACTACGCCACCGTTATTTCTGATATTGTTCGAAACCTCAGTAGGATTGAAGGACATGAAAATATAGAAATATGCGAATGCGAACAAAAGGATTATGGACAACACAACGTAAAGCGGCTTTGTGTAAGCAAAATAGTAGTTTGCAAGATTTGTCAGCCAACCTGCCGCGAATATCGTTGCAAGTGTTCCGGGAATGGAAACTATGGAGTTTGCAAAGATAACGGGCATAACGCCTGCCATATTAAGCTTAAGAGGAAGATTGGAGGATGCACCGCCGTACATCTTACGTCCAACAACCTTCTTAGCGTACTGAACGGGGATCCTGCGTTCGGAATCGGTAAACCAAACGATGAGCCATGTCAGACCGATCAAAAGTGCTACAACGATAACCGCCCAAACGATATTGGATACAAAATACAAAATTCTGTCGGGATCGGTGTTGATGTAGAAGAGCTTATCCTCGCTCAATCCAACAGGAATCTTATCATAATTCGTGCTGTTGAGTCTGGCGATCGAGTCTGCTATTCCGTTGTATATAGACATGAACGTCTGGGGAAGTCTTGCGATGATGTTTGCAAAGAGGATAACGGAGATACCGTTTCCAATACCGTGGTCGTTTATCTTTTCCGCAAGCCACATAACGAGCATTGCGCCCGCGATATAACATGCAACCATGATTGCGAACTTAAGTCCTGCAAGGTTAGCACTCTGGAATACGTTGATAAATACGACCTTGGACGTACCGTTAAGCGTAATGTTTGTCCAACCGTTGCTGATGACAAGTCCTGCGTATCCAAACGACGTAATGACTGAGAGAACCAAAGTAATGATTCTGGTCATAAGGTCGATCTTCTTCTTGCCTTCCTCGCCTTCCTTAGCCCATCTTTCGAGAGCGGGGATAGCGAAGGTAAGAAGCTGAACGATAATGGACGACGTAATGTAAGGAGATACGCCGAGAGCAAACAGCGTTGCCTGTTCAAACGATTGACCAGCAATCATTGTCAGTGCATAGTTGGCGCTATTATTGTTGATAGTTTCCGAAACACCGGAAACAAACGGTACCGGAATTGCCGAGCCCAAGCGATAAAGGATAACGATAAGCAATGTGAAGAGAAGCTTTGTTCTGAGCTCCTGGGTCTTCCAAGCATTCTTTAACGTTTGAAACATCCCTTATACCTCCTCTGCCTGTCCACCTGCTGCCGTTATCTTTTCTTTAGCAGTTGCTGAAAAGACTGCTGCTTTAACAGTTAAACTTTTTGTAAGTTCGCCGTTGCCGAGGACCTTAAGTCCATCAAGCTCCTTGCGAATGATTCTCTTCTCGAGAAGTACCTTTGCGTCTACTACTGCGCCGTTCTCAAATACGTTGAGCTCGGATACGTTAACTATTGCGTAATGAGTAGCAAACTTGTTGTTGAAGCCTCTCTTAGGAAGCTTTCTGTAAAGAGGAAGCTGACCGCCCTCAAATCCCGGTCTTACACCGCCGCCGGAACGGGCATTCTGTCCCTTGTGTCCCTTACCTGCGGTCTTACCGTTACCGGAGCCGGCTCCTCTACCTTTTCTGAAATTAGCCTTTATGCTACCTTCAGCGGGTCTGAGTTCATTAAGTTTCATTTTCTCTACCTCCTTAGCCTTCTACGGTCTCAACTTTTACGAGGTGAGCGAGAACCTTTACCTTGCCTGCGAGAACTGCGTCGTCGTTGTGAACGATATAGTCGCCGATCTTGTTAAGACCGAGGGACTTTGCAGTTGCTCTCTGGTTGGGCTTAGAGCAGATAAGACTCTTTATAAGTGTAACCTTTTTCATCGTGTCTTCCTCCTTAACCCTTAACCTGTTCAACGCTGATGCCACGGATAGCAGCAACCTCTTCTGCACTTCTGAGTGCCTTCAAGCCTTCCATCGTTGCCTTAACAACGTTGGTAGGATTGTTGGAACGCAGGCACTTTGCTCTAATGTTAGAGATACCTGCAGCCTCAAGAACTGCTCTTACCTTACCGCCGGCGATGATACCTGTACCGAGTGCAGCGGGCTTAAGAAGCACCTTACCTGCACCGAATACGCCGGTAACCTCGTGAGGTATTGTTGTTCCCTTAAGGGAAACTGTAACCATATTCTTCTTTGCGTCCTCAATTCCCTTGCGGATTGCTTCGGGAACTTCGGCAGCCTTTCCAAGACCTACTCCTACGTGTCCGTTGCCGTCACCTACAACCATAAGTGCTGCGAAACGAGCGATACGACCACCCTTAACGGTCTTAGAAACACGGTTCAGCGAAACGAGCTTTTCTGTAAGCTCAACTTCTGCCGGATTAAATTTCTGTGCCATTTTTAATTTCTCCTCTGAAATGTTCAAATAATTAATTTGTTTGAACAGTGTACAAACCGGTTACCAATCCAATTTGGATTAGAACTTCAGTCCGCCCTCGCGAGCGCCTTCAGCCAATTCCGATACACGTCCGTGATATACGTAGCCGCCTCTGTCGAACACGACTTCTGTAATGCCCTGTGCAATTGCCTTCTCCGCGATCATCTTACCAACCTCGCGAGCCGCAGCCTTGTTGCCGCCATTGCCCTCGAAGGATGCGCCGTAAGTAGAAGCGGAAACCAACGTCTTACCTGCAACGTCGTCAATGATCTGTGCAGAAATGTTCGCATTAGAACGATATACTGCAAGACGAGGACGTGCTGCCGTACCCGAAATCTTTGCTCTGACTCTCTTATGTCTCTTAAGGCGAGCCTTATTGCTGTCTTTTCTTGATACCATGTTACTCCACTCCTTTCATTATTTACCGGTCTTTCCGGCTTTACGACGAACTGTCTCGTCGATGTAACGGATTCCCTTACCGTGATAAGGCTCGGGAGGACGCTTGCCTCTGATAACGGCTGCCATCTGACCAACTTCCTGCTTGTTAGCACCCTCAACAACGATTACGATACCGCCGTTGATCTTCTCAGTTGTCATCTGGTCGATGCCCTGTGCCTTGATCTCTGCCTCGTTAGGAACGGAGATCTTAACTGTATCAGTGTCGCTTATAATATATTTAGCCTGGGGAGTTCCCTTGCCGGGCATAAGCGAATAGCCCACGTAGAGTTGAAGATCCTTACCGGACTTAACAGCCTTATAACCTACGCCGAGGATGAGAAGGATCTTTCTGTAGCCCTGGCTAACACCCGTTACCATATTCTGGATGAGTGCGCGGGTAAGACCGTGTACGCTTCTGTCCTCTTTTTCATCTGTGGGTCTTGCAACAAGAACCTTATTATCTTCAACGGTAATAGTCATTCTCTCGCTGAAGCTGTCGGTAAGTGTGCCTTTAGGACCCTTTACGGTAACTGTATTACCGTTGACCGTTACTGTAACACCTGCAGGAATTTCGACAGGCATTCTACCAATTCTTGACATAATAGTATACCTCCCGTTAAATTACCATACAAACGCGAGGACCTCGCCGCCAACCTTAGCTGCGCGAGCCTTCTTGTCTGTCATGATACCCTTAGATGTGGAAACAATAGCGATTCCAAGGCCGTTCATAACCTTAGGCATATCCTCGTAACCTGCGTAGATACGAAGACCGGGCTTGGAAACTCTCTTAAGACCTCTGATAACCTTGGTCTTGCCGAGATACTTAAGAGTAACTCTGATGATACCCTGATTACCGTTGTCTACGATCTCATAGCTGGTGATGTAACCCTCTTCAACAAGGATATCAGCTATGGACTTCTTCATGTTGGATGCAGGAATGTCCACAGTCGCGTGCTTAGCGTTGCTAGCGTTACGAATTCTTGTGAGCATATCTGCAATTACGTCTGACATTTGCATTTTCTTTTCCTCCTGATGCAAGTTTAAATATTTTCTTGCTGCCACACCCTGTGTGGCGGCGTATCGGCGGTTAAGTCCAACCCGGAATCAACACCGCAAGTTTAACTTCCTTCCGATAGTTAGGATTTTTATTGAAAAAACTCATTTTTGAGTGATTTCACTTGAATTCGGTGAATTTTATTTATTAAAATTTCACCAACTTATTGGTAGAGAATTTTGGAGATAGAATCGTCGTTCTTCGCGGTGAAGGCTTACTTAATCCGTAAGTCGAACCACGAAAACGGCGATTATAGCCCAAAATTATCACCAAGAAGACTTCTTAACGCCGGGAATCTCACCCTTGTATGCGAGGTTTCTGAAGCAGATACGGCAGATACCGTACTTACGCATGTAAGCGTGAGGACGTCCGCAGATCTTGCAACGATTGTACTCGCGGGTGGAATACTTCTGTGTCTTCTGCTGCTTGAGTATCATTGCTGTTTTAGCCATTTTCCGTTACCTCCGATTATTTCGCAAAGGGAGCGCCCATAAGTGTAAGCAGCTCTCTTGCCTCGTCATCTGTGTTTGCAGTTGTTACAAAGCAGATGTCCATACCGCGGATCTTGTCAACCTTGTCGTATTCGATCTCGGGGAATATAAGCTGTTCCTTAAGACCGAGAGAGTAGTTACCACGACCGTCGAAAGCGTTGGGATTGATACCCTTGAAGTCACGAACTCTGGGCAGAGCAAAGTTGAAGAGTCTGTCCATGAACTCGTACATCTTGTCACCGCGAAGGGTTACCTTTGCGCCGATCTTCATGCCCTGACGGAGCTTGAAGTTAGCAACGGACTTCTTTGCATAGGTGGGAACTGCCTTCTGACCGGTGATTATTGTAAGGTCGTTGATTACAGAATCAATAACCTTGGTGTTATCCTTTGCGTCGCCTGCGCCTACGTTGATAACGATCTTATCAAACTTAGGAATCTGCATAACGCTCTTGTAGGAATACTTTTTCATAAGGGCGGGAGCAACCTCGGCCTTGTACATATCATTAAGTCTTGCCATTGTCAATTCCCTCCTTAGTCAAATTTGTATCCGCACTTTGCGCAAACGCGGATCTTCTTGCCGTCAACGATCTCTGTGTGAGTTCTGACGCCCTTGTCGCACTTGGGGCAGTGGAGAGCGACCTTGGAAGCATAGATAGCTCCCTCAGCATCGACGATGCTACTTGTGTCACCCTGTCTGCGAGCCTTAACGTGCTTGTGAATGATGTTTGCACCCTTAACGAGTACCTTGCCCTCCTTGGGAGAAGTTGCGATTACCTCGCCCTTTACACCCTTGGAATTACCAGAGAGAACCACAACGGTATCGCCTGTTTTAATGTGAAGATTTGCCATTGCTGTTACCTCCTTAAAGTACTTCGGGAGCGAGAGAGAGGATCTTTAAGAAGTCCTTCTCACGAAGCTCTCTTGCGACAGGACCAAAGATACGTGTACCTCTGGGTGTCTTGTCTTCCTTAATAATTACCGCTGCGTTCTCGTCGAACTTGATGTAAGAACCGTCAGCGCGCTTAACGCCCTTTGCGCTTCTTACGATTACAGCCTTAACTACGTCACCTTTTTTAACCATGCCACCGGGTATTGCCTTCTTAACAGAGCAAACCACGATGTCACCGATGTTACCGTATCTGCGGCCTGTTCCGCCGAGGACACGAATGCACATCAATTCCTTGGCGCCGGTATTATCGGCAACCTTCATAAGTGATTGCTGTTGAATCATTGTTTTTTCCTCCTACTGTTTCGTGTACGCTTCAACGTACCTACTATTCGAATTCAATTATTTTGCCTTTTCGATCACTTCAACAACTCTCCATCTCTTTGTCTTAGAGAGAGGTCTTGTTTCCATGATTCTTACCTTGTCGCCGACGCCGCACTCATTGCTCTCATCGTGAGCGTGAACCTTAAGGGTGCGCTTGATGATCTTACCGTAAACGGGGTGCTTTACGTTGTCCTCGATAGCGATGACAACAGTCTTGTCCATCTTGTCGCTGACAACCATGCCGACTCTAACTTTTCTAAGTGCTCTTTCTTCTGTCATGACTGTCTCCTCCTTATGCGTTCTTCTCATTGAGAACTGTCATCACGCGAGCGATATCTCTCTTGACCTCAGTGATCTTATGAGGGTTCTCGAGCTGATTTACCGCGTGCTGGAAACGGAGGTTGAAAAGCTCTTTCTTGAGTTCAACAAGCTTTGCGTTGAGCTCTTCAACTGTCATATCTTTTATTTCAGCTATTTTCATGAGCTTATACCTCCTTTACGTCTTCTTTGGTTACGAACTTTGTCTTAATGGGGAGCTTGTGGCCTGCAAGACGCATAGCCTCGCGAGCGACCTCTTCGCTAACTCCGTCCATCTCGAACATGATTCTGCCCGGCTTAACTACTGCTACCCAGTACTCAGGGCTACCCTTACCGGAACCCATTCGAGTTTCGGCAGGCTTCTCAGTGATAGGCTTGTCGGGGAAAATCTTGATCCAGACCTTACCGCCACGCTTGATGTAACGTGTCATTGCGATACGGGCTGCTTCTATCTGGTTGCTTGTGATCCAAGCGGGCTCAAGAGCCATAAGACCGTAGTTGCCGTTGGTAACGGTGTTACCTCTGGAGGCCTTACCCTTGAGTCTTCCGCGCTGTACGCGACGGAACTTTACTCTCTTAGGCATTAACATTATTTAGCACCTCCGTCTCTGGGCATTCTGGGAGCTCTCTGAGCTCTGTCACCGCGAGGAGCGCGGTTATCTCTGCGATCACCGTTTCTTCTGTCGCCACGGCGGTCGTTGTTTCTGCGGTCACCGCGGTTATCTCTGCGCTCGCCGTTTCTTGCAGGGCGGTTTACTTCATTAAGAACCTCGCCTCTGTAGATCCAAACCTTAACACCGATCTTACCGTAGGTGGTGTTTGCCTCCCAGAAACCGTACTCGATGTCAGCTCTGAGTGTCTGAAGCGGGATAGTACCCTCGTGGTAGGTCTCGCTTCTTGCGATCTCGGCACCGCCGAGACGTCCGCTTACCATGATCTTGATACCCTTAGCACCAAGTCTCATAGTGTTTCTGATAGCCATCTTCATTGCGCGGCGGAAGGAAGTACGCTTTTCAAGCTGGAGACATACGTTCTCAGCTACGAGCTGCGCGTCGAGGTCGGGCTGTCTTACCTCAATTACGTTGAGGGAAACAGGCATCTTAACCATCTTTTCAAGCTCTGCCTTGTACTTCTCGATCTCAACGCCACCCTTACCGATAACCATACCGGGCTTTGCGCAGTGAACGAAAACTCTTACTCTGCGGCTATCTCTCTCGATCTCGATCTTCGGAACGCCTGCGTCCTGAAGCTCTTTCTTGAGATACTTTCTGATGTTGTAGTCGGATACAAGAGTGTCGCCGAAAACTTCGTCTTTTGCGAACCATCTTGAATCCCAATTCTTGATTACGCCTACTCTGAGGCCGTGGGGATTAACTTTCTGACCCATAACTCTTGTCTCCTTTCTTAGTCTCTTTCCTTAACCACGATAGTTACGTGGCTGGTTCTCTTGAGGATTCTGTCTGCGCTTCCCTTTGCTCTGGGCATGATGCGCTTGAGCGTGGGACCGGGTGTTACGAAGCACTCGGATACGTAGAGCTTAGTGGAATCCATGTGGAAATTATTTTCTGCGTTTGCGATTGCACTTCCCAAAAGCTTGATAAGGTATTCGCTCGCACCCTTGTGGGTGTTCTTGAGGATCGCCATTGCGGTTCCTGCATCCTTACCTCTGATGAGGTCGAGAACGATCTTAACCTTACGAGGGGAAATTCTCGCATATTTAAGATATGCTTTTGCTTCCATTGTTTCTTTCCTCCTGATTACTTACCGTTGTTAGATGTCTTGGAACCGGCATGTCCCTTAAAGGTTCTTGTAGGAGCAAACTCACCGAGCTTGTGACCTACCATATCCTCAACTACGTATACCGGAACGTGCTTTCTGCCGTCGTAAACTGCGATCGTGTGGCCAACAAATTCAGGGAATATTGTGGACGCACGGGACCAGGTCTTGATGACCTTCTTGTCGCCCGCAGCATTCATAGCGCAAATGCGTGTATAAAGCTTTTCTTCAACGAAAGGCGCCTTTTTAAGACTTCTGCTCATATTATATTCCCTCCTTATTTAGCGTTTCTGCGTTTTACGATGAACTTGTTTGTGCGAGCCTTCTTGTTTCTGGTTTTAAGACCGAGAGCAGGCTTGCCCCAAGGTGTCATAGGATTAGCATGACCGATGGGAGACTTACCTTCACCACCACCGTGGGGGTGATCGCAGGGGTTCATTACGGAACCGCGAACTGTAGGACGAATGCCCTTGTGTCTGGTCTTACCGGCCTTACCAACCTTAACGGTGTCGTGGTCTACGTTGCCGATCTGACCGATAACTGCCTTACAGTCAAGGCGAACATAGCGAACCTCCCCGGAGGGAAGTCTGATCTGAGCCATGCCGTTTGCTTCCTTGGAAAGGAGCTGTGCCATGGTACCTGCAGAACGGACGAGCTGTGCGCCCTTGCCGGGGTTGATCTCTATATTCGAGATGAAAGTACCAACAGGAATGTTCTGGAGAGGAAGTGCGTTACCGGGCTTGATATCCGCGTCCGCGCCGGAGTAGACCTTGTCGCCTACCTTAAGTCCTTCGGGAGCGATGATGTAGCTCTTTTCACCCTCTTCATTCTGGAGAAGCGCGATAAACGCGGTTCTGTTAGGGTCGTACTCGATCGCGACGACTTCTGCGGGAACTGTAGAAAGTCTCTTGAAGTCTATGATTCTGTACTTAACCTTGTTTCCGCCACCTCTGTGACGAACTGTGATGCGGCCATAGCTGTTACGGCCGGAGTGTTTCTTCTTGACAACCACGAGGCTCTTCTCGGGAGTATCCTTTGTGATAACTTCCTTGTAAGCCGTGACAGACATGTGTCTTCTTGCGGGTGTCGTAGGATTGTATTTAATTGTTGCCATCTTTCTTGACCTCCCTCAATTAGTTCATGCCTTCGAAGAATTCGATGGTCTTGGAGTCAGCGGTAAGAGTAACTATCGCTTTTTTCCAAGCTGTGGTATAACCGAAGTGAACGCCGTATCTCTTGGGCTTTCTCTTCATGTTGATCGTGTTAACTGCCTCGACCTTTGTGCCGGGGAACATAGCTTCAACTGCGCGAGCGATCTCGCCCTTGTCAGCAGTCTTTGCTACCTTGAATACATATTTCTTCTGGTTTACCATGTCCATGGAAGCCTCGGAAATAATGGGCTTAATAATTACATCTTCGAGCATTCTCATTATGCATATACCTCCTCGAGCATTTTAACGGTTGCTACGGTGGTAATGAACGTATCTGCGTTCAGTATGTCGTAGACGTTGATCGTGTTGTAGAGGCAAGTCTTTGCACCGGGGATGTTTGCGCAGCTCTTTACAACGTAAGCGTCAACCTCGGGAAGAACAACGAGAGGCTTTTTCTCTGCTCCGAGAGCAGCGAACATAGCAACCATTGCCTTTGTCTTGTAGGTGTCGAGCTTGATGTCGTCAACTACGATGAGCTTGCCCCGATTGAACTTATCGGTGAGAGCACTGATAAGCGCAAGTCTCTTCGTCTTCTTGTTGAGAGCTGTGCGGTAGCTTCTGGGCTTAGGACCGAGAGCGATACCGCCGTGTGTCCACTGAGGAGAACGGGTCGAACCCTGACGAGCTCTACCTGTACCCTTCTGTCTCCAGGGCTTTCTTCCGCCGCCGGATACTTCGGAACGAGTAAGAGTGGACTGTGTTCCCTGTCTCTGATTGAGAAGGTAAGCTCTTACTGCCGCGTGGAGGACTGTGCCGTTTACTTCTCCTCCGAACAGTACGTCGGAGAGCTCCATGGTACCGACTTCTGCGCCGGCCATATTCAATACTTTAATTGTAGGCATTACTTATTTCCTCCTTCCGATTATGCTTTGATCGAATCGCGAATAAATACGATTCCCGCCTTCGCGCCGGGGATCGCTCCCTTTACCGCGATGAGGTTCTTTTCGCTGTCGATCTTTACTATCTTAAGATTCTGTACAGTTACCTTTTCGTTACCGTACTGTCCAGCCATCTTCTTGTTCTTGAAGATGTGCGCAGGGTCGATAACACCCATGGAACCGGGCTGGCGGTGGATAGGACCTGTACCGTGAGTCATTCTGAGGTGGTGGTGATTCCATCTCTTGATAACGCCCGAGTAACCGTGACCCTTAGTCATACCTGTAACGTCGACCTTCTCGCCTGCGGCGAAGGTATCGACTGTAATGACGTCGCCAACGTTTATTGCGGAGCAATCGTCAAGGCGGAACTCCTTGAGGTGCTTCTTAAGAGAAACGCCTGCCTTTTCAAAGTGGCCCTTCTCAGCCTTGTTAACGTGCTTTTCCTTCACGTCAACGAAACCGAGCTGAACAGCATCATAGCCGTCGTTTTCTGCGGTCTTCTTCTGCGCTACTACGCAGGGACCTGCTTCGATGAGAGTCACAGGGATTACGTTACCCTTTTCATCGAAGATCTGAGTCATACCGATCTTTTTACCGATAATTCCCTTTTTCATTTGTTTTTCCTCCTGTAAATTATTGGTTGGATAGGATCTCGTCCGTCCAACATGACTTACAAAGTTACCGACACGGCAAAGCCGCCGGCTGTTGTCTTTGTTTGCGGGTGCTGACCCGCGTTTGTTGCTTGATAATAAATATTAAATTAATTGTAGGCTTTCGATCAAAGCTTAGCTTCGATCTCTACGCCTGCGGGGAGCTCAACGTTCATAAGCGCGTCAATCGTCTTCTGATTGGGCTTTATGATGTCGATAAGTCTCTTGTGAGTTCTCATCTCGAACTGCTCGCGAGCATCCTTATACTTGTGCACTGCGCGAAGGATCGTAACGATCTCTCTCTCAGTGGGAAGCGGAATAGGACCCGATACCTCGGAGCCGTTTGCTTTTGCAACGGTCACTATCTTCTCGGCTGCTGTGTCGATAAGAGTGTGATCGTAGCTCTTAAGACGAACTCTGATCTTCTGATTTACTGCCATTTTTGTAGCCTCCTTTCAGCATTTGACCATGCGAGATTCAGACTCTATGCTCGCAAAGCCTTTAAAAGTGGGGCGTTTCTTCGTACACCGTGCCGCGCGTTCCTACCCCTTTACAACAAAATACGGACTTATCCGCATCAGCATCTGACAGATAATTCCGACTCGTTACAAAGCGATTTGAACACCGAAGCACCACTATGCCGCATGTTGCAAGGTGTGTGTAGAGAAGAAGTACGTCGCCCGATTGTTCGGACATACTCCACGAAAATTACCTCTTAAGGCGTCCCTTAAGAGCAACCTCTCGTTTCATCGCATATCAAGCCTTACAATTATACATCATTTTTTATCTTTTGTCAACAGCACATTAAAGTTTATACGTAGAATTTTGTACGAATTTCAAGAGATTTTTTGTCAATTATGCACAAATACACAAATTCGGTATTTTCCGGCATCGCAGTTTCCTTCCTTTTATTATATATGAGTTATCTGCGCCCTCTATTCGTGCCCCCCAAATCCCGATCCAACTCTCTTTTTTTGCGCAAAAACTTAAGTTTTTTGAAAAATCTTTGTGTTTGTCTATTTCATGTTAACATTTTGGATATATAATTGTTATATATAAGCAGTTTAGCACTCTCGGGAGAATCAAAGTATGATAGATGCATCGCCCAAAACCACAGAAAGCTGTGCTTTGGAAAACAAAATAAGCCGCCGTTTGCTCGTTTATCTTATATTAACGTCAATTTTCGCGTCTGTATGCGCGGTTTTAGGAGCAATAGTGACCGCGCGCTCCGCAGAGCAAGGCACAAGATATTTTATTTCTCAAGATCTCACGCCCGCGCTTTATGTCACGGTCGCTTTGACGGTAGTCTTCGCCGTTTCGTCCTTCTTTGTTTTCAAAAACATAAAAACCATCCGCGACCCCAAGCTGTTCGGGTCAAAATTGCGTTTCGTTTACCTTTTGCCCGTCGCCGCAACAGTGGCGCTGGCGATATCCAAGCTCCTTCCCTCATCAAATGCCGATACCGTAAAAAGCTTGATCAAAATACCCGCAAGCGAAACATATACCGCATTCTTTAAACTCATTTTGCTTATTTTGCTTGTCCTTTGCGCCATTTATAGCTTTTTGCACATTTTAAGATCACCTAACCGACTGTTAATGCTCATTTCGGGCATGGCACAAACAGTGTTTTGCATTTTCATCGTCGCAAGTCTTTATATGGATCTGCTCGTAGAGCTTAATAGCCCCTACAAGCTGGTCGTTCAGTTTGGAGCTATATTTTTGGCAATAGACACCTGCATGGAACTGCGCGGATTGATCTCCGGTGTTTCTATAAGGGCGTGCGTCTGCTCCAAAACGCTATCCATATCCTTTGCCGCGTTTTGCTTTGGCGTAATACTGTGCGCGGCGATCTGCGATGCGGGTATGCTTGATACAACTTACCTTTTGTATTCTATCTATTTTATTTGCCACGCGGCGTGTTCATTATTCGCGCTTTGCTTTGCGCGTGAGCAAATGCTTCCGCAAGTCCCCGATCCCGGCAATGCAATCGATCCCGACAATCTAAAGAAAGGAACGGAATAACAATGAAGACCTCATCGTCAACGTCGGCCAACACAAGAATACAGTGGCTGCACAAAAAAATTGCCAATAATTATTATCCCAACGCAATGCGACTCGCCGAAAGATTCAACATTTCACACCGTCAAGCTCAGCGCGACGTGGATTATCTCAAAAAAAAGCTTGGCGCCCCGCTCGAATACAGCATAGAGCATAAGGGGTATTATTATTCCGAGCAGTATTCCCTGCCCCTCGTTATGTCAAGTGACAACGACGACTCGCTATCCGAGCTTGCCGACAACATGTCCGGCGCGTCACTGCAAGCTCAGGACACGTTGGTGCAAATGCAGATACCCTATACGGCAACAGTGGAGATCTTGGATAAGCTCGCAGTGCTTTCTCTCAAAAATTTCATTATTTCCAAAGAGCCTCGTAACAAATACGTGTGCGAGTTTCATAATGTGGAGCAATTTTTGAGCGTACTGATCACGCTCCGTTCCGACTTCAAAATAGTAGAACCCATGTGGATTCGCGAACGCCTCGTCAAAATGGCGGAAAATATTATAAAAAACAATAAATAGTGTTAGGGGGAAGGGTGAACCTTTTGAGCAAAGGGTTAGCCCTCCCCCTATACCCCCTACCCACTCCAAAACTCTTTAGGGCATATGGTTAGAGATTTTTATTTCGAAGAAATGCTTAATAAATGGAGATTTACCAAATCAAAAATCAGGATAAAGCCCTTTGTTTTCAAGATAAGCTTTGTCATTGGAGAGGTGAATTCTTAGCAGGAGAGGTTGTCGGAGACAAGACGGATAGCGCAGTCTTTCGCCTGTGCAGACACCTTTCCTACTCATGCGGCGTTCTTTTGGTTCAGCAACGCTTGCATTGCGGGCTGCTTGCGGCAATTATCATGCCGATGCGGGCAGAAAATGAACACAACCGCCCGCCAGATCGAAACTTTAAACAAATTTCATTTTTTCAAAAAAACTAAAAAACTTTCCAAAAACCTATTGACAAACATATTTTTTGTGGTATAATATACGGGTGAGCCGACAAAGGCTCTTATCCAAAGACAGCAGGTTCCCGTAAAAGCGCAAGCCACCCTGCCGAGGAAGAAACCAAAAGAAAATATGCCAGATAAGGCTTATTGTGTGCTTTCTTTCCCGGTTCCGTGTGCGAGCCGACGGGAAGAAAGTTTTTTTATTCAATTAACACGGGAGGTTAAACCAAATGCCTAGTAACGCAATACTCGAACAGAAAAAACAGGTAGTTGCAGACCTCGCAGAGCAGATCAAGGCAAGCGCCGCAGGTGTAGTCGTTAATTATCAGGGTATCACCGTTGAGAATGACACGGCTCTCCGTAAGGCTCTCCGTGAAGCAGGTGTTAAGTACGTTGTTATGAAGAACACCCTCACAGGCAGAGCTTGCGATATGTGCGGATACGGCGATATCAAGCAGTACCTCAACGGTATGACCGCTATCGCAATTTCCAGCCCCGAAGATCCTATCGCTCCTGCAAAGATCCTCAAGGAATACGCTGAAAAGATTCAGTCCTTTGAGATTCTCGCAGGTTACTGTGATGGAGAGGTACTTGATGCACAGGGCATCAATAACCTTGCAGATATTCCTTCCAAGGAAGTTCTTATCGCAAAGTTCCTCGGCTCTATCAAGTCTCCTATCTACAACTTTGCTTATGCTATCCAGGCAGTTCTCGACAAGAAGAACGAGGGCGGCGAGGAAGCACCCGCTGCACAAGAAGCAGCACCCGCAGAAGAGGCTCCTGCAGCAGCAGAAGCACCCGCTGCAGAATAATCGACCACGAGTCGCAAAAAACAAAAACAATTTATATTTCCATATTCAGGAGGTAATTTAACATGGCATCCGAAAAGATCACAAATATTCTTGAAGAAATCAAGACACTTACAATTCTCGAGCTCGCTGACCTCGTAAAGGCAGTTGAGGAAGAGTT